>NZ_JBIAMW010000017.1:0-141013 GCF_042874315.1 Nocardia sp. NPDC004068
ACTCAACACGCTCGCCCTGCACTATGGTGAGCGGATAACCGGAAACTAGCAGGACAATTCACCGTTCTGCCCACAAAAATTCCGACACTCCCTGCAGGGGGGTGCAAGGGGTGCGGATCGGAATAAAGGGTGCGGCTGGGGTGGTCAGGTCAGGGGTTGGGTGAGGTCGTAGACCGTGGTGGTGCCGATGGTGACGGCTTGGTAGTGGGCCTTGACCCAGGTGGTGATCTCCGCGCCGGTGCCCGAGTTGCCGCCGGGGCCGCCGCCGTTGCCCGCGATGAAGTAGTGGATGTCACCGTTGGCGACGTACTGCTGGAATTGGGCGAGGGTCGGGGAGTTGTCGCTGCCGGTGAAGCCGCCGATCGCCATGATCGAGGCGCCGGTGGACAATTCGAGGCCCGCGGCGGATTGGGCGCTGACCGTCGCCGCCGCCCAGCGGTTTTGGGTGTTCTTCAGCAGGTTCTGCAACTCGGCGTTGTTGCTCGCGCCGCCGCCACCCGGGCCGGACATCTGACCGCCGCCGGAAACCGTTGCGCCCGAAGCGGTTCCGTCGGTGGCCCCTTGAGCCGATCCGCCGGTCGCGGAACCCGCGGCCGAGGGAGGTTGCGCGCCGGTGCCGGAACCGGTGGGGGCGGACTGGCCGCTGGCGGAACCATCGGCCGGAGCGGACTGGCCGCCGGTCGCCGAGCCGTCGGTCGAGCCGGATTGGGCTGTGCCCGTGGATGATTGGCCGGGTGCGTCGCCGCGGGTGAAGCCGTCGCCTCCGCCGAAGCCACCGGGGCCGCCCATTCCTCGGCCGGTGGTCGGGCCGGAGGTGGGCATGGAGCCGGTGTGGGTGGTCGCGAGGGTTTCGAGGGTGTAGGCCGTGGTTCCGGCCAGGCCGAACAGGAGGGCGGTGGCCGCGATGACGGCGGTGAGGCGGCCCAGGTGGTGGGCGCCGACGATGAGGATCGCGGCCAGGGCGATCGAGCCGATGAGGGTGATCCAGCGCAGGGGCGGGTACCAGTCGGGGGTGCGGTCGAGCAGGACGTAGTTCCAGATGCCGGTGGCGGCGAGCATGACGCCGAGGGTCGTGCGGGGCGCGAGATGGGCGCGGCCGCGCCACAATTGGGTGACCGAGATGCCGATCAGCGCGGCGACCGCGGGAGCGAGGGCGACTGTGTAGTACGGGTGGATGGTGCCCTGCATGTAGCTGAAGACCACACCGGTCACCAGGAGCCAGCCGCCCCACAGGATCAGGCTCGCGCGGGTGCGTCCGGTGCGCGGGGTGCGGCGGGTGAACCACAGCCCGGCGACCAGGCCGATCAGGGCGGCGGGGAGCAGCCAGGAGATTTCGGTGCCCATCGAATCGCCGAACAGGCGGGTGATCCCGGTGCTGCCGCTGAATCCGCCGCCACCGCCGTGATTGCCGGAACCGCCGAGCACGCGGCCGAGGCCGTTGTAACCCAGCGCCAGCTCGAGCAGGCTGTTGTCGGTCGAACCGCCGATGTAGGGCCGGGAATCGCTGGGCCACAAGGAGACCAGGGCCACGAACCATCCCCCCGACACCGCGACCGCGACGGCCGCGCCGAGCAGCTTGACGATCCGCCGCCCGAACCCGATGGGCGCGGCGACCAGGAACACCAGACCGAACGCCGGAAGCACCAGGAACGCCTGCATCATCTTGGTGAGGAAGCCGAAGCCGACGGCGACACCGGCGAGCGCCAGCCAGCGGCCGCTGCCCCGCTCGGTCGCGCGCATCGTGCAGTAGGCCGCCGCGACCAGCAGCAGCACCAGCAGCGCGTCGGGATTGTTGAACCGGAACATCAACGCCGCCACCGGAGTCAGCGCCAGCACGCTACCGGACAGCAAACCCGCACCGGGCCCGTGCCAGCGCCGTACCGCGGCGTAGACGAGCGCGACCGACGCCACACCCATCAGCGCCTCGGGCAGCAGCATGGACCACGAACCGAAGCCGAACAGCCGTCCCGACAGGCCCATGATCCACAGTGCGGCGGGCGGCTTGTCGACCGTGATCGCGTTCCCGGCGTCCAGCGAACCGAACAGCAGGGCCTTCCAGCTCTGCGTCCCGGCCTGGACGGCGGCCGCGTAATAGTCGTTGGCCCAACCGTTTCGGCTCAGGCCCCACAGGTAGGCGACGGCCGACGCCAGCAGCAGGGCCCACAGGCCGGGCCGGGCCCAGCGCGGTTGATCGGGGTCGCCGAAGACGATGCCGTGCCAGGCGGGGCGCTGCCGCGCGGGCGGGGCGGGGGGTGAACTGGTGGCCCGCGGGGCGGGCGCTTCGATGGTGGTCATATCCGTGTTCCTCTCGTCTCCACCATGTTCGAACGGCGCACTGGGCCGCCGTTGCGTGTACGCTGTGCGATTGCTGTGAGGGTGGGGGACGATTCGGCCGGAAACGCCGATCGCGCCCGACCACCAGGCGATTGGTGGTTGTCGGGCGCGATGAGCTATGGTTTTGACTCGCCGCCGGAGCGCGGCACGCGGATGTAGCGCAGTTGGTAGCGCATCACCTTGCCAAGGTGAGGGTCGCGGGTTCGAATCCCGTCATCCGCTCCGTCAACTCAGGTCGTAGACGGTCACGCCGTCGATCGTCCGCGCGGTGTAGTTCGCCCGCACCCACGCCGAGATCTTCGCCGCCTCCTGGCTGCCGCCGCTCGAGGAGCCGCGCATGCCGCCCATCACCTGTCCGTCGATGTAGTAGTGGATCTTGTGTTGCGCCACAAGGCTTTCGAACTCCGCCAGCGTCGGCGCGGGATCGGTCCCGTTGTACCCACCGATCGCCATCACCGGGCTGCGCGTCGCCAGCTGATAGGTGGCCGCGTTGTTCGACCCGGTGGTCGCCGCCACCCAGGTATACGCGTCCGCGTTGTCCTCCAATGCCGCAACGACATTCGCACTCGGCTCGGACGCCCCGAACAACCCACCCATGGGCGCCCCACCCATACCCCCTTGGGCACCCGCCGCGCCACCTTGGGCACCGGCCGCACCGCCTTGAGCACCGGCCGCACCACCTTGGGCACTGGTCGCGCTACCTTGGGCACCGGCCGCGCCACCTTGCGCACTGGTCGCGCTACCTTGGGCACCGGCTGTACCGCCTTGGGCACCGGCCGCACCGCCTTGGACACTGCTCACGCCACCCTGGCCACCGGCCGTACCGCTTTGAGCACCGGCCGCGCTACTCTGACCACCGGCTGTACCGCCTTGTGTACCGCTCACGCCACCCTGACCACCGGCCGCACTGCCCGTATTCCCTTGGCCCCCAGCAGTTCCCGGGACACCTCCCTGCCCATTCGGCCCGAAAGCACCGCCCGTGTTCCAGCCTCGCCCGGCCGTTCCACCCGGACGCATATGCCCGAACCCGGCCCCCGCGGGCCCCGCGCTCGGAATCGCGCCACCGTGTGAGGTGGCAACGGTCGCAAGGGAATACGCCGTCGGAGCCGCCAATCCAGTGACCACGGCGAGCCCAGCCACCACCACGGCGATCCGGTGCGGGAGGCGGGCGACGAGCAGCAGCAGGACCGCGGCGACCACTCCCCCGGCCAGGACCGTGGGGGCCAGCCAGGGCTGCCACTGGGGAGTTCGGCGCAACAGGATCCAGGCCAGGAGCGCCGTGATCGCGAGCGAACCGGACAGGACCGTGGTCGCGCGAATGTCGTTGCGGCGCTGCCACATCAAGGCCGCACCGATGCCCACCAGGCCACCGATCGCGGGGGCCAGGGCGACCGTGTAGTACGGGTGGAGGATGCCGCTGGCGAAGCTGAAGACCGCGCCGGTGACGGCGAGCCAGCCGAGCCAGAGGAGCAGGGCGGCGCGGGTCGTGTCGGTGCGGGGGGCGCGGCGCAGGACCCAGAGTCCGGCCAGGCCCAGGATGATCGCGGCGGGGAGCAGCCAGGCGATCTGGCCGCCCATCTGGTCGCCGAGCAGGCGCGCCCAGCCGGCGTCGAAGTTGGTGTTGCCGAGGCCGCCGGTCTCGTCGCCGGTGATGCGGCCCAAACCGTTGTAGCCCAAGGCCAATTCGAGCACGCTGTCGTGCTGAGAACCGCCGATGTAGGGCCGGGAGTCCGCGGGCCACAGCGCGACCAGCGCGAGATACCAACCCGCCGAGACGATCACGGCCAGCACCGCGCCCGCCGATCGCAGCAGCCGGGTGCGCCACGGCGCCCGCGCCGCGAGCAGGTACACCACCGCGAAGGCGGGCAGCACCAGGAACGCCTGCATCATCTTGGCCAGGAAACCGAAGCCGACGGCCACCCCGGCGAGCGGCAACCACCATGCGGCGGAATCGGTTTCGACGGCGCGCAGCACGCAGTAGGCCGCCACCGTCAGCAGCAGCACCAGCAGCGCGTCGGGATTGTCGTAGCGGAACATCAACGCCGCCACCGGCGTCGCGGCCAGCACCGCACCGGCGAGCAGGCCCGCGCCGTGCCCGGCGACCCGCCGCACCGTCGCGTACAGCACCGCCACCGACGCGACACCCTCCAGCGCCTGCGGCACCAACAGACTCCACGAGTTGAGGCCGAACAGCCGCGCCGAGAGGTCCATCACCCACAGCGCGCCCGGCGTCTTGTCGACGGTGATCGCGTTGGCCGCGTCGCTGGAACCGAACAGCATCGCCTTCCAACTGGTGGATCCGGCCTGCACGGCGGCCGCGTAGAACTGATTGGCCCAGCCGCTCGAACCCAGATCCCACAGGTACAGCGCCGCGGTCGCGATCAGCAACGCGGCCAGCGACCAGGGGCGGAGATCGCGCCGGGCCGGGGCGGGGGCGGGCACAACGGTCGGTTCGGACAGGGTGGAGGTCACCCGATCGAGCGTGCCGTCACCGCGTGGAAGCGTCCTGTGGTCCGGCTGTGCGTTTGCTGGGAGCGCGGTCCTTGGGCGCGGCCCGCAGGTGCGCGCGTTCGCCCTGCTTGCCGAACAGGCTGAGGATCTCGGCCGGTTCGTCGTCGGCGGCGCCGAACCAGTGCGGCACGCGGGTGTCGAATTCGGCCGCCTCGCCGGGCAGCAGCACCAGGTCGTGGTCGCCGAGCACCACGCGCAGGCGGCCGTTGAGGACGTACAGCCATTCGTAGCCCTCGTGGGTCTGCGGGCTGGGGTCGCGCCGGGGGCTGTGCGCCTCGAAAACGATCTTGTACGCCTGGATGCCGCCCGCCCGTTTCGTCAGCGGCACCATCGTCATGCCGTGATGGGTGACCGGGCGCAGGTGCACGCGCGGGTCGCCGGTCTGCGGGGCGTCGACCAATTCGTCGAGGGTGACGCCGTGCGCGCGGGCCAGCGGCAGCAGCTGTTCGAGGGTGGGGCGGCGGCTGCCCGATTCCAGACGGGACAGCGTGCTCACGGAAATGCCCGTGGCCGTTGACAATTCGGCCAGCGTGGTGCGGCGCTTGCGGCGCAGTTCGCGCAGCCGGGGGCCGACCGCGTCGAGCGCCCGATCGATCTCGTCCATGCCGACAGTTTGCCACTTCGGCAAATCTCCTTGCCGATACGACCTCGGGGGCGGCACTGTCGTAGCGAAGGAGGTGTCATGGTGACCGAGAAGCGGAACGACGACTACGACCTCGGGCACGGCACCGGCGTAGCGAAGGAGGTGGTCATGGTGACCGAGGAGTGGAACGACGACTACGACGCGGTGGTGATCGGCGGCGGCGCGGCCGGGTTGAACGGCGCGCTCATGCTGGCGCGGTCGCGGCGTTCGGTGCTGGTGATCGATGGCGGCGCGCCGCGCAACGCCCCGGCCGACGGGGTGCACGGCCTGTTCGCCCGGGAGGGGGTGCCGCCGGGTGAGCTGCTCGCGCGGGGACGGGCGGAGGTCGCGTCGTACGGCGGGCGCGTGGTCGAGGGCGAGGTGATCTCGGCCCGGCGCGCGGAATCCGATTTCGTCGTGGGGCTGGCCGACGGACGCTCGGTGCGGGCGCGGCGGCTGCTCGTCGCGAGCGGGTTGGTCGACGAGCTGCCCGAGGTGGCGAGGCTGCGGGAGCGGTGGGGACGCGACGTGCTGCACTGCCCGTACTGCCACGGCTGGGAGGTGCGTGATCGGGCGATCGGCGTGCTCGGCAGCGGGCCGATGTCGGCGCATGTCACGCAGTTGTTCCGGCAGTTGAGCGATGACGTGGTGTACTTCGCCCACACCGCGCCGCCGACCGCGGAGCAGGCCGAGCAGTTCGCCGCGCGCGGGATCCGGGTGGTCGAGGGGATCGTGACGGAACTGGTCGTCACCGGCGATCGGCTGACCGGGGTGCGGTTGAGCGACGGCACTGTCGTCGAGCGCGCGGCGCTGGCGGTCGGGACGCGCATGGTCGCCCGTGCCGGATTCCTGGCCGAGCTGGGCCTGCGGCCGAGCGAACATCCCAGTGGGATGGGCGAATACATTCCCGCCGACGCGACCGGGCGCACCGAGGTGCCGGGCGTGTGGGCGGCCGGGAACGTGTCGGATCTGTCGGCCCAGGTCGGCGCGGCCGCGGCGGCGGGCGCGATGGCGGGGGCGCAGATCAATGCCGACCTGGTGGCCGAGGAGGTGGCGGCGGCCGTGGCGGACCGGGCTCTCGGCGAAATCCCAGTTTCGGCCCATTCGCACAGCCAACCCTGATCCTCGGCACAGCGGGGGCCCATTTTCGTGACCGACCGTGGGACGACCGACCGGCAAGCCGGTCCCGACCATCGAGGAGCACGCACGATGACGACCCCCGTCCAGCAGCCGCCGGAGACCGAACAGCCTTGGGGCGCACCGCAACCCGCCCCCTCGGGCTGGACCACCCGCAAGTCCCTCGCGGCGGTGGGCGTCGCCGCCGTCATCGCCGCGGCGGGCGCGGGCGTCGTCTACGCCGCGTCCGGGCATTCGACCGAGAGCCGCGGCCCCGGCGGCGGCCCCGGCATGAGCATGAACGGCCCCGGCGGTCAGTCCGCCCGCGGCGGCGGCATGATAATGCCGGGCGCCCTGCACGGCGAATTCGTCGTCTCCGACGGCAACGGCGGCTACGCCACCGAACTCACCCAGACCGGCACGGTCACCGCCGTCTCCGCCGACTCCATCACCGCCAAGAGCGCCGACGACTACTCGCACACCTACGCGATCACCTCGAACACCACCGGCGCCACCGCCAAGGTCGGCGACACGGTGACCATCCGCGCCACCGAATCGAACAACACCGCCACCGCCACCGAGATCACCACCGGCACCGCATCCCAAGGCCGCGGCATGCAGGGCCAAGGCCGAGGCCAATTCCCCGGGGGCCCAAACCAATCCGGCGGCACCGGCCAATTCCCGGGCGCCCCCGGCCAACTCCCACCCCAGCCCGGCGGCCCCACCCCCTGACCGCCGCGCTCTGATCACCCCGCGGCCGACAGGTCTCGGCCGATGGCGGTGGCTGTTTCGTGGAGGAGGGGGATGATCTCGGTGGGGGACAGGGTCGCTACTCGGGGTTGGGGGCCGCTGATGGAGATGGCGGTTCGGGTGGGGGCGTTGGGGATGGCGACGGCGTAGCAGTGTAGGCCGGGTTCCTGTTCGCCGGTGTCGGTGGCGTAGCCGCGGTGGCGGATGTGGTCGAGTTCGGTGCGTAGGGCGGCGGGGTCGGTGATGGTGTGGGAGGTGTGGGGGCGCAACGGGATTCGGGTGAGGACGCGGTCGGTCTCCTCGGGGGTGAGGGTGGCCAGGACGGCCTTGCCGACGGCGGTGCAGTGCAGGTCGACGCGCTGGCCGACCTCGGTGAACATCCGCATGGCGTGCGGCGAGGGGACCTGGGCGACGTAGACCACCTGATCGCCGTCGAGCACGGCCATATTGGCGGTCTCGCCGGTGAGGTCGCGCAGCCGGGTCAGGTGCGGGCGGGCCGAGGCGCCCAGCACTCGGCTCGCGCTCTCGCCGAGGCGAATCAGCCTGGGGCCCAACGCGTATCGCCGGGAGGGCTGCTGGCGGACGTAGCCGCCGGAGATGAGCGTGCGCAGCAGCCGGTGAATGGTGGGCTGCGGCAACCCCGACGCCTCGGCCAGCTGCGACAGCGTGGCGTCGCCCCCGGCGTCGGCGACCCGTTCCAGAAGATCGAAGGCGCGATCGACCGACTGCACCACACCTGCCCGCGGACGTGATTCGGTCACGGCGATCCTTCCGTCGTGGGTCGGTGTGCTCATTATGATCGCCGACCCGCGTCAGAACACCGCGCGCCAATACCCTTCGCCCGCGACCGCCCACTCCCGCTCGAGCGCGGGCACGAGGGTGCCGCTGATCTGTGTCGCGTTGTCGAAGACGAGGGCCAGCCGGGTCGGGCCGACGGTGCCGGTGAATCGGCGCGCGCCGCGCAACTCGTCGGGATCGTCCGCGTCGATGTGCGCCCCGAGCACGGTGAACGGCGGTATCTCCCCGACGAATCGGCCCTCGAACACGCGTTTCAGCCCGGCGTCCCGGTTCACCGCGTGCACCGTGAGGTGCCTGCCCTCGGTGTGCTCGCAGACCCCGCGCAAGAAGGTCATCGCTGCCCCCGATCCGACGTGAGTGCCTCCAGGGTAGAGCGTTCGCACTCGTGCGTCGCCGAATCGGCGTCTCACAGGGTCGCGAGCACGTCCTCGAACGCCGCCTCCGCCGCGCCCAGCAGTTTGAGATCCGCTCCGAGCGAGGACCGTTCGATCCGCACCCCGCCCAGCGCGCGGCCCACCAGGCTGCGGCGCGACACCTCGCCGCGCACGTGCGCCACCACCGCGTCGGGCAGCCAGACGAACAGATCCCCGAGCACCACCAGTTCGGCCCCGAGGATGTTGACCACGTTGACCACGCCGAGGGTCAGCCAGTCGACGTACTCCCCCAGCCGCGCCACCGGATCCGAATCCCGGTGCAGCTCACGCATTTCCGCGACGATCGCGCCGCGCGCGCAGTTCTCGGGCAGGCCGAGCGCGCGGCGCAGCGCCGCCTCCCCCACCTCGGTCTCCCAGCATCCCTCGTTCCCGCAGTGGCACCGCCGCCCGCCCCGCCGCACGGTCATGTGACCGATCTCGCCGAGGTATCCGGCCGATCCGCGCATGGGCGCGCCCTGGGCGATGATGCCGCCGCCCACCCCGACGTCGGCGGAGACGAACACCGCGTCCGACGCGCCGCGCCCGACGCCGCGCACGTTCTCGGCGAGCGCGCCCAGTTCGGCGTCGTTGCCGATCACCACGGGCACGCCCAGCAGCGTCCCCATCCGCTCCCCGAACGGCACCCGCGTCCAGCCGAGATTCGCCGCGGTGTGCACCAATCCGTCCGCGCGCCGCACCACACCCGGCACCGACACCCCCGCCGCGATCGGGCGCAGGCCGAGGTCGGCGGCCAGCAGCGCCGCGGATTCGGCCACGTGACAAGCCAATTCGTCCGGTTCGCGCCCGCGCCCGCGCACATTCCAGCTGTTGCGGCCCAGGATCTGACCGCCCAACCCGACCAGGGCGATGCCCGCGTGCTCGACCTGCACGTCGACCGCCAGCACCACCGCCGCCTGCGGCTGCGGCAGCACCAGCAGCGAGGGCCGGCCCGCGCCCTTGGCCAGGCGCGGGACCCGCTCCTCCACCACCCCGTCCCCGGCCAGACCGTCGACCAGCATCTTGATGGTCGAGCGGTTGAGGCCGAGCTCGCTGGCCAGCGCCGCGCGGGTGGCCGGACCGCCCACGTGTAGCCGACGCAGCAGCGAGGCGCGATTGAATCGGCGCACCTCGTCGGGTCGGGCGACGGTCATCTACCGTCCGGTCGCCCGGGCCCGCCGCCGCGACAGCGCGTCGACGGTCGAGGCCAGCAACAGCACCAGGCCGGTCACGATGGAGACGACCGCGGCCGGTTGCCGCAGCAGACCCAGCCCGTTGGACACCACCGCCAGCACCGCGCCGCCGATCACCGCGTCGGCGACCCGGCCCTTGCCGCCGAACAGCGACGTCCCGCCGATCACCGCCGCGCCCACCGCGAACAGCAGCGTGTTCAACCCGCCCGCCTGCGGATCCACCGAGCCGACCTTGGACGAGTAGACGATCGCGCCGACCGCCGCACAGCCCGAGGAGATGACGAACACGCTCGCCCGCAATTGGGTCACATTGATTCCAGCGCGCCGGGCGGCCTCGGCGTTACCACCGATGGCGTAGAGGTGCCGCCCATAGGCTGTCCGATTGAGGACGAAGGTCCCGATCACCAACAGCGCCAACACGATCGGCACCACGTACGGCACCCCGGAGATCTCGAGCGCGTTCGGCGAGCGGTTCACCGACAACAACGCGGTCGCGACCGCCGCCAGCACGGTCACCGCCGTCACCTTGCCCAGCACCAGCGGCGTGGGCGCGGACACCAGTCCCTTGGCCTGCCTGCGGAAGTGACCGAACAGCGTGACCCCGGCGTACCCGCCCGCCCCGACCACGAACAGCACCCAGCTCCACGCCACCGACAGATTGCCATTGGCCACCTCGTTGAGCACCGGCGAGGAGCTGATGCCCAGCACCCCGCCCTCGCCGATCAGTTGCAGGATCGCGCCCTGCCAGGTGAGGAACAGCGCCAGCGTGACCACGAACGACGGCATCCCGATGCGGGCGATGAGGAATCCGGTGATGCACCCGATGGCCGTGCCCACGCACACCGCCAGCAGCATCTCGATCCACGGGTTGGCGTGGAACCCGACCATGGTGATCGCCACGCCCAGCAACGCCGTCGCCACCCCGGGCCAGATCCGCAGCAGTCCGGCCAGCACCGCGGCCAGCAGCAGCAATCCGTTGAACACGATGAACACCGTATTGCCCATGCCGGACAACAGGTTTCCGTCCTCGACGTAGTGCATGGCCAGCACCGCCCCCGCGACCCCGGAGGCGGTGCCCGCGGACAGATCGATCTCGCCCAGCAGCAGCACGTACACGATGCCCATCGCGATGATCGTCTGCCCCGCGCCCTGCGCCAGCAGGTTGGCGATGTTGTTGAGCGAGAAGAACACATCCGACAGCACGGAGAACAGCACGACCAGCACCACCAGGCCCAGCAGCGCGGGCAGGGAACCGATCTCGCCGCCCCTCACGCGGGCGAGATAGGCGCGCACGGCCTCGGCCGTGGACACGGTGGTGGTGTCGATGCCGAAATCGGCCACGGCCGTCTCGGTCGAAACTTGCGTCATCACATCGTCTTTCCTGCTAGAGCACCGCGGCCTCGGGCCGTGCCAGCCCGAGATCGCCGGAGCGGCCCGCGGTGATCAGTTCCACGACCTGGTTCTGCGTGACATCGGCCGTGCGCACCTGCGCGGCCATCCGGCCCAGATACAGCACCGCGATGCGGTCGGCCACCTCGAACACGTCGGCGAGGTTGTGGCTGATGAGCACGACCCCGAGCCCGCGTTCGGCCAGCCGCCGGACCAGGTCCAGCACCTGCCGGGTCTGGGCGACGCCGAGCGCCGCCGTGGGTTCGTCCAGCAACACCAGATTGCTGTTCCACAGCACGGCTTTCGCGATGGCGACGGTCTGGCGTTGCCCGCCCGAGAGCGAGGCGACCGGCGTGCGCACGGATTTCACCGTGCGCACCGAGAGCGAGGCCAGCGTGCGCCGCGCGGCCTCCTCCATGCTCGCCTCGTCCAGGAACCAGGGCTTGCCCCGTTCGCGGCCGAGGAACATGTTCTGCACGATGTCGAGGTTGTCGGCCAGCGCGAGATCCTGGTAGACCACCTCGATCCCCAGCGCCGCCGCGTCCTTGGGCCCCCGCACGTGCACCTCCTCGCCGCGGAACCGCACGGTCCCGGAGTCGGCGGGATGGATACCGGCGACGCATTTCACCAGGGTCGACTTGCCCGCGCCGTTGTCGCCGACGAGCGCGGTCACCTCGCCCGCGGGGGCGGTGAAGTCGACGTCGTGCAGCACGTGCACCGCGCCGAAACTCTTGTTGAGCCCGGTGATCTGGAGCAGCGGCTCGGACATCAGGCGATGCCCTGCTGGGCGCACAGCGGCGCCACGTCACCGCCGCACAGCTCGCTCGCCTTCACATAACCCAGATCGACGACCTGCTTGACCTCGGTGCGGGTGATCGAATGCGGGTCCAGCAGCACCGATTTCACGGTGCGGTTGCCCTTGGGGTCGGTGCTCGACGCGGTGGCCAGGCCGTCGGCGGTGGCCTTGTCGCCCTTGGCCAGCGCGGCGACCAGTTTCGCCGCGGCCTCGGCCTCGTCCTTGATCGGCTTGAACACCGTCATGTACTGATCGCCGCGCAGCACCGCCTTGAGCCCCTCGACGGTGGCGTCCTGTCCGGTGACGGGCACCTTGCCGTTGAGGCCGTTCTTCTTCAGCACGGTGATGATCGCGCCCGCGAGGCCGTCGTTGGCCGCGACCACGCCGTCGATCTTGCCGCCGTTGCCGGTGAGCAACTGCTCGAAGACCTGGCCGCCCTTCTGGTTGTCCCAGCCGTCGATGGGCTGGCTGTGCACCAGCTTCAGCGTGCCCGAATCATAGAGCGGCTGAAGGACTTTGCGCTGACCCTGGGCGAACAGGGTGGCGTTGTTGTCGGTCGGGGCGCCCTCGATCTCGATCACCTGGCCGCCCGCCTTGTCCTTCAGCGCGTCGGCCAGGCCCTGCCCCTGCAACTGCCCGACCCGCACGTTGTCGAAGGAGACGTAGTAGTCGGAGGAGCCGCCGAGGTTCAGCCGGTCGTAGTCGATGGTCGGGATGCCCGCCTTCTTCGCCTTGGCCGCGACCGCGGTGCCGACCTCGCTGTTGATGGCGGCGATGACCAGGACCTTGACGCCCTTGGCGATCATGCCGTCGGCCAGCGTGCTGAACTTCTGCACATCGCCCTGGGCGTTCTCGATATCGGCGTCGAATCCCTGTGCGGTGAGCGCCTTCTGGAGCATGGGCCGGTCGAAACCCTCCCAGCGGGCCGAGGTCGCCGTCTCCGGGAGGATCACCCCGACGGTGCCGTTGGCCCCACCTCCCCCGCCGGAACCGGTGGCGGTGTTGTCGGTGCGCGAGGAGTTGGAACCGCAGGCGGTGAGCGGCAACAGGGCGGCCAGGGTGACGGCGATGGCCCCGAACGTTTTCGTCCTCATCAGGTGAACCTTTCGAGCGGGCGGCCGAGTTCGCGCCGGACCCGGCGCGCACGGCCATATGTTGTAGGCAACAACATATGGCACGCCGACCGTGCCGAGGGTCACGATTGCGCAACGGTGTGGCGCGGCTCACTCCTGGTCATGGTGACACGAAACCGCCCCGCGCCGAACCCCTTCGGCGTCACCCCGCGCAGACGACCTCGACCGCACCCGCGAGCAACCCCAGCCCGTGGTCGAGTTCGTCCTCGCCGACCGTCAGCGGGGGCAGCAGTTTCACCACCTCGTCGCGCGCACCGGAGGTCTCCACCAGCAGCCCGGCCTCGAACGCGGCGCGCGAGACCTTGCCCGCGCGCGAGGCGTCGTCGAACACCAGCCCGTGCACCAGACCGCGTCCGCGCGTGGACAATCCGTCGAAACGCTCCGCGAGTTCGGTCAGCGCGCGCCGGACCCGCTCGCCCTTGGCGGCGGTGGCGGTGGCCAGACCGTCGTCGGACCAGTAGCGCCGCAGCGCGACCCGCGCGGTGACGAACGCGGCGTTGTTGCCGCGGAAGGTGCCGTTGTGTTCGCCCGGGGCCCACTGGTCGAGATCGGGCCGCATGAGCACCAGCGCCATCGGCAGGCCGTAGCCGCCGATGGACTTCGACAGCGTGACGATGTCCGGGGTGATGCCCGCGCTCTCGAAGGAGAAGAACGGACCGGTCCGCCCGCACCCCATCTGCACGTCGTCCACGATGAGCAGAATGCCTCGGGCGCGGCATATTTCGGCCAGCCGCCGCAACCACGACGGCCGCGCCAGGTTCACACCCCCTTCGCCCTGCACGGTCTCCACGATCACGGCCGCCGGCCTGTCCAGCCCCGATGACACGTCGTCGACCGCGCGCTCGAGCCAGAGCAGGTCGTCGACGCCGCCGAGACAGCCGTCGTAGGGCAGCGGATACCCGTGCGGCAGCGGCACTCCCGCGCCCGCCCGCTTGGCCGCGTTGCCGGTCACCGCGAGCGCGCCGAGGGTCATGCCGTGAAAGGCGTTGGTGAAGTGGACGATCGGAATCCGGCCGGTCACCTTGCGCGCCAGTTTGAGGGCGGCCTCGACCGCGTTCGTTCCGGTCGGGCCCGGGAACTGCACCTTGTAGTCCAGCCCGCGCGGGACCAGGACCACGTCGCGCAGGGTCTCGAGCAGATCCCGCTTGGCCGTGGTGGACATGTCCAGCGCGTGGGTGACGCCGTCCTCGGCCAGATAGTGCAGCAACGCGGCCTTGAGCACGGGATTGTTGTGGCCGTAGTTGAGCGCGCCCGCGCCCGCGAAGAAGTCGAGATAGTCCCGGCCCGCCTCGTCGCGCAGCCACGCGCCGCGGGCGGTGGTGAAGACCGTCGGCCAGTACCGGCAGTATCCGCGCACATTGGACTCGAGCGCCTCGAAAACCGTGGTCATGGGCGGTCCTCCGGGTTGTTTTGAAACGTCACTGTTTCTAACATTCCGATGCACGGGCCCGCATCGATTCGGCGGAAAAACCGCACGCTCGTGCCGATTCGGCAACCGACCGGTATCCGCATCGGAACCCCTGTGAGTCGCCGATCTGGTTGTGAACGCAACCCGGTGCCCGTACCGTGAACTGATTGTGCGCGCGGACCCCGGGGTGTATATACGACTGGCTGCAGCAGGGTTCCGCAGACAGTGGCATTATCGCGCGGCGATGTTCGCCGGCATGTTCACCAACGTGGTGTTCGGGCTGGTCCGGGCCTCGGTGTTGTTGGCGGCGGTGCGGACCGGCGCGGGTTTCGGTGGTTACGGCGCCGACGAGATCGGGGCGTATGTGTGGCTGTCGCAAGGGTTGCTGGGCGCGCTCGCGCTCATGGGTCCGCCGCCCGACATCGTCGAGCGCATCCGCAACGGCGATATCGCGGTCGACTTCCTGCGCCCGTTGGACATCCAGATGTCCTGTCTGGCAACCGATCTCGGCCGGGCCGCGTGCACGCTGCTGCTGCGCGGCGCGCCCAGTGTGGCGGCCGGGATGCTCACCCTGCAACTCGCGCTGCCGCACGGTTCGGCGCCCTACGCGCTCGGCGCGGTGAGTGTGCTGCTGGCGGTGACGATCTCGGCGCTGCTGCTGTTCTCGGTGGCGCTGGTGGGGTTCTGGCTGGTGGAGACGCGCGGGCTGCGGCTGCTCTATCAGATCGTGGCGACCTTCCTGGCCGGGCTGTTCGTCCCGGTGCACCTGTTCCCCGGCTGGCTCTACACCGCGGCCGTGCTGACGCCGTTCCCGTCGCTGTTGCAGGGTCCGATCGATGTGCTGTCGGGCCGCGCGACCGGGTTGGACGCCGCGAAGATCATCGCGGTGCAACTGGTCTGGGTCGCCGTGGCGCTGCTCCTGGGCCGCTTGCTGCTGCGCGCGGGGCAGCGCAAACTGGAGGTGCAGGGTGGCTGAGGTGATCGTGCCGGCCGAAACCGCTGCGACGCACGGACACTGGTTCTCCCCGTACGCCGCGGTGCTCAGCTCGCGGATGCGCTCCCAACAGGCCTATCCGCTGTCGTTCGCCGCCGACATGTTGTCCTCCCTGCTGGTGGGCGTGGTGGAATTCGCCGAGGTGTGGGTGATCTACCACAACGTGCGGGTGCTCGGGGGACTCGACATGGACGCGATGCTGCTGCTGTTCGGACTGTCCAACCTCGCCTTCGCCGTGGCGCAGATCGCGGTGGGCCACACCGACACCCTGCCCGCCTACATCCGCACCGGCACCCTCGACGCCTTCCATCTGCGCCCGCAACCGCTGTTGCTGCAATTGGTGACCAGCGACATCTCGTTGCGGCGGCTCGCCCGCGCGGGCGTCGCGGCCGCGGTGCTCACGGTAGGCCTGACCACCAACGAGATCGTCTGGACCTCGGCCACATTCGCGCTGCTGGTGCTGTCGCTGGTCAGCGGCATCGCCATCTTCGCCGGGCTGTTCGTCTGCGCGGCCGGACTCCAGTTCTTCCTCATCGACGGCGCCGAGCTGACCAACAGCTTCACCTACGGCGGATCCTTCGCCGCCCAGCAGCCCACCTCCGTGTTCGGCCATCCGCTCACGCTGGTGTTCGGCTTCGCGGTGCCGGTGGCCTTCGTCGCCTACCTGCCCACCATCGCACTGCTGGGGCTGCCCGGCCCGGCCTGGCTGCCGACCTCCCTGGCCTGGGCGACACCCGTTGCGGCCCTGTGGATCTGGGCGCTCGCGTTGACTTGCTGGCGGATGGGTATCCGGCATTATCAGGGAGGCGGCGGATGAACGCGATCGAGATCAGTGACCTGACCCGGGAATTCGTGTTGCGCCGCAAGGACGATCGCCGCTTACGACGCCGCCGCGAATTGCTCACCGCCGTGGACCGGATGAGTTTCACGATCGAATCCGGTGCGGCCGTGGGCTATATCGGCGCCAATGGGGCGGGCAAATCCACCACCATCAAAATGCTCACCGGCATTCTGGTGCCGACCTCGGGCACGGTCCGCACCTGCGGGCTGGAACCGGTGCGCCAGCGGCGCGAACTGGCCGGCCGGATCGGGGTCGTCTTCGGTCAGCGCTCGCAGCTGTGGTGGGATCTGCCGCTGCGCGAATCGTTCACCATCCTCGCCGCCATCCACCGGCTCGACCCCGATCACGCCCGCAAACGCACCCACGAACTGGTCGAGCAGCTGGAGATGGTCGACACCCTCGACGTCCCGGTCCGGCAACTGTCGCTGGGCCAGCGCATGCGCGGGGAAATCGCTGCGGCACTGCTGCATTCGCCCGAACTGCTGATCCTGGACGAACCCACCATCGGACTGGACGTGCTGTCGAAACAGCGCCTCCGCGAATTCCTGAGCTACGAACGTATCCAACGCGGCACCACCTTACTGCTCACCACCCACGACATGGGCGATATCGAGCGATTGTGCGAACGGGTGCTGGTGGTCGACCACGGCCGCCTCGCCTACGACGGCTCGCTGACCGGACTCGCCGCCACGGTCGGCGCGCGGCGCGTCCTGGTGGTCGAACTCGCCTCGCCCGCACCGGATCTGGTGGAACTGCCCGGCGCCGACCTGCTGGCCAGCGAGGGCAACGGCATCCGGCAGCGGCTGGCCTTCGATCCCGAGAAGACCACGGCGGCCGCGCTTCTCACCGCCGTGTCGGCGCGGGTGGAGGTGCGCGACCTGTCGATCGAGGAACCCGACATCGAACACGTGGTGCGGCGCATCTACGAATCGCGGATACGCGATTGCCCCTGAGCGTCCGCTTGCGTACCGCGCGGTAGTGTGCCACGTTTTCATCTGATTCTCCGGGGTGACGCGGCCACCGGGGGAATCCGAATGAGGGAGAAAACGTGCAATTCCGGGGAGCGCGCCAGTCGTCGCGCGGCGGCGACCGATTCACCGCGGCCCGTCTGGTGCGTCCCCGCACCATTCGCGGCCAGTTGACCCGGGTCCTCCTGGTGTCGGTCGCGCTGGTGCTGGTGCTGCTCGGCGTGGTGATCGTCGACGAGGTGGGCGGGTACCGCGCCACCGGCGACACCACGCGCGCGGTGACGCTGGCGCTGTCGGTGCAGGACGCGGTGCACGAGATCCAGCGCGAGCGCGGCCTCACCAACGGGCTGCTCGGCGGCGACGGGGCGCTGCGCCCGACCCTGGACCGGCAGCGCTCGGCCACCGATCGGGCACTGATCTCGTTGCAGGATGCCTTGTCCGGCAACGGTTCCGACGCCGGGACGATCCGCTCCGCGCTGGACCGGCTGGGCTCGCTGAGCAGCACGCGCTCCGATGTCAACGCCCGCCGGATCGATCGGGCGACGGCGTTCCAGTTCTACAGCGCCGCGATCGAGGCGCTGAACCAGGCGCGGCCGGGCCTGGTCCACGCCCAGGACGATCAGGTGTGGCGGGGGCTCGAGGCGCTGCACGCGCTCGGCGACACCAAGGAGTTCACCGCCCAGGAGCGCGGCTTCCTCAACGGCGTGTTCGCCGCCCAGAGCTTCGGCGCCGGCGAGTACCTGCAACTGCTGCGGATCCTGGCCGCGAAACAGGCCGCGCAGGCGGACTTCCAGCGCGACGCCACCCCCGCCCAGCGCGCCGCGTTCGAGACCACGCTGCGTTCGGACGAGGCGACCCGGGCCGCGGACGCGGAGGCCGTCGCCCTCGCCTCCGAGCGCGGACCGCTCGCCCGCCCGGTCGACGCGACGCAGTGGTGGGCGCAGATGTCCACGGTGATCGACGCGCAGCGCGAGGTGCAGCGCGGCGTCGGCGCCGATATCGAGGCACGGGCCGACACGCTGCGGTCGGAGGCCGCCACCACGCTCGCGATCTATCTCGGTTTCGCCCTGCTGGCCGTGCTGGTGCTGGTGGCGCTCGTGGTGGCGAGCATGCGCACGATCGTGCGACCGCTCGCGGCGCTGGCCGCCGAGGCCGACGACGTGGCCTCGCGCCGCCTGCCGAATGTGATCGCCGCCTGGCACGCCGCCGCCGACACCGCCCCCGAGGCGCCCGAACCGGTCCGCACCCCGCGCGGCGCGAGCGCCGAAATCGCCTCGGTGGCACAGGCTTTCGACCGCGTCCAGCGCGCGGCCCACGAACTGGCCGCCGAACAGGCGCTGCTGCGGCGCAACACGACCGAATCGCTGGCGAATCTGGGGCGGCGCAATCAGAATCTGGTCCGCCGTCAGCTCAGCCTGATCAGCGAGTTCGAGCGCGAGGAACTCGATCCCGACGCGCTGTCGAACATGTTCGAACTCGACCACCTCGCCACCCGCATGCGCCGCAACGCCGAGAGTCTGCTGGTGCTCGTCGGCGAGGCCAGCCCGCGGCGCTGGTCGGAGCCGATCCCGCTGACCGATGTGCTGCGCGCCGCGCTCGCCGAGGTCGACGACTACCGCCGGGTGGTGTTGCGCCGCGTCGACGACGTGCCGATCACCGGCGCGGTGGTCAGCGAGCTGTCGCATCTGCTGGCCGAGCTCATCGAGAACGGATTGGCCTTCTCCCCACCGGATCTCGAGGTCGAGATCTACGGCCGCCGCACCGGGGTGAACTACATGCTCGCCGTGGTCGACCACGGCGTCGGCATGCCGCCCGAGCAGCTGGCCGAGGCCAACGCCAGGCTGCGCGGCGACGCCGACTTCCTGGTCGCCCCGACCCGCTTCCTGGGCCACTACGTGGTCGGGCGGCTGGCCAAGCGGCTCGGCATCGAGATCGAACTGACGGTGTCGCCGGTGAGCGGTGTGGTCGCGCGCATGCAGCTGCCGGGCGACCTCATCGCCGACCCGACGCCGCGATTGGAAACGCGGCGGCAGGCCCAATTGCCCTCGGCCGCACTCGAACCGGACATCGATCCGACCGCCACCGCCATGCTGCGCCCGACCGCGGCCGGTACCGCCGCGCTGCTGGCCCCAGAGGCCCCCGCGGCACCCGCGGCGCCCGCCACGCCCGTCGCCCCCGCCGTCGACGAGTCCGATTTCGAGCCCACCACCCCGACCGTGCGCGAGACCACCGGGCGGCACCACGCTCCCCCGCGCGAGTACCCCGGCGTCCCGGCGGACCCGTTCCCCACCCTGCCCGCGGGACCGATGAAGGATTCGCTCAATGCCGCGGTGGCGCAACGGCAACGGGCCGTCGACGTCGAACCGGCGCCGCGGCGGGCGGCCGTAGCCGAACCTGAACGCACCCGAAACGGTTTGGTCAAACGGACCCGCAAGACTCGCGACACGGGGGCCCACACCGCACCCGCCCCCACGCATCCGGCGGCACCGGCCGCCGAACGCTCACCCGAGGAGGTCCGCGGCATGCTCGCATCGTTCCGAGCCGGTCACCAGCGCGGCGAACAGGCCGAGCGGCAACACTTCTCGGCATCGATCACACAGGAGGAGACCAGGTGACCACCCATCTGCCCGAGAGCGGTCCGCACACCTTCAACTGGCTGCTGGCCGATTTCGTGCGCGGCACCGACGGGGTGCGCGACGCCGTGGCGGTCTCGTCGGACGGCCTGCTGATGGCCATGTCCGAGGGGCTGGACCGGGCGGGCGCCGACCGGCTCGCCGCCATGGTGTCGGGGCTGGTCAGCCTGTCCCGAAGCGCTTCGCGCAGTTACGATTTCGACGGCCTGAAGTTGATCATGATCGAGATGCGGCGCGGCTTCCTGCTGGTCTCGGCCATCGCCGACGGCAGCTGCATCGGCGTGATCGCCGACAGCGACGCCGACATCGGCCTCGTCGGCTATCAGATGGCGGTGCTGTCCGACCGGGCGGGCGCGCTGCTCACCCCCGCGCTGATCACCGAGCTGCGAGAGTCGTTGCGCAGATGAACGATCGCCAGCGCCCCGCCTCCTGGTCGGATCCCTATGCGATTCCGGCGGCTGTCTCGGGCGAGGTCACGGCGGCCCAGGAACCGGTGGTGCGCCCGTTCCTCATGACCGGCGGCCGCACCACCCCGCTGATCGACGGGTTGCGGATCGAGACCCTGGTGCAGGCCACCCCGGCCGCGCTGTCGGCGCCGCTGCGCTTCGAACAGCACGCCGCCGTGCGGCTGTGCCAGCAACCGCACTCCATCGCGGAAATCGCCGCGGCACTGCGTGTTCCGATCGGGGTCGCGCGGGTCGTCGTGAGCGATCTGGTCACCGCCGGGCACGTCTCGGTGCGCGCGGCCGAAGAACTGTCCACCGCCGCCATCGAGAGGATCAGGGATCTTGTACGGGCACTCTGAGCATCAGGACACCCCGCCGCCGCAGCCGACGGCATCCTCGGTCAAGGTCGTGATCAGCGGCGGGTTCGGCGTCGGCAAGACGACGTTCATCGGCGCGATCTCCGAGATCGAGCCGCTGGCCACCGAGGCCGCCATGACCGAGGTCTCGGTCGGCGTCGACGATCCGGGCCGGCGCGCGGACAAGACCACCACCACGGTGGCCCTGGACTTCGGCCGCATCACCCTCGACCGCACGCTCGTGCTCTACCTGTTCGGCACGCCCGGCCAGGAGCGCTTCGAATTCCTCTGGGACGACCTGCTCGACGGCGCCCTCGGCGGGGTGGTCATGATCGACACCTCCCGCATCGAGGACTGCTATCCGGTGCTGGACTACTTCGAACAGCGCAACACCCCGTTCGTGGCCGCAGTCAACCGTTTCGCGGGCGAGCCCGCCTTCGATCTGACCGAGGTCCGCGAGGCGCTCGACCTCGACGAGAACATCACCCTGCTGGAATGCGATGCGCGCGACCGGCAATCGGTGAAACAGGTCCTGGTGGCCCTGCTCGAACAGGTCCTGCTGCATCGGCTGACCGGACCCGGACGTCTGGTCGCCAGCTGAGCGGCTACTCCGGCACGGTGCCCTGCGCGGAGTACAGGCTCACCGAACCCTCCTCGTCGAGAAACGCGTTCACCAGCATGATCCGGTTGGCGCGCAACTGATCCTGATCCGGTGCGGTGGTGGTGACCGAGATCTGCGGGATGGCCGCCCAGTTGACCACATAACGTTCCGGCGGCCCGTCGGTGCCGGACATGTGGGCGAGGCGGAAGACCGAAACCGCCCGGCGTTCCATGAGATTGCGCACCACCTCGGCGATCCGCTCGGGATCCTCCAGGGCGAACAGGAAACCGAAGGTCAGCTCCGGCGACGAGACGTAGGCGGCCACGTGCCACAGGTTAGCCGACGGCGGCGGCGCGCTCTCGGGACGGCCGGGCGCGTGACCGGCTTGTAATGGTGTATAACGATTCTCCGGCAGCTTCGCCCAGTTCCGGCGTAAGCGGTTGCGTGGCTCGGGGGTGACGCGCTTTCCTGAGTATGTCCTGCTTTCCTCGGGCACTCTCTTCTCGCATCGTCGCGGAATTCCCGGTTTCCTCTGTGCCGTGGGCGCTTGTGCGGACCGTCGTGTCCGAGGCGGGCGGGTCTGCGCCGGCGCCGAGGGGAGCCCCTCCCCGTGATCCCCCTCGGCCCTGGCGTATCCACATCGAGAACGAACGAGGCGGGGCGCCATGACGACCGAATATTTCGGCCGTGTCCGATCCGGTGACCTGCCGTCGGTGACGCTGGTCCTGCGTTCGTTCCGCGTACCGCCCGAGCCCGGGCGCCGCGACCACGGCGTGCTCGAATCGGCGCATCGGCTGGCGCGGTGTCATGAGCGCCGCGACCTGGCGCAACGGGCCGCGCACGCCCCGAACGCCTCCCCCGCGCGGGTCGCGGCGTGTGTGCAACTGCTCGAGGACATCGATCGCGAGCGGCTGGCGCTGATCGCCCGCATCGATAACTGGGTGGCGGACAACATCTCTCATCGCGAGGGGGCCTCGCTGCACACCGAGACCCTGGGCGCGGTCATCGATCGCATGGCCGAGAAATGGGTGGCGGCCCAGGACGCGCTGGGCCTGCACACACCGCCGCGGCCCGCCGCTCCCGGGCGCGGTGTCGACGGCGCGGCCAGGTTGCAGTGGATGCGCCTGGCCGAACTCGCCGACGGCTACAAGGATCTCATCACCGATGTGCTCGAACACCGGCGACGGCTGCCGGTGTTCTGAGCGTCAGCGCTGATCGTCGACGATCTCCACGTCGGCGTCGATATACGGTTGCACCGCATCGGTTTCCGGCGGCCGCGGCGTCTCGTCGAACAGCACGTCCGGCTCGGGGCGGCCGGCGTCGACCCGCGCGGCCGCCTCCTCGTCGCGGCGGGCCGCGGCGGCGGCCTCACGCATCTCGATGGCGTCGGTGATCCATTCGCCGATCTCGCGGGTCACCTCCGACACGGTGCCGGTGATGATGTTGGCGATATTGCCGACATGCTTGGCACCCGACGAGGTCAACTCCTGGATCAGATCCTTGTTGCTCTCGAATTTTCCGACCATCTACCCGCCCACTTCGCTCGGCTGCGCATCCTGCGGCTGCCGCATCACGATAACACCTGGCCGGGGCGTTTCCCCGACGAGCGCGGGCGGCAGGGCGAGCCGGAAGATCTTGGCCCAGACCTCGCCGACCTGCTTGCTCAGCGGACCGGTGTTGTAGGGCAGCCCGTACTTCTCGCACAGCGCGCGAACCTCGGGCGCGATCTCGGGATAGCGGTTGGCGGGCAGATCCGGGAACAGGTGGTGCTCGATCTGGTGCGACAGATTGCCCGACAGGATGTGGAACAGCTTGGAGCCGGTGATGTTCGCCGAGCCCAGCATCTGCCGCACGTACCACTCGCCGCGGGTCTCGTTCGCGGTCTCCTCCTCGGTGAACGTCTGTACGCCGGCGGGGAAGTGGCCGCAGAAGATGATCGAGTACGCCCAGATGTTGCGAACGATGTTGGCGGTGGCGTTCCCGGCCAGGGTGGAGAAGAACAGCGGCCCGCTCAGCAGCGGGAACACGATGTAGTCCTTGAGCACCTGCTTACCGGCCTTGCGCCACTGACCCTTGACCAGCCGCTTGATGTCGGACCACTTGCGCTTGCCCTGGAGGATGTTCTCGATCTCCAGGTCGTGGGCCATCACGCCCCACTCGAACAGCATCATGAGCAGGAACGCGTACACCGGGTTGCCCAGGTAGTACGGATTCCACTTCTGGCCCTCGTCGATGCGCAGCACGCCGTAGCCGATGTCACGGTCGCGGCCGTGGATGTTGGTGTAGGTGTGGTGCATGTAGTTGTGCGAGTGCTTCCACTGGTCGGCCGGGCAGACCGTATCCCATTCGAACACCCGGGAATTCAGGCCCGGCTCCCGCATCCAGTCCCACTGGCCGTGCATGACGTTGTGGCCGATCTCCATGTTGTCCAGGATCTTGGAGATGCTCAGCGCGCCGACGCCGGCCAGCCAGAACGGGGGCAGGAAGCCCAGGTACATCAGGCCGCGCCCGGCGATCTCGAAGCCGCGCTGGGCCTTGATGATGGAGTAGATGTACTCGCGGTCGCGCTCGCCGAGCTCGGCGGTGATGCGCTCGCGCAGCGCGTCCAGCTGGCGGCCGATCTCCTCGACCTCCTGCGGGCTGAGCACGAGCGGGCCGTCCTTGGTTTCGGTGAGGATGGTCATATCGGGTTCCCCTCTCAGATTTCGATGTCCACGTCGCCGACCGCGGCGCTGATGCACAGCTGGATCGGCTGGTCGGGATCGTTGTGCAGTTCGCCGTTGCGCAGATCGCGGGTGCAGCCCGAGCGCTTGACCGCGGTGCAGGAGAAGCAGATCCCCATGCGGCAGCCGTATTCCGGTGTGAGACCGGCGTTCTCGGCCTGCTCGAGCAGGCTCGCGCCCGCGTTGTCCGAGCGCACCCCGCTGGCGGAGAACGTCGTCGTGCCCTCGACCTCGTCGGGGTCGATCGGCGTGGTGGTGACGACGAACTCCTCGGTGTGCAGGCGGTCGGTCAGGTTCTCCGCCTCGAACACCGTGCGCACCGCGGTCATCAGCGCGGGCGGCCCGCACAGGAAGGTCTGCGCGTCCGCGAACCAGGGTGCGACGCGCTCCAGCTGGTCGTAGTCGAAGTAGCCGCTCACCAGCGGTTCGGCGCAGCTCCACGGCGCGCCGTCGAGCTGTTCGGCCAGCCCCAGCGACGGATAGCTCAGCGCGATGCGGAAATTGGGGTGGCGCTGGGCGATCGCGTCCAGCTCACCCCGGTGCGGCACCTCCTCGGGCGACTTCGCGTAGTGCAGGAACACCACCTTGCCCGCGTGGTTCTCCGCGGCCAGGGTGCGCAGCATCGACAGCACCGGGGTGATGCCGCTGCCGCCGCTGATCAGCAGGATCTTGTCCGGGCGCGGGTCGGGCAGCGCGAAGGAGCCCGCGGCCGGGGCGAGGTCGACGACCATGCCCGGCTTGGCGTTCCGGTGCAGGTAGCGCGAGACCAGGCCCTGCTCGTGCGCCTTGACGGTCAGCCGCACCAGCCGGTCGCGGTGGCCCTGCGGGTCCACGGGCGAATAGCAGCGCGTGTGTTTGACGCCGTCGATCAGCACGCCGATCTGCACGTACTGCCCGGCCCGATGACCGCTCCACTGCCGGTTCGGCCGCAGGGTCAGCGTGACCGATCCCGGTGTGGCGCGGCGCACGTCGATGACCTCCGCGCGCAGGTCGCGCAGGGTGAGCGTGGGCCGCACCAGCTCGAGATAGCGATCGATCGGGTGCGGCGAGGTCAGCGTCTGCACCAGGTCGATGAGTCCCACCATTACCGTCTCCCAAGACTGCTGTCATTCCGGTGTACATCTGTACACTCAGTTAGTGTGCCCGCTCGTACCTCAGTTATTCAACCTGCAGCGGATGTGACCGCCATAACAGCCGAGTGAAGGAACCAATCGTGAACGGATGTATGCTCATCGAGATGAGCGAGCAGGTGGAGACTCGAATCGAGCGCAAGGAGCGCACCCGCCGGGCACTGCTGGACGGGACCCTCGCGCTCGCCGCCGATCGTGGCTTCGCCGCCCTCAGCCTCCGCGAGATCGCGCGGTCGGCCGGGATCGTGCCCACCGCCTTCTACCGGCACTTCGCCTCGCTCGACGAATTGGGCGCCAGCCTGGTCGACGAGGGCGTGCGCCAACTGCGGCTGGCGCTGCGGGAGATGCGCCGCACCCCCGACGCCCGCCTGGCCGAGACCGTGCGTTTCGTGTTCGCCCAGGTGACCGGGCGCGAGGACCTCTACGGCTTCCTGATCCGCGAGCGGCACGGCGGCTCGGCCGCCCTGCGCGGGGCCATCGCGGTCGAAATGCAGCTCATCACAAGGGAACTCGTGGTCGACCTGTCCCGCGTCCCCGCTTTGGACAGCTGGTCACCGGACGATCTGGAGCTGGCCGCCGACCTCATCGTCTCGACGGTCGCCAACCACATCGCCGACTACGTCTCCGCCCCCCGCGCGGACCGCCCCGGCCTCATCGAGCGCACGGTCCGCCAGGTCCGCCTCATCGCCCTGGGCATGGCGTCCTGGCGCTCGGCCTGAGCGCCGGCACGAATTCAGGAGGCCACGTGGCACTCTCGCGCGTGTTCGAGCCAGGGCCGTTCGCGGTCCTCGGGGGTCATGGCGAGCAGGGCGTCGAGTTTCGCGCGGGCGGCGTCGTCGGCCGGGGTGTAGATCTGCACCCAGGAGCCCGCGATGGTGGGCAGGGACATGCTGGTGAGCACGACGTCGATGTCGCCGCCCGCCAGATTGCGGATCATCCGGAACCGGCCCAGGGGTGAGGCGACGTCGTTGCGCGCCCACAGCGTGGCGAACAGCGGGCTGCGCTCGCAGAGGTCCTCGACGAACGCCGTCCACTGCGGATCGTGCAGATTCTTGACGTAGGCGCTGCGCAGGAAGCCGACCATGCGCGAAAGGTGGTCCGGCCGACCGGGATACGGGTTGCAGCAGTCGGGCGTCAGGAAGACCCGGCGCAGCACATTGCGATCGCCCCGGGTGAACCCCGGCGTCAGCGCCTCGTAGGCCGCGTTGTGCGCGAGCACGTCGTAGCGCGCGGACAGCAGCGCGGCGGGCAGCGGATCGAGCTGATCCAGGATCTCCTGCAACTCCTCGGGGATCACATCCTCGGCGTGCCAGCTCGGCACGGTCGGCACATCCGCGAGCCGATACAGATGCGCCCGCTCGACCGGATCCAACGCCAGCGTGCGCGCGATCGCATCGAGCACCTGCACGCTGACATTGATGTCGCGGCCCTGTTCGAGCCAGGTGTACCAGGTCACCCCGACCCCGGCGAGCACCGCGACCTCCTCCCGCCGCAGGCCGGGCGTGCGCCGCCGCCCCGATGTCGGCAGACCGACCTCACCCGGGGAGAGCCGCGCCCGTCTCGTGCGCAGGAAGTCACGCAGCAGGGCGCGGCGGGCGGATATCGAGGCGGCGGTCATGATCGGAGTCAACCCGCCGGGCGGCGCGAATAGTCCGCGCGCTCAGGGCAATTCCCACGGCAGCTCGGCGAGCGCGTCCAGGTCGGCCGCGGTGCACATGCCCCGGACACCGGGCAGTCGCGCGAGGTAGTCGACGACCCGGTCGTGGTCCCAACCGTGGGATTCGCGCAGGCCCGCGGCGATCATGCCCAGGTAGGAGCGGGAGGGGCGGGTGAGGTCGGCGGTGGCGTGGTCCCAGGGAGCGGTGAAGGTGACGATCGGGTAGCCCTGGGAATCGCCTACATGCAGTACGGTTTCGTAGCGGCCGGGGCCCAATTGCAAACGGCCCGTTGCCAATACCTCGTCGATATCCGGTTCGGGGGCCTCGCCCGGTACGCGGTACATCTCCTGGTGGAGCAGGTCGGCGAACTGGGCCCGGGTGAGCAGGTAGCCGCGGGCCGCCGCGCCCACCGGCCAGCCCTCGTGCGGTTCGTCGGCGTAGAAGGCGACGCCGCCGCCCCAGATCCTGCTCTGCCAGGCGAAGTAGATCGTGCCCGGGAGGGTGAGGGGCTGGGTCTGCAAGGGCGGGGTGGGGTCGCGGAAACCGGGGTAGGTGTGGGCGGTCCACGGCGGGGTGCCGCCCTGGATGTAGTACGCCAGGCGACCGGCGTGCAGGTTGGAGCCGTAGGCGGCGTACCAGATGTGGGAGGCCGACGGGGCGGTAACGGTCACGATCGCTCCTTCCGCTCAGCCTGTGGTGTGCCCGCTCGGGGCGAGTTCCACACCGTCATACGCGTCACGCGCGGCGAGCACCTCGTCCATGTGCTGTTCGGCCCAGCCCTTGATCGCGGACATCACCGGGAGCAGCGAACGGCCCAGCGGGGTCAACTCGTAGTCGACCCGTACCGGAACCGTGGGAGTGACCGTGCGGGACACCAGGCCGTCGCGTTCCAGATTGCGCAGGGTCTGGGTGAGCATCTTCTGGCTCACGCTGGCCAGCCGTCGGCGCAGGTCGGTGTAGCGGCGCGGGCCGTCGGCGAGGGCGGTGACGACCAGGCTCACCCACTTGTCGGCGATCCGGTCGAGCAGCTGGCGCGCCGGGCATTCGGCCAGGTACGCGTCGTAGGCCGCCACTTCGTCGGCGCGACGGTCGGCCGCGGTGCGCGTGGTCATGACTCTCCTCGCGGTGCGATGGGCACTCTCGAGTGCCTACTTCCCGATAGAGAGTAACAGCCCATACGTTGTGCGGTATGAGCGCAGAGCAGAGCATGCGGGCGGTCGTGGCCCGCGGTTACGGCGGCCCGGACGTGCTGGAACTGGTGGAGTTGCCCGTCCCCGAGCCGGGTGCGGGGCAGGTACGGATCAGGGTCGAGGCGGCGGCCGTGAATCCGGTCGACCTGGCGACCCGTTCCGGCGCACTGGTCGACGGGGGTCTGATGGCGGCGCGCCCGATCACCGGAATCGGCTGGGACGTCGCGGGCACGGTCGACGCCCTCGGTCCCGGCGCGACCTCGTTCACCGTGGGCCAGTCCGTGATCGGACTGCGCGACCTGCTCGACGTCTCCGTCGGCGCCTACGCCGAATACCTCGTCCTCGACGAATCCGCCGTCGCCCCCGCCCCCGTCGATGTCCCCGCGTCCGCCGCGGCGACCCTTCCGCTCAACGGTCTCACCGCCGCCCAGGCCCTGGACCGCCTCGCCCTCCCCGCGGGCGGCAGCCTGCTGATCACCGGCGCGGCCGGGGCCGTGGGCGCCTTCGCGGTCGAACTCGCGACCCGCCGGGGCCTGCGCGTGGTAGCGCAAGCGAATGCCGCCGACGAACCCTTCCTCCGCGACATCGGCGCCCACTGGTTCCTCGACCGCGAAAAACCCGACCTGCCAACGGAAGTCCGCCGCCCGATCCCCGCCGGAGCCGACGCCGCCCTCGACACCGCGGGCCTCGGCATCCGCGCCCTCGCCGCCGTCCGCACGAACGGCTCCTACGCCACGGTCGTCGGCGGCCCTCCCCCACTCCCCTTGCGCGGCATCACCGTTCACCAGATCTGGATCAAGGCCGACGGCCCCACCCTCACCACCCTCGCGACCCACGTCCCGACCCTGCGCGTGGCGGGAACGTTCCCGTTGGACAAGGCGGCCCTCGCCCACCGCCGCCTGGCCGAGGGCCGAGTACGCGGCCGCTTCGTCCTCACGCTGTGACGGCTCTCCGTCAATCCATCCCCCGTCGCCCCGGCGTCCAGAACGGCTTGGTGAGGATCGCGCGGCGGGGCCAGCCTCGGTCGTGGACAAGGTGTTTCGTGATGCGCTGGATGGTGCGGGCCTCGCCTGCCAGGTAGGCGATGCCCGGGGTGGTGGGGAGGTCGAGGGTGCGGATGGCGTTCAGGAGGGTGGTGGAGTCGGCCGCCGAGGTGGTGCCGCGGAGGGGGCGGGTGAGGGATTCGGATCGAGGGAGGGGGAGGCGGTCTTCGGGGGTGGCGGTTTCGATGGCGCCGTGGACGGGGGCTTCGTCGGGGAGGGCGCGGAGCATGGGACCGAAGGCCACCGAGGCGGTTTCCTCTCCGGCGAACACGTGGTAGGGGGCGTCGGGGCGGAGGGTGAAGGCGCCCTCGGGGCCGCGGAAGCGGACGGGGGCGCCGACGGTGGCGGTGCGGCCCCAGCGCGCGCCGGGGCCGTCGCCGTGGTCGAGGACGCACACGTGCAGTTCGCCGTTCTCGCGGTCGAAATGCCAGACCGAGTAGGTGCGCAGGTCGCCGAGGCGGGCGAAGACGCCGTCGGCGCCGGGGTCGCCGGTGGCGATCCGAACCTGTTGTCCCGGAAGCCAATCCAGGTCGCGCAGGTCGGGGCCGCCGATGCGGACGCGGGTCATGCGGGCGGCGATGCGTTCGGTCTCGAGGACGCGGCCGGCGCTGAAGAACCGGTCCAGGAGCCGGTCGCCGAGGCCCCGGGAGGGTCGATTGTCGGTGTGGGCCATGGGAATACCTTCGATTCGCGGAATTCAATCGGTGTGTCGGCCCCGTCGCCGACGGTGATGCCGACGTTTCGCGTCGGATTTCAGTTGCTGGAGTTCGCGGGTGGTGTCCCGCAGGATGTCGCGCACCTGGTCGACGACGACCGGATCGCCGTGCGCGTGCGCCACCGCCGAGACCGCCGCCTTGAACAAACGCAGTGCGGGACCGATGATCTCGGCGGCCTCGGGATCGCGGAACATCCCCCATTCGCCGCGTTCGTCGGCCCGCGCCCAGATCCGCTCGATCGTCGCGCGCTGCCGGTCGACCTCGTCGTGCCCGGCGGGGTCGATGTGGAAAACCTTTCGCCCGCCGGTGATTTCGAGGGTGACCAGCCCCTCGTCCTCGAGCTGTTGCAGCGTGGGATACACCGCGCCCGCGCTCGGCCGATACGCCCCGCCGCAGCGCTGCTCGAGCCGGGACATCAGCTCGTATCCGTGGCCGGGCCGCTCGGCGATCAGCGCCAGCAGCGCCAGCCGCAGCTCACCGGCGCCGAAGAAGCGCCCGCTCCCCGGCCCCACCCCGCCCAGATCGGCGAAACGTCGCGGATTCACCGTCTGACGATATATCGTAAGATATAGCGTCAGCAAGGCTTCCGGGCATGAACTATCGTCGAGTCATGAGGACGCGGCCGCTGCGATTGATCCGGGACGAACTCGTGGATTACGACAAGGCCCTCGACCGCATGGCCGAGCTGGTCGAGGCGCGCCAGCGCGACGCCGTGCCGGATACGTTGTGGCTGCTCAGCCATCCGCAGGTCTACACCATCGGGCGGCGCACCCCGGCCGAGCACCTGCCCGACCCCGCCCACCACATCCCCGTGATCGAGACCACCCGCGGCGGTCAGCTCACCTACCACGGCCCCGGTCAGCTCGTCGGCTATCTGATCGTCCGGCTCGGACCGGGCGAGGGCGTGGTCGACTACATCCGGGAGGTCGAGCATCGCCTGGTCGCCGCCCTCGCCGACCTCGGCGTCGCGGCCGAAAGACGCGACACCCCACCGGGTTCGGAGCTGCTGACCGGTGTGTGGACCACCGCGACCGGCCGCAAGATCGTCTCCATCGGCATGCGCCAGAGCCGCGGCGTCACCAGCCACGGCTTCGCGCTCAACGTCGACGGCGACCTCGAACCGTGGCGCTGGGCGGTGGCCTGCGGCCTCCCCGAGGTCGACATGACCTCCGTGTCCCGCGAGATCGGCCCCACCACCATGGATCAGGCCCGCGCCGCCGTGGCCGCCGCCTTCGAGGCGAGCGAACGGGCCTAGTCACCGGTCCAATGCCGCCAACACCTGGCGGGCGGTGTTGGCGTGGCTCGCGGCATTGGGGTGCAGGGGTACGACGGCGTCCGGGGAGGTGGGCACCGCGCCCACCATCCAGCTCTGGCCGGGGGCGGCGCAGGCGTCGTGGCCCCGGGTGGAGGCGGTCAGGCTGACGAAGGTCGCGTCGTGGGCGGCGGCCTGGGCGGCCATGACGGCATTGAGTTGGTCGATCTTGGCCTGGAGGTAGGTCGCGTCGGCGGGCCAGGCGGGTTGCACGCCGGGACAACCGTTCTCGCGGATGCCTTGGGGGTAGCCGACCAGGACGATGCGCGCGAGGGGGGAGCGCTGGCGGATCTGCTCGATGATGGTGCCGTAGGTGGGGGCGAAGGCGTCGATGTGTTCGCCGACGAGGTCGCGGCCGCCCGCGGTGTTCGCGGCGGCGCAGGATTGCCCGTAGGGCTCGGGCAGGGGATTGATGCAGGATACCCCGAGTTGCACGAGCCCGATGTCGTTGCCGCCCATGCCGATCGTCACCAGCGTGGTGTCGGGGGTGAGCGCGTCGTACTGCGGGGCGGCGGGACCGGTGAGGTCCGGCTGTGTCCCGGCGAGGTCGGCCGAGGTCGCGCCGCCGCAGCTGACATCGCGGAAGACCTTGGCGTGCAATGCCTTCGCCACCAGCTTCGGGTAGTTCACGGTGCTCTGGCTGCACAATCCGACGACCCCGTTCACCGTGGTCACCGGCGCGATCCCGACTCCGGCGGCATAGGAGTCGCCCATCGCGACGTAAACCGGCTCGGCGGTGGTGGATTCGGCGGACGCGGTGCCGGTGGCGGCGGCAGCGGCCAGCCCGGCGGCCACCGCGACGGTGCGGAGGCGACGAGAAGTGGACATCGTATTCCGATCTCAGATCCGGTTACTCGCAAGTAGTGTGGACCGGGTCACGCCGACGGTCAATGGGTTCCGCGGCCCGGCGACGCTCCCACCAGCGGGCCAGCAGTTCGGTGGCGACGACGTAGACGACGCCGAGCAGGACGTCGACCACGTAGTGTTCGCCGCCGTAGACGAGGGTGAAGGCCATGGCCGCGGGGAAGGCGGCGATCGGGACGCGCAGCCACCAGCGGTGGACGAGGGGCCACAGGGTCGCGGCGACCAGCACGGCGAAGGCGGTGTGCAGCGACGGGAGGGCGGCGACGTAGTTGCCGTGTTCCTCGAGCCAGGCCGCGCTCACCCGGGGATCGACCGCGCCGAGGCCGAATCCCGAGATGCGCCGGACGTTCTCGCCGAGCGCGCCCACCCGGCCCGCGTACCACGGCGGCGCGGCGGGCAGCAGGATGTAGGTGAGCAGCGCCAGATAGGACAGGATGAGAACGCGCCGCATGTACCGCGCCCACAGCGGCCGCAAGCGCACGTAGAAGATCGCGGCGAGCGCCCACGGGACGATGAAGTGCGTGGTGTAGACGACGCCGATGATCGGCGTCAACCACGGCTGTCCGTGCGCGGCGAGGTGGTCCTGCAACCACACCGTCGGGACGGTCCCGCCGAACAGCCACCGCTCGACGTGGACGATCTCCTCGATCCGCACCGGCATGCCGAGCGTGTCGGCCAGATCGCGGGTGTAGTCGTAGATCAGCAGCGCGCCGATGAGCGGCAGCCAGTCGAGGACGACGCGCACGTGGTCGCGCCACGGCCGGTCGATGGTGAAGGCGACGATCCCGCCAAGGATCCACGCCGCCTCCTGCACCCGGCCACCGGGCAGCGCGCCGGACGCGATCGCCCCGACCAGCGCGATCAGGTAGAGCACCCGCGCGAGGGCGCGGACCGACCGGTGTCCCGGACTGGGGTCGCCGGTGCTCGAGGTCACCGTGCCGGACGACGTCGCTGACGACCCTGTCATTCACTCAGTGTTTCACGCGCGTTCACCGGGCTGGACACCGCCGGTCCTTCCGCGATCGCTCAGCTAACCACCGTCGTGCCGGTCGAATTTCCGCGATCGCCGCGTACGCGGTGAATTCGACTGTATTCCAAGGCGATTCGACGGCGACTCCGGCACGCCCGCGTGACCGACCGTGTAACCGAGTCGTTATCGGGTAGCCCGCCGAATGCGGCCCGAAAGGAAGGATGTGCATGACCGCGACCGGAGAACCGATGCGGACGGTGACCTCGTTCCCGCAGGAGATCACCGTCGAGGAACATCTGTGGATCCCCATGTTGGACGGGATCCGGCTGGCGGCCAAGGTGTGGCGGCCCGTCGCCGCGGAGGATCGACCCGTGCCCGGCGTCCTGGAGTACATCCCCTATCGGAAGCGGGATCTCAGCGCGGTGCGGGATTCGATCCATCATCCGTATCTGGCGGGACACGGATACGCCTGTGTCCGAGTCGATCTGCGCGGCACGGGCGAGTCGGAGGGGGTGCTGGCCGACGAGTATCTCGAACAGGAGCATCGCGACGCCGAGGACGTCATGGCGTGGATGTGCGAACAACCCTGGTGCAACGGGCGAATCGGGATGATGGGCATCTCGTGGGGCGGATTCAACGCCTTGCAGATCGCGGCGCGCAAGCCGCCGGGGCTCGAGGCGATCGTCATCTCCTCGTTCACCGACGACCGCTATTCCGACGACATGCATTACATGGGCGGGGCGCTGCTGTCGGACAATATCGCCGAGTCGGCGACCATGTTCGCCTACAGCACGCTGCCACCCGATCCGGCGCTCGTGGGCGAGCGCTGGCGGGAGATGTGGCTCGAGCGGCTGGAGAATTGCAGCCTGTGGGCGGCGAACTGGCTCGAACACCAGCGCCGCGACGAGTACTGGCGACGGGCGTCGGTGTGCGAGAACTACACCGACGTGCGGGTGCCCGTGCTCGCCTCGAGCGGGTGGGCCGACGGCTACTCCAACGCGGTGGCGCGGCTGCTCGCCAATCTGGATGTTCCCCGCAAGGGGTTGATCGGCCCGTGGAGCCACAAGTACCCGCATCTGGGCGAGCCGGGTCCCGCCATCGGCTATCTGCAAGAGGTGCTGCGCTGGTGGGATCACTGGCTCAAGGACGAAGACAACGGGGCGATGGACGGGCCGATGCTCTACACCTGGATGCAGGAGAGCGTGCCGCCGTCGACGTCCTACGAGGAGCGGCCCGGCCGCTGGGTCGGCGAACCCTGTTGGCCCTCACCGCATGTCGAGCTGATCGAGCATCCGCTCACCCGATACCGGATCGCGCGGCCCGGCGAGGACGCGCCCGCGGCGGACCTGCCGGTCGAATCCCCGCTGTCCGTCGGGCAATTCGCGGGCAAGTGGGCGTCCTACAGCGCCCCGCCGGATCTGCCCTACGACCAGCGCGAGGAGGACGGCGGCTCGCTGGTGTTCGACACCGACGAACTCACCGAACGCTGCGAGATCCTGGGCACGCCGGAACTCACGCTCGAGGTGTCCGCCGACCGGCCGGTGGCCATGGTCGCGGCCCGGCTGTCCGATGTGGCCCCCGACGGGCGTGCGACCCGGGTGACCTACGGCCTGCTGAACCTCACCCATCGCGACGGCCACGAACAGCCGCGTCCGTTGGAGCCGGGCGAGCGGTACCGAGTCACGGTGCGGCTCAACGCGTTGGCGCAGGCGTTCCCGGCCGGGCATCGCATCCGGCTGTCGCTGTCGACCTCGTACTGGCCGCTGGCGTGGCCGCCGCCGGAACCCGCGCGGCTGACCGTGCACACCGCGGGCAGCGGCCTGCGGCTGCCGATCCGGCCGATCGCCGAATCCGACGAGATCCCGCCGCAACCGTTCGGGCCGCCCGAGGGCGCGCCGCCCATGCGCACCACCCAGGTCACCCCCGGGCGGCAGCAGTGGACCGTCACCCGTGACCTGATCGACTACGACTCCTCGTTGAATGTGGTCAAGGACGCGGGAGTGGTCCGGTTCGACGAGCACGATCTGCTGGTGGACCGCCGGGTGCGGGAGAACTACGGGTGGCGTGCGGACGAGTTCTGCTCGGCCACCGCGGAGACCTCGTGGTCGATGACGTTCTCCCGCGGCGACTGGGTGTGCCGCACCGACACCCGCACCCGGGTGACCTGCACGCCCACCGATTTCGTGGTCCACGCCCAGCTCGACGGGTTCGAGGGCGAGCGGCGGACGTACTCGCGGAACTGGTTCCGGACCATCCCCCGTGATCATGTCTGACGCGCGACCGAGCCTGCGCGCCCGCGCGCGGATCGCCGCGCTCCGGTTGACCGGAGCGAAACGGACGTTCGCCGATCCCCGGGCGCTCGACGAGAGCATCCGCCGGAGTCAGCGTCCGGAACGGGACCGGCCGCCGAGGGCGCTGTACCGGCGACACGCGGTGACGCGCCGGGAGATCCACGGGCGTCCGGTCTACACCATTCGCCCACGCGGACAACGCGGTTCGCGCCACGTCCTCTATCTGCACGGCGGCGCGTACGTCCATCAGATCCAGCGCGATCACTGGAAGTTCCTGTCCCGCTTGGTGAATCGAGCCGGTTGCACGGTCACCGTGCCGCTGTATCCGCTCGCGCCCGACCATCACTGCGACGACACCATCGCCATGATCGTGGCCACCCACGAGGCGGCCTTCGCCGACACCGCACCGGCGGACACGGTGCTCATGGGCGATTCCGCCGGGGGCGCACTGGCTCTCGTGCTCGCCCGCGCGCTCGCCGCGCGGGGCGAGGCCGGGCCGAAGGAGGTGGTGATGATCTCGCCGTGGCTCGATGTCTCCATGAGCGATCCGGTGGCCGCGGCGATCGACCCCGCCGATCCGTATCTGAGCGTGCCCGGACTGCTCGAGGCCGGACGCCTGTACGCGGGCGAGCAGGACCGCGCGCATCCGGCGATCAGCCCGCTGTACGCGCCCGCCGCGACGCCCGGCGCGCTGAGCCTGTTCATCGGCACCCGGGACGTGCTGCTCGCGGACGCGCGCCGATTCCGCGACCGCTGCGCGCGCGAGGGCGTCGAGCTCGGCTACTTCGAATACGCGGACATGTTCCACGCCTGGCCACTGGCCAACATCCCCGAGGCCCGCCAGGCGACAACGCAATTGGCACGACTCGTGCGCCGCTGAAGAAGGCCGCGAGGCCACAACACAATCGGCACGGCTCGTGTGCCGCTGAAGAAGGCCACAAGGCCACAACGCGACTCCGACCGATACCGGGAAGGACAAGTGAGGTAATGGTGGATCGACGCGATATCTTCGTGCTCGCGCTGGACAAGGGCAATCTTCGTACGCTGCAACAGGTTCCGGGGGCGGAGCGGTTCCGATACCACGGGCTGCTCGGCATCGAGGAGACCCAGGAGGGTGAGATCCCGATCGAGGAGCTGCTGCACAAGGCGCGGCGGGAACTCGAGGCGTTCGACGGTGAGATCGCGGCGATCGTCGGCTATTGGGACTTCCCGGTCACCGCGCTGGTGCCCATGCTGTGCGAGCGGTTCGGGCTGCCGAGCGCGGACCTCGAGGCGATCGCGAAGTGCGAGCACAAGTATTGGAGCCGCCTGGAACAGAGCGAGGTCGTCGACGACCTGCCGAAATTCGGGATCGTCGATCTCGCGGGCGAACCTCGGCTGCCCGAGGGCATGGCGTATCCGGTGTGGCTCAAACCGGTGAAGTCGTTCTCCTCGGAGCTGGCCTTCCACGTCCACGACGATCGCGAATTCGCCGACGCGGTCGACCGGATCCGCGAGGGCGTGGGCCGGGTGGGCAAGCCGTTCGAATTCGTGCTCGACCGGCTCGACCTGCCCGCGGAGATCGCCGAGATCGGCGGGCAGGCGTGCCTGGCGGAGGAGGCGCTGACCGGCGTGCAGGCGGCCACGGAGGGCTATGTGTATCAGGGCAAGGTGGTGGTGAACGGTGCGCTGGACTCGATCAACTACCCCGACACCCCCTGCTTCCTGCGCCATCAGTATCCGTCGCAGCTGCCGCCGGAGATCGTGCGCCGCATGACCGAGATCTCCGAACGCGTGATCGAGCGAATCGGCTTGGACAACACCATGTTCAGCATCGAGTTCTTCTGCGAGCCGGACACCGGGCGGGTCACCATCCTGGAGATCAATCCCCGGCACTCCCAATCGCACGCGGATATGTTCCTGGCGGTCGGCGGCGTCCCCAATCACCACTGCATGCTCGCGCTCGGCCTCGGCGAGGATCCCGCCATGCCGCGCGGCGAGGGCCCCTACGAGATCGCGGCCAAGTGGTATCACCGGCGCTTCGCCGACGCCGTCGTCCGCCGTGTCCCGACCGCCGCCGAGATCGAGCGCATCCAGCGCGAAATCCCCGGCGTCACCGTCGAACTCGTCACCGCCGAGGGCGCTCGCCTGTCCGACGCGCCCGCCCAGGACAGCTACAGCTTCGAACTGGCCGACATCTTCGTCGGCGCGGACAGCGAGGCGGAGCTGATCCGCAAGTACGACAAGTGCGTGGCCGCACTGCGTTTCGAGTTCGAGGAGATCGAACAGTCAGCGGGCGCGGCGCGGTAGGTAGCGGCCGCCGGGGGCGTCGGTGATCTTCCCGTCGCCCAGGATGCGGCGGCCACGCAGGAAGACGTCGGTCACCCGGGCGGACATGGCGAAACCCTCGAAAGGCGAGTATTCCTGGGCGGATTCGGAGTCCGCGGCGCGCACGGTCCAGCGGGCGTCCGGGTCGACGAGGGCGATGTCGGCGTCGTAGCCGGGCGCGATATCGCCCTTGGTGGTGAGGCCGTAGCGGCGTGCGGGGTTGGCGGCGGTGAGTTCGGCGACGCGGGACAGCGGCAGGCCGCGGCGGATCGCCTCGCCGACGAGGCCGGGCAGCAGGTACTCCGCGCCGCCGAAGCCGGAGCGGGCGGCGAAGACGTCGTCGCGGTCGGGGCCGAACTTCTGTTCGTCGCGGCAACACGCGTGATCGCTGACGACCCAATCGATCTCGCCCGCGAGCAGATGCCGCCACAGCGCCTCCACCTCGGCGCGCTCGCGCAGCGGCGGGTTGACCTTGCCGCCGACGCCGTGCGCGGTGTCCACGTCGGCGAGCAGGTGGCCGATGGTGACCTCGCGCCGAAAGTCTATGTGCGGGAACGCCTTCGCCATGGTCAGCGCGGCGGCGACGGCCTTGCCCGAGGACAGGTGCAGCAGGTTGATCGCGGGCAGGCCGGTCTCGTGGGCCAGGTAGGACGCGATCGTGATGGCCAGTCCCTCCGAATGCGGTGGGCGCGACGCGCTGTAGGCGCGCAGGCCGGTCAGATCCGGATCGCGTTCGACCAGGGCGGTGTAGGCGGCCATGATCTCGGCGGTCTCGCAGTGCAGCGACAGCGAGATCCGCGGGCCGAAGCGGTCGCGGGCGCGCTGGACGCCGCGCATGACGAATTCGAAGTGCGCCAGGTCGTAGCGTTCGCCGGGCGGGAGCATGAGAAACTCGCTCTGGTCGGCGGACCGGCCGTGCAGGCCGTGGCCGCCGTAGAACATGAAGATCTTGAACGACGTGATGCCGAATTCCTCGATCAGGAAAGGTATCTCGTCGATGTGCCCGGCGCTCATCGGCGCCAGATGCAGGGCGTGATCGATGTGGGCGCGGCCGCGCAGACGGTCGAAGACCTCGGGCAGGAAGTCCCGGTAGGGGCCGCCGCGGTCGAGGTAGTAGCGGCCGGTGCGCAGGTAGGTCAGGGCCGTGGTGACCCCGCCCTGGGCGCACGCGCGGCTCTCGGATTCGGTGTCCGCGCCCAGCTCCCGGTAGATCCCCCAGTGCTGGTGCGCGTCCACGACACCCGGGAAGGCCAGCAGCCCTTCGGCATTCGTCACCCGGGCGCCGGGGCGGGACAGGCCGGGCCCGACCTCGGTGACGATGCCGTCGGCGACGGCGATATCGGCGAACTCGGTGTCGCGTCCGGGCCGGACCACTCGGGCGCCACGGATCAGCAGGTCGGTTGCCGCCACGATTCGCTCCGGTTTCTCTCTGCGAAACAGCTTTACAGTACGTGGGATCATCGCAGTAGGATGCGCTGGTAGTCAACGACCTCGTGTTTCACTCAGGGAAACAGTTGACGGAGAGGAGGTCGGGCGATGACCGACGCACTGGCCGGGATCCGGGTTCTGGACGTGGCCACCCTGTTCGCCGGGCCGATGGCGGCCACCCTGCTCGGGGATTTCGGCGCGGAGGTGATCAAGATCGAGCATCCGCGCGGCGATCCGGCGCGGGGGCACGGGCCGCAACGGGACGGGGTGGGGCTGTGGTGGAAGATGTTGGGGCGCAACAAGAAATCGGTGACGCTGTATCTGGGGTCGGCGGCGGGGCAACGGATCTTCCGGCGGCTGGTCGCCGACGCGGACGTGGTCGTCGAGAATTTCCGGCCGGGCACCCTGGAGCGCTGGGGACTGGGGTACGAGGCGTTGCGGGAGCTGAATCCGCGGCTGGTGCTGGCGCGAGTGACCGGATTCGGGCAGTTCGGGCCGTACGCGCGGCGGCCCGGGTTCGGAACCCTCGCCGAGGCGATGAGCGGATTCGCCGCCCTGACCGGCGAGCCCGACGGTCCGCCCACCCTGCCGCCGTTCGGTCTGGCCGACGGGGTGGCGGCGCTGACGACGGCCTACGCGATCATGACGGCGCTGCGGGCGCGGGAGCGCGACGGGGTCGGGCAGCAGGTGGATCTGGCCATCATCGAGCCGATCCTGGCATTGCTGGGACCGCAGTTGATCGCCTACGACCAGCTCGGGGAGCTGCCGAAGCGGTCGGGCAACCGGTCGGCCCACAATGCCCCGCGCAATGTGTACCGGACCGGGGACGGCGGCTGGGTGGCGGTGTCCACGAGCGCGAATTCCATTGCGGCGCGGGTCATGCGGCTCGTCGGGCGGCCCGATCTGGTCGAGCGGCCGTGGTTCGAGACCGGCACCGGGCGGGCCGCGCACGCCGACGAACTCGACGCGGCGGTGAGCCGGTGGATCGCCGCGCGCGGCGTCGAGGAGGTGGTCCGCGAATTCGAGAAGGCGGAGGCGGCCGTCGCGCCGATCTACACGGCCGCCGATATCGTCGCCGATCCGCAGTACCGGGCCCTGGAGACGGTCACGGCCGTACCCGATGACGAGTTGGGGCGGGTGCGGATGCAGAACGTGTTGTTCCGCTTGTCGGAGACGCCGGGCCGGATCCGTTGGGCCGGGCCCGCTCCGGGCGCTCATACGGCGGAGGTATTGGGGCGGTACGGGATCGATGCCGAGGAGTTGGCTCGGCTGCGCGCGGCGGGAGTGGTGGGATGACGGATCCCTTGCTGGCGGCGGTGCGGGACGGGGTGCGCCTGATCGAGTTGGGGCAGCCGTTCTTCACCGGTATGCCGTGTTCGCCCAACCATCCGGGCTTTCGAATGACTCTGGCGCGCAGGCACGGCGACGCGGTACGTCCCGACGGGGGTTCGGCCGCCAACGAGATCATCGTGACCGGCGGCCATGTGGGCACGCATATCGACGCGCTGAGTCACGTCAGCCACGACGGGCGTCTGCACGGGGGCGTCGACGCCGCCGAGGCCCAGCGCGGCGGCGCGTTCACCGCCCATGGCGCCGAACATCTTCCCGGGCTGCTGTGTCGCGGGGTGCTCCTCGACATCGCCCGGCTCCACGGCGCCGACGTGCTGCCGGGCGGGTACGAGATCACGGCGGGCGATCTGCGCGCCGCCGCCGAATCGGGCGGCATCACACCGCGATCCGGCGATGTCGTCCTGATCCGCACCGGCTGGTCCCGGCACTTCCCCGACCCGGCGGCCTATCTCGGCGAGCGCACCGGCGTGCCCGGCCCGAACGTCGCCGCGGCGCGGTGGCTCGCCGCCCACGGCATCGTCGCCACCGGGGCCGACACCACGGCCTACGAACACATTCCGCCCGGCACCGGCCACCGCGTCCTTCCCGTGCATCGCGTCCTCCTCGTGGACTCGGGCATCCACATCATCGAACATCTCGCCCTGGAGGACCTCTCCGCCTGCGGCGCAACGGAATTCACCTTCGTCTTGGCCCCTTTGCGCATCGTCGGCGGCACCGGCTCCCCGGTCCGCCCACTCGCCGCGATGAGCGCCCGACTGGACGAATCGGAGGCGATGCGATGAGCGCGCCGACGGTGGTGCAGACGCTGGCGGCGTTCGCGGAGTCGGCGGGAAGGAGCGGGATCGGGGCGGAGTTGCGGGAGGACGCGGCCCGGCGCGTGCTGGACGTCCTCGGCAACAGTGTGGCGGCGCTGGATCTCGTTCCGGCGCAAGCGGTTCGGGGGTTGATCGCGGATTGGGGCGGGCATCCCCGGGCGACGGCGCTCGGGATGCGCGATCGGGTGCCCGCGGCACACGCGGCGCTGCTCGGCGGGACGGTGGCGCACGCGCTCGATTTCGACGACACGCATCTGCCGTCGGTCCTGCATCCGTCGGCGTCGGTGGTTCCGGCGGCGCTCGCGGTGGCGGAGGCGGGCGGGGCGAGTGGGGGCGCGTTGCTCGACGCGGTGGGTATCGGGGTGGAGATCACGGTACGGTTGGGGGCGGCGGGATACGATGGGGCGCTGCGCAATTCGGTGTTCTTCGAGCGCGGGCTGCACGCGACCGCGATTTGCGGGGCCGTCGGCGGGGCCGCGGCGGCGGGCGTGCTGACGGGGTTGGACGCGGCGGGGATCGCGCACGCGATGGGGATCGCGGCCAGTATGGGCTCGGGGCTGCTGGAGGCCAACCGCACCGGGGGGACGGTGAAGCGGGTGCACTGCGGGTGGGCCGCGCACGCGGCGGTGACGGCGGCGGAGCTGGCGCGGGCGGGGCTGACCGGGCCGCCGACGGTGATCGAGGGGAGATTCGGTCTGCTGCACGCCTTCTGCGGCGACCGGTACGACCTGGCGGTGATCACGGCGGGTCTGGGGAGCGAATGGGAGCTGCCCCGGGTGTTCTTCAAACCCTATCCGTGCAACCACTTCACCCACGCGGGCATCGACGCGGCGATCCGGCTGCGCGCGCGGGGCGTCGACCCCGGCGATATCGTCGAGCTGGAACTCGGCGCGCCCACCCCGGTATTGCGCACCATCGGCGAACCGCCCGCGGCCAAGGCCGAACCCGAATCCGGTTATCACGCGGCGTTTTCGGGTCCGTACACGGTGGCCGCCGGACTGCTGGGCGGGGGCGGGCTGGGCGTGTTCCACGAGGACTTCACCGACGCGGCCGCCCGTGATCCGCGTCGGCTCGCGCTCGCCGCCAAGGTCCGCTGCGTCCCGGATGCCGTGTGCGACAGCATCTTTCCGCACCAGTTCCCCGCGGTTCTCACCGCGCGGCTGCGCACCGGCGACACGCTCACCGAGCGCGTCGACACCAACCGGGGCGGACCGGAGAACCCCCTGTCCGCCACCGAACTCGCCACCAAGTTCCGGCTCAACACCGAGGGCCGACTCACCGGCGAACGCGCCGACGCCCTCGCCGAAACCGTCTACGCCCTGGCCCGCCTCGACGACCTCGCCGATCTCACCGCACCCCTACGCCGGGAACTTGCCCGCCCGTCCTAACAGCGCCGGAACCGGCGTCCCCAGCACCTCCCCCAGCCACCGGCCCGTCTCGATGAGCCGATCCAGATCCAGGCCGGTGTCCAGCCCCATCCGGTCCAGCGCGTACACCAGATCCTCGGTGGCGATATTGCCCGTCGCCGCCGGGGCGAACGGGCACCCCCCGGTCCCGCCCACCCCCGCGTCGAGCACATGAGCGCCCGCCTCCACCGCCGCGAGCGCGTTGGCGTAGCCGGTATTGCGGGTGTTGTGGAAATGGCAGCGCACCAACGCGTTCGGCGCGATCGCCGCCACCCCGGCCACCAGCCGGCGCACCCGATCCGGCGTCCCCACCCCGATGGTGTCGGCCAGGGCGATCTCCTCCGGACCCGCCGCCGCCACCCGCCGCACCAGCTCCAGCACCCGGTCCTCCGGCACCTCCCCCTCGAACGGACAGCCGAACGCCGCCGCGATCGTCACGGTCCGCCACAGCCCGGCCTCCCCCGCCCGCCGGGCCAGCGCGGTCCAGCGGTCGATGCCCTCGGCGGTCGAACAGTTCTGGTTGCGGCGGCTGAACGTATCGGTCGACACCACCACCACATTGATCTCGTCCACCCCCGCCGCCACCGCGCGATCCAGCCCGCGCTCGTTGAGAACCAGTCCCGCATAGGCGATTCCGGGTCCGCGCGGAACCTCGGCCAGCACGGCCTCCGCGTCGGCCAGCTGCGGAACGGCCTTCGCGCTCACGAAGCTCACCGCCTCCACCCGGCGCGCGCCCGCCGCCACGCACCGGCGGATCAACTCGACCTTGGCGGCGGTCGGCACGAGCCTCGGCTCGTTCTGCACACCGTCCCTGGGCGCGACCTCGACGACGATCGGGTTCACGAATCCTCCCGCGCACGATCTTGTTACACGTTTCGCTGTGGGATACATTGTATCCATTCTGCGGCAGAAGAGGGAGTGACCGCATGGCAGACCGGAGCACGGCACCACTGGCCGATCTACGGGTCATCGAGATGGGACAGTTGCTGGCGGGGCCGTTCTGCGGCCAGCTGCTCGGCGATCTCGGCGCGGAGGTCATCAAACTGGAGTCCCCGGGCCGGGGCGATCCGATGCGGGAGTGGGGGCGGGAGAAACCGCGCGGACGCTCGCTGTGGTGGCCGGTGGTGGCGCGCAACAAGAAGTCGGTGACCTGCGATCTGCGCACGAGCGAGGGGCAGGGGCTGGCGCGGGCGCTCATCGCGCGCTCCGACATCGTGGTGGAGAACTTCCGGCCCGGCACCCTGGAACGCTGGGGGCTGGACTACGAGACCCTGCGCGCCGACAACCCGGGCCTGATCCTCGTGCGCGTCACCGGTTACGGGCAGCACGGCCCGTACGCCCCGCGCGCCGGATACGGGTCGATCGGCGAGGCCATGGGCGGAATCCGGTACATCACCGGCGACCCCGGCCATCCGCCCGCGAGAACCGGTATCTCCCTGGGTGATTCGCTGGCCGCGGTCTTCGCCACCATCGGCGCGCTGGCCGCGGCGCACCATCGCGGTAATACCGGCCGCGGGCAGATCGTGGACTCGGCCATCTACGAGGCGGTACTCGCGATGATGGAGTCGCTGCTGCCGGAATGGGCGCTGACCGGGTATCAGCGCGAGCGCACGGGCGCGGTGCTGCCGAATGTCGCCCCCAGCAACGTGTATCCGACCGCCGACGGCGAGATGATCCTCATCGCCGCCAATCAGGACAGCGTGTTCGGCCGCCTCGCCGCCGCCATGGGCCGCCCCGAACTCGCCACCGCGCCGCGGTTCGCCGACCATGCCGCGCGCGGGGAGAACATGGCCGAACTCGACGATCTCATCGCCGCCTGGACCGCCACCCTGGCCGCCGAACCGCTGCTCAGGCTCCTGCACGAGGCCGGGGTGCCCGCGGGCCGCATCTACACCGCCCGGGACATGTTCGCCGATCCGCATTTCGCGGCGCGCGAGGCGATCGTGCGGCTGATCCATCCCGAACTGGGCGAGTTCCCCATGCAGAACGTCGTCCCCAAACTGAGCGAAACCCCCGGCGCGATACGGCATCTCGGCCCCGAACTCGGCGAACACACCGGCCAGGTCTACCGCGAGCTGCTCGGCCTGGACGACGAGCGGCTCACCGCCCTGGCCGACCGCGGTGTGATCTGACATGTCCGATCTCGCCGACGACTACCGCCGTCACGGCTTCGCCGCTACCCTCGGCCCCGGCCGCTCCCCCGCGGTCCTGGTGGTCGACGTCTGCGCCGCCTACCTCACCGACGGATCGCCGCTGCGCGCCCCGGTCGAGGACGCGGTGGCCGCCGCCCTCACCCTGGTCACCCGAGCCCGCGAGCGCGGGCGGCCGGTCGTCTTCACCCGGGTGTCCTATCGGCCCGGCACCGCGGACGGCGGCCTGTTCCGGCGCAAGGTGCCCGCGCTGGCCGCCTTCGAGGAGGGCAATCCGATGGGCGCGTTCCTCCCCGCTCTCGCCCCGGCGGCGGGCGAGGTCGTGATCACCAAGCAGTACGCGAGCGCCTTCCACGGCACCTCGCTCGCGGCCACCCTCACCGCCGAGGGCATCGACACGCTGTGCGTGGCCGGGCTGACCACCAGCGGCTGCGTCCGCGCCACCGCCACCGACGCGCTGCAACACGGCTTCCGCCCGCTGGTCGTGGCCGACGCCTGCGGGGACCGCGATCCCCGCCTGCACGAGGCGAATCTGCTCGACCTCGACGCGAAGTACGCCGATGTCGTCGACCTCGCCGCCGCGCTCGCGGTCCTGGACTGAAACACTCACCGACACAAGGGATATTGTTATGGGACCGCATCCGCACGGCTGGTGGATCCTGCTGCACCTGGTGCTGTTCGTCTTCTGGCTGGGCGGGGACCTCGGGGTGTTCTACTCCAGCCGGTACGTCATCGATCCGGCCCGCCCGCCCGCCGCGCGGGCCACGGCGCTGGCGATCATGAGCGGACTGGATCTGGCGCCGCGGATCTGCCTGGTGCTGTTCCTGCCCAGCGGCGTCACGCTCATGGCCCTCGACCCGCACGGCGCGCACGCGTTCGGAATCGCCCTGTTCCCTTGGTGGTTCGTGGTCGCGGTGTGGCTGATCGCCGCCGTGTGGCTCGCGCTGACCGTCGCCGCGCACCGCACCCACGGCCGCTTCCCGGCCGTGGTCCGCGCCGATCTGGCGCTGCGGCTGGCGGTCGTCGCGGGCATGGGCGTCGCCGGGATCTACACGCTGATCGCCGACGAACCGTTCGGGGTGACGACGAATCCGCGCTGGCTCGGCGGTAAGATCCTGCTCTACACCGTCGCCATCACCGCCGGACTCGGCATTCGAATCACCCTGCGGCCCTTCGGATCCGCGTTCGGACGGCTGATGTCGAGCAGCTCCGACGACGGCGTCGAACGCGTCCTGCGCGGCAGCGTGAACGGCTGCCTGCCCTACGTCTGGGTGATCTGGGGCAGCGTGCTGGCCGCGGCGGCGCTGGGCGTGCTGAAACCCGGCGCGCATCTGTGAGCGCGGCGCCGCCGGAGATCAACCGCTGTAACCCAATTGGGCCGACAGCGCCCCGGCCGCCTTGAGCAGTATGGGAACATACTCGCGCAGCCGCGGCTCGAAGCGCGGCAACGGCCCGCACACGCTGATGGCGGCGACGACACAACCGTCGTGGTCGAGGATCGGCGCGGCGATCGACGCGGCCCCGATCTGCCGCTCCCCCAACGAGATCGCGTACCCGCGCTCGGTGATCTCCTTCAGCTCCGCGCGCAGCCGCCGCACCTTGGTGATGGTGGCGTCGGTGAGCGGGGTCAGCTCGTGCCGGGACAGGTATTCGTCGATCTCCTCCTTGCGCAGGAAGGCCAGGATCGCCTTGGACGAGCTGCCCGCGTACAGCGGATACGGCTGTCCGAGGGCGACCTCCATCCGCAATTCCTGGTCCGGCACAACCTGATCCGCGTACATCCTGGTGTCGCCGCGCCGGATCGACAGCGTCGCCGTCTCCCCCGTCACCGCCGACAGCCGCCGCAGCTCCGGCGCCGCCATCACCCGCAGATCCGTGCGCGCGAGATACGCGCGCCCGAGCGCGATCGCCGCGTGCCCGAGCGCGTAGCGGCGGGTGGTCGGTTCCAGCACGATCAGATCGCGGCTGCGCAGCGCGGTCAGGATGCGATGCACGGCGGCCTTGGTGATGTCGAGTTCCGTGGCGATCTCGGTGACGCCGAGATCGGGACGGCCGCTGCGGCCGAACAGCAGCAGCACATCCATCGCGCGCTCGACCGCCGCGATCGAACGGCTCTGGGTATCGGATTCGGATTCGGGCACGCAGCCAGTTTAGGCGGCGGATTTCGCTAGGGGAAACACCATCCCACTTGCGGAGGACCTGCGGCAACGTTACCTTGAGCGTAACAGCGTTTCCACTATCGAAACGGAGGCCGGTGTGGAACCCTCTGCCAGCACGATGATCGGCGAACGGCTCGTCGAGGACATGTCCGACGCCGAACGCGAACGGGCCGAACGGGTCGAATCGGTACTCCCCGCCCTGCGCGCGGCCGCCGAGGAGGCCGACCGCACCGCCACCTTCCCCGCCGGACATGTCGCGTTGCTGCGCGACGCGGGCCTGCTGGGCCTGGTGGTGCCGGAGAAGTTCGGCGGGCTGGGCGGCTCGTTGCGCGATCTGGCCGCGGCCACCTTCGCGATGGGAACCGCCTGTCCGTCAACGGCTTTGGCGTACTTCTTCCACAACACCAGCGCCTCGCGCGGGCTGCTGCCGCTGGAGGCGGTCGACGCGGGCCTGTTCGACGCCGCGGAGATCCCGGTGGTGCGCGCCTTCGCGGAGAAGGTGCTGACCCGGATGGCGGGCGGCGCGTGGCTGGCCAACTTCGCCTCCGAATCGGTGAAGACGGAGAAGGCGAACATCACCATCGCCACCACCGCACGCAAGGTGGACGGGGGCTGGATCCTGTCCGGGGAGAAGTCCTTCGGCTGCGCCACGGGCGTCGCCGACTACTACCTGACCTCGGCGAAGCTGGAGAACTACGACACCGCCGAGGGTCTGGCGACCTTCTTCGTGCCGCGCGACGCGCCGGGCGTGCACACGCGCGCGCCGTGGGACGGGCTGGGGATGCGGGCCACCGCCAACAACGGTATCCGGCTGGAGGAGGTGTTCGTGCCCGACGACGAGGCGCTGGCCGTGCCGGGGGCGTTCACCAAGATGCTGCGCATGAGCCGCGGCTCGTTCGTGGGCAATCAGCTCGCGATCGCCGCGGTCTACACCGGGTGCGCGCAGCGGGCCTACGACGAGACGCTGACCGCCACCACGCGAAAGACGTTCGCCGACACCGGGAAACCCATCGCCTCCTCGGACGTGCACCAGCTCATCATCGGCGAGATGACGCGGCAGCTGCGCACCGCCTATCTGTGGTTGCGCTATCAGCTGGCGATCGAGACGTGCGAGCCGCCGCTGAAGTCGAAGCAGGAGGTGTTCGCGCAGTGGCGGCTGGGCAAGGGCGCGGTGACCGAGGCGTGTTTCCAGGTCGCGCTCGGGGCGTTCAAGGCGGGCGGCACATCGGCCTCGGCCATGAGCGGCGTGGCGGGACGGGCGCTGCGGGATCTGGCCATGGGACTCGTCATGACGTTTCCCGCCGAACGCGGCATGCTCGAGGTGGCCCGCATCGTCACCGACGCCCGGGCCAACGAGTTGTTCACCCCCGCGCCGGAGGGCCGCCCATGACCGTCGAACTGCCGCCGATCACCGATCTCGTCGACGGGGAGCGGGGCACCCCCGAGCTGGATCTCGCTGTGACACTGGAGGATCCGGCCACCGGAGCGGTCGTGGGGCGGGCGGCGGCGACCGCGCCGGAGCGGGTGGAGCGCGCGCTGGCGGTGGCCGAGCGGGCCGCGGCGGAGATCACCCCGGAGACGCTCGACGCGATCGCGGACGCGCTCGAACCGCGGCTGGATCGGATCGCGGAGCTGGACGCGGCGAGCACGGGAGTGCCGATCGCGCAGACCCGGCTGCTCACCGCGATCGTCACCGGCGCGTTCCGGTTGGCGGCCGCGCAGATTCGCGACGGGGCCCGGCGCTCGGATCGGGACGGGGTGCGGGTGCTGCGGCTGCCGCTGGGTCCGGCGCTGTGCCTGGTGCCGTGGAACGCGCCCGCGCCTATGGCCGCGCACAAGGTGGCCGGGGCGCTGGGGGCGGGATGCCCGGTGATCCTCAAGGTGAGCGAGTTGACGCCCTACAGCGCGGTCGTGCTCGCCGAGGCGATCGCCGACCATGTGCCCGGGGATATGTTCCAGCTGGTGCAGGGCGGCCCGGCGACGGGCGCGCGGCTGGTGTCGGATCCGCGGATCAAGGCGGTGTCGTTCACCGGCGGGGTGGGCGGCGGGCGGTCGGTGGCCGCGGCCTCCGCGCCGCTGCTGCGGCCGTGTCAGCTCGAATTGGGCGGGAACAACCCGCTTCTCGTACTGCCCGACGCGGACACCGATATCGCGGCGCGGATGGCGGCGGATCTGCTCACCACGCTCAACGGGCAGTGGTGCCGGGCGCTGGGCCGGTTGATCGTGCCCGCCGATCGGCGCGCGGAGATCGTCGAGGCGGTGGGGAAACGGTTGGCGGCCTTGCGGATCGGGCCGCCGCTGGCCGAGGGGACCGAGTTCGGGCCGCTGATCCATTCCCGGCATGTTCGCACGGTGCGCGGGGCGCTCGGCGCGCGGGCCCGAAGTTTCGGTGTCGCACCGGAATTCGGCAACTACGTCCTGCCCGCGCTGCTGGACGACGATCTCGCCGACGAGGTGTTCGGACCCGTCGCGGGGGTGGTCGGCTACGAGACGGTGGAGCAGGGGGTGGCGGCGGCGAACGCGACGCCGTACGGGCTGGAGGCGTACGTGTGCGGGGGCGACGAGGAGTCCGCGCTGGCCGTCGCGCAACGGATCCGGGCCGGGGAGGTGAAGGTCAACGGATCGTCGATCATGAGCCTGCACCTGATGACCCCGCGCCCGGCGTGGGGGGTGTCCGGGCTCGGCGAGGAGGGCACGGCGGAGACGTTGCGGTTCTTCACCGGTGCGCGGGTGGTCGGCGTCGAGGGCCGGTTCGCCCTGCACGGCTCATGACCCGGGTGGTGGTGGCCGGGGCGGGCCCGGTCGGGTTGTCGGCGGCCCTGGCCCTGGCGCGGCGCGGGGTCGCGGTGACGGTGCTCAAGCAGGGCGCGGGGCTGGCGGCCGAATCGCGGGCGTCGACGTTCCATCCGCCGACGCTGGAGCTGCTGGCGCGGCTCGGGGTGGTGACGGAGTTGCTCGCGGCGGGGATCGTGGCGGCGACGTTCCAGTACCGCGAGCGCGGGGGTGCGGCGGTCGCCACGCTCGATCTGGGGGTGCTGGCGGACGATACGCCGTATCCCTATCGGGTGCAGTGCGAGCAGAGCAAGCTCACGCCGATCCTGTTGCGCGCCTTGCCCGCTCACGCGGAGGTGTGGTTCGGGCATCGGGTCGAGGGGGTGCGCGCGGACGGGGACGGGGTCACGGTGTCGACCACGTGGGGCCGGGTGCGGGCGGACTGGCTGATCGGCGCGGACGGCGCGCATTCGGTCGTGCGCGCGGCCGTCGGGGCCGGGTTCGACGGCTCGACCTATCCGGAGCGGTTCCTGGTGGCCTCGGTCGACGAGGACCTCACCGCCGCGCTGCCGGGGATCGCGCCGATCAACTACGTCTTCGATCCGGTCGAGTGGCTGGTGTTGCTGCGCACGCCCGAACAGTGGCGGGTGCTGCTGCCGGCACCCGGCGACACCGACGACGCGACCGAAATACGCCGTCTCCCAGACCGATTGACCGAGGTGGCCGACCTCGGCAGGCCGTGGCGGTTGTCGCACGCCTCGCTGTACCGGGTCCATCAGCGAGTGACCGAGCGGTTCCGCCACGGCCGCGTGCTGCTCGCGGGCGACGCCGCCCACGTCAACAATCCACTCGGCGGACTGGGCATGAACAGCGGCATCCACGACGCGGTCACCCTGGCCGAGGCGCTGGCCGACGTCCTGTCGGGCGCCCCCGAAGCCCGGCTGGACGCCGCCGCGGCGCACCGCCACCGGGTCGCCGTCGAACACGTCCAGGCCACCAGCGACGCCAACTATCGCCGAATGCGCGGCGATCTCAACGCCTTTCGCGATCAGGTCCGCCGGTTGGCCGCCGATCCCGCCGCCGCCCGCGACCATCTGCGCCGGGCCTGCCTCATCGATACCCTGCGCGTTCCCGGAGCCGAGCGACTGCCATGATCGAGCGGGCGAATCCGGCGCGGCCGGGAGAGATCGTGGGGCGGGTGCGGGCGACGGCGGTCGCGGAGATCGATGCGGTCGTAGCCGCGGCGGACGAGGATTTTCGGGAGTGGTCCCGCGTGCCCGTGGCGGATCGGGTGCGTGAGATCGCCACGGCCGCAGCGGTTCTCGACGAGCGGCGGGAGGAATTGGCGGCGCTGCTGGCCCGGGAGTCGGGAAAGCCGGTGGCGGACTGCCGGGGGGAGATCGGGTTCGCCGCGGCGTATCTGCGGTGGGTGTGCGCGCGGGCGCCGGAGTTGTGCGGGGACAGCGTGATCGATGACGAGCAGGGCCGAATCACGGTGGGGCGGCGGCCGTTCGGAGTGGTGGTCGCGATCACGCCGTGGAACGCCCCGATCATTCTGGCGGCGATCAAGGTGGGGCCCGCGCTGGCGGCCGGAAACACCGTGGTGCTCAAGCCCTCTCCGCTCGCGCCGCTCGCGGTGAGCCGGTTCGCGGAGCTGCTGCCGCGGGTGCGGGTGGTGCACGGCGGCCCGGAGGTGGTGCGGGCGCTGGCCGGGCATCGGCTCGTGCGGAAGGTGGCGTTCACCGGGGGCGAGGCGGCGGGCGCGAGTATCGCGGCCGAGGCCGGGCGGGCGCTGACACCGGTCGTGCTGGAATTGGGCGGGAACGATCCGGCCGTCTTCCTCGACGATTTCGCGCTCGGCCCGGCGGATTACGAGCGGCTGGTCCTCGCCTCGTTCGCGACCGCCGGGCAGGTGTGCATGGCGGCCAAGCGGCTGTACGTCCCGCACGCGCGGGCGGCCGAGTTCACCGACGCCTACCTGGCCGCCGCGAAACGTGTGCTGCGCGTGGGTGATCCGCTGAACGAGTCGGTCACGATGGGACCGGTGGTGGATCGTGTTGCCGCCGAACGCATTACGGCCCTGATCGGCGACGCCCGCCGCCGCGGCGGCCGCGTCCACGAACTCGCCCCGAGCCCCGGCGGGCCGGGCTGGTTCGTCGCCCCGGTGCTCGTCACGGGCCTGCCCGACGACGCCGATCTCGTCCGCCGCGAACAGTTCGGTCCCGCCGTGCCGCTGCTGACCTACCGGGACGAGGCCGAGGTCCTGACCCGAGCCAACGCCGGGGAACTGGGCCTGGGCGCGTCGGTCTGGTCCGCCGACGAGGACCGCGCGTTCGCCTTCGCCGCCGGATTCGAGGCGGGTTTCACCTTCGTCAACACCCACAACCGCACCGGCATGTCCCTGCGCGCCCCGTTCGGCGGCGTCAAACGCAGCGGCTACGGTCGCGAATACGGCGACGAGGGTTTCCGGGAGTACGTGCAGACCACCGTGATCCACGCCCCCGCCGCCTTCCGCCCAGGCGGCGCCGGGATGCCCGCCCGCGCGTACCCCCAGCCCTGAGCCCCGGCGTCAGCCGCGATAGTCCACCACCGCGCGGGCGGCGAGCCGGGGCGCGAGCCACGCGGCGACCTCGCGATGCGCCGGATGGGCTTGGTAGCCGGTCAATTCCGTTTCGGAGTCGTGGGTGGTGGTGAGGCAGAGGTCGTAGGAGACCGGCGTGGCCAGTTCGTCCAGGGCCAGGTGCAGGGTGCGGATCTGGGGGACGCGGGCGGGGAGGCCGCCGAGGAGTTCGGCGGCCTCACGCGCGTCGGCGCGGTCGGTGAATTTCATCAGGACCACGTGCGTCAGGGTCATCGAGATCGGCTCCGGCGCACCAGGATCAGGCCGACGACGGCCGCGAGGATCACGACCGCCACGATCACCCCGATCACGATCGGCAACGTCGAGTCGGAGTCGTCCGATTTCTCCGCGGCGGCGGTCGCGGCGGGGGTCGGTGTCGCGGTCGCCCCGTGGCCGAAGGTGAGGGGCACCGAGGTGAGGATCTGGGCGGGATTCACCAGGCTGGTGACGGCGAGGGTGCAGGCGCCCGGGGCGGCGGTGCAGTCGACGCCGCCGACGTCCGCGACCAGGGTCACGGTGGCGCCCGCCATGGGCCGCCACACGCCCTTGTCGTCGGCGTTGCCGAGCAGCGATCCGGTGAGGTTGCAGTCGCCCGGGGTGGCGATCCGCGGTTTGCACTGGCCGACCGCCACCTGCGGCATATTCGGCGGCAGGCCGTCCAGGGCGATCGAAACCGATTGCCCCACGGTCACATTGTCGACCTGACCGGGTCGCAGGAGCGGGTCCGCCAAAGCGGCGGGCGCGGTGGCGACCAGCGCGGTGAGGAGCGCGCCGCCTAGGGCGGCGCGGGCAGCGGTGCATCGCATGGTCTACCCGAAGGTCAGGGGGACGGAGGTGAGGATGTTGCCGGGATCGGTCAGGCTGGTGACCGCGATGACGCAGGCGCCCGGCGCGGCGGCGCAGTCGACCCCGCCGATCGATCCGACCAGCGTGACGGCGCTGCCGCCGCGCGGCTGCCACACGCCGTCGGCGTCGGCCTTGCCGAGCAGGCTCCCGGCCAGATTGCAGTCGGCGGGGCCGGAGACCTGCGCCTTGCACTGGCCGACGGCGACCGAGTCCAGATTCGCGTCGAGCCCGGACAGGCGCACGCCGATGGTCTGCCCCGCCGAGACGCCGTCGCTCGCGCTGAGCGACAGGTCGGCGTAGGCGTGCGCCGGGGCGGCGGTCACGGCCGCCGCGACGGCCGCGACCGCGAAGATCCCGGAACGGATCGTGGTTCGAATCATGTTTTCCTCCTGGTGATTTCCCGAAACTTTGGGTTAGAGCCGACGCCGCCGATCGGCGAGGGTGACGGCGGCGAGGACGATCAGCAGCGCCGCGGTCAGCGACCACAGCGGCGTCGAGGGACCGCGGGTGTCGGTCGGGGGCGCGGCCACCGCGACGGGCGCCGCCGTGGCCGAGGGCAGGTGCGAACCGGCGAAGTCCACCGCGACCGCCGCGGAATTGGCGGCGATGACGGCGGGCGGTTCGGTGCCGGGCAGCGGCGCGGCGGCGATCACGCAGCGCTGCGCCGTGCAGTCGATCTGCTTGAAGGTGGGATGCGCGATGAGCTCGACCACGGGGAGGGTGCCGTCGTCGCCGATGTTCACGAATGTCGCGCCGCCGTCGAGATCGCAGTCGCGCAGCCCGTTGCTGAAGTTCTCCCGGCACAGTCCGACCGCGACCGCCGCCAATCCGGGCCGAAAGCCGTTGCCGCGTACGCTGATCCGTTGTCCGTCGGTGAGCCCCTGGGCGGCGCTGACCTGGAGGCTCGCTGGTTCGTCCGGGGCGGCGTCGGCGCGTCCGGGCACGACGAGCAGCGCGGCGAGGAGGCAGCCGATTCCGTATCTCATGATGTCCTTCCGATCAGCCGGTCGGCGGCGACCGCGGCGAGGGCCACCAGCGCCGCGCCGATGGTCAGCGCCGAACCCGTTCCCCACCAACGGCTCAGCCCCGCCGCCGTTCCCAGTCCCGTCAGGGCACCCGCCGACCCGGCCAGCGCGGTCGCCGCCGAGACCCGAATCCCGGCCCCCGCCAACGCCGTATCGTCCAGCGCGGCCAGGGCTCGCCCGAGCGCCGCCACGGTCACGGCGAGTCCGACGACGAGGGTCCACACGCCCGGAGCCGTCGCGACGAGGACCGCTCCCCCGGCGGCGAGCAGCAGCAGCGGCGCGACCGCTCCGGAGCGGCGGCGCGGCAGGACCAGCGGCAGGGCGGGCGCGGCGGCGAGGGCCAGCCATCGCCACTGCTCGGCGTCGAGCACATTCCAGCGGAACAGCAGCAGATGCAGGGTCGGCAGGACCACCAGCCCGGCCGCGGCTCCCGCGGTGAGGTAGGCGGGCAGCAGCGGCCACGGCACGGCCGAGCGTTCCGGATCCCGGCGCGATGTCTTTCGTCGAAAACCATTGATCACCAAGGGAATCGAGGTCACCAGCACGACGGCGCCGGTGATCGACAACGCGTATCCGGGATGCCGCGCGCACGCCCCGGCCAGCACCGAGCCGCCCACCAGGCCCGCCGCCATGACGGCGTACCAGATCCCCACTGCCCGCTCACCGGTCAGCACCGCGACCCGACCCGCGATCAGCAACGGCCCCGTCGCCGCCCCCGCCACGAGCACGCCGACCGTGAAGGCCGCCACCCCCTGCCCCGAACCGGCCGTCACCAGGCCCACCCCCGCCAGCAGCCCGCACGCGGCGCGGAACAGCGGCGGCACACCCCGCCGCACGAGCAGCATCGCCCCGCCCGTCCCGGCCGCCAGCACGAACGCCGTCACCGCGAGGTAGAGGCTCACCGCGCCCGGAATCCCCGCCACCCCGGCCAGCGGCTTGGCCAGCAACACCAGGGCGACGCCCGCCACCGGCCCCGCACCCACCCCGGCCGCCGCCGCGGACCAGTCGCTCGGCGTCGCCGAATACGGTGCGCGACAGCCGGATTCGACGGTCGTGTCGGAGGTGGCCGGACTCGGCCCCGGATCGATTCGGATGCGCATCGGATCGCCATCCCTATCTTCGGCATCCGTTTCTCTAGAGGAAACGGAGTTTCACAGTTGCCCTATTGAACCCGGCGCACCCACCCGCGTCAAGGCGGGACGCAACCGTAACTACCTGGAAACAAGCTCGATTCAGGATCGGTCGTGAACCGGACGGATCTCGGCGATCGCTGGACAGATCGACGGCCCGGGTACAGAATCACGACTGTTAGGAAACGCTGTTTCGATCTCCGAAACACAGGAGAGGAGGTGACGCCCATGGTCCGGATCGCGGCCGCGCAACTCGCCTCGGGCACCGATGTCGCCCGGAATCTGAACGCCTGCCTCCGGATGATCGACGCCGCCGCGGCGGCCGGGGCCGAGCTGGTGGTCCTGCCCGAGTTCTGTAACCACCTATCGTGGTACGCCGACCGCGCCCACGCGCACAGAATGGCCTGCGAGCCCGGCGATTTCTTCCTCACCGCCATCGCCGAACGCGCCGCGCGGCACGCGATGTTCGTCAAACTCGGCGTCACCCTCGCCCGGCCGGACGGGCGGACCACGGCGACCAGCCTGCTGTTCGGTCCGGGCGGTGAACTTCTCGGCGAGTCGGACAAGCAGATCCTCATGGGCGCGGAGAACGACCACCTCGATCCCGGCCTTGCCGATTCGCCGGTGCTGGACACCCCGCTCGGCCGCATCGGCATGTACGCCTGCATGGAGGGGGTCATCTCGGAGGTGACCCGTTCGCTCGCGGTGCGCGGGGCGCGACTGCTGCTCAACAGCCTCAACTCGTTCGCCACCGACGAGGCGGATCTGCACGTTCCGGTGCGCGCGGCGGAGAACAAGGTGTGGGTGGTGGCCGCCAACAAGGTCGGTCCACTGCTGCCCGAGGCGCGGCTGCCCGATATCGCCGCCCGGCTGGGCGTTCCGGCGGATCGGCTGCACGGGGCGGGCGAGAGTCAGATCGTCGCGCCCGACGGCACGGTGGTGGCCAAGGCTCCGGTGTCCGGCGAGGCGCTCGCGGTCGCCGACATCGAGGTGAGCGCCGCCGACGACAAGCGCCGCCCCGACGGGACCGACGTGTTCGCGGCCCGTCGCCCCGAGTTGTATCGGCCGATGGCCGCCCCGGCGCGGCGTACCGCGCCCGCGGGGTCCGAGTCGGTGGAGGCGGCGGTGGTCGCCGACGCGGCCGAGGTCGCCGCGGCGGCCGCCGCCGGGGCGCGGCTGATCGTGCTGCCCGAACTCGCCGCCCCTGTCACGGATGTGGTTGCGGCGCTGAGTGATTCGAACGCGTACGCGGTGCTGACCGTGCGCGCGGACGACCGGCACACCGGCCTGCTGCTCACGGCGGAGGGGATCGTCGGGCGGCAGGATCAGTTGCACCGCACCGAGCGACATCCGTGGCTGCGCGAAACCGGTTCCGAACTCACCGTTTTCGCGCTGCCCTGGGGCCGGCTGGCGATCGTGGTCGGCGACGACGCGATCTTCCCGGAGACCTTCCGGCTGGCCGCCATCGCCGACGCCGATGTCGCCGCGGTCTGCTGCGCGCCCGCCGAGGACTGGGAGCTGACCCTGGGCCTGCCCGAGCGCGCCGCCGAGAACCGGCTCAATCTGGTTGTGGCGTCATCGGATTCTCGCGGCGGGCTGGCCGGCGCGATCCACGCCCTGAGTCCCGACTTCACCCTGTGGACCGCGTGGCGCGGACCGTTCACCGGGGTGATCAGCCAGCCGGAGAGCACGCTCGTCCCGCCCGGTGCGACGCGCGTCCACGCCGAGATCCGCCCCGCCGAGGCCGTCAATCGCGCCGTCTCCCGGGGCACCGATCTGGTCGCGGGGCGGCCCCCGGCCGCGCTGGCGAATCTGACGAGAGAACTGGAGTTGCGATGAGCGAGACCGTCCAACACGTCGAGGAGATGGTCGATTCGACCGCCCGCGCCGACGTGACCGAGACCTTCGAGGAGTGGCAGCGCCTGCTGCGCACCCTCGCCGACCGCATCGGCGAACGCTTCGAACTGCACCGCGACCCCTCGACCGCGGATCTGGAGTCCTACGGCGATCCGAGCACCGGCCCGTCGGGGCGGCTCGCCGCCTACGCCGGGCCCGAGATCGACTGGCTGGTGCACTCCTGGATCGGCGATCCGAGTACCGGTTTCGTGAACATGCACCTGACCGCCTGGCTCGGCCCGCGGATCCGGGTGCCGCATCTGGGCTGCGCGCTGCTGCTGTGGCCGGAGGGCTGGTTCTACATTGACGCCATTCCGCGCGGGGATCTGCTCGGCGAACCCGACTACTACGACCGCTACTACCTCGACGCCGACGAGCCGTGGCTCACGTTCAAGGCCGAGCACCCGGACTTCCGGTGGTTCACCAGCCGCACCGGATTCATCCGGGCGAGCCTGTCCCCCACCGCATACTGCTACTCCTTCCCCACCACCCGCGCCAATCTCGACACCGTCGCCGCGCTGCTCACCGACCGCGTGGGCCGCTGGCTGGGCTGGGTGGACGCGGCCGAACCGGTCGCGCCCGGCGAACGGGCGGCGCTGGCGGCGCGGGATCTGGCCGTGCGCCGCAATATCGCCGAACGCGATCCCGCGAACGTCATGGGCCGCCGCATGTTCGGCGACGAGCTCACCGACCGCCTCGTGCGCGCCCTGTGGGGCGGCGACCGGGTGCTGGAGAGGCCGAGCGCGTGACCGTCGTCCGATCCCTGTGGTGGTCCGCGCGCACCGAGGGCGTCGCGCCCTTCGACACCGCCCACCTGAAGATCTACTACCCGGCGGCGGTGTCGGGGGACGACACCGAGCGGCTCACCGGCGTGTTCGCCCCGGATCCGGCCGGTGCGCCGTATCCGGTGGTGCTGTTCCTGCCCGGGGTGAACGTGGCGCAGGACAGCTATCGCCGGTTCGCCACCGCCCTGGTCGAGTCCGGGTTCGTGGTCGTCACCTTCGATCGCGTGGCCGAATTGTTCGGCGGCCAAACGGGTTTGACGCCGGGTGTCGATCTGGCGGCGGCGCGGCCCGAGACCTACGGCAGCCGCCCCACCTGCCCGACCATCGGCACGATCCTCGACGCGGTCGCCGCGGTGAACGCGGACGGGCCGCTGTCCGGCGCGCTGGACACCGAACGCGTCGGGCTGGGCGGACATTCGGCGGGCGGCACGGTGGCATTGCAGTCGGCGCGGTACTTCCCGGCCGTGGGCGCGGTGTTCGCGTGGGGCGCGCACACCATGGTGGCGACCATGCTGGGCTGGGATCCGGGTACGGTTCTGCCCGCGCAGGTGACGTGCCCGGTGCTGCTGGGCGTGGGCACCAACGACGGCGTCATCCGGGGCAGCGCCGACCGGTACGGCGAGGACGGCGAGGATCGGCCCGATCCGGTGCGGCGCACCTTCGACGAGGCGCTGCCCGACGGGGAGCATCTGCTCGCGATCGTGCCCGGCGCCAACCACTTCGGCATCGCGGACGCGGACCCGACCGCGGCGCGCGCCTTCCTCGACGGGCCCGCGGACGCCTCGGCCCTGACCCCCTTCGCGCGGCTGACATCGGCGTTCCTGCGCACCCACCTGCTCGGCTCGGCGGCCGCGCGGGACGAGCTGAACGCCTTCGACGATGGCGTGCTGCTGAAGCGACGATAGGAGATCGCCCGTCATGCTCAAGAACTTCTGGTACGCGGTGGAATTCGCCGATCGGGTCGATCGCACGCCGCGGCGCGTGACGTGCCTGGGCCAGGATTTCGTGCTGTACCGCACGGAATCCGGTGCGGCGGTGTGCCTGTCGGATCTGTGCGTGCACCGCGGCGGCGCGCTGTCGATGGGCAGCCTCACCGGCGATCACATCACCTGCCCGTACCACGGGTGGCAGTACGGGACCGACGGCGCGTGCGTGCGGATTCCGGCCAATGCCGAGGAGCGGACCATTCCGCGCAAGGCCCGGGTGGACGCCTATCCGACCACCGAGCGGTACGGGATGGTGTGGGCGTTCCTCGGCGATCTGCCCGAGGCGGAACGACCGCCGATCCCGGTGATCCCCGAGCACGACGACGCGAGCTTCACGGCCGTGCAGTACGAGATGGTCGTCGACGCGAATTACGAACGGACACTGGAGAATGTGGTCGACGCCGCGCATACGCCGTTCGTGCACGGCACCTCGTTCGGGAATCCGGCCAAACCGCAGATCCCGGATTTCGGTGTGCGGCAGACGGATTGGTCGGCCGAGGCGGACATCCTGCTGAGCCCGCCGCCGCCGAAGGGCCTGTGGGGGCTGCTGTCGCGCCGGCGGCCGCGGCCGGAGTACGTGACCGTCACCAACGGGTGGTACCTGCCGAACGTGGTGAAACTGCATGTGCGGCTGCCGATCGGGGATCTGATCCTCTACGACTTCAACATCCCGCTGTCGCAGGAGCGGACGCTGATCAAGATCCTGGGCTACCGCAACTTCTTCACCGGATCCTGGGCCGACGGCAACACCCGCCAGCGCATCGAGAAGATCCTGTTGCAGGACCGGCCGATCGTGGAATCGCAACGGCCCGAACTGCTTCCGTTCGATCTGTCCGACGAACTGCACGTGCGCAGCGACGCCCTCCAGGTCGCCTACCGCCGCCGCCGCGCGCAGCTGCGCAAACAGGGCTGGTGGGTCGGCGACGACGACATCGTCACCGGCGACGCGCCGCGCCGGACCGCCACCGTCATCGCCTCCCCCGCCCGCCGCGACAATCCGGAGTTGGCCAGCGCGTGGGTGCACAAAGCCCGGACCGGAGGGGAACCGCGATGAGCCTGCCCGCCGCGCTGTGCGAGCGCACCGTCGAAACCACTACCGCCGCATACGATCTCGCGGTCGCCGTGGACCTCGAGCTGACCGGCGAATTGTCGCCCGATCCGGTCGGGCGGCTGCGGGTGTTGTGCGGTGATCCGCTGGCGAAGGTGGTGACCGTCGATCTGGTGGTCCCGCCGATCGGACTGGACAGCCACATGATCTTCGCGTTCCTGCCCGGCGACAGCGCGATTCCGCATTTCACGCTGGATTCGGTGGCGGCGAACGGCTACTTCGCCATGCATCTGGACCTCATCCCCCGGACGGATCTGGCGGTGTCGCTGGACTATCTGGACGCGGCCTTCCTGCCGCTCACGCCGTCGCTGGAGGCGGCCTGGCGGATCGAGGGGGTCTCGCCCGCCGCGGTCGGGCCCCGGCAGCGGGCCATGATGTCGCCGTGGATGGTGGTGTGCCGCGCCACCGAGTCGGCGTTCGGCGAACTCGGCGGGACGGTGGCGGAGTATCTGCGGCACTGGCTCACGCTGGTGGACAAGGGTGTTCCCCCGGTCGACATCGACCTCGCCGCGCGTGATCGCGTCAATCGGGCCAACCTGTTCAGTCCGCGGGTGGATCCGGTGTGGGCGCAGGTGACCCGGCTGCTCGGCGCGGAACAGGCCGAGCGGGTGCGCGGGGAGTTGCTGTCGTGACCGCCTCGCCCGCCCCGAGCGTGTGGCAGCGGCGCATCGCGGGGGAATGGGTCGGGCGGCCCTCGCTGTTCGACGCCGCGGGAACCTGGCTGGGGTTCGAGGACATTCGCCGCTCGTCGGTGTTCGCCGACGGGGTCACCACCTATTACATGGACGGCGGGCTGACCGGCGGCGGGCCGCTGGCGGCGCGGTTCGCGCTCGGGGCGCCGTTCGCCTTCGGCGTGGTCGACTCCGACGCCGACCGGCTCTACACCGGGCCGGATTTCTACGGCGCGGGTCAGCCCTACGGCGGATTCGTGGACGCGCACTACTACGGACCCGGGTGGCAGGTATCGCTCAACACCTGGAATCAGACCCTCGGCGACACCCAGGTGTACTCGTCGGTGCTGTACCAGGGCCCCGCCATGGTCGGGATGTTCAACGGCGTGTACACCCGGGACCCGGAGCTGGTCGACGAGCGTGTCGAGACCGAGACCCGGTGCGGCGCGGCCTGTTTCGTGCTGCCGACCAAGGACCGGAGCCGGTATCGCGGCGAGCTCGAGGTCTGGGGGGCCGATCAGCGGCCGCGGGGCGGCGCGCGGATGGTCCTCGACGTGACGCCGACCGGGCTGCTGACGGCCGACCATCACCTCTCGCTCACGGGCGAGGTCGAGCTGGACGTCCGCGCCACCGTGCGGCGGGACGGCACGCGATGGTTCCACGAGGGGCCGGGGCTGTGGGGGAACGCGACCGCCTACGGCCGGGCGAGCTATCCGCGCCTGCACCTGCCCGACGGACGGCGAATGCTCGGACGGGAGTTCATGATCGACGCGGAACCGGGCATGGGTGCGGGGTCGACGCTGGCAGTGGTGTACGAGCTGTTCGAGCACAACGCGCTGACCGCGGTGCTGCACGGCGTGCTGGAGCGGTCGTGAGCACGGTCGTCGTGACCGGCGGCACGCGCGGGATCGGGCTCGGCGTCGCGCGCGCCCTGCTCGATCGGGGCCATCGGGTCGCGGTGTGCGGCAGCGACTCCCGGCGGGTGGCGCGGGTGCGGGAGGAGCTGCCCGGCGAGGCGCTGGTCCGCGCCGCCGACGTCACCGACCGCGCGCAGCTGCGGGAGCTGTGGGACGCGGCCGTGCACCGGTTCGGCTCGGTCGACATCTGGATCAACAACGCCGGGATCAGCCACGCCCGGAACCCGTTGTGGCGGTTGCCCGTCGACGAGGTCGAGGCGGTGGTGCGGACGAACCTGCTCGGGGTGATCAACGGGTGCGCGGTCGCGCTGGCCGGTATGGCCGAGGCCGGGGGTGGCCACATCTGGAACATGGAGGGGCTGGGCAGCGACGGGCGCGTGGTGCCGGGGCTGGCCGTGTACGGGACCAGCAAGCGCGGGGTCACCTATCTGACCGAGGCGCTGGCGCGGGAGGTGCCCGCCGGGGTGTCGGTGGGCCTGCTCAGTCCGGGCATGGTCGCCACCGACCTGCTCAGCCACGGCTACGCCGATCCCGCCGAATGGGCGCGCGCCCGAAGGGTTTTCGACATTCTCGCGGATCGGGTGGACACGGTGGCGCCGTGGCTGGCCGAGCGAGCGATCACGCGGGCCCGCAACGGCGCGCATGTGCGCTGGCTGACCGGTCCCAGGATCGTGGGCCGGTTCGCACTGGCCCCGTTCCGCGATCGACACGTCTTCGACAAGGAGGGTTCCGATGCCTGACGTTCTCGGCTGGCGGGCCAAATTCGGGGTGCTCGCCCCGTCGACCAATACCGTGGTGGAACCGGACTTCGCCCGGATGGGAGTGCCCGGGGTCACCGCGCACTTCGGCCGCATCCACATTCGCGACCAGGATATGAGCGACGACGCGGGCATGGACCGGCTGCTCGACCAGATCCGCGCCGAACTGGCGGCCGCCTGCCAACGGGTGCTCACCTGCGAGCCGGACTACATGGTCATGGGCATGTCGGCGGAGACCTTCTGGGGCGGCGTCGAGGGCAATCGCCGGTTCGTCGCGCAGATCCACGAGCTGACCGGCCTCGAGGTCGCCACCGGGGCCGAGGCGTGCCGGCGCGCGCTGGAACTGTTCGGGGCCGAACGCATCGGCGTCGTCACGCCCTACCAGGCCGTCGGCGACCGGAACGTGGTGCGGTTCTTCGGTGAACTCGGCTTCGAGGTGAAGGCCATCGAGGGATTGCGTTGCCCCACCGCGGTTTCCATCGCCCACGTCACCGAGGACGAACTGCGGGCCGCGCTGCGCGCGGTCGACGGGGACGGGGTGGACGCGCTCGTGCAGTGCGGGACGAACCTGTCCATGGTTCGCCTGGCCGACGAGGCCGAACGCTGGCTGGGCAAGCCCGTCATCGCGATCAACGCGGCGACGTGGTGGATGGCGTTGCGGGACAACGGGATCGCCGATCGGGTGGAGGGGGCGGGCACGTTGCTGCGCGACCACTGACGGTCAGTCCTCGAGCAGGCGACGGGCGGCGCGGACCACGGCGAGGTCGATCATGCGGCCCCGCTCGTCCAGCACGGGCGCGCCCTGGGCGTTGTCGAAGCGGGCGACGAGGGCGCGGGCGGCGGCCAGGCGCGCGGGGCTGGGGGTGAAGACGTCGTTGACGATGGGGACCTGGGCGGGGTGGACGCAGGCGCGGCCACGGAAACCCATGCGGGCCAATGCCTTCGTGGTGGCGCGGAGGGCCTCGGGATCGGCGAGGTCGGTGCGGACCGGGGCCAGGGGCGGGGCGATTCCGGCGGCGGCGCTGGCGAGGACGATCCCGGTGCGGATGGCGAGGAGTTCCAGGTCGTCGGGGCCCGGATCGATGCCGGTGTCGGCGCGCAGGTCGGCCTCGCCGAGTTGCAGGCGGCGGACGCGGGGGACGGCGGCGATCTCGCGGGCGGCGAGCACGGCCGCCGCGCTCTCCAGCAGGGCGCACACGGCGACGGAGTCGGGACGGGGTTCGTGAGCGCGCAGCAGGGCGTCGGCGGCCCGGATCTGTTCGGGGGATTCGGTTTTCGCCAGGCACACCGTCGAGACCCCCGCCGCGGCCACGGCGCGCAGATCCTCCGCGCCGAGTTCGCCGGAGTTCACCCGGACCCAGATGCGTTGCGGGGCAACGTTCGTCGCGCGCAGCCAGGCCGTGACCTCGCGACGGGCGGCCGCCTTGTCCGGCAGCGGGACCGCGTCCTCGAGGTCGAGCAGCAGCACGTCGGCGGGACCGGCCAGGGCCTTGTCGAACAGTTCGGGACGATTGCCGGGAACATACAGCGCCGATCGCACCGGCCCTCCCAAGTATTCGAAACATTGTTTCCCTATGGGGAACGTAGTGGGCGAGAGGTCGCGTTGTCCAGCCCGAACGCCGATCGTTTCGAGTTGACAGCGGGCCCGCGGTGGGCGCTAATGGAGGTTCACAACCTTATGAAACGCCATTCCATCAGTGGAAACGGCCCTGCTTCCGGAGTCGCCATGCGCCCGAAGGGACCGGTCCTGGCCGCCTTGGCCACCGCCGCCGCACTCGCCCTGTCCACCAGCCCGGCCGCCGCCGACGCCCTGCCCGGCTCCGTCGAGATCCCGTGCGCCGCAGACGTTCTGCGGCAGAGCGCCGACTGGTATCTGCCCGCCGGACCGCCGCGCGGGCTGATCTGGCTGCAACACGGATTCGCCCGGACGAATGCCAATGTGGCCGAACTGGCCCGGACCTTCGCCGACGCCGGTTACCTCGTGTTCGCGCCGAGCCTGCCGTTCGTGAACCTGTCCGGCTGCACCATGCAGAACCTCGGCGACAACACCGCCTTCCTGGACAATGTCGCCGCGCTGCTGTCCGGCGATCCGACCGGGGCCCTCGGCGTCAGCCTGGCCGCCGCCGTCGGACCCGGGCGGGAGGTTCCGGCGATCCCGAGGGAGTTCGTCTTCGTCGGGCATTCGGCGGGCGGCGAGGTCGTCGAGTACGTGGCGAACCACCTCCGCACCAATGCCCCGGGCGTGTGGGCCGGGCTGCGCGGGCTGGTCCTGCTCGACCCGGTGAAGTCCTTCCTGGGCGAGAACACCGACCGGGCCCTGGCCGGGCTCGACCCCACCCCGCTGCCGATCCTCACCGTCTCCGGTCCGCCGTCCTGGTGCAACAACTTCGGCAGCGGAACGGCCGCGCTGCGCGCCCACCTGCACCGGCCGTTCGTCGGCGTGCTGCTCACCGGCGGGGCCCACACCGACGCCGAGGGCGGCAGCTCCGACGCGGTGGGCGAATTGCTCTGCGGCACACCGCAGCCCGCGAATGTCGCCACGCTGCACCGGCTCGCGGTCGGCTGGGCCGACGACTTCTTCTCCGGCGGCGCCACCCCCGACCTCTACCCCGCCGCGGCCTCCCCCACCACCGCGGGCACGATCCCCGCCGCCATCGGTGCGGTGGCCGCCGCACCGGGCGCCCAGGTCCTGTCCGGTTCCTGACCCGGGCGCGCGGTTCGTCAGTACTCGCGCAGGAGCCGTCCCGCACCCTCGACGCGATCGGTGATGCCGTGCTCGCGCAGGGCGTGCCAGAGGGTGGCGGCGTTGATGGCGACGACGGGTTTGCCGAGTTCGCTCTCCAGGCGGTCGGCCTGGGCGACGAAGGAGAGGTTGGTGCCCACCTGGACGATGGCGTCGACGTCGGGAGCGTCCAGGGCGGTGACGGTGTCGCGGATGCGCTCGGGGGTGACGCGGGCGATGGCCATGGCGGTGGGGCAGCGCAGGCCGGTGATCGCGGCGACGTCGAACCCGGCCTCGGTGAAGAAGCGGCCGACCTCCACATCGGCGACGGGCTGGTAGGGCGAGAAGACGGCGATGCGGCGACATCCCAAGGCGCGCAGGGCGGCTCGGCAGGAACCGGCCCCGGTGGTGACCGGCAGGCCGGTCCGGTCGCGCAGGCGCTGTTCGAAGGCGGCGTTGCCCGCGACGCCGCCCCAGAACGTCTCCGCGGACATGCCCATGACCATGCGATCGGGTTCGGCGGTCAGCACGTCGCGCACGGCGGTATCGATGGACGCGCGGATCTGGCCGAGCAGGGCCGTGAAATCGCGGTCGTCGGCCATCACCGGATCCGGGATGTACATCGACCCCGCGCGATAGGCCACGCCGGGCAGCCCGGCACGCCAATAGTCGTGTTCCACAACGGTATTCGTGCTGGGCACGATCACACCGAAGACTGCCCGGGGGCCCACCACATTGGTCATCTCGACTCCTTCGACAACACCTCGTCCACCGCCCGGTGCGCGCGTTCGCGGTCCACGGGACGATCCAGCAGCAGCACGTCCACCAGCAGCGGCGCGACGATCGCCAATGCCGCGTTCTCGACCCGCTCGCGGCCCGCCAGCCCGATCGCGGTCAGCGTGCGGCGGAACGGTTCGAGCAGATCCATGACGTAGCGGTGCCGCAACGGCACGCACGCGGGATCGGCGGACGACGCGGTCACCAGCGCGCGCAGGAACACCCCGACGGGCTTGTCGCGCAGGCGATCACACAGCAGATCCACCTCGCGCCGCAGATCCGCCACCGGATCGCCCGTGGGTTCCGGCGTCGGATGCGGGGCCACCGAGATCAACGCGGCGAGAACGTCTTTCGGGGTGGGCCAGTGCCGATAGATGGTCGTGCGGGCCACGCCGGTGCGGGCGTGCAGGCGCTGCGCGGTCAGGGCGCCCGCGCCCTCGGAGAGCACGAGGTCGAGCGCCGCGGTGAGCACCAGCTCCTCCGTCTCCGTCGCGGGTCCCGCCGGTCGTCCGGGTCTGTTCACGAGAATAAACGATACAGGTTGTTTTGGTTTCTAGTTTGCAGTACATTTTGTAGCGAAAAGTTGTTCCTCCCTTCAGGAGACCCCATGCGTCCGCATGTAGAACTCATCGACGAACGCGATCTGCTCTGGCACCCCGCCGAATTCGAGCACGCCACCGGCTCCGCCGAACAGCGCAACCTCAGCTACGACGAGGAGGACGGCTCGGCCTCGCTCAAGGTGCGCTTCACCACCGACTGGTCCCGGCCCGCGGGCACGCATCACGCCGACACCGAATGGTTCGTGCTGTCCGGCCGAATCCGCGTCGGCGACACCGACCTCGGCCCCGAGGGCTATTGGATGGCACCCAAAGGCGTTCGGACACCGGCGATCTCGGTGACCGAGGGCACGGAGATCCTGCTGTTCCGCGAGCAGGGCGACTGGCGGTTCGAACCGGACGGGGGTGACCCCGGCGGGGACGGGGGTTTCCTCGTCCTGGACGCGGCGGCCATGCCGTGGATCGATGTGAAGGACGGCAGTCCGATGCGGTTCGATCTCGGGGGCACCCCCGTGCCGGGGCTGTACATCAAACTGCTGTACCGCGATCCGGAGACCGGCTTCTACACCCGATTGATCAAGGCGAAGCCGGGGTGGCGGGAGGAGCCGCTGGCCCATCATCCGTGCAGCGAGGAGGCGTACTGCCTGGCGGGCGGGTTCGACTACAACTACGGAAGGATGTGGCCGGGAACGTATTTCTGGCGGCCCGCGCTCATCCGGCACGGCGACTTCACCGCCGACGCCGAGGAGGGCTGCACCTGGATCATTCGCTCCGACGCCGATCTGGTCGATTGGTACACCGACGAACCCGCGGTGGTCATGTCCGGCCGACCGCGCAACTGGGGTCCGGACTTTCCGCAGACCCTCGCGCCGCGCTTCATCGAACCGGTGCGTTCCCGATCGATCGGGCCGTGGGTCGATCCGTCCTATCAGTGAATCGACCGCACCGACCGGGACCGCGAGCAGCCGACCGGCGAACATAGTTCGGCGCGGGCGGGGTAGATCGTTCGCGATGAACGAGTTCATGCCGACCATCGGGGTCGAGGAGGAGTACCTGCTGCTCGATTGCGAGACCGGGTCACCGGTCTCGGGCAATCGCGCGGTGGCCCGCACGGCCGAGCGGATGGGCCTGGATCTCCAGCTGGAGTTGTCCGGCTGCCAGGTGGAGGCGGCGACGGGGGTGCATCGCGGCGTCGAGGATCTGCTGGACGAGTTGCGGCGCCTGCGCCGGGATGTCGCGGCGGCGGCGAAGGAGAACCGGACGATCGCCCTGGCGGCGGGCGTCTCCCCGACCGATCCGTCGTCGGTGGCGCTGACCGCCTCGGATCGGTACCGCCGCATCGGGGACTCCTTCGGGCTGCTCGCGCGCGAGGAGGTGGTGTGCGGGTGCCACGTGCACGTCGAGGTGCCCGATCGCGAGGTCGCCGTGCAGGTGAGCAACTTCCTGCGGCCGTGGTTGCCGGTGCTGCTGGCGTTGACGGCGAACTCGCGGGTCCACCACACCCGCGACACCGGGTACGCGAGCTGGCGCAACATCCTGTGGCACCGCTGGCCGAGCGCCGGGCCGCCGCCGTACTTCACCTCCGGCAACGAGTACGACACCCATGTGGACGTGCTGCTGGCGGCCGGGGTCATCCTGGATCGGAAGATGATCTATTGGGATGTGCGGCCGTCGATCTCGTTCCCCACCGTCGAGGTCCGGGTCAGCGATGTGCCCGCCACCGTCACCGAGACCGCGTTGCTGGCGAGTCTGGTCCGCGGCCTGGTGGTCACCGCGCGAGAAGCCGTGCGGCACAACCACGCAGCACCCGCCGTCTCCCCCGAACTGCTGCGCGCGGCCTATTGGAAGGCGGCGCGGACCGGCCTCGACGGCGACAGCATGGATCCCGCCGACGGCGGCCTGCGCCCGATGGCCGAACGCGTGCGCGAACTCGTCGAGCACGTCGGGCCGGTGCTGGACCGCTGCGGCGAACGCGACTTCGTGGAGACCACGATCCGATCGGTCCTCGCCGACGGCAACGGCGCGCAGCGGCAGGCGCGTGCCCTCGCCCGCCGCGGACGGGTGGACGATCTCGTGGACGAGCTGGCCGAGACCACGCTGACCGGCTGCCATTGAGCCGCGAAAGACGCTGATCCGCCCCGGGTTTGACCCGTCCGGTTCCGGGAACGTCGGCGGTAGCCGAGAGATTGCCTACAGAGGGGACGAACGATGGACGACTGGCCGACGGCGAAGTCCTCGGCGGGCGCGCGCCCGGACGGGGTGTCGGACGAGACGGTGCGCGGGCTGGGCAAACTGTCCGAGGCCCTGGAGTTCGTGGAACGCGCTCGCGGACATCTGTATTCGCTGCACCAGCTCATCGGCGGCGCCGATCTGGCCCTGTCGGAGGCCGCCGACCTGCTCGCGGCCGCGGGCCACGACGAATGGGCCGAGCGCGTGCGCACCGACCTCATCGGCCTCAACGTGCTCGACGGTCGCTGGACCTTCCAGGTGGTCGAGGAGTTCGACGACGGCTACTGGTCCACCTTCCGCTCGCTCGAGCGCGCCGCGCGCGAGGAGTTGGCCGACGGTGTGCGGCACATCTTCGAGGCGGAGATGAAGGAACAGCGCCGCACCGACGGCGCGCCGGGCCACGAGCCGGTGCCCGACTCGGCCTGATCGCTCAGCCCCGCCGCACCACCGGACCGAGCAGCAGCCCGCCCGAGGCGTCGACGCATTGTCCCGTAACCCAATTCGCGTCCGGCGAGGCGAGAAACGCCACCACGCCCGCGATGTCGTCCGGTTCGCCCACCCGGCCGAGGGCCGCCCATCCGGCCGCCTGCGCGCCGAGTTCCGCGTCCGCCAGCCACGGCGTGATGTCGGTCCGCACGATGCCGGGTTCCACCGCGTTCACCGTGATGCCGCGCGGGCCGAGTTCCAGGGCGAGCGTGCGGGTCAGGGTGTTCAACGCGCCCTTGGTCATCGAATAGGCGATGGTCAGGGGCGTGGCGATGCGGGCCGCGCCGGAGGAGACGTTGACGACGCGGCCGCCGTCGCGGAGCCGGGACAGGCCGTGTTCGAGGAGGAAGAACGGCGCCTTGGCGTTGACCGCGAACACCTCGTCGAAGTCGTCCTCGGTGACGGTGTCGATGGTCCCGTAGACGGCGACGCCCGCGTTGTTGACGATGATGTCGACGCCGGAAGTGTCGGCGTACCTGGCGATTTCGGTGTCGAAGCGCTGCCACAGCTCGCGCGCGTCGCCCGGCCGCCCGAGACGGGTGCCGATCGCGAACGCCAGCCCGCCCTTCGCCTCGATCGCCGACACCACCTCTGCGGCGGCCTCGGCGCTGCTGCCGTAGTGCACGGCCACGAGCGCCCCCTCCGCGGCGAGGCGTTCGGCGATGGCGCGCCCGATGCCGCGGCCGGCGCCCGTGACCAGGGCCGTCTTGTTCGCGAGAGTCCCCATGGGTGTCCCACCCTTTTTCTAGTGATCGCTAATCAAACAGCACCCTACGGCATTTGTTTAGCGGTCGCTATAGTTGCGGCATGGCCACTTCCGGACGTCGGGGACGCCCGTACGCGTTCGATCGCGAGGCGGCGCTGGACAAGGCGCTGCACCTGTTCTGGGAGCGCGGCTACGAGGCGACCTCCATCGCCGATCTGACCGCCGCGATCGGCGTCGCGCCGCCGAGCCTGTACGCGGCCTTCGGCAGTAAGCACGAACTGTTCGCGCGGGTGGTCGAGCGGTACGGGCAGCGGTATCGGACCTATCTGGCCGAGGCGATCCGGCGCGAACCCACCCTGCGCGCCGGAATCGAGCGATTGCTGCGGGAGGCGGCGGCCGCGTACACGATGCCGGGGCATCCGGCGGGCTGCCTGATCATCACGGCGACGGTGAACTGCGCCACCCCGGACGCCCGAGAGCTGTTGCGGGAGTTACGCACTGGGAGCCTGGTTCAGCTGGAGCGGCTCGTCGAACGGGCGATCGCTGTGGGCGAGTTGCCCGCGGACTGCGACGCGCACGCGCTCGCGGTGTTCACCGGGGTCGTGATGCAGGGCATGGCGTATCAGGCGCGCGACGGGTCGTCCCGGGCCGCGCTCGAGGCCGCGGCGGGGATCGCCGCCGCGGCCTGGCCGTGGGTGGACCCGGAGTGAGCCCTCAATTGTGTTGCGGCCCTTGGCCGTCGAGCCAGGTGGCGGTCTGGGCGGAGACGAGATCGAGCAGATCCCGCTGGGCGATATCGATGTCGAGCAGGTGCAGGCCCCAGGTGGCGTCGGGGATGGTGGGCAGGGCCGTGGCCGGGGGCACGCCGTCGCCGCCGCCCTCGATCATCAGCACGTGCGGCGCGGAGGTGGTGCAGTGGCCGCGGTAGGCGTCGACCGGACGACCGGTGAGGACGCCGTGCAGACCCGTGTCGGCGCCGGTGGCCAGGGCGGCCGGGTCGGTGCAGAGCACGTCGTAGTCGGGGCCGTAGGGGAATCCGCCGCGCGTGCCGCTGGTGTTCGGTTCGGTCGGCGCGAGCCCGAAGCGGGTCTTCGGCGGCGGGGTCGCGGCGAAGGTCGAATACGCTATGACACAACCGATTTCGCCGGTTCGGGTGCACGCCGGGATGGCGTCGAAGTCCCCGCCGATCCCGGTTCCGCGCCGGACCAGGACATTGGCCCCCGGCAGGATGGCCGAGACCAGCAGGCGCTGGTCGGGCGTGCCGTCGATACGCGTGCGCAGCAGCGTCCGCAGCATGACCGAGCCCTGCGAATGCCCGAGGAATACGACGCCGCGGCCGTGGTTGTGGTGCGCGAGGTAGTCCGTCCAGGCACGGTCGACGTCCTCGTAGGCGAGGTCCAAAGCCGGGGAGCGTTTCGCGCCGGGCGAGGCGAACAGCCCGAGCAGGGTGCCCTGCCGGTACATCGGCGCCCAGACATTGCAGCGGCCGTCGAAGGGGGCGGCCTGCTGGCGGGCGACGGTCCGCTGTTCGGGGCCGGGCGTGCGGTCGGCGTTGGCGGTCGGTTGCAGCGAGACCGTGGGATAGACGTAGAAGCAGTCGACGGGGGCGTCCGTGGTTGTGCCGCAGGGGTTCTCGGCCTGACCGGGGCGGCACAGCCAGATCGTGCCGGGGTCGTCGTCGGCGGCGGCGGTCGGGCACAGCCCGAGCATCGCCACGAAGGCGACGGCGACGACGGGGACCAGATGGCGCAGGCGGGACCGAACGGGCATGATCGAAGAATAGGGCCGCCCGAGGACGACCGGGCGTCAATTCCCCTCCATCACAATCGGCGGCACGGCCGCATGGGACGCGGCGGCGTGGGCCTTCACCCCGCCCACGAGAGCCGCCAGAGCCATGGCGACGATCAGGAGGCGAACCAGTCCGCGCAGCACCACGTCCTGCGCGAACGCGGCGCGCAGCCGCGGCGACGCCCGGCGGCGATCTCGTCGTCCAGGTAAAGCGTTGTGGCGCTGGTCGATTCGCCGTATCGCGGTCCGCGTCGCGGGCGACTTCTGGTCCTCCGTGGACGGCTGCATAGCGGCAGGCTAACCGACAGCAACCGAATATCGTCACACCTCGCGGGTGATTTCGGCCCGCTGGTCCTCGGCCGGGCGGATCTCGACGCAGCATTCGCCGGCGGCCGGGGCGAGGACGGCGCGCGTCGAATCGGCCCCGAGCCCGGCGAGCAGCCCGGTCAGATACGAGTGGTTCAGGGCGCAGACCAGCTCGGGCGCGCGGGCGGCCAGGGGGTGGAAAGGGCAGTTGCGCAACCGGATACCCCCCGGCGCGGTGTCGGCGGGCTCGAAACCCCACTCCGCCAACGCGTTTCGCACCAGGACGAGGGCACGCTCGCCCGTCCCCGGCCGCTGCCGCAGCTCGCGGCCCGTCGCCGCACCGCGCTCGGCGGCGGCGCGGACGGCCGCCGCGCGCCCCGACTCGCCGTCGCGCTGGCCGAGCACCGCGTCGACCAGGATGTCGGCCAGCACCTCGGGTCGCCGCTCGGGGATGCTGACCCGCACGTCGGCGTCCACGGGCCGATACACCTTCGGCGTCCGGCCCACCCGGCGGATGCCGCCGACATGTTCGTAGTGCGCCCGCAACAGCCCGACATCGACCATCTTGTCCAGATGGAACGCGGCCAGTTTCCGCGAGATCCCCACGTACTCGGCCGCCTCGTCCCGGGTGACCGGGCGGCCCGCCTCCCGGATGAACCGGTACATGCGGCGGCGCAGCTCGTCGTCGAGCGCGGCGACGGCGCCGATGGCCGCATCACTGGTCACCGGTCCACGATAACGCCGGTCGTGATATCCGAACCGGAACGGGTACGACGCGCGCGTACGGAACCTTGACCCGCTCAGGCGATTGAACCAAACTTTGTTGGCGTAATCGCGGGACACCTCGAGGAGGTCGTCGTGACCGAGGACATGCGGCAGGCCAAGCGTCCGGTGAGCGCGGCACTCGCCGGGCCCTACGGGCATCCGTTCCATCCGATCCTGGTGACGGTGCCGATCGGCGCCTGGATCGCCAGCGTCGTGTTCGATATCGGTTCCCATATCGTCGACGAGCCCGCCACGCTGGCTCGCGGCGCGCAGTGGCTGATCGCGATCGGCGTACTCGGCGCGCTGGCCGCGGCGGCGATCGGGTTCCTGGATCTGTTCGCCATCCCGAGCGGGACGCGCGCGTTCCGGATCGGGTTGATCCACATGAGCCTGAATCTCGTCGTCACGCTCGCGTTCGCGCTCGGATTCTGGTGGCGCACAGCGGGAACCGGTGTCGACGGCGCGGTCGGAGCCGGGCCGTTGACGCTGTCGATCGTCGCCCTGGTCCTGTTGGGCGTCTCGGGCTATCTCGGCGGCATGCTCGCCTACCACTTCGGTGTGCGGGTCGCCGACGAGAACACCCAGGCCGAGGGCTTCCGCCGCTGATTCCGCGTTCCATCCCTTCTCACCTCAGGAGACATCATGGGCATCGCGGCACTGATCCTCTGGCTGCTCACCGCGGGCGGCGGCTTCTTCATGCTCGCCACCTGGATCGCGAAAGGCGGTGCGCGGCAGCCGAGTTCGAGCCATCTTCCGGTTCCGGTGGTGTTCGGGCACTTCCTGCTCGCGGCGGCGGGGCTGGTGGTGTGGATCGTCTATCTCGTGGCCGACACCGACGCGCTGGCCTGGATCGCCTTCGCCCTGTTGGTTCCGGTCGCGCTGCTGGGCCTGGTGATGCTGCTGCGGTGGCTGCCGGTGTACCAGGGCCGCGCGACCGCCACCGATCCGGAACCGGCCGAGCGGCACTTCCCGGTCGCGGTGGTGGCCGCGCACGGCGTGTTCGCGGTCGCGACCGTCGTGCTGGTGCTGCTCACGGCCTTGGGCGTCGGCGAGAGTTAACGCTCGACGAGCAGGACGTCGAGGGTGCGGGGGCCGTGCACGCCCTCGACGCGGTCGAGTTCGATATCGCTGGTGGCGCTGGGCCCGGAGACGAAGGTCAGGGGGCGGTTCGGGTCCAGGGCGGCGAACGCCTGCGGGACGGTGCCGACGATCTGGTCGGTGAACACCACGCAGAGGTGATGGTCGGGGACGAGGGTCAGGGCCCGACGGCCTTGTGCCGCACCGGAATCGAGGACGAAGGTGCCCGTGGCGGCGATCGCCAGGGCGCAGCCGGTGAGCACGGCGTCGGCCCCGTCCAGGACGGCGATCGGAAGCGGCTCGGAATCGGTTACGGCCGTGAGTGATTCGATCCACGCCGCGGGGATGTCGGCGGGCACCACGACGCGGGCCGCCGCCCCGCACAGCCGGATCACCGTCGCGGCGATCGCGTGCTCCTCGATCCGATGCACGCGGGCGTGGTACCGCTCGACGGCGGCGGCGAAGCGGTCGGCGTCGGCGCGGCCCTGGAGCGGATGCCGGTCGTAGTCGCGGGGCACCGGCACCCGGTCGGTTCCCGAGGCCGCCAGCGCGGTCCGGATCCGGTGCAGCACAACGCTTTTCGCGTCACTCATCGCGGCCTCCCCGGGTACGGGCCCACCACTGGCGGAAGGTTTCGGCGGGCGGGGCGGGTAGGTCGCGGCTCGCCGTCCAGCGCGAGCCGGGCCACGGCAGCGCCGAGATCCGCCGATCCGAGCCCGCGAGCGCGCGCCCGGCACCCAAAGCCCGTGCCGCCGTGGCGAATCGGCTTTCGGAGCTCATCGCCCAGGCCGCGCCCTTCATCGCGAGGTCTTGTCCGCCGGGTAGGCCGTGCCGCTGGGTGTCGACGTGTTCGGCGCGCAGGTGGACCAGGATCGAGGGGATATCGATGCGCACCGGGCAGGCGTCGAAACACGCCCCGCACAGCGTCGACGCGTACGGCAGCGACGCGTTCGGATCGTCGGCGCCGCCGATGCCGGTCAGCTGCGGGCTCAGGATCGCCCCGATCGGGCCGGGATAGATCGAGCCGTAGGCGTGGCCGCCGGTGCGCTCGTAGACCGGGCACACATTCAGGCACGCGCTGCACCGGATGCATTTCAGGGCGTCGCGGCCGACGGCGTCGCCGAGTACCCGGGTGCGGCCGTTGTCGAGCAGCACCAGATGGAACTCCGCCGGGCCGTCGCCGGGGTGTACACCGGTCCACATCGAGGTGTAGGGGTTCATCGGCTCGGCCGTGGACGAGCGGGGCAGCAGCTGGAGGAACACCTCGAGGTCGGTGAATCGCGGCACCACCTTCTCGAGGCCCATCACCGTGATCAGGGTGCGCGGCAGGGTCACGCACATCCGGCCGTTGCCCTCGGATTCGACCACGGCGAGCGTACCCGTCTCTGCCACACCGAAATTCGCGCCGCTGACCGCGATCCCGGCGGTGAGGAATTTACGGCGCAGATACGCGCGGGCGGCCATGGCCAGCGCGCGCGGCTCGTCGGTCACCGCACCCGCGCCGGGCATCGCGCGGGCGAAGATCTCCCGGATCTCGGCGCGGTTGCGGTGGATGGCGGGCACCAGGATGTGGCTGGGTGTGTCGTGACCGAGTTGCACGATCAGTTCCGCGAGATCGGTTTCGACCGCCGCGATGCCGTGCCGCTCGAGGTGTTCGTTGAGCCCGATCTCCTGGGTGGCCATGGACTTGACCTTGACCACCTCGTCCGCGCCGCGCTCGCGGATCAGGCCGGTGACGATCTCGTTGGCCTCGGCGGCGTCGCGCGCCCAGTGCACGACTCCGCCGCGGGCGGTCACGTTGCGTTCCAGTTCCTCGAGCAGTTCGGGCAGCCGGGTGAGCACCTCGTGTTTGAGGGCGCTGCCCGCCGCGCGCAGCTCCTCCCAGTCCGGGCATTCGGCCACGGCCGCAAGACGTTTGGCGCGGATGGTGGCGGTGGCGTGGCCGAGGTTGCGGCGCAGCTGGGTGTCGCGCAGGGCCTCGCGGGCGGCGGCCGGAAACGATTGCGCGCCACGGAGATTGCCGGTGCCCGGGATGCCGAGGAAGGTCATGCGCGGGCCGCCGTCGTGTCGGTGGCGGCCAGGATCTCGGCCAGATGCACCGTGCGCACCCCCGAGCGCAGGCGACTCAGTCCCCCGCCGATATGCATCAGGCACGACGAGTCACCCGCCGTGCACACCTCCGCGCCGGTGCCGATCACGCGCGTCATCTTGTCGGCCAGCATGGCGGTGGAGGTGTCGGCGTTCTTCACCGCGAACGTGCCGCCGAAACCGCAGCACGAGTCGGCGTCGGCGAGTTCGAGCAGGGTCAGCCCACGCACGTGCCGCAACAGCCGCAGCGGTTTGTCGCCCACCCGCAACATGCGCAGCGAATGACAGGTCGGGTGGTAGGTGACCCGATGCGGGTAGTACGCGCCCACATCACCGACACCCAGCACATCGACCAACAGCTCCGACAACTCGTAGGTGCGGGCGGCGACCGCCTCGGCGCGCGCGGCCAACCGCTCGTCGCCGAATCTCCGTGCCACAGCGGCATGTTGGTGCCGCACCGAACCCACACACGACCCGGACGGGGCCACCACCGCGTCGCAGCCCGCCTCCTCGAACACCTCCACATGCCGCCGCACCAGACCCAGGGCCTCGCGCGCGTATCCGGTATTGACATGCATCTGACCGCAGCAGGTCTGCCGCTCCGGAAACACCACCTCGTGCCCGAGCCGCTCGAGCAGGGTGACGGTCGCGATCGCCGCGCGCGGGAACATGGCATCCGCCAGACATGTGACGAACAGGGCGATGCGCATGGCGTACTCCTCACGATCGGGTCCGGCGGAGAAGAACATGCCCCGAGATTAGACAGCCGTCCCGGCGGTCGACGGTTTCTGACCATCTAGTCAAACTCCCGACCGAATGGTAAGTTCGGCGGCATGGAGTCGAAGAATCAGGCGTTGACCAGGACGCAACGCGCGCGGCGGGAGGACATCGTGGCCGCCGCGATCGATCTGATCGACGCCCGGGGATTCGCCGCGGCCTCGGTGGATCGGATCGCGCAGGAGGCGGGGACGATCAAGGGGACGGTGCTCTACCACTTCAAGACCAAGGACGCGATCTGCGCGGCCGTCATCGCCGAGTTGTACACGCGCGGTGCGGCTTTCCGGGCCGAGCGGCAGCGGGATACGGAGTCGGTACGGGAACGGCTCGCGCACTATCTGCGCACCAACCTCGAGTTCATCCAGCTGCACGCCGTGCACGTGCGCGCGGTGCAACGCATCCTCGAGAACGCCCCGGGCCATCGCGAGCACATCCCCGACCTGCTCACGCCGTTGGCCGAACTGCTGCGAGACGGACAGCGCGCTGGCGAGTTCGCCCGCTTCGATCCGGTGATCGCCGCGGCCGCGATCCGCGCGCTCGTCGACGCCTCCGCCCAGTACCTCGCCAATGGCGGCGACACCGATATCGACCACTTCTTCACCGAGGTCATGCACTTCGTGGACCGGGCGACCCGCGCGCCGGCCACGGGAAACGGGGAACTGTGAACACCTCGCCCACCGTCACGCGTCTCACCGCCGCCTACACCCTGCTCAGTGTCGCGACAGTCGTTGCGCTGCTGATCCTTTCGGCACTCGCCCCCGACCTGGTCACCGATCAGGCGTGGGTGCGCGGGGTGATCGTCGCGGCCACCTCGCTGCTCACCTACGCGTTCGCGCGCCGGGCCGAACGCGGCGAACCCCGGGCCCTGCTCCGGCTGCGCATCGTGGTCACCGTCCTGGTGATCGCCTTCGCCGCCGTCCTGTTCTTCCTGCCGCTGCCGGGGTGGATGGTCGTCGAGCAGGTCATCGGCCTGGCTCTGCTCGTGGTCATCGCCGTGCTCGTCTTCCGCGGCCGGAGGCCGAGCGCGGTCACCGGTCGGTCGTAGCGGGGTCCGGCCCGGTCAGCAGGGCCGCCGCCACCGTGTCCACATACCAGGCTTCGAATCGAGTCGGCTCCCAACCGCGTTGGCGGACAAGGTAATCGAAGTTGTGGACGTCCATCGCCAGCCACAGGACGTCGACGATCTCGTCGCGGGAGTAGTCGGGGCGGAGTTCGCCGGTCGCGGCGAGGTCGGCGGCGAACATCGACATTCCGGCGCGGCGTTCGGCGCGGTTCTTCTCCCAGATCTCGGCCGCGTCGCCGTCCACGAGGGCGGCGCCGGCGACGGCGAGCATCACCTCGGCCTGCCGGGTGTGCGTTTCGACGAGATGCCTTGCGTACCTTGCCAATTTGGCGCGCGCGTCGGGCAGGGCGCGGATATCGGCGACGAATCGGCGCTGGGCGAGTTCGGTAGGTTCGTCGTCGCCCGCGATCGCGACGTCCACCAGTTCCGACAGCAGGGTCTTCTTGTTGCCGAAGATCTTGTAGACCGTCTGCACCGCCACCCCGGCCTCCTCGGCGATCGCCGCGAGCGTCGTCCCGCCGTAGCCGGACCGCACGAACAGCGTGCGGGCGGCGTCCAGCACGGCCCGCCGCGTGCGCCGCGCCTGGTCCTGCCGGTGGGTGGACTCGTATCGCCGCTTGACAACCACGCCGATAGTGTAGTGATCTATTAGATAGAGTCTTACTCTATCGAAAGTGAGCCGTCATGGCCGAGAACTCCACCACCGAGCGCGGCGCGCGGGTCGTCTACATTCCGCCGCCGCTGTACTACGCCGCCGCGCTCGCGGGCGGCATGCTCCTGAACGCCGCGTTCGCCCTTCCGGTCGGCGGGCGGCCCGCAACGGCCATCCTCGGGGCCGCGGTGGCCGCGGCGGGGCTGGCCTTCGCGTGGGCGGGGGTCGCGGCGGTCGTGCGGCACCGGACGACGATCGTCCCCCATCGCCCGGTGGCCAGGCTGCTGACCGGCGGCGTCTATCGAATCTCCCGCAACCCGATGTACACCGGATTGACCGCGGCCACAATCGGTTTCGGCCTGCTCGCCGGAAGCTGGTGGCCGATCCTGCTGCTACCGGTCAGCCTGTTGCTGGTCCTCCGCCTGGTCATCGAGCCCGAAGAGCGTTATCTGACAGAGCGATTCGGCCGGAGTTACGTCGACTATCGCGCGCGGGTGCGACGCTGGCTCTGAATCGCGGCCGCCTGCGGGGGCCGGAGTGTCTCCGGGCTCGTCTCCATGCGAAAAGCGTTGCGGTGGTTACGCTTCCGATCCTGCCGGATCGACCAGTCTGCCGTCGGCGACCAGCCCGCCGGACTGCTTGACGACGCGGCCGAACGGCACGACCTCCATGGTGACGATGCCCTCCGCCGCACCGGCGTACCGGGTGCTGAATTCGTAGAGTTCGGCGAGGTCCCGGCAGCACACCGCGATGATCAGGTTGTGGCGTCCGGACAGGGCGGCGACGAAACCCACGGCCGGAAGCCGGGCCATGGTCTCCCCGACCTCGTGCAGTCGGGATGGGCTGACCGCGCAGTACAGCTGCGCCCAGGTGGTGTAGCCCAGCGCCTCGTGCGCGAGATCGACGTCCAGGACGAGCGAGCGGGTGCGCACCAGGGTGTCCAGGCGACGGGCGGCCCGGCCCGGACTGATCCCGGCGGCCTCGGCGAGTCGCGCGGTGGTGGCGCGGCCGTCGGCGGCCAGGACGTCGAACAGCGCGGCGTCGTGGGGCTCGGCCGGGATGTCGATGATCTCCCCCGCGGGTGGGTGCTCGGCGGTCAGCCGCGCGATCTCCGCGGGGGTGAGCAGCGGATCGAGCTGGGACCATCCGCGGGAACCGAGTCCGAGGAAGACGTGCAGGACCACGCTGGCCTCGATGTCGTGGACCTGCGCGGACCGTGGGAGCAGCCGGGTGAGCAGCAGATCGCGCTGCCGCGCCGACAGCGACCGGACCGAGAACGACACCTCCGATCCCGGCGCCGACACGCCCATCCAGGCGATGTCGGCGCGGGCGGCGAGGGCGGTCGCCAGCCCCTGCGCGGCGTCGGGCCGGCACCGCAGCCGCACCTGCCAGAGCTGATGGCCGACGGCCAGCGGATTGACCATGCCGACGATGCGCACGATGCCGGCCCGGCGCAGTCGCCGATAGCGGCGGGCGACCGTGCGCTCATGGGCGCCCAATATCCCGGCGAGCGTGGCGAACCCGGCCCGGGGCGCCAGTTGCAGCGCGCGCAGGAGACGCAGATCTTCGACGTCCATCGGCCCCCTTGTGTCGGAAAGTGCCGTCCGGGTGGGCATTTCGAGCGGAAATCTCCACCGCGTCCCCTACGCACGCATCCTACGAGCCACGCCGCGGCTATAACAGCAGCATGACCGTTCAGCTCAACCACACCATCGTCCACTGCACCGACAAGCACGCCTCGGCCCGGTTCTACGCCGACATCCTCGGCCTGGCCGCCCCGGCCGAATTCGGCCCGTTCGTGGTGGTCCGCACCGACAACGACGTCTCCCTCGACTTCGCCGACGGCCGCGACGCCCCACGCCCCCAGCACTACGCCTTCCTGGTCTCCGAGGACCGCTTCGACGCCATCCACGCCCGCATCCGCGCCCGCGGCCTCACCTGGTGGGCCGACCCCCACCACACGCTCGAGAACCGCGTCAACACCAATGACGGTGGGCGCGGGCTGTATTGGGACGACCCGGACGGGCACGGGCTGGAGATCCTCACGGTGCCCTACGGCGGGTGGCGGCGCTGATGCCGGAGCACGCGACCGACTATCTGGCCGCGCCGACATTCACTCGCGCCGAGGTTCTGGCCAGGCCGAGTCCCGTACCCGGCACTCCCGGCGTCTACGGATGGTGGTTTCGCGCACTGCCCGCGGACATCGATACGTCGGGCTGTGCCACGAAAGATGGCCTGACGCTGCTGTATACGGGCATCAGTCCGACGAAGCCACCGGTCAACGGTCGCCCGCCCAGCCGCCAACACCTCCGTAAGCGGATCGCCACCCACTACGCCGGAAACGCGGCGGGGTCGACATTGCGGTTGACGCTCGGATGCCTGTTGGCGGACGAACTGGGGATCGAGCTTCGACGCTACGGCTCGGGTCGGCGATTCCATTTCGGTACGGGCGAGGTGTTGCTGTCGAAATGGATGCACACGAACGCCCTCGTCTCGTGGATCACCGCACCGGAACCCTGGCAGATCGAAGACGAGTTGATCGCCTGCCTCGACGTCCCCCTCAATCTTCAGGGCAACCGGCGCAACGCTTTTCATCCGCATCTCACCGCGATTCGCAAGGCCGCACGCGTCCGAGCCGCTGCGCTGGAGGTACTCCCGAATCCAGGGAAGGGCGGAAAGTACAGCCCGTAGGGGTCGGGGATCGTGGCGAACTCGGGGTTCGGCGAGGAGACTGGCCGTAGGACACCCCCTACGTCAGGAGTATGCGATGGCGGGTAATGGGCCTTTCGGGATCGATCCCGAGGACGTGGAGCGCGCGCTGCGGGAGGCGGGTGTGGAGTTCCGGGATCTGGCGGGGCGGATCGGGGGCTATCTGGGGCGGGTGGATCAGGCGACCATGGGGTCGGTGGTGAGCCTGTTGGGGCAGTTCGCGCAGCCGGAGCGGACGCGGGCGCCGGAGGGGGAGACGACCGGGGAGAGCGGCAGCGGGGTGTGGGCGATCTACACGGTGGACGACGACGGGGCGGCCCGGGTGGATCAGGTGTTTCCCAGTGAGCTCGAGGCGTTGCGGGCGCATCGGGACAATACCGACGCGCGGCGGCGGGTGCGGTTTCTGCCGTACGGGGTGCCCGCGAGCGTGTTGGACGCGCCCTGAGGCACGGCTTTAGCGACGCCGTTCGTGAGGCGTCAGTGAACGATCGTGCACATTTTCGCTCGGTTACTTCCGGCGGCGACGGCGGTCGGCTCGGGCGCGGAGGGCGCCCCGGGTCAGTTCCGCGATCTCCCGATTGAGTTCGTAGAGTTCGCCTTCCACATCTCCGGCGGCCCGGCATGCGGAGCGGTTCGCGCGCCGGAAACGGTCTGCGGCTGCCCTGCCAACCTCGCGCGCCAGTTCGGACACCCAGGCCGCTTCCTCGTTCGCCGAGCGCCGCCACTGCCGCCGAAGACCCGACCAGGGTTCTTCATCGATGATTTGCCGCCGAGCCATCTTTCACGCTCCAGTCGAGAGTTGGGTGCACGAACGTTCACTGACTCAGAAGAATATCGGCACTTCCGGTACCAGGCAACGCTCCGGTGCGTGGGAGACGCGGCGCACGGCTGTCGCTGAACATTCGCCAACTCCGTACACGGGCCGTATCGGCGCAGTAGAGTACGGCATTCGCGGCTCCATTTTCCTGGTACGGGAGGTCATGGTGGCCAAGATTGCCGGGGGTTGGTCGGGGCGCTGGTCGGTGTCGTGGTGTTGTGCGGCGGATGCGGGTCTCCGTCGACGCCGTCCGGTAGCTCGGTCACGTCGGCGGCGGCCGTCCGTCCGATCGACGAGGCGGCGTTGGGTGATCTGGTCCGCTCGACCGCTCGGGACTTCCTGGTGCCGGGTGTGGTCGCGCTCGTGCGGACGCCGTCCGGGGATGTCACGAGTTCCTACGGCACCCGGACATTCGGCGGCGGTCCCGCGGTGACGGCGGCCGACCACGTGCGCGTCGGCTCGATCACCAAGACGTTCACCGGCACGGTCGTTTTGCAACTGGTCCAGGAGGGCAGGCTCGGGCTCGACGATCCGGTGTCGAAATATCGTCCGGACGTCCCGAACGGCGGGGCGATCACCATCGCCCAACTCCTCGATATGCGCAGCGGGCTGTTCAACTACAGCGAGACCCTCGAACTGGCCGAGGCCATGGACGCCGATCCGGCGCGCGTCTGGCAACCCGATGAACTACTCGCCATGGCCTACGCGCATCCGCCGTACTTCCCGCCCGATCAGGGCTATCACTACTCGAATACAAATACGGTATTGCTCGGGCTCATCGCGCAGCAGCTGGATGGCGAACCGCTGGAACAGATCCTGCGCGATCGCCTGTTCGGTCCCCTCGGCATGACGGAGACCTCGTTCCCCGCGCTCACCTCCGCCGCGCTGCCCGACCCGCATCCACAGGGGTACATGTTCGGCAGCAATGTACTGACCATGGGCTCGCCGCCCGCCCTGCCCGCGCCGATGCAGGCCGACGCGCACGACGGCTCGCTGCTTCCGGGTGATCGGACCCTGGACAACCCCTCGTGGGCGTGGGCGGCGGGGGCCGCCATCTCCACGGTCGGCGATCTGGCCCGCTGGACCGAAGCGCTCACGAACGGCAAGGTGCTCGACCAGCGCACTCAGTCGCTCCGCATGTCCAGCCCGCGACCCACCGATCCGGCCAACCCGCCGGAGGCGCCGCGGTACGGGCTGGCGATCGCGAAATTCGGTGCGCTGTACGGACATACGGGAGAACTGCCGGGGTTCAACACCTTCGCGGGGACCGATCCGGAGCGGAAGGTGACCGTGGTGGTGTGGGCGAATCTGGAGCCCACCGTGGATGGGCATGCGGCGGCTTCGGAGATCGCCAAGCGGATCATCGAGAGGATGTACGCGTCCGCCGGACCCACGCCGACACGGTAGGCGCGGGGTATGCCCCGTTGCGAAAGGTCTTGCGGCCGTTCGCTTCCTGTGCGGCTCGGCCCTGCCGAAGTCGATCACCTCGGCCACCTTCAAAGTCGGACCGGTGTCGAGGATTCGCCGCGCCACACACGGGTATGCACCGAATGGCCGAGCATTGCGCATTATGCGTAATACGTCATCGGGGGGAAGGGCGCGGAATGGCGGGGATCGAGTTGAAGCCGCTCGCGGAGCAGGTCGTGGTGGTCGCCGGCGGGTCCAGCGGGATAGGCCGGGAGACGGCGCTGCGGCTGGGCGCTGCGGGCGCGAAAGTCGTTGTGGCGGCACGCAATGAGGACGGCCTCGCCTCGCTCGTGCGTGAGATCGGCGCGGCCGGTGGGGAAGCGGTGTACGCGGTGTGCGATGTCAGCGACCGCGCGCAGGTCGAATCCGTCGCCGATCTGGCGGTGGCGACCTACGGCCGCATCGACACCTGGGTCGCGGCCGCGGGCGTCGTCGTCTACGCGGATTTCGAGCACACCACACCGGAGGAGTTCCGTCGGCTCATGGAGGTCAACTTCATGGGCCAGGTGCACGGTTTCCAGGCGGCACTCCCCCACCTGCGCCGCGCGGGCAGGGGCGCGCTGGTGGCGATCGGCTCGGGCGAGACGGTGGTCGCCATGCCGCTCAACAGCGCCTACGCCGCGTCCAAGCACGCGGTGGAGGGCATGCTCGACGCGCTGCGACGGGAGTTACAGGCCGAGGGGACACCGATTTCGGTGACCAGCATCAAACCGTCGGCCATCAATACGCCGTTCTTCAACAACGGCCGCAACAAGATGGAGGTGAAACCCAAAGGGGCGCCGCCGTTTTACCATCCGGCAGTGGTCGCGGACTGTGTTCTGTTCGCGGCCACGCATCCGGTACGGGATCTGTATGCGGGTGGGGCGGCGAAATTGATGAAGGTGACCCAGCACCTCACTCCTCGGTTGGCCGATGCTGTTCTGGCGAGGTTGGGGATTCCGATGGAGCAGACCAGTGAGCCCGCTGTGGACGGGGAGGGGAATCTGTACGCGCCGAGCGGAGATGCTCGGGCGGAGGGGGATTTTCGTAAACAGGCGCTTCCGTTCAGCCCGTATACGTGGCTTGCTACGCATCCGGTCGCGCGGCGGTTGTTGTGGGTTGGTGCGGCGGGGGTTTCGGCGGCGGGATGCGCCGCGTGGTCGCGCGGGGGAACTCGCTGAGGGGACGCGGGGACCGCGCCGTGGTGTCGCGGTACCGTCGGGACGACCCATGCACTGACGGACTGCGTCGAAAGACCGGGTGGCGATGCGGAGACTGCTGTGGACGCTGGAACCCGTTCTGGCGGGTCTGGGTATTACGTGGCTGGTGGTGTTCCTTCGCGGTGGACAGGTAGCCGTGCCGCTGTCGCTGTGGAACGTGACCGCGGTCGTGTACATCGTCTCGGGATGGCTGATGATGCGCCGGGAGCTGTCATCGGCCACCCTGGAGAACCTGCCCGACCTGGTCGGCCCCCGCTGGTACACCCAGTTCTTCGCCGTATTGGTCAGCTGCTTCGGCCTGGCCGGCGGCACAATCGTCAGCGCCCACCGCGGCGACGCCGACGCCATAGCGCAAGGACTCGCGGCAGCCACCATCGTGCTGTCCTGGTTGCTGCTGCACACCGCCTTCGCACAGATCTACGCCCGAGAACACGCCGGTGAGGGCGGACTGGACTTCCCGAACTGCACCCAACCCCAACTCACCGAATTTCTCTACTTCGCGACGACGATCGGAACCTCGTTCGCGGTGTCCGATGTCACCGTTACGACCCGGTCCATGCGGCGGAGGGTGGTCATGCACAGCATTGTCAGCTTCTTCTTCAATGCGGCCCTCATCGCGATTGCTATCGACTGGATCAAAAGCTGATTGGGGGCGAGGTGGGAACCGCAAACCGAAGGGTCTTCGGAGGGTGTGACCAAATGAAAAAGTCAGGGCCGCTGCATTATCGGACCTGACCTGTGAAACGAGTGGACGTTAGGGGAGCTTACTCGAACACGAAAGCGCAGGTAGATGCGTTGGAGCAGCTGCGTCGGAAGTTGCCCGACCCCAGCGTCACTGTTCCTCCGCCCATTGCGAAGCCCCGAACCGGCCGGACACGCCGACTCGGGCCTGACCAAGTTCAAGAACTCATCACCGGATATCGGAGTGGGGAGACGGTGTACCAGTTAGGCGTCCGGTTCGGTATCGAGCGGCGCACAGTCAGCGAGATCCTCCACCGTAACAACGTGCCGATGCGCCGCCGGGGCCTGTCCGCCGACCAGATCGATGACGCCATCCACTTGTACAACCTGGGCTGGTCCCTCGCCCGAATCGGGCAACGCCTAGGGGTCGACCCGACCACCGTGTTGACCAAACTCCGGCAGTGCGGCATCCGTACCCGCGACACCCACGGACGTCCACGCACATGAAGCGGGGCCGGATCGACGGACGGGAACGGACGTCGCTGTCGCAGGAGGGGTTACGTCCTCGGCAGCGGTGGCTTGGCAGGAACTTTCTGGCCGGACTCCGTTAAACGGCAGGGCCGATCATTTCTCGAAGTCCTAGTGCCGGGCTGTACATCAGAATTATCTCCCACGTTAAAGATTCGCGTCCTTCTCGTCAGTTAGATCGAGCACAAGGGCATGCAGCGTAGACGTGTCGACGACGGGCAGAGCCGAAACTGGGATCTCCAACGTGGAGATCGACCATGCGCGCGCCAGCAATTGTTTGCTCGATCTCCCGCAACCGCATAGTCCCGAACGTGCCAGCGCCCCCGAGCTTTCTGAGGTGAGCTCAATGGCCTCGCACCGTTCTTCGGTACCTGCGACGACATCAGCGATCGCGGTGAGTATCTCGGCCTGTTGGTTCGAATCGGTGATGGTGTGGGCGAGGGTTTCGGCGTGTTCGGTAAGTCGGGCTGCGTGTTCGGGATCGGTCGCGGCCACCGCCCGGACGATCCTGATGAGTGCCTTGGCCTGCCGGTTCGGGTTGGCGATGGTACGGGCGATGGTTTCGGCGCGTTTGGGATTGGTCTGGGCCACCACCCGGGCGATTATGGCGAGCGCGTTGGCTCGAGAGGTTGGGTTGGTGATGGTGTGGGCGATGGTTTCGGCGCGTTCGGTGAGTCGAGTTGCGCGTTCAGGGTCGGTGCCAGCTACCGCCTCGGTGATTCCGATGAGTGAAGAACTCTGCCAAAGCGGGTCGGTGATGGTGTCCGTGATTGCTTCAGCGCGTTTGGGATTGGTCTGGGCCACCACCCGGGCGATTGCGGCGAGTGCCTTGGCCTGCCGGTTCGGGTTGGCGATGGTACGGGCGATGGTTTCGGCGCGTTGGGGATTGGTCTGGGCCACCACCCGGGCGATTATGGCGAGCGCGTTGGCCTGCCCGTACGGGTCGGTGATGGTGTGGACGATGGTTTCGGCGCGGTCGGCGAGTCGGGCTGCGCGTTCGGGATCGATCGCGGCCACCACCTCAAGGATGCTGACGAGTGCGTTGCCTCGTGTGGTCGGGTTGGTGATGGTGTGGACGATGGTTTCGGCGCGGTCGGCGAGTCGGGCTGCGCGTTCGGGATCGGTCTGGGCTGCTGCAAGGGCGATTTCCGTGAGTGTCTCGGCCTGCAAAAAACCGTCGGTGATGGTGTCCGCGATGGTTTCGGCGCGTTCGGGATCGGTCTGGCCCACCGCGTAGACGATATTTTGAAGCACATTGTCGTGTTGGTTCGGGTCGGTGATGGTGTGGGCGATGGTCTCGGCCCGTTCGGTCAGCCGAGCCGTGCATTCAGGATCGGACCCAGCTACTGCTTTGATGAATTCGGCAAGCACGTGGACTTGATGGCTGGGGTTGGTAATGGTGTGGGCGAGGGTTTCGGCGTGTTCGGTGAGTCGGGCGGCGCGTTCGGGATCGGTCCGGACCACCACTCGGGCGATCGTGGCGAGCGCCTTGGTCTGCAGGTCAGGATCGGTGATGGTGTAGGCGATGGTCTCGGCATGTTCGGTGAGTCGAGCAGCGTGTTCGGGATCGGTCGGGGCCACCATCTCGATGATGCTGACGAGTGCGCTGACCCGCTGGTAAGGGTCGCCGATGGCGTGCGTGATGATCTCAGCGCGTTCGGGATTGGTTCGGACCACCACTCGGGCGGTTGCGGCGAGTGCCTCGGCCTGCCGCTTCGAGTCGGTGATGGTGCGGGCGATGGTCTCGGCGCGTTCGGGATCGGTCTGGCCCACCGCGTAGACGATATTTCGAAACGCGCTGTCGTGCTGGCGAGGGTGGGTGATGGTGTGGGCGATGGTCTCGGCGTGTTCGGTGAGTCGGGCCGCGTGTTCGGGATCGGTCTGGGCCACCGCGCGGGCGATCGTGGTGAGTGCCCCAGCTTGTTGGTGCGGGTTGGTGATGGTGTGGGCGATGGTCTCGGCGTGTTCGGTGAGTCGGGCCGCGTGTTCGGGATCGGTCCGGACCACCGCGCGGGCGATCGTGGTGAGGGCCTCGACCTGCCGGTTTGGGTCGGTGATGGTGTGGGCGATGGTTTCGGCGCGTTCGGTTAGTCGAGTTGCGCGTTCAGGGTCGGTGCCAGCTACCGCCTCGGTGATTCCGATGAGTGAAGAACCTTGCCAATGCGGGTCAGTGATGGTGTCCGTGATTGCTTCAGCGCGTTCGGGATCGGTCTGGGCCACCACTGCGACGATTCTGCCGAGTACCGCGGCTTGTTGGTGGGGGTCGGTGATGGTGTAGGCGAGGGTTTCGGCGCGTTCGGTGAGTCGGGTCGCGCGTCTGGGATCGGTCGCGGCCACCTCCCGGGCGATTGCAGCGAGCGCATCGCCCCTCTGACGTGGAGTGGAGTAGGAGTGAGCTAGGTCTTCTGCGCGGTCATATTGACCAAGAAGCGCCATCACGATCAGCAACCGGGTCGGAATGTTGTCGTTGCGACTGTGGAGGCGATCGCGATAGCGAGCCAGGCGTGCGGTGCTGAGGAGGTCAGGGTCGGGTTGGTTGCAGATATGTTGTTGTACCGTGCGGATCTCACTCAATGCGGTGGCATCGCCCCCTGTGCGCATACGCATCCGACTGTGACGAGCTGTATCGAGCGCCGCCGCGACCATCCGGGTCAAATCGTGGTGTCTGTCTAGGACTGAGAAGTAGCGGCGCAATAGGAAGTCGGGAGTGTCGGTCGGCCATGCCTGGTCTCGGTAGTGGTCGGCCCAGGCGTGGAGCCGGCTCATACCCGCGGTGAGGTGTCGCGTGCCGAGTCGTTCCTCAGCGGTGCGTTGCAGCGTTTCGTGGGCCAGCACGTACACCGGGTCACTGTGTCCGCCAGACCGCGGCGATGCCGTCGTCGTGCGGGTACGGAAACTGCGGCCGGCCACCGCGCGCAGTAGGCCGTCGATCTCGTAGGGCGCCATGCCGGAGAGTTCGGTGAGTTCGGATGCAGTGAGGCCATTGGCGGCGGTGATCAGCGTGAGCAGGTCACGGTGCTGGTCGGGTCCACCAAGCAACGCATCGAGTTCGGCGACAGCTTTGGCTTGGACGTCCGCGGCGAATGGTGATGAGGTGAGCGGATAAGGCTCGGTAGCTGTCAGCGGGTGACCATGCGGGATGGGCAGGGCGGGGCCGTGACGGCTGGCTACGACGACCCGCAGATTGGGCTCCGGCCTTGTCGGCAGCAGCGTGACGATCGGTGGTGTACCGGTGTCCTCGTCCAATCCGTCGACCACGAGCACCAACCGTCGTCCGGCTTCAGCTTCGCGGCGTGCGGCGAGGGTGAGGAGTTCGTTGCGCAGCCCGTCGCGATTGATCGTGGCGGCGGCGATGAGGGATCGTTGGTCCGGCAGCAGAACGGCGAGTTGATCCAGGACAGCAGCGGTGAACGCGTTGTGGTCGTTCTGATCGGCGAGGCGGTCGGTGATGAAGAACCCGATCGCCGTTATGTCGGCTGGAGGGAACAGCGTGAACCACGACAACAAAGCCGATTTACCCGCCCACGGCTCGGCCCTGATCCACATATACGGTTGCTCTCCGCGGCAGAAATCGACCACATCATCGAGTTCGTCCTGCCGATCTCGCAGTCCATCGACCGGGGCGAGGAACTCGCGCACCTGAGACACATACAGCGACCTGCCGGTGAGCAGCGCCCCGTTCGACACAACGCCGATCTCGTAACGGTTGTCTGTGTGATGAATCGACAGATCCCGCCCGGCTTTCACCCGGTCGAAGTCGTAGATCGGCGCGACGGGCCGTCGAGCCTGGTCGTTCATGGGTGTGTGGGATTATCAACGCCGGTGCGGATGTCCTCGAAGGACATGTCACCGCCGGAACGTACCCTGGCTGCTCTGATCCCCGTGCCCGTCGAGCGGACTCCTTTGACCCGTAGCCCCCTTTCGGTTTTCACGTTCCGCAGATCGACACCGATCGCCAGCTCCCGGTCGGTGGAGGGTGCATGCTGGACCCACAGCGAAACTGCGAACACACCCACGGTCAGCGCGACGACGGCGACCCATGCCCAGACCGAGTGATTCGCGCCGGTTGCATAGTTCACCGCCACCGCCAGCCCCGTGGCCAGCACTGCCGTCGCGGCAGTGGGCATCACCACCCGCAACAATGTCTGTCCTGAAGTCACACAACCTCCCGCCCAAAGTAGTGAGATCGATCCTCACAGCTCCACGCCGAGAAAGCCAGCCAGCATCACCGACGCCGACCATCAAGGCTCGGCTGAATTTCCCGCTTGAGCGGCAGACTCCGACAGCTTTCCAGAGACGACCGCCCGAAATGGTCGACGCCGCAGGTGATTCGATACCCAGGCGCAACGTCCCGATGCGCCGACGCGGCCTGTCCCCGACCAGACCGGCGAGGCGATCCACTTCTACTGTCTCGGTTGGACACTGACACAAGTCGGAAAACACGGGGCAGTCCCCACTTCGCCGTCGACCTAACCACCCATTAGCAGTCGTTCGACTGCGGCCAAACGCGGTCCCGGGCCGGTCGGGCATTGCAGACCGGCGGCCAGCCGATGCCCAGAAACCCCGCACTATCCAGGCTGGTGTGCTGCCAACGGTTGCAGGAGGGCGCAAACCGCCTGTGCCGCAGTTCGGTTCAGGTTGCACGCAGGAGAATGTGGCACGCCTACGCTGACACCAAATACGCCTGCGAAGGCCGTGCGCAGGCATGCCCGGCCGATTCCGTCGCTGTTACTCGCTGGCGTGTTCCCGCGTGCCCTCGATCACCGCGTCCACACAGCACTGCAGCACTATCATGTCGAGTGCAACAACCTGATCTAGATCGACTTCCACCGCGTTGTCCATCGTCGTGTACACCATGATGCCTGCCCAAAACCGCTTAATGGCCTTCAAGATCTCCACTGCCTCGACGAACAGATCGGTATCTAGCCGCTCCTCCGGATCGACGATGTACTTGATGAGCTCGTGGGTGACCGCGTGCCGATGGGTATAGATATCGTCCAACCGGTCCGCCTGCGCCATGGTGATGGCTTCGGACTCGACCAGCCAGAGCAGCGAGGCCCGAAACTTGTTCTTCGGTGCTAGATCCAGCACGTTGCGGCGGTAGGCGTCCTCGTTGACGATGCTGCGGCCGGAGTCATCGCAGCCCACACTGTAGAATTCTCGAACCTCGTCGAGCACAACCAGTTTCAGCCGCTCATGAAGCATCTGGAGCAGGCCGGCGAACATCAAGGCGAAACGGATGTTCTCTGGTCGCAGCTTGGCTTCGAGTGCCCGCTTATATCCCTCCGGATCGTCAGCAAATCCCACTGACTCAGTGTGCCGAAGCTGGCGGTGATCGGCATCAGAATTTGGTGGCGGCCATTGCCGCCGAGCCCATGGATCAGCTACGGCAGATCATCGCCGCCGGGAGAGAGTGCCTTTCGCACTCAATCAATACTGAGCCGAAGCGAAACTCCGGCAGCGCGGCATCCCTACCCGCGACACCTCCGGACGTCCACGCTCATGAAGCGGGGCAGGATCGACGGACGGGAACGGACGTCGTTGTCGCAGGATCGCATCGTCGGCGGGGCACTGTGAACATGGGAACGGGGATGACCTGCAATTTCCTGTAGGACGGTTGGTCATCGAAGCTGATTACCAGCTGTGAATCGGGTAGATCCCGCTGGTATGGGATCCATATTTTGTCTTGCGTCAAGTTTTTGGCGTTGTTTGCCGTGGTGGATGTTGCGGGTGCGTTATCGGGTGGTGGGGATGATGAGGATGTCGCAGGGGGTGTGGCGGGCGAGTTTGATGGCGGGGGTGTCGAGGATGTGGCTGGTGGCGCGGTCGGCCCATGTGTGTGGTGTGGGTTGGGTGACGACGATGAGGTCGGCGTGTTGGGTGGTGGCTAGTTGTAGGAGTGAGTGTTGGGCTGGTTCGGGGAGGAGGTGGGTTTCGATGTGGGGTGCGCCGTGGGCGCGGGCGTGGTCTGTGGCGGTGCGCAGGATGGTGTCGGTGGGGGTGGTGCCGCGGAGTTGGTAGTCGTCGGGGCGAAGGCGGTCGAGGTCGTCGGTGAGGGTGTGCAGGTCGAGTGGGTGGTGTACGCAGGTGATCAGGAGGCGGGCGCGGCTGGCGTGGGCGAGGTCGGCGGCGTGGTCGACGGCTCGGTAGTCGCGGTCTGCGGGGTCGGTGTCGACGATGATGGTGCGTATCGGGCGGGCGGTGGGTGTGGTGTGTGGGGGGTTTTCGGGTGTGGGATGTGGGTGGCGGTGGCCGGTGAGTGTGTGGAGCCAGCGTGGGATTCGGGTGTGGTGGTGGGTGGTCATGGCTGGTCCTCGGGGTCGGGCTGGTAGGAGGGGCCGGGTGCGGTGAGGGCGAGGGCGGCTCCGGCGGCGGCGATGCCGGCCAGGGCGAGGGTGGCGTGGTGGGTGCCGGACAGGAACGCGTCGCGGGCGAAGTCGGCGAGAGGCTGGGCGACGGGTCCGGCTTTGTCGGCCACGGCCAGTGCGGCGGCCAGGGAGTCGGAGACGGGTCCGCGTGCTGGTGGGGGCAGGTGTGTGAGGGCGGGTTGGATGCGGTGGTGGTATCCGGCGGCCAGGACGCTTCCGGCGACGGCGATGCCGATCGCGGCACCGATTTCGCGGGCGGCGTCGTTGACCGCGGCGGCGATGCCGTGTTTGGCGCGGGGTGTGTCGGCGACGATGGCGGCGGTGGCCGGTGCCGCGCACAGGCCGAGTCCGGCGCTCATGATCAGCACGGGGCCGAGGAGGTAGAGGTAGGTGGTGTGGGTGTCGATGCGTGAGAGCCACACCAGTCCGGCGGCGATGACGCTCATGCCGGTGGCGGTCATGATTTTGAGTCCGGCTCGTTCGCACAGCCAGGGCGCGATGAGGGAGATGCCGACCAGGGGCCCGGCCATGGGGGCCAGCGCGAGCGCCGATTGCAGAGGGCTGTAGTCGAGGATGAGCTGGAAATATTGCACGATCAGGTAGAACAGGCCGAAGGTGACCAGGAACTGCAACGCCAGCGACACCGCTCCGGCGGCGAATCCACGGCGGACGAGCAGCCGGATCGGTAGCAGTGGGTGGGGCACGCGGGATTCGGTGAGCACGAACACCACGGTCGCGGCGAGCGCGACGGCGAGTGTGGTGAGCACCAGTGGTGAGGTCCAGCCGTGTTCGGGGGCTGCGGTGACAGCGACGACGAACACCCCGACCGCCGTAGCCGAGGACATCGCTCCGGCGACATCGACCGGTGGCCGGTCCCGGTCGCGGGATTCGGTGAGGGTGAGCGCGGCGACGACCAGGATGGTGGCGGCGGCGGTGAGTGCGACGAACACCGCCCGCCACGAGAACACCTGTAGTAGCAGGCCGGATCCGAGCAGGCCGATCACGCCGCCGGATCCGGCGACTCCGGCCCACACTCCGACCGCGCGGCCCTGTTTGTCGGCGGGAAATCCGGCGGTCAGGATCGACAGGGTCGAGGGCATCACCAGTGCCGCGCCCACCCCCGCGACCGCGCGGGCAGCGATCACCCAGGCCGGGCGGTCGGCGAACAGCGGGATGGCGGACCCGGCGGCGAAGATGACGAGCCCGGCCACCAGCACGATCCGGCGCCCGTAGCGGTCACCGACCGCGCCCCCGGACAGCACCAGGCACGCCAGTGCCAGCGTGTAGGCGTCGACCACCCACGTCAGCTGTGCTTGGGTGGCGCCGGTGGACTCCGCGATCTGCGGCAGCGCCCCGTACAGGGCGGCCATCGACGCGATCACCAACGCCACCGACACACACGACACCACCAGCGTCCACCGCTGCGCACCCGACAAGCGAGCGGGGACGGGTATCGAATCGGTCTGCGGGACAGCCACCAAACCTCCCAAGAAACGCTAACGACATTATCGTTTCGGTGATGTCGTTAGCGTAACCCCGCCCGAGGCGTGAACACCAGGGTTTGCCGGTCGGGCACAATGAGGTGTGTGAGTTCCACCCCCGCCCTCAGCGACGACGAGGCCGGTCAGCGGGTCGATCCGCGCCGGGCCCGTTCCCGCGAACGGCTCCTGGACGCGGCGACCCGGCTGCTGGCCACCGGCGGAATCCACGCGGTCACCGTGGACGCGGTCACCAAAGCCTCCAAAGTCGCCGCGACCACCCTGTACCGCAACTTCGGCAACAGCGCCGGACTGCTCGCCGCCGCGTTCGAACGCCTCCTGCCCCAGGTCGAACCGCCCACCGGCACCGGCAGCCTGCGCGAGCAACTCACCGACCTGCTCACCCGCCAAGCCACCCTCATCGACCACACCCCGATCCACCTCACCGCCCTGGTCTGGCTCGGCCTGGGCCCCACCGAACCCACCGATCCTGTCGCTCCCATCGATCCCATCGATGCGGGCGACCCAGGCCGCGGTGACGGAGAATTGCACTCGCTACGCGCCCAGGTCATCGACCGCTACCGCCAGCCGTTCGACCAACTGCTCACCAGCCCCGCCGCCCGCGCCGAACTCGGCGAGCTGGACCCCACCTACGCCATCACCCAACTCGTCGGCCCCCTGGTCTTCACCCGCCTCACCGGCATTCACCCCATCACCCCCGCCTACTGCCACCACCTCATCAACGACTTCCTCACCGCCCACACCCCACCCCGACCCAGCCACCAGCGGTAAGCCACCCGCCCGACAACACCGGACCTGGCTTGGGGCTGCTGCACGGATAGGTGACAACCGAGATGGCTTGCCGAGGGGCGGGCTTGAGAGGATGTCACTGTGCCGAAGCCGTATCCGAAGGAGTTCCGCGACGATGTGGTCCGGGTTGCCCGCAACCGCGATGACGGAGTCACGCTGGATCACCGGGGTTCCGCAGAATTCGGAGTGCCTGGAGTCGCGTTTTAGGGCCTGAACTGGGGTGACATGGGGATTGCGCCCGGGGAGCGTGTCTCTAGGCGCGGGTATCGGTGCTGGTCAGCGGGTTGGGGTGAGTTCGATGATCTGCTTGGGTGTGGCGGCGCCGAGTCGGGTGAGGAGGTCGCGTTGGGGCTTGGTCAGCTCGGTGAGGCGGCGGAACGTGCCAGCGGGGCCGGTGAAGGTGCCGATATGGAGGCGGTCGAGTTCCCGGCGGATCGTGGGCCAGGTGGTGCCGGTGCGGGTTTCGGCGATGCGGGCCAGTAGCAACGCCAGCCAGCACAGCAGCATGTGGGCGCGGATGCGTTCCTCGAGGCGGTGATAGACCGGCCGCAGATCCAGCACGCTCTTCATGTCGCGCCAGCCGCGTTCGACCTCGAGGAGTTGCTTGTAGCCGATGGCGATGTCCTCGCTGGACAGGTTGGGATCCGAGCTGCGGAGCAGGTATTTTCCGTCGAAGTTGGCTTCGGCCTTGATTTTCGCGGCATCGACGCGCAGTTTCCCTCCGGCGGTGACACGCAGGAACCGGTTCAGCCCGGGCTTGCCGGCGATCTTGCCGCGCAGCTCACCGCGCTTGAAATCGCTCAAAGCGTCGGAGCCGTCGATCATTTCGCGCAGCGCGGCCACGAGCTGTTCGCGGGTGGCGGCGTCGCGTTCGGCCGCGTCGGGGTTGAAGCAGATCACGAACCGCTCTTGTTCGCTGACCCGGACTTCCTTCACGCGCATGTTCTCCGCGACGTCGAGGTAGCGGCCTTGTCGCGACATCGCGGCTTTCACCTCCACCGATCCGGACCGCAGTTTCTCCCCGATGATGTAGTGGTGGTCGCCCCGGCGCAGGTAACGGCGGTTTTCCGCGGACGAGAACCCCCGGTCGGTGACCCAGATGATCTTCGACAGTGTCCAGTCCCGCATATCGTCTTTCACCTGCCGGATCAGTGTCTGATCCGAGGCATTGCCCGGCCAGCACCAGCAGCGCACCGGGATCCCGTCGCGGGTGACCGCCATCCCGATCACGATCTGCGGCAAGTCATCTCGTGAATCCTTCGACTTGCCCCAGGTCCGGAACCCGACGGCGTCACTGCCGGCCTCGTCGGTGCCGGGGCCGGTAACCGGGTTGCCCTTGCCGTCACGCACGATCGGATCGTCGGCGTCTTCGGTCTCGAAATACGTTGAGGTGGTGTCGAAGAACAGCAGATCCACCTCGAGATTGAGCAGCGTCGCGATCCGGTCGAACACCTGGTGTTCGAGGTCGTCTTTCACATCATGGAGCCAGTCCATCGCCCGATAGTAGGCGTCATCGGTAACCTCGCCCAGCGCATCGATGTGCACGTCGGCGCTGATCCATTCCGCGGCAGCCAGTTTCGACGACGGTGACAGCGCCCGGTTGGCGACCAGGGCGAACAGGACCCGCTCGATCGCCGAAACATCACGGCGGCGGCCACGTTTGGGCTGGCCCAGGCCCGCGATGATGGCATCTATGCCCAGCCACCGCCATAGATGATCGAGCGCGTACGCCCCACCGAACGGCCTGGAGGACACGAACGCCAACCCTTCTCCAGCCGCGCCCGCGGCCAGAGCATCGGCGGGATCGAGCAGCCGCGACAGCGACGCGACCAGCCGTTTTATCGCGTCCCGGTCCAACTCGTCCTCGCGACCGAAGGTGAACAGCACTCTCGGTGTCGCCCGGCCCTTGATCGGGTCCCACTCGCTGTGGGCCAGATGCAGATACCTGACCGTGCCGGACTTGTTGTCCCGCTTGGTCGTCTTCACGTACACGACTCCAGACCATACGACGAACCACCAGGATATCGGGCTGAAATCAGAAAATCGCGTCTCTAGGTGATTTCAGCCCGAAACCCCAGCCCCAGACCCGCGACCTGCGGATTCACACCCGAAATCCTTCCAGAACCCCTGAATTCTGCGGAACCCGGGCTGTTCCGGCTGGCCGAGGCCGCCGTCGATCATCCGGACGGCATCGTGCGTGACGTGGTGTATCCGGTGGTCGGGGAGAAGACGCTGCGGGAGCTGGTGAAAGAGGCGAAGGCCAACGATCAGGCGTTCGCGGCTCGGGTGCGCACGGTGTTGCGTAGCTCGTACTCGAACCATTATCGGCGAATGCTGCCGGCATTGTTGGCGGCGTTGGAATTTCGGTGCAACAACACCGCGTACCGGCCGGTTATGGTGGCGGTGGAGTTATTGCAGCGGTACGCCGGCATCGACGGCAAGGTCCGCTTCTATGACAGCCACGCTCTGGCCCCGCTCGATGGTATTGTGCCCAAGGCGTGGCGGGAGGCGGTGGTCGATGAGAAGGGCCGTATCGAGCGCATCGCGTACGAGTTGTGTGTGCTGGTCGCGTTGCGGGATGCGATTCGCCGCCGGGAGATCTACGTCGACGGCGGTAACCGGTGGCGCAATCCCGAAGACGATCTGCCCGGCGATTTCGACACCGCTCGCGAGGTGCATTACGCCGCGATCCGTCAGCCCCTGGATCCGACGCAGTTCATCGCCGGACTGCAGAGCGGATGAGCAAGGCCCTCAACAGGCTCGATCGGGGCCTGACTGAGGGAACCACGGGTGGGGTTCGGTTGACGCGGCGCCGTGGTGAGCAGTGGATCAGCGTGCCGAAGCTGGAAAAGCAGCCGGAGCCGGAGAACCTGGAGAAGATCAAGGCCGAGGTCGCTCGTCGCTGGGGCACCCTGGACCTGCTGGATGTGCTCAAGGACGCCGATTTCCTGACCGACTTCACCGCCGAGTTCACCTCGGTGGCGTCACGGGAGGTCATCGACCGCGACACCCTGCGTAAACGGCTGCTGCTGGATCTGTTCGCGCTGGGGACGAACATGGGGATCCGGGCGATCGTGAACACCGGTGAGCAGGAGGAGTCCGAGGCGGCGTTGCGGCATGTGCGCAGGCACTTCATCACCCGTGACAACCTGCGGCGCGCGACGACGAAGCTGGTGAACGCGACCTTCGCGGCGCGGGATCCGAACTGGTGGGGTTCGGGCACTTCGTGCGCGAGTGATTCGAAGAAGTTCGGGTCGTGGGAGTCGAACTTCATGACCCAGTATCACCAGCGGTACGGCGGGTACGGGGTGATGATCTACTGGCACGTCGAGCGCCGCAACGTGTGCATCTACTCCCAGCTCAAGTCCTGTTCGAGCTCGGAGGTGGCGGCGATGATCGAGGGATTGCTGCGGCACTGCACCGACGCGGAGATCGCCGCGAACTACGTCGACACGCACGGTGCGTCGGTCGTGGGGTTCGCGTTCACCGAACTGCTGGGATTCAAGCTGCTGCCCAGGATGAAGAACATCGGGTCGATCCGGTTGTACCGGCCCGACGACGCGGGCGTCTACGGTGAGCTGGGACCGGTGCTGACCCGACCGATCCGGTGGGATCTCATCGCCCAGCAGTACGACCAGATGGTCAAATACGCCACCGCCCTACGGCTCGGGACCGCCGAGAGTGAGTCGATCCTGCGGCGGTTCACCCGCGGAGGCCCGAAACACCCCACCTACCAGGCCCTCGAGGAACTGGGCAGAGCGGTGCGCACAATCTTCGCCTGCGAGTATTTGGCATCAGAAGAACTCAGGAGAGAGATCAACTCCGGGTTGCAGGTGGTGGAGAACTGGAACTCCGCCAACGCAGTTGTCTTCTACGGCAAGGACTCCCAGCTCACCGGTGCCGACCGCGAGCACGCCGAGGTGTCGATGCTCGCGTTGCACCTACTGCAATCGGCGCTGGTGCACGTCAATACCTTGCTGCTACAAGCGGTATTGGAGGATCCGGAGTTCCACGATCTGGTCGGCGACACCGAGCGGCGGGCGCTCTCGCCGCTGTTCTGGTCCAACATCAACCCCTACGGCCGGTTCCGGCTCGACATGAACACCCGCCTGGACCTGTCCCGTGAGCGTGTAGCCGGATGATGGACCACTCGGCTCAGGTGTGCGGGCCGGTTGCCGGTGCGGGGCGCAGGACTTCGCCGGAGAGTTCGGCGACGACTGCGCGCAGGCGGGTCAGCTCGCCGAGTCCGGCCGCAGTGGCGGTGTAGACGCGGCGGACGCGGCCGTCGACGACGTGCTCGGTCGAGGTGAGCAGTCCGGCGTTCTCGAGCCGGTGCAGCAGCGGGTAGAGGGTGCCCGGTGAGATGGGGTAGCCGTGGTGGGCCAGTTCTTCGGCCATCCACGCCCCGTAGACCTCTTGTTCGGCGGCGTGGTGCAGCACGTGCACCGGTACCGCGCCGCGCAGCAACTCCCGCACCAGATCCATATCGACACACGATATCGTATTACAAGAAAAGCCAGCTAGACCGACGTTCTTCTCGGGGATCGCGTGAGGTTGCCGGCCCCCGAATCGTGCCGGGGACGCGGAATCGTTCATCGGCGGTTCGTGTATTGGTTCCCGATTACATCGAGTGCCTGGCAGCGCCTGGCGATATCGTCTGGCGATGTCGGAGGACGATAGATCTGCGAGGCTGTTGTGGCCGAGGGAAGCGACGCGCCGTTGCGTGAGCTCGAGCAGGCTTTGCGCATCCTTATCAACCGATTGGGCGCGCGTGTTCCCGAGGCCAGCCCGGCCCGGATCTCGCGGGCCTGGTACATCAGGTGCATGGCAGCTTGAACGCGACCGCTCGCGTGGATGCGCATCTGATCGCGTTGACCGAGCGCAGGGTCCTCGAGATCCTGCGCGGCCGTCAGCCGGTGGGGTGAGCGGGGGTGGTATCGGACCGGTCCTCTCCGACAGTGGGCCTGCTACCCCAGGCGCGGTGTCGGGTGGCTGCTGGTGGGTGGGACGGGTCAGCAGCGGGCGCGAGTCAGGCGGTGTCGCACACCGTAGGCGATAGCGCCCAGGGCGAGCACGGCTGCACCGGAGAGCACCGAGGTGAGCGGCAGGGCAAAGGCCAGCACGACACATCCGAGGCTGCCCAGGACGGGCAGGATACGCGGGGGCCGTCCTTCTTCGGAAGTCAGAGTCCAGGCGGCGGCGTTGGCGATGGCGTAGTAGACCAGCACGCCGAAGGAGGAGAAGCCGATCGCGCCCCGCACATCGAGGGTGGCGACCAGGACGATCACGACGACACCGACAGCGATCTCCGCGTGATGGGGCACATCGAAGCGCGGATGCACCGCTGCCAGTTGAGGCGGCAGATGCCGGTCACGGGCCATGGCGAAGGTCGTGCGCGAGACGCCGAGGATCAGTGCCAGCAGTGATCCGAGTGCCGCGACCGCCGCGCCGACCCGCACGACCGGCACCAGGGCGGGCGCACCGGCCGCGCGCGCGGTGTCGGCCAAAGGTGCTGCGGCGGTGCCCAATCCATGCGGGCCGAGCACGGCCAGCGTGGCGATGGCGACCAGGGCGTACACGACCAGCGTGATGCCCAGGGCGAGCGGAATCGCGCGGGGGATGGTGCGGGCCGGATCCCGGACTTCCTCCCCCAGGGTCGCGATGCGCGCGTACCCGGCGAAGGCGAAGAACAACAGTCCGGCCGCCTGCAAGACACCGCGCACCGAGGCATCCGAACCGATCGCCAGATGCCCGGGCGCGGCGGCGGAGGAGGTGAGCGCGGCGACCACGACGGCGGCCAGCACGGCCAGCACGACCGCGACGATGACCCGGGTCAGCAGCGCCGATTTCTGCACGCCACGGTAGTTGACCACGGTCAGCGCCACCACCGCGGCGACCGCGACCGCATGGGCCTGTCCCGGCCAGGCATACGCGCCGACGGTCAGCGCCATGGCCGCGCAGGAGGCGGTCTTGCCGACCACGAATCCCCATCCGGCCAGATAACCCCAGAACTCACCGAGGCGTTCGCGGCCGTAGACATAGGTGCCGCCCGATGCTGGGTAGCGGGCCGCCAGTCGCGCCGACGCGGTGGCGTTGCAGTAGGCGACCATGGCCGCGATCGCCAGTCCGAGCAGCAGTCCCGACCCGGCCGCGGCGGCCGCCGGCGCCAGCGCGGCGAAGATGCCCGCACCGATCATCGAGCCGAGCCCGATCACGACCGCGTCGCCGACCCCGAGCCGACGCTGTAGCTGGGTATCGGCCTGATTCGACGTCGGCATGGTGGACACACTCTCTCCCCGGAATCGTATGGAAGGGACGGCTGTGACGATATCCGATATCGGCGGGCGATACTGCGCAGGGCACGTACTGTTCACCGGCTCGTCGATCCGCGCCGCCCGGCCAGAGCTGGGGTCAGTGGGTGCGGGCGCCGGGTTTGCCCGGTGAGATGGTGTCGGGGCGGCGGGCCAGGGGCAACAGCCGGTGGTCGGGGGTGAAGAGCCGGTGCACCAGTCCCAGGGCGATGACGACGGTGGTGGCCGCGACCGCGCCCAGGATCAGAAACATCACCACCGCTTGCACGAGAACCGCTTGCACGGGCGGGACGCCGGCGAGGATGAGGCCTGTCATCGCCCCGGGCAGGAATACCAGCCCGGTCGCCTTGGTGGTCTCGATCTGCGGGGACAGGGCCGAGCGCAGCGCGGTGCGCACATACGGGGTGGCGGCCTGGCGGGAAGGCTGGCCGAGGGCGAGACGGGCCTCGACCTCGTCGCGTTTGTCGCGCAGTTCGTCGACCAGGCGTCGCGCGACCAGGACGGTGGCGGTCATCGAATTGCCGATCATCATGCCTGCGATCGGGACCAGGGTGCGGCCCTGCAGCGGGAACACCCGCAATCCGAAGATCACCCCGAGCGTGATGACCGCGGCCGCGGCGAACGCGGTGATCGCCAGCGTCGCGAGCCGTGGCACTTCCGGAGCGCGGCGGCGGGCGACATCACCGGAGTAGGCGATCATGGCGGCAGTCCACGCCCACGACCACCACAGCGACCGGCCCGGTTCCAGCAGCAGCGCCAGCGCCGCGCCGACCAGCAGCAGTTGTACCAGTGCGCGGGCCGCCGACCACAGAATCTGCCGTTCCAGGCCCAGTCGCTGCCACAGCGAGATTCCGGCGGCGACCACCACCAGCGCCAGAGAGGTCGCCAGTCCACCCCACCCGACCGCTCCGTTCATTGTGCGGCCTCCTCGATGTCGGGTCCCAGTGACGGTTCGATGCCCCGGCTGTGGCCGTGGTCGATGCGCAGGACCCGGTCGGCGATGCGCCGTACCTGTGCCGGGTCGTGACTGACCCACAGGACGCTCATCCCGGCGTCGGCCAGCTCGCGCACCGCCTGCTCGATCACCCGCGCCGCCGCCGCATCCTCGGACGAGGTGGGCTCGTCGAGCAGCAGTACCTGCGGGTCCGTGATCAGCGTGCGGGCCAAGCACATTCGCTGCGCCTCCCCGCCCGAGAGCGCGGTCGCGTCGCGGTCGAGCCAGGATCCGGTCAACGCCACCCGCGCCAGCACCTGCTCCATCCGCGCCTCGCTCGCGTGCGGATCGGCGACCCGAAGATTCTCGGCCACCGTGCCGGGAAACGGCGTCGGCCGCTGAAAACACATGCCCACCCGACGTCGCAGCCGCAACGGATCCAGCCCGGCCAGGTTCTCGCCGCGAAACAGCACCCGTCCCGCCGTGGGCACCTCGAGCCGATTACACAGGCGCAGCATCGTCGACTTGCCCGACCCCGACGGCCCGAACACCGCCGTGACCCCGCCTTCCGGGATCACCGCAGCGAACCCGTCGAGGGCACGCACTCCCTCGCGCTCGACCACGACTTCCTCGAACGCGAACAACGCCTCCGCCACCCGCACCACCTCCATCCGAACCTCGGGCTACGGCAGCCGATATCGGATACCGATATATCAACCAACCGTAGTACCTGGCAGTGCACGGTCGCATCCGCGCAGCGGGAACCGCGCGTGCGTCGATCTCCACGGCCCGGAACTCTCAGTACATCGACAGGAAACGAGTACCCGATTTCGCTGTGCGAGGGCACTACCATCACCGACTGTATCGGCAGGCGATATCGATGGCCGATGCATTGTCTCGGCCGGTGAGAGGGCTGATGGAGATGGACACTTCTGCTGACGATCCACCTGCCCAACACGGGCAACGTGTGTTTCGGCGCGGAGATCGCCTACCTGCTGTTGTGGGCCGCCACCACTCGCGGCGCACCGCCGGCCGTGCAGATGCTGCGCCGGCTCGTCGCCGCGCTGTGCGTGCTCCTGATCGGCGGCTTCATCACCGTACTCGCACTCGGAGGCGGCGCCGGAGAACGCTACAGCCATACCGGATAGACCCGCGCGCCCCCTCGATCCCGCCGCATGGAATGGGTACGCTCAGGATATATATCGGTAAGCGATATCGGGAGGCGATTGATGATGGTCGATCGGTCGTGGTGGGTGCGGCTGCTGGGCGCGGACGGACCGGCGGCGGTGATCTGTGTGCGGCTGCTGGTCGGGGTGGTGTTCCTCAGCGAGGGCATCCAGAAGTTCGTGTACCCGCATCAGCTCGGGCCCGGACGGTTCACCAAGATCGGCATTCCGGCCGCGACGTTCTTCGCCGATCTCGACGGAGTCGTCGAAATCGGCTGCGGCAGTTTGCTCATCGTGGGTCTGCTGACCCGCCTCGCCGCGGTCCCGCTGCTGATCGACATCTGCGGTGCTATCGGGTTGACCAAGATCCGTGAACTGCAGCCGGGCGGTTTCCTCGGAGTGCACGGGTTTTGGGGCATGGCCCACGACGCGCGCGCGGACTGGTCGATGCTGCTGGGACTGATCTTCCTGCTGTGGGTCGGGCCCGGGAGATGGTCTCTGGATCACGCGCTGACCCGCCGGGTCGGCGCATCGGGAGGCCGGAGGGAGGAGGTTGCCGTGTGAGCGCGGCCGGGAGCGTGCCGTCGGGGTCGTGCCCCTGCTGGGCCTCGTCGCGCCGATCATGATCGTCCGCCCGCTCGCACGACCCGGGGCGGACGCCCGCCCGGCCGACCCGGACCGATGAGTATCGGTGGGTCGGGTCAGTGGCAGTCGAACAATCCCATGAACCCATAGTCCATGTGCAGTTGCATGTGGCAGTGCAACAACGACAATCCGGGCTGGTCGGCGACGAAGTCGATGTCCATCTGCTGATAGCCGCCCAGCATCGCCACGTCCTTGCGCAGCCCGGCGGTCGCGGTACCCGCGACATGGGTGAGTTCGAAGGTGTGCCGGTGCAGATGCATCGGATGGATGTCGTCGGTGGCGTTGCGCAGATGCAGCCGATACCGTTTGCCGCGCTCGAGCTGCCACATCGGCTGCGCCTGCATCGAGGACTCGCTCATCGTGAACCGCTGCCCGTTGATCGTCCACACGTTGAATCCGCCGTCGGCGGCGTTGCGTTTCTCGATCAGCATGTCGAACACCTGATCCGGCGCCGCCGGAGCGTGCGCGCGCGGGTCGGCGAACAGTCGGTAATCCCACCGGAACGCCGGCGGGGCCGTCCACACCGGATCGCCGGTGGCGCCGGCGTATTCGACCACGATGCCCATACCGTTGCCGCGGTCGTCGTCGGACAGATCACCGAGCACCCACACGCCCGGGTTGGTCATCTCCACGATCGCCGAGACCCGTTCGGCGGTGCCCAGCCACAACACCGGCACCGCCACCGGGTTCGGGACCGGGTTGCCGTCCAGCGCGATCACGGTGAAGGTGTGCCCGGGCAGAGCCAGGCTGCGGTTCTCGGTCGCACTGCCGTTGAGCACATGCAACAACACCCGCTGCCCCTGTTTGACCTTGATCGGGTCGCCGTGGCCGAGCATGCGCCCGTTGATCGTGAACGTCGCATACCCCACCTCGTAACCGTGCGGCGCACCCGAGGCCAGCGACGCCGCCATCGCCGCCTCTCCCCGGTCCCGCAGCTGCGGCACCGGTTCACCGGCCAGGAAGTCCGCGGCCATGTCCCCGCCCTGGCTCAGCGACGGCTCGAACTCCTTCAAAGTCAGGAACACCTCCTGGTCATAGGCGCCGGGATGGGATGCCGGCTCGATGTATACCGGCCCGACCAGGCCGTTGTACTGGCCGATGGTCAGATCCGATCCCGCGGCCAGGTGAGTGTGGTAGAACCGGTAGCCCGCCGGGCCCGGGGTGCACGAGAGCTGGCGCATCCCGTGCGCGGGCACGAACGGGGTTCCTTCCTCGGCAGCGCCGTCGACCTCGGCCGGCACCGCTTGACCGTGCCAATGCACCTGCTCGGGGGTGGCGGTGTCGTTGTAGACGTCCACCACCATCGGTGTGCCCTCGGTGAGACGCAGCAGCGGGCCCGGGAACTGCCCGTTGTACAGCGTCGTCGACACCGTTTTACCCGGCGCCACCTCCACCGACCCTGCCGCGATCCGCAGCGTGTAATCCGCTGTCGTGGCCGACGGCGACCGGCCACAGCCCGCCGCCGCCCCACCCGCTACAACCGCTGCTCCACCCAGCTTCAGCACATCTCGCCGACTCATCTGCCCCACGCTTCGACCGCCCTTTGCCGATATCGGAACTCGATGTCGAGAAACGATAACGGATGACGATCGATCTCCCACCCCCGCTGGATGGAGTCGGTCTCGGTTCTCAGCGTGTTCTCAGTGCCGTCACGTAAAGATCACCTGCGTGTCACCGACCTCGCTGCCCGCCACCGTGTCCGCGTTCGACGGAGCTCGTATCGACGGGTCACTGTTGGTCGAGGTCACCGAATTCGCTCAACACACTCGCTGGCTCAATACCCCCATCCTGTGGTTCACCGACGCCGGGCTGATCGTGTTCGCCGTGCTCATGCTCGCCGCCTGGTGGCGCGCCAGACGCGAGAACACCACGGCCATGGCCGCCGCGCTGCTCGCCCCCGTCGCGGTCGTGGCCGCCTTCGCCCTCGCCGAGATCGTCAAGCAGATCGCGGCCGAACCCCGCCCCTGCCACGCGCTGCCGCACGCCTACATCCTCGAAGCATGCCCACCGGGCACCGACTATGCCTTCCCCAGCGGCCACGCCACCGTCGCCGCCGCCACCGTCGCCGCTCTCTACCTCACCAACCGCCGCCTGGCCGCCATCGCCGCTGTGTTCGCCCTGTTCGAGGCAGCCACCCGCGTCTACGTCGGCGGCCACTACCCCCACGATGTCGCGGCTTCCGCCGTCCTCGCCCTGCCGATCGCCTACCTCGTCCGCCGCGCCCTGCTGCAGCCCGCCGCAGCCGCTGTCACCCGGCTGCGCACCGGGCCGCTGGCACCCCTGGTCACCAGCACCGTGCAGTCGGCGGCGCGAATCACCCTAGGCTAGGCCCAGCGACCGCGTGCAGCGACGAGAGTGCGCACCCAACCGCGCTCGCTCGTTGCAGACAGGGTTGCCCCGCGGCGGTGCCATCCGCCTGTGGACATCAGCAGTATCGAAGGGACGTAGTTCGTTTCATAGGTGGTCGCCTATGAAACACGACGATCATCGGACCTCGACCAGCCCGAATTCCGTTTCATGGGTTGTTGCAAAAGAACCCGCAGTTGAAACGCACTCATGAAACACTCGAGCCTGTGAGCGAGGACTATCAGCGAGTCGAAGTCCATCCGTGCCCGATGTCGGCCTGCGCGGCCCCAGCGGGCTCACCGTGCCGCACCGGCACGGGAAAGGTCGCCACCCAATACCACACCGTCCGCTTCCGGCTGGTGCCCGCGCTGGCCAAGGCACTGTCCGTGACGACCCCCGCGATCCGCAACCCCGGCCGCGCATGGATCGAACTGCCCCGCCCCGCCGCCCTCAGCGCACCGGCCGGGCACGCCCGCATCGGCTACGCCCGCGCCTCCACACTGCGCCAATCTCTCGACACCCAACTCGACGCGCTCACCGCCGCGAACGTGAGCCGGGTCTTCTCCGAGAAGATCTCCACCCGCGCCACCCACCGACCCGAACTCGACGCCGCCGTCACGCTGTGCCGAGAACTGCGGGCCAGCGGCGTCGCGGTCACTCTCGTTGTGCACGAACACAAACGGCTCGGCCGCGGCATCGACCTGGCTGCCCTCGCCGACAACCTGAAATCCGCCGATATCGGCCTGGAATTCCTGACCGGCGAACTACAAGGCAGCCACGACCCGGCCGGCGTCGTGTTCACAGTGCTGGCCGCGTTATCGGGCATGGAACGCGAATACATTCGTGACCGCACCCTCGAAGGCCACGAATCCGCCCGCAAACGCGGCAAAACCATCGGCGGCGCGCACGTCACCGACCCCGACATGCTCGCCATGGCCCTGCACCTTCGCGACCAGCAACTCAGCCTGCGCGACATCGCCGCCCGCCTGGTCATCACCACCGGAACGAAGAAGGGCCGCCAGCCCTCACCCGCCACCGTCATGCGCATGTTGCACGACCACGACGCCGCGTCCTGACAACCCCAAACGAGCCCGGACCAGCACGGGACACCAGCAACCTTGTCCTACTTTGCACTTCCTGACAGCTTTAGGATTCCGGGGCCTACTACGTCTGATACGGACCCGCCTCGTCCCGGCCGGTCGACCTGGCCTGGACCGCCGGATCCCGCTGGCATGTAGAGGAAGCGTTCCAGCAGGCCAAGAACGAGGCCGGGCTCGACCACTACCAGGTCCGCGACTATCGGGCCTGGTACGCCCACATCACCTTGCCGATGCTCGCACTGGCCTACCTCGCCGCCTCGAAAACCATTGCCGCAAAGGGGGACCCGGAGAACAGGCCGCAGACATGATCGCACTGACACTACCCGAGATCCGCCGCCTGCTCGTCGCACTCGTCCTCACCACCTCTCACGGCGCCGATCACATCTGGACCTGGTCCCACTGGCGACGACGCGGCCACCCACTCGACTGATCCGCGAGTGCCGTTGCAGTACTAGAACCTGTTGCAGTGCTCGAACTGGCAGTTGACAGGGAGTGACGGCCACCACATACTCGTACCTCAAGTACCTAGTACTTGGAGTAGCATGCACGGAGGTGGTCATGGTCGTGTACCCGATCACGACTCTCGCAGTCGGCTGCTCTGCTGATTTCGAGGCGGTCGAATCCTTCGATTCGACCGCGCGGACGGAGCGACTGCTCCGGTCCTCGGGCGGAAGTTGAGAAATGAGACGGGAATCTGTGGTGGTCCCTTTACGTAACGAGTTGTCCGTGTCCGTTCGAATAGTACGGCACAACTTCTCCGATACGGTGGTTTCCGGATTGCGAACCTTCGGTCGGACCATGCGGGTAGCTTCGGCATCGGCTGCGGGGACGGCAAGCGATGTTGTCCGGTTGAAGTTCCAATGGCGTGAAGCTATCCAGCAGGCGTGGTATCTGATCACGGTGACTGCACTTCCCGCAGTGCTTATGGCTATCCCATTCGGAGTAATCGTCTCCGTTCAGGTCGGCAATCTGATTCACCAGATCGGTGCGGATTCTCTGCTCGGAGCGGCCGGCGGGTTGGGCGTGATAAAACAGGGAGCGCCCATGGCGACAGGCCTTCTGTTGGGGGCGGCCGGTGCGGCCGCGATTGCGGCAGATCTGGGCGCGCGAAATATTCGCGAAGAGATCGATGCGATGCGCACCATGGGGATCAGTCCGATGCATCGTCTGGTTATCCCGCGGATGGTGGCGATGGTTTTCGTCGCTCCGATGCTGAATATCCTGATCATCTTCGTCGGCGTCGTTGCGGGATACGCGGTGGCAATTGGTCCGCAGGGTGTCACGCCCGGTAGTTACTGGGGAACCTTCGGATCATTCACGACTGTCGCGGATATCGGGGTATCAGTCGTGAAATCGGTGCTGTTCGGGTTCATTGTCGTCGTGGTCGCCTGCCAGCGTGGCTTGGAGGCGAAAGGCGGACCTCGCGGAGTCGCCGATGGGGTGAATTCGGCGGTCGTTCTATCCGTCGTCTCGATTGCGATAGTGAACCTACTGATAACGCAGCTGGTTGCGATGTTCCTCCCCACGAGGCTTGCGTGATGTTTGAGCTGAAATTCACCCCTCCACGTGTGGTCAGAATTCGACGGTCCGCGGTACGCCTCGCGCGCATCCTGCCGATCGAGGCAGTGGGGTTCGTGATCGGGTTCGCGTGGCAGGCATTGTCGGCGATACCGTTCACGCTCAAGCGGTACCGCGCCGAGACGATGCGGACAATCACGGACATAACCTGGGGGCAAGGGTCCATCATCGTCGGCGGAGGAACGGTTCCGATGCTGGTCGTCCTGGGGCTCGTCATCGGAGGCTCGGTGGGCGTCGAGTCCTTTTCGACCCTCGATCTCATCAGTATGGGGCCGGTGACAGGCATCGTATCGGCCTTTGCCAACACCCGAGAGCTCGCTCCGATCGCCGCCGGCGTCGGGTTCGCCGCACAGGCGGGATGCCGTATCACCGCGCAGATCGGATCGATGCGGATTTCCGAGGAAATTGATGCACTGGAATCCCTCGGATTGCGATCGATACCTTTCGTCGTGACGACAAGAATCATCGCAGGCGCGGTCGCGATCGTCCCCACCTTTTTGATAGCCCTCCTCCTCAGCTATGTCGCCTGCCGCACGGTGATCGTTCAACTTCATGGTCAGGCTGCAGGGGTCTACGATCACTACTTCTATCAATTCATAAGCGGCTGGGACATGACCGCAGCAGTGATCAAGGTCCTCGTATTCGGAACTGCGGTAATTCTGATCCACAGCTATCAAGGATTCTTCGCGGTAGGAGGCCCGGAGGGTGTCGGGATCGCGTCGGGCCGGGCGGTTCGGGCGAGCTTCGTCGCCATCATCGGACTCGATATGGTGTTGACAATCTTGTTGTGGGGCATCAATTCGTCGATCGAATTCACGGGGTGATATGGATGCCTAGTTATGAACTGCCCGGGGTTACGTCGACTAAACGGGGATCCATACTTATAGGCTGCCTGGTGTTGCTGATCGCTCTTACGGTCGCCGCCACAGGGTTTTTGATCCACGAAACGCGCCGCGATACACGAATGGCTGTGATCTTGCGCACCGAGAACATCGGTGACGGTATCGGTGTGGGAACTCCGGTTCGATATGACGGCGTGGACGTCGGATCTGTCGCGAGGGTGGATGCAGACGGTATCAACACGAAAAAGGTGACGTTGCTGCTCGACCGGGCACATCTGATCGGCTTGACCGACAACCTGTTCGTCAACTATTCGCCGTCAAACCTTTTCGGAATCAGCGAAGTGGCGCTGAAGGAGGCGGCCGGCGGTGTTCCGCTGCGTGACGGCATCGTCGTCGACCTGACCGGACCGCGCTCGAATCGGCAGCAGGACGCAACCATGGGCGTCCTGATCCGCACCGTCGCGGAAGCCACCGGCGACCTTTTAACGCCACGCCTCACCGAAGTGCTGATGCGGCTTTCGGAGACCTCGCGACAGTTCACTCCTCTGATGGAAACCATCGTCTCGATGTCCCGGATGGTCGCCGAAACCCAGAAGATGCCGCCTTCCTACCTGTTGGATCAATATGGCTCGATGTTGGTCGGCGCCGGCGCGATGTTCGACGGAACGGTAGGACTCATCAGTCGGCTCACCCGAATCGAGATTCTGAACAGCCAGCGTGGACTGTTCGACGCCACGGTCAATACCGTAGGCGAGAAGTTCTTCCCCGCGCTCGCAAATACTATCTTCACGGCTAGAAACTATCTCTCGGACTATACGGCGATGTTGGTCCCGATCCTTTCCGCGGCGAGCAGCATGGTTCCGACTCCGGAGGTGTCGAGTGCGCAGCTATCCGAGATTCTTGCTCGATTGGGAAATTCCTTTACTCAGACTCCGGATGGCCCGGTGCTCAATCTGAAGGTGATCGTCGACTCGTTTCCAGGGCTTGCTACTCCATTGCTGGCATCCCTGCCCAAATCGGATGCTGGGGCTGATCGATGAGTAATGCGCGAAGGCTTATTTACGCGAGTCTGAAACTTGCCGTCTCGGCAATTGTGATAATCGTTCTTCTTGTGGTCATCGTGCAGGCGGTCCAGCGACCGGTACAAGGCGGGACCACCGAGTATTCAGCAGCGTTCACCGACGTCAATGGTCTGAAGTCTGGAGACGACGTCCGCATGGACGGCGTCCGTGTGGGAAAAGTCGATGCGATCCGACTCGACAAGGGTCGGGCCGTCGTGAAAATGCATTTGCAGAATGGCCACCATTTATATGAGAGCACGGTGCTCGCGATTCGCTACCAAAGTCTGATAGGGCAAAGGTACGTCGATGTCCAGCAATCTTCGGGTCTCGCCGATAAGTTGGCATCAGGAAGCGTGATCGACGTATCGAAAACTATTCCATCCTTCGATATCACCTCGCTGTTCAATGGATTGGAACCAGTTCTCGGTGAACTTTCGCCGGGTGCTATCAATAAATTTGCCGAGAATATGATCTCGGTCATCGAGGGCAATGGATCAGGTGTCGGATCGGTTTTGGACTCGGTTCAGACTCTCTCCAGCTATGCGGTGGACAGGCAGGCCCTCATCACAACTCTGGTTGCCAATCTCAAACAGATATCCGATCACATCGGCGGGCACTCGGCGCAACTGATCCGGCTCGTTTCCGAACTTTCTACGGTTGTCAACACATTGCGAAGCAAGGTGGACGGGATCGTCGAATTCGCCCTCATGGCCCCCGATGTCATCGCGCCGTTGAACAGTTTGCTGGCATCATTTGGGCTGACTACCGGCAGCAACCCTGATGCGGATTCGCTGCTGCGTACGGTGCTACCGGACCCGGAACAGGCGGTCGATGTCCTGAGGAAGCTGCCGACACTCATCCAGACGTTGGACGCATGGGTCCCGCCCAATGGTCCGACCGTGAACCTCAACTGTTCAAACGGCAAAGTCGCGGCACCCTCTCCGTTTCAGATCCTGGTCGGTGGTCAGAGGATTTCGATATGCAAAAGCTAATTATGTGGTTTTGGGGATTTTCTCAGAAATTCCGCACCAAGTTCAGGGCCATGTGGCGTGCCGACCGGGAATTACGCTGGGGGGTGCTGGGAGCGGCTTTCGTCGGGCTTTTGCTGCTGGCTAGTGCGATCGTCTATGTCGTCCCCATCGGTAAGTCGACCTATTGGGCCGATATGTCCGAGACCGGGCAAATCAAGGTAGGGGACGACGTTCGGATCGCAGGAGTCCCGGTCGGTACCGTGAAATCTATGGAGTTGGGCCGCCGGAGCGTTCGAGTCGGATTCACCGTAGATCGAGGAATATTCATCGGCGATCAGACGACGCTCGATATTCGGATGCTCACCCTGATCGGAGGGCATTATATCGCCGTTACTTCGGCGGGAAGCTCGCCTCTGCGCTCTACGATTCCATCGGAAAGGATTCGTCTTCCGTACAGTCTCGCTCGGGCCTTTCAGGACGCTGCGCAGCCGATCGGCGAAGTCGATGGATCGACGTTGCGGCAAAATCTCACGATGCTCAACAATTCGCTTACCAACGGCCCAGCGGGGATACGAAAAGCCGTCGACGCGTTCTCCTCTCTCGTCGACGTCCTTGATCGCCAGAATCGAGAGATATCCGAAACGCTTGCCACTGCCGATGAATACATCGGAGCAATAAATAAGTCCAAGGCGATATTGGGCGGAATGATCAACAGCGTCAACCTGATGGAGACCGTTGGTCTCGACAAACAATCCGAAATCTACGAGGCCGTTCGGCTCATGGACGAGCTGTTGTCACGAATAGCAGCTCTCGAACCGGTGTACCGAGCGCGCTTGGAGCCGGTCGCCAAGAGTCTGGCCGACGCCATTCCCGAGCTGGAGCGTCTGGGCGGGGAGATGGGCCAGGTCGTCACCAATACGAAGGATCTGCTGTCGCGACTCCAGCCGGTCGCGGCCTCCCGAGACGGCGTCGTCGTCGACCAGTCCGCAACCGTGATCGACGCGCCGGCAGTCTGCATTCCAGTTCCAGGAAAGGATTGCTGAATCATGAATCGTTTTCTGGCCTCTCGCGGATTCATGTCGGTGCTGGCGGTTGTGATCCTGTGTCTGATACTGCTCATCGCCTATTTGACCCTGATCACGCCACCGAAGAAGATGCGCAGTTACTGCGCCAACATGCCCGACACGGTCGGCTTGTATGCCGGAAACCATGTCACCGTTCGCGGGGTCACGGTGGGGACGGTGACGCGCATCGAGCCACGGGGTGATTCGGTGTATGTCGCGTTCGACGTGGAGGCGGATCATCCGCTGCACGGTGATCTGGCGGCAACCACTCTGTCCGACACGATCGTCGCAGACCGCTCGCTCGCGCTTATCGAGGACAGCGATGCCGCCGCGGAGTGGGATTCACACCGCTGTATCTCGCGAACCATGACACCGAAGAGCATGACGCAGACGCTCGACGCGGTGGGCAAGCTCAGCAGTGAACTCTCCAATGGAAATGCCCCGGGGCAGCAGGGGCAGCTTTCCGATGAGATCTCCGCCCTCGATACCGCTCTGTCGGGCACCGGTCCGGAAATGAACGACACGATCATGAGGCTCGGCCGCGCGCTCGATTCACCAAATGCGGCGATCGGGCATATCGGAGCACTCACCGACTCGATGCGCTCGTTGACCGACAGCGTTGCCGGAGGATGGGGGGACATCGAATCCATGATCACGCGGCTGGCACCCGGTCTCACGGTCATCGACCATGGAATCTTCCAGCGCACGGTATCGATCATCGACTCGTTGCGGACCATCGTTCCGTGGCTGAACGAACTCACGACGATGTTCGGCAAGCAGATTCTTCAGGTTCTCGACGCGACCGTGCCACTGGCTCGCCTCGCGGGCGCCAACGTCGGATCCTTGAAGGACATCGTCGACATGACTCCGCCGCTCGTTCAGGCATTCCGAGACGTTTTGGATCCCAACAGCGGCAAGCACGTGCTGACCTATGCGTCGCCCCGGGTGGCGTTGCCGCAACCGGACGCGGACAAGGTGTGCGCGGCCGTAGGCGTCATCGCGCCCGGGCGTTGCGATTCCGCCGTGGGTGGTCTGACGAATCTTTCCCTGGCCGGTGTGGTGCTGGGCGCAGCGGGGGCACAGCGATGAATCAGCGTAGGAATACAGCTGCACGGACGCCGCGTGGACACGGGCGGCGCGCGGTGTTGGCGGCGATCGCGGCGATTGCGGCAGCCTTGTGCCTGGTCTCAGGTTGCGGATTCGACCCGTCGGCCGTCTCCGTCCCAGGATCGGGTATCGCCGGGCCCAAGTACGGGCTGCGGATCGAATTCGCGAACACCCTGAACCTGCCCTCCCGGGCAAAGGTGACGGTCAACGGTCTTCGCGCGGGGATCGTGCGCGACATGACGCTGATCGATGCCGGAAATGGACACGACAGCTATGTGGTCGTCGACGTCGACATCATGTCCTCTGTCCAGCTGCCTGTCGGTACGACGGCCGAGCTGCGGCAACCCACGATTCTCGGCGACGTCTCCATCGCGCTGACCACACCGCCGTCCGGTGGTGGGGCGACCCTCGCGCCCGGGGCAACCATCGGGCGTGCCCAGACGAAACCGCTGCTACAACTCGAGGACACGATGAACGTGATGGCGGCGTTCGTGCAGGGCGGAGGGATTCAGCGGGCGCAAGAGATCATCAACCGCGCGAATGCGATCCTTCCCTCCGATCCCAAGGACACAGCTTCCATATCAGAGGTTCTGGGTTCCGATATCAAAGACCTGGCTGCGCACGTGGACGCTGTTGATTCTGTGCTCGATGGACTGCGCGGTGATACCGAGGTCATATTGCGCAGAACTCCGGATCTGGACTATCTCCTTACCGACGCCGGGGTCGACCAGGCAGCCGCGTCTATGACCTCGATGATCGGACTGATCACGCTCTACGACGGATTCAAGCTCCTGACCGAGTCGCTGCGCTGGGTGGGGCCGTTGGCACAGTCCGGCGCAGCGGCTGCGCGAGCGTTCGTCCCGCTGCTCTTCACGTCGCGGCCGCTGGACCTCTCTGCCCCTTCGAATTTGAACAAGATCGTGTCGATTCTTCACGACGAAGTCATTCCATTTGCCGAACATGAACCGAAGGTCAATATCACGGGGGTTCAAGTGGGAAACGATTCCGGGGCAGCTCGAGTGTCCGACAATGATCGGATAAACAGTATTCTCACAGCGTTGCACGCGATCGGAGTCGTCCGATGAAGCCGAGTTCGGTCATCTCGCTTGCCGCGATTGCGTCGGTACTGGTCTTCGGTATCGGTTATCTGGCAATCGGTGTACTCAGAATCGAATGGTTCAGTACCCGTACACACGTCACCATGGCGCTGCCCGAGGCCGGAAGCTTGAAGTCGGGCTCGCCCGTATTATTGCGGGGGGTCAAAGTGGGAAGGATCGTTGCGATCGAGAAGGCTGTTCGCGGAGTCGAAGTGAAACTGGATCTCGATTCCGCGTACCGAATACCTGCCTCCGGCACCGCGACCGTCGAAGATCTCTCGGCGCTCGGCGAGCCGTATATCGAATTCGCGCCGAAAAGCAGCGACGGCCCCTACCTCAGGGATGGCCAGCGCCTTGAATCGGCACAGGTGGTGTTGCCGCGATCGATACCTGACGTCGCGCAAACAGTCACCGACTTGCTGAAACAGCTGAACCCGCAGGCAATCAGCGACATCGTGAGAACACTGGATCAAGCCTTGACAGGAACGCAAGCGGTGATGCCCAAATTGGCTGCGTCGACCACTCTGCTCTCGGAAACGATTCTCAGCAGGTCACCCGCGATTCGGCAGATTCTCGTGAACCTGCAGACCATGGGTTCGGACATGGACTGGGCCGGGCCGTCCATGACCGCCGCGGGCCCACTGTGGGAGGAAGCGGGCACTTGGGGTGCGCTCATCGCCGATTCCATCGCCCGGCTGGCCAGAATCGGCAACATGCCCGAGGACTACATGCAAGGAAACGGCGTCGTCCCATTTCTCGGGAAGGTGGGTGACTATCTGGATCGCATCGGGCCCGAGCTGCGGCAGCTGGCACCGACCATTCAACCGCTCGCCGAGAGTGCGAAGTCGTCCATGCCGCAGATCGACCTCAGCGATCTGATCGCACGCGCACTGAGTGCGACCGGCGAAGACGCGATACAAGTGCATATCGGCGTCAAGTAATCCAGACATGGTGAGTGACAGGAGTGAATCAATGCTTACCGAAACCGTCGCAGAGACCGATGAACGCGAAAAGGAATCCCCAGCGAAGAGCCGGAATACCGGGAAGGTCAAAGCCGCGGAACGGCGAGAGGGGGCGTCTCGCGGGGTGACGTTCTCGATCGGCATGCGTTCCATTCTCGTCGGCGGGGTGATCGCTGTGCTGATCGTCGCATTGTCTGCAACCATCCCTTTGTGGCTGACCGCAAGAGGCGAGTTGCATGATCGTGACGTTGCCGCAGCGGCGCAGAAGCATGCCGAGAGGGTTGCTTCGGATTATGCGATCGGCGCGTCGAATATTGACTACCACAATTTCGACAATTGGGTGCACAGCCTGAAGTCGAATACTTCGCCTGCGCTGTCCAATAAGTTCGACGCCACCGCGCCTCAGCTGAAGGACATCATCGTCCCGCTCAACTGGACTTCGAAGGCAACGGCTATCAGTTCCGCTTTGAAGTCGGAGAACGCCGGGGTCTACGTGGTCAACGTCTTCTTGAACGTGACTTCGACCAGCGCGCAGACGCCCGAGGGGGCGCAAACCACCGTGACCTACACGGTCACAGTGGACAAGAACTCCGATTGGAAGATCACCGATGTCGGTGGCGTCGACGCGGCTCTTCCCGCGAAATAGATGATGCGATCCTGATAAGGAACAGAAGATATGACATCAACATCCGTAACAGTGGCGCGTCCGCACCGGTACGTTTTGAAACGAACAGTCGACCCGACCCTGCAGATCGCGGAGTGGGGATCGGCGACACCACGGGTGACGATCGTGCTCGCGCACGGGCTGGCGTTGTCTCTCGAGAGCTGGGAGGACGTGGCCCAGCTCATCGTCGCGGCCGATCCAACCGTCCGCGTCCTCGCCTACGATCATCGCGGGCACGGCGAATCTCAGGTCGGGGCACCGGCGACGCTCGAGATTCTCGCCGACGATCTCGCGGACGTCATCGACCGGCTGGTACCGACAGGCCCCATCGTCGTCGGCGGTCACTCGATGGGCGGAATGACGTTGATGGCCTTGGCGGAACGGCATCCCGAATTGGTCGCCGCCCGAATCGCCGGTGTCGCGTTCGTCGCGACCGGTGCCGGCGACATCCTGCGGCACAGGTCGCGCAACAGATTCTGGGCGTGGCTGCTGTCGCTGGCGTTGGCCGCGGCACCCTTCCTGGTCATTCCGACACACCCGCTGTTCGTCACCCGCCAGCTGACCCGCGGTGTGCTGTTCGGTGCGGGATCCTCCAGCCACGACAGGAACCGGGCGATCAGGCAGTTGGCTCGCAGCGATCCCCGGACCGTCGCCGCTCTCACGCGGTCGATTCTGTCTCACCATCGTTACGCGATGCTCGAGCGATTCGACTGCCGCTCTGTCGTCCTGGTGGGCTCGCGCGATCAGCTGACACCTGTGCACCACGCTCGCGCAATTCGTCATCGCCTCAGCGATTCCTTCCTCGCTGTGTATCCGAGGGCAGGCCACTACCTGCCGTATGAGCGGTGCGGTGAGGTTGCCGCCCACCTGCTCGGATTGACCCTGCCCTCCGTGGCTACCGAGCGTGACGCCGCATGAGCGCACGCGACACACCAACGCCGGCTTGATCGAATATTGGGGAGCGCCGATGCTGAGCACGATGATGGACGAGCAACTGTCGCTGGCGACGCTATTGCGCTACGCCACCACTTTCCAGAGAGACAGCACGGTATCGACATGGACCGGTGACGGCGTTCGGACCATGACCTACCGCGAACTCGGGCTTGTCGGGGCCCGGCTGGCGAACGCGTTGCGTGACCTCGGCGTCAGGGCAGGCACCCGAGTCGGCACCTTCATGTGGAACAACAACGAGCACATGGCCGCTTACATCGCGGTTCCCGCGATGGGCGCGGTGTTGCACGCCTTGAATATCAGGCTCTTTCCCGAGCAGCTGATCTATGTCGCGAATCATGCCGAGGACGAGATAGTGCTCGTCGACGGCTCCCTGGCCCCGATGTTCGCACGGTACCTGCCCTACCTGCGAACCGTGCGCCACGTCATCGTCATCGACGACGAGAAGCCCGAGATCGCCGCGCCCCCTGGCGCAGTGATTCATCGTTGGGCCGATCTGCTTGCGGCGCAACCGGATACGTTCGAATTTCCTGAGATCGACGAACGCTCGGCAGCGGGTATGTGCTACACGTCGGGAACGACCGGTGATCCGAAAGGCGTTGTCTACTCACACCGCTCGAACTGGCTGCATGCCATGCAGGTCATTTCTCCCAACGGAATGGGCTTCAGTGCGGCGGACACCGTCCTTGCGATCGTGCCGTTGTTTCATGCCAACGCCTGGGGAATCCCCTACGCGGCCCTCATGTCGGGTGCGAATGTGCTGATGCCGGACCGCTTTCTGCAAGCGGAGCCGCTGCTCGAGATGATGGCCGCGGTGCGGCCGACCTTCGCAGCGGCCGTACCGACCATCTGGTCAGGGGTTCTGGCGCGCTTGCGGGAGCAGCCGCAGAACATCTCACACCTGCGGACGGTCGTTGTTGGAGGTTCCGCGGTCCCGGAGTCGATGATGCGGGCCTTCCAGGAGGAGTACGGGGTCTCCTTGCTTCAAGCGTGGGGTATGACCGAGACCTCCCCGCTCGGTTCCGTGGCACATCCTCCCGCGGGGCTGGACGACACGGCGGAGTGGGCATATCGGTCGACCCAGGGGCGTTTTCCCGCCATGGTGCGTGCGCGGCTCGTCGCGGCGGACGGGACCGTCGTGCCCAATGACGGAGAGTCCTTGGGGGAGTTGGAAGTCCGCGGACCCTGGGTCACCGGTGCCTACTATTCGCCCGGCGGAGGCTCGGTCGACGCCGAAAAATTCGACGACGGGTGGCTTCGTACGGGTGATATCGGGAAGATCAGCGCGGACGGGTTTCTCACGCTCGTCGATCGGTCGAAGGATGTCATCAAGTCCGGCGGGGAGTGGATCTCGTCGGTCGATCTGGAGAACGCGATCATGGGCCATCCGGCGGTCGCCGAGGCGGCTGTGATCGGCGTCTCGGACGAGACTTGGGGTGAGCGTCCGCTGGTCGCGGTGGTCCGGCGTCCGGGGGTCTCCGCGGAGCCGGAGGAGTTGCGCCGGTTCTTGTCGGGGAGTTTTGCGAAATGGCAGTTGCCCGAACGCTGGGCATTCATCGGTGAAGTCCCCAAAACGAGCGTGGGAAAGTTCGACAAGAAGCGGTTGCGGGCGCAGTTCGCCGCGGGTGAACTCGTGGTCATAGTGACCGAATAGTCGAGGCACGAACGAACGAACCGCCCGGATATCGTGCCGGGCGGTTCTGCTTTCCTGGAGCGGCGCTGCCATCGCAGCAGTTTCGGACGTCTGCCGCCGGTTCAGCCGTCGACCGACACCCTGGAGTTGGATAGACGTTTCCGCATAATGCGGCACCCACGGGAGGCGCTGGCCGCGAAGAGGTGGTGTCAATGTGCGGGTTCAGGAGTTCGTTGACCGATCAGGTCCAGGACTTTGTTGTCGGGTTCATCACAGCCGCAACGGTTTTGGGACATTGTTGACGGTCGGTCGTTGATCATCTTCGGGTGGTCGACGAGGTTGACGGTGAAAGCCGGGTTCCGGACCAGCGGCAGTGGCGGGCCGAGCATCGGTATCGCGCCGTGCGTGAGGTGCTCGACGGCGCGCCGGTGGCGGAAGTGGCACGTCAGTACGGGACTTCACGGCAGGCGTTGCATACGTGGCTGCGCCGATTCGAAGCCGACGGGCAGGCGGGGCTGGTCGAGCGGTCGCGGCGGCCCAAGACATCGCCGACGCGGTTGCCGGCGGAGCTGGAGTCGATGATCTGCGAGATGCGGCGGGTGCATCCGCGGTGGGGTGCCCAGAGGATCGCGCACGAGCTGGCGGTGCGTGGCGTCGCCGAGGCTCCGTCGCGCAGCACGGTGTATCGGGTGCTGGTCCGCAATAGTCTTGTGCAGCACCAGGAACAGAACCATCGGCGCAGCTATCGACGCTGGCAGCGTGAGGCGCCGATGCAGCTGTGGCAGCTCGACATCATGGGCGGCCTGTTCATAGCCGACGGTCGGGAAGCGAAGCTGGTCACTGGCATCGACGATCACTCGCGGTTCATCGTGATCGCCCAGGTGATCGTCGAGCAGTCCGGGCGAGCAGTCTGCCAGGCGTTCACCGAGGCGATGAACCGTTACGGTGTTCCGGCGGAAGTGTTGACCGACAACGGAAAACAGTTCACCGGCCGGTTCACCAAGCCGTTTCCGGTCGAGGTGATGTTCGAGCGCATCTGCCGGGAGAACGGCATCCTGCAACGACACACCAAACCGCGCTCACCCACTACGACCGGGAAAATCGAAAGGTTCCACGGCAGTTTGCGCCGGGAACTACTCGACGACTGCGGCCCGTTCGAATCGCTGGCCGCCGCGCAGCGCGCGATCGACGCCTGGACGCATGTCTATAACCATTCACGTCCGCACCAGGCGCTGAAAATGGCCACGCCGTTCTCTGTGTTCCGGCCAGTTCCCGGCATCGAACCACCACAAGAGCCGGCCGTGACCGAGCCGCCGCGAGTTCCGTTGCCCCAGCCTCGATTCCACGACGAGGACACGTCGATCGAGACCCAACCGGTCGAGCTCGACATGGTCATCTCACCGGCCGGGCGGCTCTGCCTGCCCGGCGCCAAGAGCGACATGAAATTCCCCGCCGCGCTCGGCGGACACCCGGTCACGGTCTGGGCCGGAATGCACAGCATCCATGTCACCCTCGCTGGCGAGATCATCCGCACGCGGCAGTCTCGCCTGACGGTCGAGGATCTGGCGGTTCTGCGGCTACGGGGCCGCCCGGCCGGGCCCGAGCCGTCGGGTTCTGCGGTCCCGCGTGGCGCTGTTCCGACCGGCACCGCAGTCGAGATCGACCGGATCGTCACTCGCGACGGCGACGTCACCGTCGCCGGACAACGACTCAAGCTCGGCATCTACCTATCCGGGCAACAGGTCACGCTCCGGCTGGACCGCCACCTGGCCCACGTGATCGCCGACGGGCACCTGGTCAAGACGCTTCCTTCACCGATTTCCCCGGAACAGGCCAGCCGCCTCAACGGATCGCGCGCCGTCACAGGCCCGCTGCCGCCGGCCCGGCAGGGCGCGATCAAGCTCATACGCACCATCCCTGCTGACGGCATCACCCAGGTGGCAGGGCAACGGCTCCGCGTCGGCCGCGCGCACGCCGGCAAGACCGTCGTCGTTCTCGCGGAGGACACCGTCTTCAGGGTCCTGCACAACGACATCGAAATCAGCACGCACGTCCGCAAATCCGACAAGCGGATCACCTACCTGCGAGCCACCCGCCGACCACGCGGCAAGGATGTCCCGAACCCGCCAACCTGAACCCTGAACCTGTCAATGAAGTCCCGAACCTGTCAGAGATCCCCTGGACCCGAAACGTCAAGGAAGTCCTGAACCCTCACACTGTGCGGGTTCAAAGGCTTGGCGTATCGGGGCCCGTTGCAGGCAGCCGTCCGGGTTCTGCCTGGGGCCAGCGGAATCAGAACCAATGCCCCCACGAGGCTGATCAGCGACAGTGCCAGCACTGAGTGCTGAACTCCGGCCCAGAATGCGGTCTTCGCGTAGTCGGCGAGCGGCGCGGCGGAAGGCCCGGCACGTTTGGCGACTTCGAGTGCCCCGGCGAGCGAGCTCCGCACGGGCCCGCGAGCCGGTTCGGGAAGATATTGCATCGCATTCGCGATTCGGGAGCTGTAGTTCGCTGACAAGATACTGCCCGCTACCGCAATCCCGATCGCCGCGCCGATCTCCCGCGTCGCGTCGTTGACCGCCGCCGAGACTCCGTGCTTCTCGGCCGGCGTGTCCATCATGATCGCGTTGGTCGACGGCGCCGCGGAGATGCCCAGGCCCGCGCTCATGATCAGCAATGGCCACAACACATCCACGTAGGACGAATGGGTGTCGAGTCGGAGCAGTGCGACCAAGCCGATCGCGATCGTGAGGAGTCCCGCCGCCGTCGTCATCCGAAGTCCCACTCGTGCGGCGATCGTCGGCGACACCAACGACATCGCGACAAGAGGGACCACCATCGGCGCGAGAGCGACGGCCGATTTGAGAGGACCGAATCCCAGAATGAGTTGGAAATGCTGAACCAGCAGGAACATCACACCGAAGGTGACCAGAAACTGGATGGTGATGGACAGCGCGCCGCTCGCAAAGCCCCGGCGACGAAAGAGCCGAACATCCAGCAACGGGTTCTCGGCTCGGAGCTCGGTCAGGATGAACGCCACGATACTGAGCACTCCACAGCCCCCGAGGATGAGGACGCGAGTATCGGTCCACCCCCTGGACGGGGCCTCCATCACCGCGAACACGGCGGTGCCGATGCTCAGTACCACCCAGAACATGCCGCGAATCTCCAGTCGTGGCCTGTCGGAGTCCTGCGATTCGGGCACCGTGAAGGCGAATGCCAGCAGTGTCAGGGCAACGGCGGTCATGCCCAGGAAGATCGAATGCCAGGACCATCGAATCAGCAGCAGCCCGGATCCGACCATCCCGATGACGCCGCCCGATCCGGCGACACCCGCCCATACGCTGACCGCGTGTGCTCGCCGCGCGTCTGGCAGGCTCGCGGTCAGTATCGACAGCGTGGCCGGCATGACGAACGCGGCTCCCGCCCCCGCCACCGCCCGGGACGCGATCAACCAGGCCGGATTGTCGACGATCAGTGGTATCGCCGACGCGGCCGCGAAAACGGCCAATCCGATCGTCAGGACCCGCCGACGGCCGTAGCGATCGCCGATCGCCCCTCCCGGCAGTACGAGACAGGCGAGGACCAGCGTGTATCCGTCGACCATCCAGGTGAGCGCCCCCTGGTCCGCTCCGGTGTCGAGGGCTACGGCAGGTAATGCAGTGTAAAGCGCGGCCATGGCGGCTACCACCAGCGCCACAGCGGCGCACGTCACCACCAGGGTCCAAGCCGCCGACCTTCTTATGGCCGAGAGGTCTCCGAAACTGATCATCTTGTTCTTTCGCTGCATGGTAAGTCGTATTCGCCGTGGCTGCGTCTCGCAGGTACGCCGCGGCTCAGCTCTCGGTTCCTTCGATCTCCTCCAGGGAGGACGGCACGTGATAGGGCGGGCGGCCGCGGCCCTGGATCCGATACCGGCCCCAGAAGTCTCGGTCGCCGAGCGTCGCCGCCGCCTCGCCTCCGGACGTCCTGATCACCACCGATCGTCTGCGACCCTGCAGCAGTTCGTCGATGGCGTCGTTCTGGCGCACGCGCCCATACCAGCAGAAGCGGCCGTCGATGGGTTGGAAGAAACCGCGGAGCTCGACCTGAACATCGATCTCGTGGCTTGTGATGATCACCGTCGCGGGGCCGATGAAATCCGAATCATCGTGCGGTCCATGGGTATTCATTGGAACTACCTCCTTGTAGTGAGATCCCCGTCGGACTGCGCGGCAGGTCGACTTCGGTAGAGCGGACCGATGCTCGCGAGTCGGGGACGAGATGGCGCCGACTGCTTGACAACCGGGTCCGCCGTGGCTCAAAGTTACCTCATACTCGGAGTATCCGCTACTTGCCGTAATGGCAACTTTGGACGATCCGAGTTGCCGTGGCGGGTGCACGGACCCGTATCGGATACATCGATGCCGAAGTCATCGGCCTAGTCGAAAGATGGACAAATGACCACGAGTGAAGTTCGGGCGCCGATCATGAAATCACCGGCCGTCACTACCGACGGCATGGCGCGGGTAAGCGGTCGTCGTCCCGTCGATCTGCAGCGATCGGCAGGACGGTTGCTCAAGGCATCCGCCGAGAAGTTCTACGACGCCGAAGTCGACATCGATTGGGAAAGCCCATGGATGCCGGACAAGGGGTGGTTTCCCGAGCACCGCCTGTCGCTCTACGGCACGTCGCTGTGGAACCGGCTATCCGACGAACAGAAGATCGAGCTCGGCAAACACGAACTCGTCAGCATCCTGAGCTTCGGAATCTACGCCGAAAACCTGCTGAGCATGGCGCTGCTCAGGTTGAACACCACCGGCGACCTCGTCGACAACAAGGCGTTGTATGCGCTCGCGGAGGTCGGCGACGAGAGTCGGCACTCCACGATGTTCGCGCGATTGATCCTGAAGACAGGGATCGCGCCCTACAAGCTTCCCCGAGGGTTCCTGTCGCTGGCGAAGATCCTGCATTTCATCCCGCTCGGCCCATCCATCCAGGGCGCGACCCTCTTGATCGAAGAGATACTCGACCGCGCGCAACGTGAAGCGATGAACGATGAACGACTGCAGCCGCAGGTTCGACAGCTGATGCGAATCCATGTGCTCGAGGAAGCCCGCCACATCACGTTCGCGCGGAGCGAGCTGGTCGAGGGAATGCGGGCCCGAGGGCGATTCACGCGGGCATGGCATCGAGGTGCCCTCGCCGTCATCGCCAACTTGGCGTACCCGATTCTGATCAACCCCAGGCTGTACCGGACGATCGGGGTGCACCCGCTGCGGGGGTTCATCGCTTGCCAGTTCGGCCCGCACTATCGGGAAAATCTCCAGTTCATGTCGGAGCCGATGATTCGATTCTTCGATGACGCCGGCATGATCGAAGGTCGCTTCACGATGTTTCTGTGGCGCCTGACGAGGAGCCTCCCCGAAGACATCGCGCAGCGATGACGAAGGCCGCGGCGCGATGAGCCGTTCACCTGCCGCGCGCCGCGGACCCCTCAACCGCGACCCCTTGTCGCAATTCCCCACGCGACCCGCATCTCGCGGTCGTGATACAGACCTTTCTGCGGTTCGCCCTTTCAGCGGCAACCCGCACCGGCCGGAGGAAGCCGATGAACAAGACCCGTTCTGCAAAGAACACACGCAAGACTGACGGCTCCGCGAACAGTGGAGCACAGGCCAGGGTGCATCGCACCGAAGTTCTCATTGTCGGAAGCGGATTCTCCGGCATGGGGATGGCGATTCAGCTGCTCAAAGCCGGAATCGACGACTTCTTGATGATCGAGAAGGAAGACGAGGTCGGTGGAACCTGGCGAGACAACACCTATCCGGGATGCGCATGCGACGTTCCGTCGCACATGTATTCGTACTCTTTCGAGCCCAAGCCGGACTGGAGTTATCTGTGGGCAGGCCAGGAAGAGATTCAGGAGTACCTTCGAGGTATTGCACAGAAGTACGATCTGTATCGTCGTACCCACTTCGGTCGGACGCTGCAATCCGGATACTGGGATGCCGGTGACTCCACGTGGCACCTGGTGACGTCGGATGGACACGAATACGTATCGCGATTCCTGGTGTCAGGGGTCGGAGCGCTGCACATTCCCAGCATCCCTGAAATCACCGGGCAAAAGAAATTCTCCGGGGACGTCTTCCACTCGGCGCAGTGGGACCACGAGGTTTCATTGCGGGGCAAACGTGTCGCGGTGGTCGGGACCGGAGCGAGCGCGATCCAGTTCGTTCCCGAGATCGCCAAGGTTGCCGCCGAACTTCACGTCTACCAGCGGACACCGGCGTGGGTGCTGCCCCGGCGGAACATCAAGATCCCGCGCCCGGTGCGCGCCGCATTCACCCACGCGCCGATTCTGGCGAAGGCGTTGCGGGCGGCAGTGTATTGGTCGGCCGAATCGCTATCGATCGGTTTGAACGGGCACTTCAATCTCATGCGTCCACTCGAGAACATCGCGAAGTGGAACATCGCGCAGGGAATCGATGATCCGGCATTGCGTGCAAAGCTCACGCCCACCTATCGCATCGGGTGCAAACGAATTCTCGGATCCAGCGAATACTATCCGGCGCTGAATCGTCCGACCACCACGGTCATCACCGACGGGATCGCCGAGATCACCGAGGATGCGATCGTGTCCAGGACCGGCGAAACTCGACCGGCCGACGTGATAATCTACGCGACCGGATTCCATGTCACGGACGGGTTCGAGAGTCTCCGTCTCAAGGGCGCCTCGGGTCGGGAACTCGCGTCGGTCTGGGCTGACGAAGGCATTCAGACACACCTCGGAATAACCACGGCTGGTTTCCCCAATTTGTTCTTCTTGCTCGGGCCGAACACCGGTCTCGGCCATAATTCCGTGGTCTTCATGATCGAGTGTCAGATTCGATACATCGTCTCTGCCATCAGGCTCGCGAACGAACGCGGATCCGGGGCACTCGAGGTGCGCGAGCCGGTCCAGCATCAATTCAACAATGACATTCAGCGGAAATTGGTGAAAGGCGTGTGGAGCAGCGGCGGGTGCACCAGTTGGTACCTCGACGCGCAGGGCGTGAACCGCACCGTCTGGCCGGGTTTCACCTGGCAGTACTGGCGGCGGACGCGGAAACTCGCGGCTGCGGACTTCGCGTTCTTCGGCGAGCGGTCGGTCGCGCGTCGCGGAACCGCGATCGCGAGCGAGTCCGGGAAGGAGAATCAGGCGGAATGAAGGATTTCGGAGACCGCGTCGTCTCGGTGACCGGGGCCGGATCGGGAATCGGGCGGGCGATCGCGCTTCGCCTGGCGGGCGAAGGCGCGCGCCTGGCCCTGGCCGACCTCGATGCTGAACGGGCGGAAGAAACCGCCGCCATGTGCGGCGCGTCCGGTGCTGAGAGCCGACACTACAAGCTCGACGTCGCCGATCGTCTGGCGTTCGAGAATTACCGGAATCGAGTCGTCGAGGACTTCGGCTCGGTCAGCATGGTGATCAACAATGCCGGTGTCGCGCTCGGGGCCGATGTTCTGGAGATGGACTGGAACGACTTCGAATGGCTCATCTCGATCAACTTCTGGGGTGTCGTCAACGGTACGAAGCTGTTCCTCCCGGACCTGATCGAATCGGGTGACGGGCACGTCGTGAACGTGTCCAGTGTATTCGGCCTGATGGCGATACCGAGTCAGAGTGCCTACAACGCATCGAAATTCGCGGTCCGCGGATTCACCGAGGCGCTGCGGCAGGAGATGAGGATCGGCCGTTTGCCGGTCGGGGTGACCTGTGTCCATCCCGGGGGCGTGCGCACCAACATCGTGCGAAATGCGCGGGGTGTGGGCGAAATCGGTGACCAGCAGAAGATTGTGGCCAGCTTCGACCGAATCGCGCTCACCACACCCGATCGCGCTGCGGAGCAGATCCTCAGAGGCGTTCGACGCAACAGACCGCGAGTTCTCGTGGGTCCCGACGCTGTGGGGTTCGATTTCGTCACGCGAGTGGTCGGGCCCAGATACCAGGACCTCAATGCGCCGCTGGCGCGTCTGGGGTACGCAATCGGTCGACGATCCGGCCTCATGAATAGCGAAAGCTGACATCGGTCCGCCGCCCGGGCCGGTATCGCGCCGAACCGGGCGCCGAACCGATATCGATGGAGAGAAGAATGTCCTCGAAAAGAAATATTCCATGCGAGCTAACCGTCAGCCAGGTCGTGCAAGAGACGGCCGACGCGATCTCGATATGGTTCGACGTTCCGGAGGGGCACTGGGAAACGTTCTCATACGATCCCGGGCAGTTTCTAACCCTGCGTATACCTGGTGTCGATGAGGGTTCGTCGGTCGCCAGATGCTATTCACTGTCCAGTTCTCCCCATGCTGAGGACACACTGGCCGTGACTGTCAAACGTACGGCCGATGGCTATGCGTCCAACTGGCTGTGTGATCACGCGGTGCCGGGAATGAAGATGACCGTGCTGCCTCCGAGCGGGCATTTCACGGCGAAAGACCTCGATGCGGATATGATCCTGTTTGCCGCCGGCAGTGGCATTACTCCGATCATTTCCATCATCAAGTCGTCTCTGCTCGAAGGCGGCGGTCACCTGATTCTCTTCTATGCCAATCAGAATGCTGAGAGCGCCATCTTCTACGAAGAACTGCGTCATTTGGCGAATCAGTTTCCGGAGCGATTCAGCCTGATCGAATGGCTGGAGATCCGGCAAGGGCTGCCGGATCGGCAAACGGTGGCCGATCTGTGCGCTGAGCATCGGAACCGTGCCTTTTTTTTGTGCGGCCCGGCGAAGTTCATGGATCTGGTAACCGATGCGGCACATCATGCCGATGTGCCGCATCGAAATCTCCATCGGGAAGTTTTCCAATCGTTGCGCACCGATCCCTTCGATGTCGACAACACCGTCTCGGAATCGATGACTACCGAGCGAGCGCATCTGGTGGTCTATCTCGATGGGGAGCGCGCCGAACTGGATTGGCCGAAAGACATCTCGCTCGTCGATATCCTTCTCAAAGAAGGCTTTTCGCCGCCGTACTCCTGTCGAGAGGGCGGTTGCGGTGCTTGTTTGTGTCGGGTCGTCGACGGCGATGTCGAGATGAAGGTCAATGATGTGCTCGTCGAGGACGACATCGAAGAAGGCGACCGGCTGGCGTGCCAGTCGGTGCCGGTGACGGACAGTGTGACAGTGACATTCGATTGATCGAAGGCGAGTTGTCCACGCCAGGTTTCATCGCTCTATCGGCCGACCGGCACGGTGTGCGGTGGTGGGTCATGTGCACTGGTAGGTCGCATGACCCATGGCGTACCATGGGTGCGATGACAGGTGCGCGGCAGAGGGTTCTGGAGGTCGGGAGCTCGGTGGTTCGGCGAGTTGACGCCCGTTCGAGCCGTTGGGCCGAGCATCGGGTCACGGTGCGGGCAGAGTTGGTCGATGCGGCCTATCGCGCATTCGGCAAGTACGGCCCTGATGCCAGCATGGACGATATCGCGCGCGAAGCCGGTGCTACCAAGCCGAAGCTATATCGTCACTTCAAGGATAAGCAAGGACTTCGCGCGGCCGTCGTCGAGCGTGCGAAAGATCTGATGTGGTCGAATATTCTGGCTTCGAGCGATTTTGCCACCGCGCCGATCGGTGAGGTGATGAGCCAAATTGTCGGACAGTATTCGGAATTGGTCGATGAGCACCAGAATGTCTTCCAGTTCCTCGTGCGTAGCCACTTCGATGATAATTCATCGGAAACGGACCAGGCTCTTGAAGACGCCCGCGAGTTGGCGGGCTTCATCGCGGGCCATTTCTCGGCAGTTCTTGAATCACTCGGAGCGGATACAACCGGTATCGATCTTGTAGTTCAATCGATCATCGGCGCGAGCCTGTCCGCGACAGATTGGTGGATAAACTCCCAAGCCGATCCCGAGACCGCAATGTCGCGTGTCGATTTCGCTGATAATCTGAGCGCGATCGTCTGGGGGATCATCGACGCTTCAGCGCAGGTGCGCGGTATTCGTATCGACCCGCGTCAGACACTGCGAATCGAGAACATCGAAACGGTCGACGTGAAGAGCTGAGTCTTAAATCATTGTTCGTTCTGGTCGACTACATCCATCACTTCGTTCGTTTTTCTGGCGGCATTCGCGGCGAGGAAATCGTCCACGAGTACAGTGCAGAACTGTTGATCGTTCGGTAGGCCGGTCACGAGTCGGTTGAAGATCATCGGACCGACGAACTGAGCAACCGCGGTGGTCGCCTCGATCGCGGGACGAAGTGATGCCCGGGCTGCCTCGCTCGCCAATATCGCGTCGAAGGGGCCACGATACTGCTCGATGATCCGGTGTCGCAGTGCCGTGAGGTGCGGCCGTGACGCATCGTCCTCGGTCGTCCGACGGTCCGCTTCGGGGTTGCTCATGCCCATCCACGAGAGCACGGTCAACTGCAACGGTGCCTGATCGATCAATCGGGCCTGGTCGCAAACGAGCGCGACCAGGCGCGATCGTAGTGAGCCGACCTCCGGGGCCGAGGCCACCGGAGGCAACAGTTGCTGGAAGGCCGCGGCGAGTAGTTCGGTACCGGAACCGAAGTGCCGGTAGAGGGTTGCTCGGGCAACTCCCGCCCGGCGAATTACGGCATCGATGGTCACAGCGTCCACGCCGCCCTCAGCCAGCAGTTCGGTGGCGGCATCGATCAGCCGGGCGCGCGAACGAGCCAGTCGTGGATCGGGCTCGCGTGCCTGTGAGGACGTGTCGAGTGGTGCGGGCATCACGCTCCCAGATCGATGGATTCGCCGGCGGCCGGTATCCCAGTATTACCCAACGTTATTATTGAACTAACAGTCTCCCTATGAGACTATTGGTCTCATAGGGAGACGCGTGGTGCCCTCGGGTGGAAACGCGGACATTTCAACTCGACTGATAGCGGAGAGCGGTCATGGATCTCGCGATGACGTGTTTGCTTGGGGCAGGTGTCTTCTGATGACGCGTGCCGAACCAGATGACCTGCTGCGCCAGATGTTGCTGACCGAATATGGCGAATCGGGCCCATACGAGGGCTACCGGTTGTTGCGTGAGACCGCGCCTGTGCTGGTGAGCGCTTCGGGCGTGGTGGTCTTGAGCCGATACGCCGACTGCCAGGCCGCGCTTCGGAATCGTCGACTGGGGAAGGCCGACGAATCGCTGGGATTCCGGCTCACCGATGTGCCGGAGGATCTGCAGCGAACGACATTGCATCGTTTCCGGCGCACAATGCTGTTCCGTAATCCGCCCGATCACGAGCGGCTGCGGCGTTTGGTCGCCGATGCGTTCACCCACCGCCACGTCGAACAGTTGCGTCCCCGAATCGCCGAACGCATCGACCATCTGCTCGATGCCGCGGCGGAGCGCGAACGGATCGACATCATCTCCGAGATCGCATTGCCACTGCCCGTGGCGGTGATCGGTGACCTGTTGGGAGTGCCCGAATCCGATCGCGCGGCGGCCGCTCCGCTCGTGCGGTGTTTGCTCGCGCCGCTCGAACCCGCTTCCGACACTGCGGCAATCCGACGAGCGGCGGATGCGGAAACGCAATTGGTCGAGTATTTCTCGACGCTGTTGGCCGAGAAGCGGACGGATCCGCAAGATGATCTTCTGAGCCGTCTCGCGATCGCGCGGGGTGCGGACGCCCTGGACGAGGATGAGATGGTCGGCTCGGCCATCCTGCTTTTCGCCGCCGGGTTCGAGACGACCACCAATCTGATCGGCAACGGGCTGGCCGCACTGCTCGCCCATCCTGATCAACTCGCCGCACTCCGCGACGAACCGGCGTTGGCGTCGAACGCGGTCGAAGAGCTTCTCCGTTATGACGCGCCGGTTCAGACCAACGGACGCACCGCGCTCGCCGATACCGCCATCGGTGATGTCTCCGTGCCGGACGGAACCGTCGTGCTGATGCTGCTGGGTTCGGCGAACCGCGATCCCGATCGCTATGACGACCCCGACATCCTCGACCTTCGCCGCCGCAATCCGGCCCCGCTGTCCTTCGGGTCGGGAATCCATTTCTGTCTCGGGGCTGCATTGGCCAGGACCGAGGCAATGGAGCTGTTCCCACGCCTTTTGGCGCGATTCCCCGGCTTGGCCGCGGACGGGGAGCCGGTGTGGCGGCCCGGGCTGTCATTCCGGGGTCTGGCGTCGTTGCCGGTGAGTTTGACGTGAGCGGATTGGTGCTCGCCTACCCCCACCGTCTGGGTGGCCATTGCGGTTCCGGCGCCCAGCGGGACCTACTCGCGTGGGCGGGGCTCGGCTGGAACGGGCCACCTTCGGAAGGCTTGACCTTCACCCTCAGCGGCGCGCTCGATTTCAGCTATCTGCGCTCGTCGGAATTGCGCCCTCCTCTCTACCTGGTCGGCCGAGGCTCCGATCTGGAGACCGATCTGCCGACGCGTCTCGGCGCAACCGTGGACGCGCGCTCGACTGACGATCCAGAACTCGGATGGAAGTGGGTGACCAACGAAATCGACTCCGGCCGACCGGTTATGGCGTGGGCGGATATCGCCGAACTGCCGTATCTGCGAGTGAAGTTGCGGATGAGCCGACACGACATCGTCGTGATCGGCTACGACGACGACGCGGAAATCGCCCATGTCGTCGACAACGACCGGGAGCAGACCCAACTGGTGCCCTATGCAGCGCTGGCGCGGGCCCGGGCATCGACGTCCTTCCCGGTTCCGACGAGGCACACGACGTTCCTTATCGAATGGCCGGAAGGTCTACCGCCGCTGCGGAATGTCGCCGCGGACGCCTTCCGTCAAATTGCTTCGACCATGGCCGACCCGGTCGTCAGTCGGGGGGGCACGGCCGGTGCGACCACCGGATTGCAGGGAGTGCGTGCGTTCGCCGAGGATCTCGATCGATGGCGGGCCGCCTTCAGCCCGGGGGCTCTCGACGAGATTCTGCGCTACCTCGCGGCTTTCATCGAGAAGGCCGGCACCGGCGGCGGGCTTTTCCGCCGGTTGCTCGCCGAAGGATGCTTCGAGATCGCCGCTGCGGTCGGCAGCCCCCAGGTTCTGCTCGCCGCGGGTAAGGCGCGAACCTGTGCTGAGTTGTGGACTGCGATTGCGACCGAAGCAATGCGGTCCGATCTGGACCCCGCGGAGCGCCTACACGCCATCCGCGGGATCGCGCACAGCGTCGTCGACGAGGAGGCCAACCTTCGTCGTGCGATCGAGGTGGCGGCCACTGCCCTCGATCGGCCGTCCACGTTTCGCGGAGGTCCACAGTGACAGCGGAATGTGATCCGGTGTCGCAGTGGACATCCCGCACGGAGGAAATCGGTCATTCGGTGCGGCGGAAGGCATCCGAGACGGTTGACGGCACATCGACGAGTTCACCGTAGTTCACGCGGAGAGCGTCGAGGATGTCGTCGAGCGGTAGGTCGTCGAACTGGCCGCGGTCGCGCAGGTATTCCATGTGCCGACTGCCATCGCCTGCGAAGGCGTGCAGCAGCGCGTCGTGTTCGCCGTCGAATTCGATCGGTTCTACACCGAAGCGCTCGCACAATTCGCGGTTGAAGGCGGGTGTGGCTTTGACCCAGCGTCCTTTCAGGAACATCTGGCTGTACCCGTGGTACACGAACACATCGGTACCGCCCATGCGCTGCCTCAGTGCTTCGGTTTGCAGGTGATTTCGAACGTCGGCGAATCCGAGCATGGCCGGTATTCCGACGGCGCGGCAGGCCGCGGTCAGGAGCACGGCTTTCGGTATGCAGTAGGCACGTTCGGACATGGCGACCACGCTGGCTCGGTACTGCCGAGGATCGCCGGCGACGGTGTACGGGTCGTACCAGATCGAGTCACGGACCGTGGTGAAGATTCGGATGGCCTGCTCGACGGGATCGACGGCGCCGTCGACCGCCGCGTGGGTGAATTCCTGGACGGCGGGGTGCTGCCAGTCCAGGAATTCGGTGGCTTGCAGATGGTCCACAGCGTTCATTCCTCGACGCTCAATGCGCCGGTGGGACATGCCGAGACCGCTTCTTCGATGAGCGCCCGATGGCATTCCGGCGGTTCGGGCTCCGCGAAGGTCGATTCCCGCTCGCTCGCACTGGATGCCCAGAACGCCGTCGAGGAGAGATCGGCCTCGTCGTAAGGGCGTGGGGGCCGACTTCCGGCCGAGCCGCAGGGTTCGGATGCTGTGTGGATCGTCATGACTGCTCCCGGGTGTAACCGCTGGGTACCGGCCAAGTATTTACAAAATATGCCATTCTGTCAAGATTTGAACAATGCCTATGTTCTTGTAAATCCGACGGTTCAAAGCGCATCCAAGTGGAGGTAGCGGATGGCGACCCTGGAGATCCGGTCGGCGGTGGATGACGCGTCGGCCGCCGGCAAGACCAGACCGCTGACCGTCAGCCGGACCATCGCATCGACGACATCGGCCACGTCGGTGGCGTCGAGGGCTGGAAAATGCTCCAGAAACCACGTGACCAGGGCTTCGGATGCCAACTGGAGTAGTGATGCCGAGGTCGGCAACAGCGGCAGTATCCCGGTGCCGGTGGCTTCCGGCTCTACGCCGTGGTTCGCGGTGAGCACAGCCCTGAGCAATGGGCTGGTCTCGGCTTCCGCGATCGTGTATCGCACGGCGGCGGTGATGCCTCCGCCGACATCTCCGGCGTTCTCCTCGAGGATCCTGTCGATCCCGGCGAGAAAGCGTTCGGCCTCCTGAACCAGGAGCGCGTCACCCAATCCCTTCTTGTCCGCGAATTCCTTGTACAGGGTCGGCCGGGATACTCCGACCAGGTCGGCGACCTCTCCCATCCGCACTCGCTCCCAACCCTTTTCGATGGTCAAGGTGCGCGCGGCGGACAGGGCCTGTTCTCGTAGATGATTGCGGAAGGACGTGCGAAGTGACCGACTCGGCATGCTGTGCAGGATAGGCGGCTCGCCGCGGTCGGCCGACGGCCCCGAAGCCGGTCGGGTTACAGGGTTCGTCTCAAGAAGTCGACGACGGCTGCTGTGAACGCGTCGTTGTCGTCGCCGGCCACCATGTGACCGGTTCCCGCGATGTCGACGGTCTCGGCGTGCGGGACGAGGTCGAGGAACTCGGCGACGGTGTCATGGGATACGAGATCGGAGAGTCCCCCGCGAACCAACAGGGTGGGCGCGGTGATCCGACCCGCTCCGAGCCGGAGTGTGTCGACCAGCGACTCGAACTGGTCGGCCCCGTCGGCCGGATCACCGTGAATGGCGTCGAAGCGTGTCGCGATGAACGCTGGATCCCACCGCCACACCCATCGGCCGTCATCGCGGTGTCGAAGCACCTTGCGCAACCCCTCCAGCCGGACCGGCCGTTCGCGATGGGGGTTGTAGGCGGCGATGACGTCCGCGGCGCTGTCGAGACTCGCGAACCCGTCCGGGTGCGCCGACATGAACGACACGATCCGGCGTGCGCCCGCGAACTCCATCCGGGGAGTGACATCGACCAGAACCACGGCTCCCCACAGGTCCGGGGGTGCCAGCAGATGAGTGCCGAGGATGGTCATCCCACCCAATGACGCGCCGACGACGGCAGGGGCGCGATCGAGCTCGAAGTGCTCCCGCACAGCGAGCAGATCGTCGGCGAGATGCTCGATCTCGTACCTGCCGTCGGCGGACCAATCGCTGTCTCCATGTCCGCGTGCGTCGTAGACGATGACCGGGTAGCCGCGTTCGTGGAGGCGCGAGGCCGAGGTCCGCCAGGCGTGGCGGCTCTGGCCGCCGCCGTGGAGCAGGATAACTGCCGGGTGGTCCGAATCGTGGTGGTAGTAATCGGCCGTCAGCATGATCCCGTCACGGGTCGGTACCGACACCGTCGTCATCGCCGTTTTCACGGCCTGGCGTCCGGGTTGGCAATGATGGTGACGGTGCCCTGGGCGGCGCAGACAGCCCTGCCGTGATTCGTGATGTCGATTCGCGCGACACCCGACCGCTTCGTCAGGGCGATGATCTCGGTCGTCGCGACACATGTCCCGTCGCTGACCGGTCGAAGCAAGTTCAATTTGAACTCCGTCGTCGCTACCCAGCAACCACGGGGGATGACCGGGTAGAAGACGACCCCCAGGCAATGATCGACCATCGCCGACAAGCAGCCGCCGTGCAGCTTGCCGAACGGTGTGAGTAGTTCGTCGCGTACGGCCATCTCGGCGATCAGCCGACCGGGGTCGAGCTCGGTGTGGCGGAAATCGAGGTATCCGGACAGTCCACCCGCGGCTGTCGCCGAGGTCAACATCTGTCCGGCCCATTCTTCATCGAACTGCGGGAATTCCATCGGTGTGTGCTCCACCCTGTACGTCGGCCGGTGCTATGGAGACAGTACTGCAAATCTGTCTCAGGTGCAGGGGTCGCTCGCCGAGTTGTCCCCAGGGGGTGGCGTCGGCCCGGGGTCGGCCGTGCCCGTGCTGGCCAGAGCGGGGAGCAGGTAGTGAACCAGGTAGTCGTGCAAGCCGTCACGACTGCGTCGTTTCGGTCCTCGGACGGTGAGCAGGCTGAGGATCGTCCGCAAGATCCACTCGGCGGCGTCATCTACCGAGGTACCGGGCAGTAGGTCGGTCCAGTGTGCGGTGAAGACTGGCCGCAGGAATTCTGTCACCAGCTCGAAGAGTGCGACCGAGGTCTCAGTCGACAGCCCGGTGTCGGCGAGGCGATCGTCGCTGACGAACAGGGCTGCGATCGAGTTGTCCTGTGTCGCAGTCTGAATGGTTGTTTCCACGAAGGTGAGCACCGCCGACCCCAGATCGGGTTCAGCCACGATCCTGGGGCGGATTCGGTCCAGATATCGGCGAGCGGCCCGGAGAATGACACCCGAGACGACGGCCTCCCGATTCGCGAAGGTGCGGTACAGGGTGGCGCGGGAGACACCTGCCTGTCTGGCGATGTCATCCATCGTCGTCGCGGCAGGTCCGATCTGGTCGAAGCAGAACTCCGCGGCATCGAGCAGGCTGTCCGCGGGGTCGCGTCCGGTGGGCGGTCTGGTTCCGGAACGGATCGATTTCATCGTCACGGCACAGAGTATGCCGGTCGTCCGGCACGGTGTTCGGCCGCGGCGCGACCGCCTCGGCGGAGCCACCATGGGTGAAACAGGACGCAAAAATTGTCTCACAGCTGTGTGGTGTCATCGCGTAGCCGGGGGAGCAGGTGCCGACGTGCGAATCGTCGAGCATCATCGGCCGTGTCGAGAGGGATGTGCGCGGAAGGGGTGAGGATGAACGAGAGGATGACCCGGACCGTCAGCTCGGAGACCGCATGCAATTCGCGGTTAGGGCGCACATCGACGAGTTCCCTGGCGAGCTGGTCGGTCAGGAAGCTCGACGCGATCTCGATCAGTCCGCCCGCGTCGACGGTGAGGAAAGGGAGCAGGGACTCGGGCTCGGTCTCGAGCAGCCGGTTGAGCAGTGCGTGCCCGCGGACAGCGGCTAACGTGAAGACGAACCCTTCGACAATCTTGTCCTCGAGCGTCGCCTGTCCGGAGACCTCGCGCTCCAACTCTCCAAGGAACCGGCCGAGCTCGCGCAGTATCACCGCCTCGACGATCTGGTCCTTGCTCGAAAAGTGCCGGTACAGCGTCACGCGGGCCAGCCGCGCGCGGCGAGTGATGTCCTCGACCGTGGTCCGGCTGATCCCGACCACTTCGAACTGCCGGAGCGCCGCGTCCAGGATCCGTTCCGGCGTTCCGGTCGGGGCCGGCGTCCTGATCAGCGCGACCGCTTTCACGAGCAAGCTGGCGTAGTTCATCGCGATGTGATCGTTCCTTCGATCCAGGTCGTGGGTTTCGGGCGTCGATTGTGTCCGATTCTCGCCCGGCTTCTGGGCATTCGTACAATCATCCGCTTCTGTTTGGCTTTGACGTAGGTATTGAAACAAAGATACCGGATATGTACCATTATTATCTGTGGTACGCAATGGAGCGTCCTGGCGCATCGTCGGACTGTTGAGTCAGTGGACGCGGTCGGCAAGAAGTCATCCGTCCGCAGGAACTCCCCCCTGCGTGCCGACCCTCGCGGTACATGAGCGCCCCGGCTTCTCTGCGACGCTGACGGGTTTCGGAGTTCGGAGTGTGATGCGCCCGCTGTCGGTCGCGATCCCCGCGAGCCCGCCGGGATTGGTGTTGCTCGATGGGGCATTGACCGGCATGCTTCGCCTTGTCAGCCGTCCGCGGGATGGAGTCGAATGCGCGCCCGTGCGTGTCGACTTCGAGGACGGGACCGTGGTCGGCGAATGGGTCCGGGCGCCAGGCGTCACGGCGCGAGGGGCCGCGTTGCTCTATATCCACGGCGGAGCGTTCGTCGCTTGCTCGCCACGAACACATCGAGGTGTGACGGCCGAGCTGTCCGCAGCGGCCGGGTTACCGGTGTTCGCGGTGAGCTACCGAAAAGCTCCAAGATTCCGATTCCCGACCGCGAACAATGATGTTTGGCGCGCTTACCGCTGGTTGACCTCGGAAGCAGGTGGCGCTCCGGTGGCCGTGGCCGGCGATTCAGCCGGCGGATATTTGGCGATCGTGACGGCGCTCACCGCCATCGCGGCAAGTCGTCGCGGTGACGGTTACCCGCCGGCAGCGTTGCTCGTCCTGTCTCCGGTCACGGATGCGACCCTCAACTTGGCACGGACCCGAGAACGCAACCGGAGACAGAAGGACCCGTTCGCCGCGGCCGCGGCGGTCAGCCGGGTTGTCGGCCTGTACACCGCGGGTGCCTCGGCGCGGGAGATCTCGGTGCTCGACGCGGATTTCCGGGGTATCTGCCCGATCATGATCCACGTCGGCGGGACCGAAATGCTCCTCGGGGACGCGCGCGCGCTCCACGCCAGAGTGAAGGCCGCCGGAGGGGTGTCCTGCCTCCATATCTGGCCGGGGCAGGTGCACGTCTTCCCGGCTCTGTTCAGGTACTTGCCGCAGGCTCGCATGGCGCTGAGCCTCAGCGGAGCCTTTTTGCGCAATGCACTCGCCGTGGGGGAGGCCCACGCGGCGACACAGTGAGTTCCGGATGCCCGGGTGAGTCGGGTGTCCACAATCGCGAAGGAGTGACGCGATGCCGATCGAATTGCAGCACACTCTGCACACCATCAAGCAGCGCCAGTGGGCGCTTGGTGATTTCGACTGGGAAGAACCCGGGGCCGATGCGATCACCGCCGAGCAACGACCGAAGATCAAACAGTTCATGTCCGACCTCGTGTGGATCGAGCAGGTGGGTTCGCGCGCCTTCGTCGCGCTCGCCCATCAGGCCGAGGACAACACTCTCGCCGAGATCTATCGCTACTTCCACGCCGAAGAGCAGAAGCACGCGAACGCGGAGTTGGCTCTCATGCGTCGGTGGGGGATGCTCGAGGACGACGAGATTCCGGAACCGAACGTCAATATCCGGCTCGCCATCGACTGGCTGGACAACTATGCCGACGACATGCCGCTGTCGGTGCTGGGTTCGGCGATCCCGATGCTGGAGGTGGCGCTCGACGGCGCGCTGCTCAAGTTCTTGCTCGATGAAATCAAGGACCCCCTGTGTCACAAGGTCTTTCAGAAGATCAATGCTGACGAGTCCCGGCATCTGGCGGTCGATTTCCATGTCCTGGACATGATCGGGGCGAGTCCTTTGCATCAGCTGATTATCGAAACGGTCGGAACCGCGCTGCGCCCGTCCATGATCGTCGGCATCCTCACCGGGCTGCCGTTGTTGACCCGCGTGCACGACAGCATCGTCGAGATGGGGCTCGACGAACAGAAGCTCTTCGATGCCATTCGCAAGTTTGGCATCATCGGCGATCGCAGCATCGCGACTCGGCGCAATCCGATCTATCACGTCATCAAGTACTACGGCGAAATGATCATGAACCCGGCCCATCCGTACCATCGGCTGCTGGGGAACACCCTGCTCACCGTTACCGCGCACTATCCGAAGCGGATGTTGGGTCCGATTCCCTCCTGGATCAACGAGCTCACCTTCGAACCGGTTGTCGCGGCATGATCACCCACATCGGAGACGTCGTCAGCGCTGACGTTCCCGAAACGGCCAGGGTGGTGATCATCGGCGCGGGGTTCGCCGGGATCGGTGTTGCGGTCCGGCTGAAGCAGGCGGGGATCGAGGATTTCGTTTTGCTCGAGCGCGAACTCGACCCGGGCGGCACCTGGCGCGACAACACGTATCCCGGAGTTGCCTGCGACATTCCGTCGATGCTGTACTCGTTCTCGTTCGCTCCGAATCCGAGATGGTCGCACGGATACTCCGATGGCGGTGAAATCCTCGCCTACCTTCGCGAGGTAATCAGAGAATACGATCTGGTCGATCGAATTCGATACGGCCGCAACGTTGTTGGACTCGATTTCGACGAAGGTGCCGGAGTCTGGCGAGTCCGGGCGGTGATCGATGGTGGTGAGGAAGTTCTCGAGGCTCGCTCCGTCGTGATGGCGACCGGACCACTGTCCACCGCCAGTCTGCCCAGCATCGACGGCATCGAGGACTATCGCGGCCACACGGTTCACAGCGCCCACTGGAACCCGGACCTGGACGTGACCGGCATGGCCGTGGCCGTCATCGGAACCGGCGCGAGTGCGGTGCAGATCGTTCCGGAGCTGGTGAAGCGGGCTGATCGGGTCGCGGTCTTCCAGCGCACCCCGGGATGGGTGCTACCGCGCCCGCAGTACCGGGTGCCGGATTGGGCCAGGGTGATGTATCAACGACTGCCGCTCACCGAGGATCTGGCACGGACCGCACTCTTCTGGGCTCATGAGGCGATGGGGCTGGGTGTCGTGTGGCCGACACAGCTGACAACATTGTTGGAGCTTGCGGCACGACTGCAACTCAGGATCCAAGTCGACGACAAGTGGACACGACGCCAGCTCACGCCGGACTACCGGGCGGGCTGCAAGCGGCTACTAGTTTCGAACACCTACCTCCCGGCACTGAGTAGCGACAAGTGCAAGCTCTACACCTTCCCGATCGTCCGGCTCACCGAGCGCGGAATCCAAACCGTCGAAGGAGTCGAACATCGCTTCGATGCCATTGTTTTCGCCACTGGATTCGAGGTGATCGGCAAGACCGGCACGCCGTTCCCCGTACGCGGTCGCGGTGGACGACTCCTCGGGGACGAATGGGCCGAGCGCGCGTACGCCTACAAGAGTGTTCACGTGTCCGGCTATCCCAATCTGCACTTCACGTTCGGGCCGAACTCCGGTCCCGGACACAACTCCGCGCTCATCTATCTGGAAGCGCAGATCGACTACATCGTCGAGTCGATGAAGATGATCGAACGCTGGGGCCTCCGATATCTCGACGTGCGGGAGATCGCGCAGGACAGATTCAATGCGGATCTTCAGCGGCGCCTGTCTCGGACGACGTGGAATTCCGGGTGCGCAAGTTGGTACCTGACGGCAGAGGGCTTCAACCCCACGATGTTCCCCGGGCTGGCACGGCAATTTCGTAACCAGATGGAGGAAGTCGTACTGTCCGATTACCACGCGGTGGCCTGAAATCTGTCGGGTGCCCGACGTTCTGATGTGGGGTGTCGGGCACGCGCACCGGGTTGGTTCTATGCCAACTGGACGACCGCCGTGGCCCGTCCGAAGAGGGGCTACCCCCGGTTTGGTTGACTCCTGACCTGTGAGGATTGCTCCTCGCACGGCCACGCCCACGAACAGTTCGATATACCCGTTCCCCGTGACGGCGGGATCCAGGACCTCCTGGCCGAGGCGCGACGCCCGGACCGCCGCTTCGACTTCGTGATCTGCGAATCCATCGAACGGATCTCCCGCTTCACCCACACCGGTACCACCATCGAACACGAACTCCAGCAGCACGGGGTGCGGCTGCTCGCCGCCGACGAGCCGTTCACCCTGGCCACCAAAGGAATCCGCAAACAGAAGGTCGCGACTCAGGTCTTGACCCGCCGGGTCAAGCAAAGCATCGCCGAGTTCTATGTCACCGAGATGCTCGAAAAGTCGTGGGACGGTTTCGCCGTCCACACCGAGGCGGGATACAACGTCGGCAAACCACCCTACGGGTATCGAGCGAAACCCGTGCCGCACCCCGTCCCAGCGAAACGCGCCAGGGGACACAAGAAAACACGGCTCGAACCCGACCCCATCCAGGGGCCAGTGGTTCAAAAGATCTTCCGGTGGCGGTGGGAGGAGAACCTGTCCCACCAAGCCATCGCCGACCGTCTCAACTGAACCGCCTGTAAGTGTTTGTGGTGGCTGGCCTGGGGCTGGCTGGCAGGGTGGTGCTGGTTCTTCAGACCGGGTGTGACTCGTGAATCGCCTGG
>NZ_JBIAMW010000018.1:0-137065 GCF_042874315.1 Nocardia sp. NPDC004068
CCACTACAACTACCATCGACCCCATTCAGCCGCCGGAAACCAACCTCCGGCCAGCCGCCTGTGCACCGGCGTAACCAACGTCACGACCTCATACACCTAGCGGCCCTTGCCCATCCGCCCCGCCACGCCGACGATGAAACCGTGGAGCACGCGGAGGCGGAGTTGGTCGGGCGGGCGGCGGCGGGGGATGCCGATGCGCTCGCGGAGGTCGTTCGGCTGCTGCGGGATCCGATGTATCGGCTCGCGTTGCGAATGACCGGAAACGTCGCCGACGCCGAGGACGCCGCTCAGGAGATCCTGCTGCGGGTGCTCGGGCATCTCGACACCTGGCGGGGCGAGGCGAAGCTGTCCACCTGGGCCTACCGCATCGGCGTCAACTATCTGCTGAATCTGCGTCGCGCGAGCCCGCAGGAGGCCGTGGGCCTGTCCCTCGATGACTTCGCCGGGGGACTGCGCGACGGGTTGGCCGAGGAGGAGTACCGCGGTCCCGAGGCCGCGGTGCTCACCCGCGAGGTGCGGCTCACGTGCAGTCAGGCCATGCTGCAATGCCTTTCGCGGGAGGAGCGGGTGGCCTTCGTGCTGGGCGACGTGTTCGAACTCGGCTCCGCCGACGCCGCCTGGATTCTCGACATCTCCCCGGCCGCGTATCGAAAGCGCTTGGAGCGGGCCAAGTCCCGGCTCGGCAGATTCCTGAACGCGACGTGCGGCGTGGCGAATCCGGCCGCGTGGTGCCGCTGCTCCCGCCGGGTGGACGCCGCGATCGCCGCCGGGCGGATCGACCCCCGCCGCCCGGTCCTGGCCGCCCATCCCGCGAGCGCGGCCGAACGACAGATGGCCCACCTCCACGACGCCGCCGCCGTCCTGCGCGCCCACCCCGACTACACCCTCCCCGAGGCCCGCCGCGCCGCCATCGCCCGAATCCTGCACTCGAACCGCTTCCCCCTGCTGGACCGGTGAGCGCCCGTGTGACTCCCACCCACCCGGGTATGCCCAGCTCGACGAAGGGAGGCGCGATGAGTCCAGCACCCGAACGGGTCGTGCGCGCACTGCTGGAGCGGGCGGGGACCAGCTACGCCGCCGAGGCCGGAATCACCCTGCGGGACAAGCCCGCTCCACTGTTCCAGCTGCTCGTACTGGCGCAGCTGTCGAGCGCGCCCATCTCGGCGAAGATCGCCGCGGAGGCGGTGCGGGAGCTGATCCGGTCCGGGTACACCACGCCGCGGCACGTCGCCGAGGCCGAGTGGCAGGACCTCGTCGACGCGCTGGGCCGGGGCCACTACAAGCGCTACGACGAATCCACCGCCGATCAGTTGCTGGCCAACGCCGCGGAACTGCTCGACCGTTACGACGGCGATCTGCGCCGCCTGGCCGAGCAGGCCGGGCGGGATCCCGGCCGCGCGGCCGAACTGCTCCAGCGCTTCAAGGGCATCGGCCCGGTCGGGGCGCACATCTTCCTGCGCGAGATCCAGGACGTCTGGACCTGGGCGCGGCCGCAATTCGACGATCGGGCCCGCGCGGGCGCGCGCAAACTGCGGCTGCCCACCGACGCCGACGAACTGGCCCGCCTCGGCCCCGCCGGTCACGAGGCCGACCTGGCCGCCGCCCTCACCCGGGTGGCCCGCGACGACGACCTCGCAGACGAGGTGCTCGCGGCGGCCCGCTGATCCGCTCCCGCTGATCCGCTCCGAAAAAATCTCGCCCCGACGGGAATCATCCGTCCGGGGTGGTCGTTGAGCAGATCGAAGCAAGGTTGAGCGAGTAACACTCAAGTCTGTGGTTGACTCCGCCGGAGTCGAGGGGCAGGATTGAGCCGACCACGCTCAGTGTTGCTGAGAATGTACGTCAACTAGGAGGAATCCACCATGGCTCGTGCGGTCGGTATCGACCTCGGGACCACGAACTCGGTTATCGCCGTCCTCGAGGGCGGTGAGCCGGTCGTCGTCGCCAACTCGGAAGGCGCGCGGACGACACCGTCGATCGTCGCCTTCGCCAAGAACGGTGAGGTGCTGGTCGGCCAGCCCGCCAAGAACCAGGCCGTCACCAATGTGGACCGGACCGTGAAGTCGGTCAAGCGGCACATGGGTGAGAACGACTGGAACATCGACATCGATGGCAAGAAGTACACCCCGCAGGAGATCAGCGCGCGCGTGCTGATGAAGCTCAAGCGCGACGCCGAGTCCTACCTCGGTGAGGAGATCACCGACGCGGTCATCACCGTTCCCGCCTACTTCGAGGACGCCCAGCGGCAGGCCACCAAGGAGGCCGGGCAGATCGCGGGCCTCAACGTGCTGCGCATCGTCAACGAGCCCACCGCGGCCGCGCTGGCGTACGGCCTGGACAAGGGCGAGAAGGAACAGACCATCCTGGTCTTCGACCTCGGCGGCGGCACCTTCGACGTCTCGCTGCTCGAGATCGGTGAGGGTGTGGTCGAGGTCCGCGCCACCGCCGGTGACAACCACCTCGGCGGCGACGACTGGGACAACCGGATCGTCACCTGGCTGGTCGACAAGTTCAAGGCCAGCTCGGGCATCGATCTGACCAAGGACAAGATGGCCCTGCAGCGCCTGCGCGAGGCCGCGGAGAAGGCCAAGATCGAGCTGAGCTCCTCGCAGAGCACCTCGATCAACCTGCCCTACATCACCGTCGACGCGGAGAAGAACCCGCTGTTCCTCGACGAGCAGCTGACCCGCTCGGAGTTCCAGAAGATCACCTCGGATCTGCTCGACCGCACCCGGCAGCCGTTCCAGCAGGTGATCAAGGACGCGGGCATCTCCATCAAGGACATCGATCACGTTGTGCTGGTGGGTGGTTCGACCCGTATGCCCGCCGTCTCGGATCTGGTCAAGGAGCTGACCGGCGGCAAGGAGCCCAACAAGGGCGTGAACCCGGACGAGGTCGTCGCCGTCGGCGCCGCCCTGCAGGCCGGTGTGCTCAAGGGTGAGGTCAAGGACGTCCTGCTGCTCGACGTGACCCCGCTGTCGCTGGGCATCGAGACCAAGGGCGGGGTGATGACCAAGCTCATCGAGCGCAACACCACCATCCCCACCAAGCGGTCGGAGACCTTCACCACCGCCGACGACAACCAGCCCTCGGTGCAGATCCAGGTCTTCCAGGGTGAGCGCGAGATCGCCTCGCACAACAAGCTGCTCGGCTCGTTCGAGCTGACCGGTATCCCGCCGGCCCCGCGCGGCGTGCCGCAGATCGAGGTCACCTTCGACATCGACGCCAACGGCATCGTCCATGTCACCGCCAAGGACAAGGGCACCGGCAAGGAGAACACGATCAAGATCCAGGACGGCTCCGGCCTGTCCAAGGAGGAGATCGACCGCATGGTCAAGGACGCCGAGGCGCACGCGGAGGAGGACCGCAAGCGTCGCGAGGAGGCCGAGACCCGCAACCAGGCCGAGACGCTGGTCCACCAGACCGAGAAGTTCATCTCCGAGAACGAGGACAAGGTCCCGGCGGACATCAAGGGCAAGGTCGAGGCGGCCATTTCCGACGCCAACGAGGCGCTCAAGGGCACCGACATCGCGGCCATCAAGTCCGCGGTGGAGAAGCTGGCCACCGAGTCGCAGGCCCTGGGCCAGGCGATCTACGAGTCCAGCGCGGCCGAGGGCGCGGCGTCCGGCAACGGCACCGCCCCGAACTCCGACGCCGATGACACCGTGGTGGACGCCGAGGTCGTGGAAGAGCCGGAGAAGAAGTGACCGACAAGGACCCGGAACAGGAGCCAATCACCATCGTGGACAACCGCAAGGTAGATCCGGCTGGGTCCGAGGTTCGCGAGCCCGCGGCGGCCGACGGCGCCGCCGCGGGGTCGGCCGATTCCGCTGGGGCGCAGCAGGATTCGCCCCGGGCCGCCTCGGAGAACGGCGCGGATTCCCTCGCCGAGATCATCAGCGGTGAGCTCGCCGAGCGCACCGCGGATCTGCAGCGGCTCACCGCCGAGTACGCGAACTATCGCCGCCGCGTCGAGCGCGACCGCAAGGCCGCCGTCGACGCCGCCAAGGCCGCGGTGGTCACCGAACTGCTCGGCGTCCTCGACGATCTCGATCGCGCCCGCGCGCACGGCGATCTCGAGGCCGGACCGCTGAAGTCGGTGGCGGACAAGCTCTCCGACGCGCTGCGCAAGCAGGGTCTCGAGGAGTTCGGCGTCGAGGGCGAGTCCTTCGATCCGACCCTGCACGAGGCCGTGCAGCACGAGGGCGAGGGCCACGATCCGGTGATCGGTGTGGTGATGCGCAAGGGTTATCGCTTCGGTGACCGCGTGCTGCGGCACGCCCTGGTCGGTGTCACCGACGCGGTAGCGGATCCGGCGACGCCGGATACGACGAACGCTGGCACGGATGCCGGCACAGGCGACGAGTAACACGAAAGGGGGAGATGCCCGGTGAATCGGGAGTGGCTGGAAAAGGACTTCTACAAAGAACTGGGTGTTTCCTCCGGCGCCACCCAGGACGAGATCAAGAAGGCCTACCGCAAACTCGCGCGTGACCTGCACCCGGACAAGAATCCGGGGGACGTCAAGGCCGAGGAGCGGTTCAAGGCCGTCAGCGAGGCGCACGCCGTGCTGTCGGATCCGGAGAAGCGCAAGGAGTACGACGAGGCGCGGCGGCTGTTCGCCAGCGGCGGTTTCGGCCGCGGCGGCTTCTCGCCGGGTGGTGGCTACGCCGGACAGGGCGGTTTCAGCGAGTTCAACCTTGGTGACATCTTCGGCGGCGGCGCGGCCGCGGGCGACGGTGGCCTGGGCGACCTGCTGGGCGGCCTGTTCAATCGCGGCGGGGGCGCGCGCACCGCGTCGTCCCGGCCGCGGCGGGGCAGCGATGTGGAGACCGAGACCACGCTCGGTTTCCGCGAGGCGGCCCAGGGCGTGACCGTGCCGCTGCGGATGACCAGTCCGTCGCCGTGCACCACGTGTCACGGCAGCGGCGCCAAGCCCGGCACCAGCCCGCGAGTCTGCCCGCACTGCAACGGAACCGGCGTGATCAGCCGCAACCAGGGCGCGTTCGGGTTCAGCGAGCCGTGCGACGACTGCCGTGGGACCGGGTCGATCATCGACGACCCGTGCCCCGACTGCCGCGGCACCGGCATCCAGAACCGGACCCGCACGATCACCGTGCGGATCCCGCCGGGGGTGCGCGACGGTCAGCGGATCCGGTTGGCGGGTCAGGGCGAGGCCGGCCTGCGCGGCGCGCCCGCGGGCGATCTGTTCGTCACCGTGCACGTCGGGCAGGACAAGGTCTTCGGCCGCAACGGCGACGACCTGACCCTGGTGCTGCCGGTCAGCTACGCCGAATTGGTGCTGGGCACAACGGTTTCCGTGCCCACGCTGGACGGCCGCGTCGGGGTGAAGGTGCCCGCGGGCACCGCCGACGGGCGTACCCTGCGAGTGCGCGGGCGCGGCGTGCCCAAGCGCGGTGGCGGCGCCGGTGATCTGCTCGTGACGGTGAAGGTCGCGGTTCCGCAGAAGCTGGACGACGATGCCTCCGAGGCGTTGCGCGCCTACGCGGAGGCGGAGAAGGCCGGTGGGTTCGACCCCCGGGCGGGATGGGCAGGTTCGTGATGGACGGTGATCGCGAGAAGAGGACGTCCGGCACCGAGTACTTCATGATCTCGGTGGCGGCGCAGTTGGCCGGTATGCACGCGCAGACCCTGCGCACCTACGACCGGCTGGGACTGGTGACGCCGCAACGCACCTCGGGCGGCGGGCGGCGCTACTCGGCCCGCGACGTGGAGCTGCTGCGCGAGGTGCAGCGGCTGTCGCAGGACGAGGGCGTCAATCTCGCGGGCATCAAGCGGATCATCGAACTCACCAACCAGGTCGAGGCGCTCCAGGAGCGGGTCCGCGAGCTGTCGGCCGAGGTCGAGCGGCTGCGCTCGCGCTACCTGCCGGAGCTGTCCCAGCGCAGCACGGCCCTGGTGGTCTGGCAGCCGCGCAACAAGCGCCACTGATCCGGCGCACGGAAACATCTGTGGCACAGCGCCTCCGGCGACGGGGGCGCTGTTTTCGTTTGCGCGCGGTGTGCTGGAATTCCGTCGGCGTGCTCGGGCGGCACCGGTCCGCATTTCGTCTCGAAATGTGAATGGCACCCGGAAATTCATTGCCGGAAGGTCGGTTTCATTACCCGCGCACGAGGGCTCGCCGACCCACTGATGGTTGCTCCAAGATCGCTGTAAATCCGAGTATTTCAGATAGAACCGTGCCAGACGGGTGATTCATATATCGAAAACGCCGGTGTGTCATAGGCAAACGGTCGGTTTCGTCGAGTTTTCACCCGCCTCGGCCTGGTTTCGGGGGAATTACACACGTGTTCTTCAGACGACTCGGTCCGCACCTGGCAAACCTCGCTTAGACTCGTTCGACATCGGCTGCCGTCGAGTGCGCGGTACCCTACACCCGTCGGCGCGGCCCGTGTTCGCATGCGAAATGGGGTTGTGAGACATATGGATTCGCGGACCGTCGCATTGATGAGAACGACGTTCAAGGCGGTTGCTGCGGAGGAGGGCGGACCGGAGCGGCTCGCCCGCTCGTTCTACGCGATCCTGTTCACCGACCATCCACACATCCGCGACCTGTTCCCCGCCGCCCTCGACGCCCAGCGCGACCGGCTGGTCAAGGCCATCGGCTTCGTCATCGACCGGCTCGAGGAGCCCGGCGCGCTGCTGCCGTTCCTGGCCCAGCTCGGGCGCGACCACCGCAAGTACGGCGTGACCGCCGAACACTATGCGGCCGTGGGGGAGTCGTTGCAGGCCGCGCTGCGCGGCTACGCGGGCACCGAACTGTGGACCGACGAGGTGGAACGAGCCTGGCGCGCGGGCATCGGCCTGATCGCCGAGACCATGATGAGCGCCGCCGAGCAGGAGGACACGCCGCCGTACTGGACCGGCACGGTCGTCGAGCATCGCGCGGTGCTGAGCAATCTGTCGGTGGTCCGGGTGCGCCTCGACCAGGCCATGCGGTTCGCGCCCGGACAGTATGTGAGCGTGCAGATCCCGGCCCGGCCGCGGATGTGGCGCTATCTGTCCCCGGCGACCCCGCCCACCGCCGACCACGAGGTGGAGTTCCACATCCGCGCGGTCAGCGGCGGCTGGGTCAGCCCGGCCGTCGTCGGACACACCCGGGTCGGGGACAAGTGGCTGCTGGGCGCGCCGATGGGCGGACTCGGCGTGCCGCGCAACACCCGGCGCAAACTGCTCATGGTCGCCTGCGGCACCGGAATCGCCCCGCTGCGAGCGCAACTCATGGCCATGACCCAGCGGCGCTCGAATCCCAAGGTGCACCTGTTCGTCGGCGGCCACCACCCCTGCGATCTCTACGATCTGCCCGCGCTGAACGATCTGGCGCTCGCGCACAAGTGGCTGACCGTCGTCCCGGTCGTCGAGAGCGACGAGAACCCCTGGTGGCATTGCGAATCCGGGGAACCCGAGCCCGCCTACCCGGGCCTGGCGGAGCGGCGGGTGGGGCAGATCGGCAAGGTGGTGGCCGCCGCCGGGCCGTGGCCCGAGCACGACGTCCAGATCGTGGGTTCGCCCTCGATGGTGCAGACCACCAAATTCCGGCTCATGGCCGCGGGCACACCCGCCGAGCACATCCGCCACGACCCGCTGTTCTGATCAAACCCCTTCGTAGCGAATGGCTTCCGCGGGGGTGCCGGTGAGAATGAGCCGGTCCACGGTTGCCCGGGTCATGGCGGGGGAGCCGCACACCAGGACCTGGTGATGCAGCAGCGGGCCCATATCGCCGACCACGTCGGCCAGGGTGCCCTCGAGCATCTCGTCCACATCGAAGCCGACGTCCACCCGGCAGCGCTCGTACCATTCGTCGACCCAGCCCGGATCGTCGGCCGACTCGACCACGGGAACCACGGTGAGCCAGGGCAATTCACCGGCCAGCAGGTAGAGCATGTCCGAGGCGTACAGGTCGCGCGGGGACCGGCCGCCGACGAACAGATGCGTGCGCGGCGGTTCGGGACGGCGGCTCAGATCCAGCAGCAGCGCGCGCAGCGGCGCCAAACCCGTTCCGCCCGCGATCAATACGACGTCGGTGGCCCAATCGTCGACCGACAGCCACCCCGCCGGATCGCTGATCCGCCACTGATCGCCGGGCCGGGTGTCGGCCACGATCGAACCGCTGCACCAGCCGCCCGGCACCGTGCGCACGTGGAATTCCAGTTTGCCGTCCAGCGACGGAGGCAGCGCGGGGGAGAACCGCCGCCGCAGCCCGGGATGCCGCGGCACCTGCACCTGGACCGACTGGCCCGCCGCGAACGGCACGAACTCCCCGATGAGCCGGATCACCGCGAGGTCGTGCCGCAGCCGGTGATGGCCGACCACGGTCGAGGTCCACTCCTGGGCGTCGAGCCGGATCTCCCCGGTCTCGTCGGGGCCGATGGTCACCTGGGGTATCGCCTTTCGATCAGACGGGATCTGTCATGATGATCGACTCGGGCGTGCCGACCGCCAGCAGCGCCCGCTTGGTGTCGGCGATCATGCGCGCCGAGCCCGCGATCTGGATCTGCCGGTCGGCCCAGGCGCCGAAACTCGCCACCACCGCGCCCAGGTTACCGATCAATCGGCGGTGCATGCCGAACGGCGGATCGGCCGGGGGATAGGGATGCCACCACGGATTGGACTCGTTCTCGCACACCGGAACCACCGTGAGCCACGGATTGCTCAGCGACAGCTGCCACATGTTCTCCACATCGTAGAGATCGCACGGGTAGCGGCCGCCGATGAAGAAGTGCACCCGCGGGTTCTGGCCGCGCCGGCCCATCTCGATCAGCTGGGCGCGCAGCGGGGCCACGCCGGTGCCCGCGCCGATCATCAGCACGTCGCGGCGGGTGTCGCGCCGAACGTGCAGCCCGCCCAGCGGACCCGCGATCGCCCAGCGGTCGCCCACCTGGGTCTCGTTCACGATCGCCGGGCTCACCCAGCCGGTGCGCACCTTGCGGACGTGGAACTCGATCTCGCCGTACGGATTCGTGGGGATCGCGGGGGACAGGTAGCGCCACATCTTGGGGCGCTGCGGGATCGAGACCGGCACGTACTGCCCGGCCTGATAGGGGATCGGGCTGTCGGACTGCAACCGCACGATGGCCAGATCGTCGAGCACCCGCCGGTGCCCGACCACGGTCGCCTCCCAAAACGGTTGGGATTTGTCCGAATTCGCGCCGATCGCCATCGATGCCGAGATGAGGATGCCGATATCGCGCCAGCCCTCCTCGAGCTCGCGGCTCCAGCCGGTCGCGCCGTGATAGGTCCGGAACGCCGCGACCAGCGCGCGGCCCGCGATGTCGTAGTGCGCCGCCTCGACACCGTACTTGCGGTGATCGCGGGCCAGTTGTTCCAGGAACCGCTGCGCCCGGTCCCAGTCCTCGAGATGATCGAGCACGAATTGGATGGCCGTGGCCACCTTCTTCGGCATCATGTCCATCGCGGGCGGGAAGAGTTCACGCAGGGCGGGATTCTCGGCGAACATATGACCGAAGAACGCGCTGATCAACCGTTCGGGCCCGTTGGGCGCCTCGAGAATCGACCGGAAGTTGGCGCGGACCAGCGCTGCCGAACGCGCATCCACGACGACGAGCTTCCTTTCTGCATGTATCTGCCCGGGGACCGCACACCGGATCGGCGGTCCTTCGGAGTCAAGTATCCCCGAACGCGGCGGGATCGCTCGGTTATAGAGGTATTGACTGACCCACACCCGCCGAGGCGAAACGCCGACGTGCCGGTGCCTCGGGGCGCGCTCAGATGACCAGAACCGCCTTGCCGCCGTCCGCGGCCGCGAGCACCGCGCCCAGGTCGGTCAGCGGCCGGGCCACGTCGACCGGGATTACGAGGTCGCCCGCGGTCACTCGGCGCAGGAGTCGGCGCAGGTCGTCCGCGTCGCCGGACGGTCCGATATTGCCGCCGCGCAGCCCGGCCGCCCGCAGCCGGTCCGCGTCGGCGGCCCCGAGCGTGCTCAGGACCAGACCGCCGGGACGTACGAGGCGGCACAGGTGGGTCAGGACCGCGGGCGGCGACACCGGATCGAACAGCACGTCGACGCCGCGCGGGTGGTCGTGGCGGAGCTGTTCGGCCACGGGCGCGCGCAGGGGATCGATCACCTCGTCCGCGCCCAGGCGGATCATGCGGTCGGCGTCCGCGGCGCGGGCGACGGCGAGCACGTGCGCCCCCGAAGCCTTCGCCAATTGCGTTGCCAGCGAACCGATTTCGCTCACCGACCCGTTGATCAGCACCCGTTGCCCCGGACCCGGCTCGGCGGCGTCGACCAGGCGCTGGGCGATCAGCCCGGCGGTGGGCAGGGCCGCGGCCTGGACGAGGCCGATGCCCTCGGGGAGGCGGGCGATCGTGCCGGTGACCGGACTCGCGCCGAATTCGGCACAGGTGCCGGGCCGGGTGCGGAAGGCGCCCACGACCCGATCGCCCACCGCGAAACCGCGCACCCCCGGCCCGACCGCCGCGACCGTGCCCGCCCCGTCGACGCCCGGGACGAGCGGGAATCCGGCGGGCGGGCCCGTCAGCAGCATCCGGTCGTAGCCGGTGAGCCCGGCCGCGGCCAGGCGCACGAGGATCTCGCCCGCGCCCACGGCGGGGGTGGGGAGTTCGACCGGTTCGGGGATCGCGCCCGATTCGCGTACCACCATCGCGCGCATCGCCGCGGTGATCCTTTCCGGCGGGGTGACCAGGTCGGAGGACTCGGGGACAATTCGGACGTCCGGCCCATCGTAGGACGGCCCGGGCGGATCATCGGGGAGGCGAGCGGGCATTGCGTTCCCGGACCGAATTTTCCAAACTTGAGCGGAACAGACTCAACCTCTGGCGCGTTGGATCTGTCGAAAGCCCTCTGTCCCGACCCGTAGGAAGGTGAATGTGGACTCGTTCAATCCCACCACCAAGACCCAGGCGGCCCTGACCGCCGCCCTCCAGGCGGCCTCGGCCGCCGGTAACCCGGAGATCCGTCCCGGGCACTTGCTGGTGGCGTTGCTGGATCAAACCGACGGCATCGCCGCCCCGCTGCTGAAGGCCGTCGGCGTCGACCCGGCAACGGTCCGGCGCGAGGCCCAGGACATCGTGGAGCGACTGCCCCGCGCGACCGGGGCGACCACCTCCCCGCAACTCGGCCGGGAGGCGCTGGCCGCCATCACCGCCGCCCAGCGGCTCGCCACCGAACTCGGCGACGAGTACGTCTCCACCGAACATCTGATGGTCGGGCTGGCCGACGGCGATTCCGACATCTCCCAGTTGCTGCTGAAGTACGGCGCGACGAAAGACGCGCTGCGCGAGGCGTTCACGACCGTGCGCGGCAACGCGCGCGTCACCACCGCCGATCCCGAGGGCACCTATCAGGCGCTCGAGAAGTACTCGACCGACCTCACCGCCGCCGCCCGCGAGGGCAAGCTCGACCCGGTCATCGGGCGCGACACCGAGATCCGCCGCGTCGTGCAGGTGCTGAGCCGCCGCACCAAGAACAACCCGGTGCTGATCGGCGAGCCCGGCGTCGGCAAGACCGCGATCGTGGAGGGCCTGGCCCAGCGCATCGTCGCCGGGGACGTGCCGGAGTCGTTGCGCGGCAAGAAGCTGATCTCGCTCGATCTGGGCGCGATGGTCGCGGGCGCGAAGTACCGCGGCGAATTCGAGGAGCGGCTCAAGGCCGTACTCGAGGAGATCAAATCCAGTGCGGGACAGATCATCACGTTCATCGACGAGCTGCACACCATCGTCGGCGCGGGCGCGACCGGCGAGTCGGCCATGGACGCGGGCAACATGATCAAGCCCATGCTGGCCCGCGGCGAACTGCGGCTGGTCGGCGCGACCACGCTCGACGAGTACCGCCAGCACATCGAGAAGGATCCGGCCCTGGAACGCCGCTTCCAGCAGGTGCTGGTCGGCGAGCCGTCGGTGGAGGACTCCATCGGCATCCTGCGCGGGCTCAAGGAGCGCTACGAGGTGCACCACGGCGTGCGCATCACCGACTCCGCCCTGGTGGCCGCGGCCACGCTGTCGGACCGCTACATCACCTCCCGGTTCCTGCCGGACAAGGCGATCGACCTGGTCGACGAGTCGGCCTCGCGGCTGCGCATGGAGATCGACTCCCGCCCGGTCGAGATCGACGAGATCGAGCGCGCGGTACGGCGTCTGGAGATCGAGGAGATGGCCCTCGCCAAGGAGACCGACGAGGCCAGCAAGCAGCGGCTGGAGAAGCTGCGCTCCGAACTCGCCGACGACCGCGAGAAGCTCAACCAGCTGATGACCCGCTGGCAGAACGAGAAGCAGGCCATCGACTCGGTGCGCGTCATCAAGGAGCAGCTCGAATCGCTCAAGGGCGAATCCGAGCGCGCCGAACGCGACGGCGATCTGGGCAAGGCCGCCGAACTGCGCTACGGCCGAATTCCCCAGCTGGAGAAGGAACTCGCCGAGGCGGAGAAGAAGGCGGGCGCCGCGCCCGACGGGCAGGTCATGCTCAAGGAGGAGGTCGGCCCGGACGATATCGCCGAGGTGGTCTCGTCGTGGACCGGGATTCCCGTGGGCCGCATGCTCGAGGGCGAGACCCAGAAGCTGCTGCGCATGGAGGACGAACTGGGCAAGCGCGTGGTCGGGCAGAAAGAGGCCGTCGAGGCGGTGTCCGACGCCGTGCGCCGCGCGCGGGCCGGGGTCGCCGACCCCAACCGGCCGACCGGCTCGTTCATGTTCGTCGGCCCGACCGGCGTCGGCAAGACCGAACTCGCGAAGGCGTTGGCGGACTTCCTGTTCGACGACGAGCGGGCCATGATCCGCATCGACATGAGCGAGTACTCCGAGAAGCACTCGGTGGCCCGCCTGGTCGGCGCCCCGCCCGGCTACGTCGGCTACGACCAGGGCGGTCAGCTGACCGAGGCGGTGCGGCGGCGGCCGTACACGGTGGTGCTGTTCGACGAGATCGAGAAGGCCCACCCGGACGTGTTCGACATCCTGTTGCAGGTGCTCGACGAGGGCCGGTTGACCGACGGCCAGGGCCGCACGGTCGACTTCCGCAACACCATCCTCATCCTGACCTCCAATCTGGGTGCGGGCGCGGACAAGGAACACGTCATGAACGCGGTCCGCTCGGCCTTCAAGCCGGAGTTCCTCAACCGCCTCGACGACGTGGTGATGTTCCACCCGCTCAACGAGGAGCAGCTCGAGGACATCGTCGACATCCAGCTGGCCCAGTTGCAGAAGCGCCTGTCGCAGCGGCGGCTGAAGCTGGACGTCAGCGATTCGGCCCGGTTCTGGCTGGCCGTGCGCGGTTACGACCCCGTGTACGGGGCCCGGCCGCTGCGCCGGCTCATCCAGCAGGCGATCGGCGACTCGCTGGCCAAGGAATTGCTGGCCGGTGAGGTGGGCGACGGTGACCTGGTGAAGGTCAACGTCTCCCCCGACGGCGACGGGTTGATTGTCGGCCGCTGAGCGGATCTGCACCTACCCTGGTTCGCATGACGAATCCGAGCGACCCGTGGGCGCAGCGACCGGAGTCGTCCGAGCCGCCGACGCGGCGGGTCGGCGGTCCGGGCCCCGCGGGCGAGCCGCCGTTGCACACCTCCGAGTACACGGAGGCGTACGGGTACGGCACGAATCCGACCGAGCCGTACCAGTACGGCGGCCCGCCCGGCCCGCAGCCCACCCGCGAGATGCCGTCCTACGACGCGCAGTGGGGCGGCTACGAGAGCGGCTCGGGAACCCAAGCGCCGCTGTGGAATTCGCCGGGCGGGCCGGATCAGCCCTACGGCCCGACCGGGCTGCCCGTCGAGCCGCCGCGGCGCAATCGCACCGGGCTGTGGATCGGGCTGACCCTGGGCATCTTCGTGCTCGTCGTGCTCGGCGGCGTGGCGGTGGGCATGCTCCTGGCGGGCGGTAACGACTCCGATTCGAGCGCGGCCGCGGGCACCACCACCCGCTCGGCGCCGACCAGCCGCGTGCCGGTGGCGCCGCCGGGCGCCTCCCGCGGACCCAATCCGAGCATTCCGGCGCTGCCGGGTCTGGGCGACATCGACAACCTCGGCGCGACCATGGGCACGATCAGCGCCAACGACGGTGCCACGCTCACCATCGAATCGCTGCTCGGCGCGAACGTCACCGTGCGCACCGACGCGAAAACCCAAGTGATCTCGTCGGGTTCGGGCAAGGTGGCCGACCTGCACCCCGGCGATATGGTGGTGGTCCAGGGCGACAAGGGTCCCGACGGTTCCATCCTCGCCAAGATCATCATCAGCACCGCGCTGTCGGGCCCGCGCTAGCTCGCGCCCGAACACGACGTGCCGCCGCGCCCCCGGCGTGGACGCGGGCCTTAGACTCGACATCGATGGCGATGACGGCGATGTGGTTCGGGCTGGCGGCGGTCGCACTGGTGGGTGCGATCGTGCTGCTGTATTTCGATCGGCTCCAGCGGCAGCGGACCGGTCACGTGCGTCAGGTGTGGGCGAAATCGCAGGGCTACACCTACGTCTCGGTCGAGCCGTCGCTCGCCTCGACCTGGCGTCGGGGCGCGATGGCGAAACTCGGGTACCTGTCCGCGGTCGACGTGGTCTCCGGTAACCGGCGCGGCGAGAAGTTCGTGCTGTTCGATCTGGAGGACGCGGCGACCCTGGTCGCGGTCCGTCGCCAGATCGGTTCCGACATCGACATCGACCTACGCCTCAAGACCGCCTCGCCGCCCAAGGACGCCGATCTGGAACTGCTCGGCGCGATCGGCGACCGGGTCGTCTTCGCCACCAACCCCGATATCGCCCGGCACGCCGTCGACCAGCGCATGGTCGCCTTCATCGAGACGCTGCCCGAGACCGTGCAGCAGCTGTGGAGCGAGGGCAACTGGACCCTGGGCATGCTGCCCGTCGGCACCTCCGCCAAGGACTGGGAGGCCGCGATCGACGCCGTGCTGCGGCTGTCCGGCCTGCTGCACGTGCTGCCGCCGGTCGCCGGGGGCGAGCAGCCCGCCCGGCCCGACGCCGCGCCGAAACCGGATCGGCCGCGCCCGTCCGAGGACGACGAACCGGACGACGACGACCGGACCTACCGCTACGAGTACCGCGACGAGGACGCCGAGGACTACGCGCCCCTCGTGAAAGACATTGCGGGCGAATCGGATTCCGAACCCGCCGAACCCCCGCGCCGCCCGGCGCTGGCCGTCGTGCCCGATCCGCGCAACCGCGTCCGGCGCAACTGGCCGCCCGCCGAGGAGGTCCCCGACGAGCCCGCGGACGACAAGCCGCCCGCGGCCGAGCCCGCGGACACCTTCGCCGAGGACGAGCTGCCCGAACGTCCCGGTGGGCCCTTCCACCCGGGTTTCCGTCCGTACCAGGGTCCCGCACCCCGGTGATCCTGCGCGCCGCGCCGCCGCCCGGCATATCCTGACTCGTCGTCGATCGCACCTCCGCGGCCCGTTCGGGTCGCGCTCACCAGGCATGTTCAACGCAGGCGGAAGGACACACGGAAATGATCGAGTCGACCACGGACCGGGACAGATTGGCCGAGCTCGTGCGGGAGCTCGCCGTCGTGCACGGCAAGGTCATCCTGTCGTCGGGCAAGGAGGCCGACTACTACGTGGACCTGCGCCGAGCCACCCTCCAGCATCAGGCCGCCCCGCTCATCGGCAAACTGCTGCGAGAGCTGGTGTCGGACTGGGAGTTCGACGCCGTGGGCGGGCTCACGATGGGCGCGGACCCGGTGGCGCTGGCCATGCTGCACGCGCCCGGCCGACCGCTCGACGCGTTCGTGGTGCGCAAGGCCGCCAAGACGCACGGCATGCAACGCCAGATCGAGGGCCCGGACGTGGCCGGTGAGCGGGTGCTCGTGGTGGAGGACACCACGACCACCGGCAACTCCCCCCTGACCGCCGTCCGCGCGCTCCGCAACGCCGGAGCAACCGTGGTCGGGGTGGCCACCGTGGTCGACCGCGAGACCGGTGCGGCCGAGGTCATCGCCGCCGAGGGCCTCCAGTACCGGTCCATTTTGAGCCTGAAGGACCTCGCGCTGGGCTGAAGGTCCCCCTCTCCTGGGCTGAATCTGGGCCTGCCTGCTCGCCTGGGCTAGCCTGGATTCGTTGGTCCGGTCAGTGGTGAAGGGTCGTGTGAGGCACCGTGGTGAGCATTGCAGTCAACAGGGGTCGCGAGAATGTAGCGATGCTCGGCATCGGCGCCTACCGTCCCAAGCGCATCGTCAGCAACGCCGAGGTGTGCGAGGTGCTGGACTCCACGCCGGAGTGGATCTTCGAACGCACCGGCGTGCGCAACCGCCGCTGGATCAGCGGTGACGAGACGCTGCGCTCGATCGCGGCGGCCGCGGGCGAGCGCGCGATCGCCAACAGCGGCATCGACCGGTCCCGGATCGGCACGCTGATCCTGGCCACCTCGAGCTGGCTCAAGCTGACCCCGCACGGTGCCCCCTCGGTCGCCTACGACCTGGGCATGAACGGCATCCCCGCCTTCGATCTGACCTCCGGCTGCGGCGGTTTCGGCTACGGCCTCGGGGTGGCGGCCGATCTGATCCGCGCGGGTTCGGCGGAGTACGTGCTGGTGATCGGCGCGGAGACGATGACGGTCGGCCTCGACCCGACCGACCGCGGCACCGCCATGATCTTCGGCGACGGCGCGGGCGCGGTCGTGGTCGGCCCGAGCGAGGAGAACGGCATCTCCCCGACGGTGTGGGGCAGCGACGGCGAGAACGCCGAGGCCATCGCTCAGGATGTCGACTTCCTCGAGTTCATGAACAAGGCGCAGGCGTTGCAGGGCACCGATCCGGCGGTCGAACCCGTCGGGCGGATGTCGCTGCGGATGGAGGGGCAGCGCGTATTCCGTTGGGCGGCGGTCACTCTCCCGCGCGCGCTGTCGACCGCGCTCGCGGTGTCGGGCGTCGCCAAGGAAGACATCGAGGTGTTCGTCCCGCATCAGGCGAACTCCCGCATCAACGAGCTGATGAAGAAGAACCTCGGCCTCGCCGACGACATCCCCATGGCCAACGACATCGAGAACACCGGCAACACCTCCGCCGCCTCGATCCCGCTGGCCATCGAGGAGATGCTGGTGTCGGGCAAGGCCAAGGGCGGTCAGCTGGCGCTGCTGCTCGGTTTCGGCGCGGGCCTCAGCTACGCGGGGCAGGTGGTCACGTTGCCGCCCAAGCCGATCGAGCCGAGCTTCTGAGCCGATGCCGCGTCCCTTCCGCGCCGCCTACGTCGCCGCCGCGGCGGTCACCGTCGCCGGTGCGGTCGCCGGCCGGGACCGGTGGCAGTGGGCGGCCAAGCCGCTGCTGATGCCGCTGCTGGCCGCCGACGCGCTGCACGGCGGCCGCGGGCTCGCCCCGGCCGACCGCGGGCTGCTGCTCGGTTCGCTGGCCGCCGCCACGATCGGCGACGTCCTGCTCATCGATCCCGACGACGATCGCCGATTGATCGCGGGCGCATCGTCTTTCGCGGTCGCGCAGACCGGGTACGCGGCGCTGTGGTGGCGGCGCGGGGCGCGCCCGCGCGGTGCGGTGCTCGGGCCGCGGCTGGCGGCGTGGCTGGGCGCGGCGGCGCTGTTGCGGGCGAAGGCCCCGAATCTGGTTGTGCCGCTGTCGGCCTACGGCCTCACGCTGGGCGCGGCGGCGGTGCTGGCCTCGGATCCGGCGCTGGCTCCCGGGGCGAAAGTCGTTGCGGGAACGGCTGTTCCGGGTCGCGATCCCCGCAGTCGGCTCGGTCTGGGCGCACTGCTGTTCACCGTCTCGGACGGGACGATCGTGCTGCGCCGCCTGTTCGCCCGCGGCGAGCGGGCGCGCCGGGTGAGCGAGGGCGCCGTGCTGGCGACCTACGCCGCGGCCCAGTACCTGCTCACCGATCCGCGCGCGCACGCCGGGACTACAGGCAGAGCATGATGCGGTCGCGGTCGGCCGGGTCGACGCGGATCGAGATCGTCTCGCCCACAACGATTCTGGGCCGGTCGATCGGGGCCACGTCGAAGACGATGGTGCCGCGGTAGGGTTCGGATCCGGGCACGGTCAGGCTCAGGTCGAGTTCGGCCAGTTCGGTGTGATGATCGGTGGGCGCCAGCGGATGCACGGCCTCGATGGTCGCCCAGCCCTCCAGCCCGTGCCGCAGCAGGCGGCGGTCGGCGCGCGAAGGTCGTTGCGCCAGCAGCATTCCCAGCCCGGCGCAGGAGCCGAACATGCCGACCAGCGCGATCAGCTGGAACGGCAGCGTGCCCGGCGGCGTGTGCCGCACGATCCAGCCCAGCCAGAGGCCGAGGAGGATCAGGTACCCGGCGGTCACGCCGAGCACGGTGCGAAGTATGCGCGCGTGGTCCATGTCCGCCGCCCCTCGAGCCCGGTATTCCAGGATAGGCCGCCGGACGGACGGTGTTCAGGACTTGAGCCGCAGCACCGCCAGCACCCTGCGGTGATGCATATCCGAGGGCGGCAGCTGCAGCTTCAGGAAGATATTGCCGATGTGCTTCTCGACCGCCCGCTCGGTGACGGTCAGCGCCCGCGCGATCGCAGCGTTGGACAGGCCCTGCGCCATGAGTTCGAGCACCTCGCGTTCGCGCGGGGTCAGCCGGGTCAGCGAATCCTGCTGCCGTGCGGCGCCCATCAATTGACTCACCACCTCCGGATCGAGGGCCGTGCCGCCGGTGGCGACCCGGTGCAACGCGTCGACGAAGTCGCGGACATCGGCGACCCGGTCCTTGAGCAGATAGCCGACGCCGCTCGCCCCGCCCGCGAGCAGTTCGGTGGCGTACCGGGTCTCGACCCACTGCGAGAACACCAGCACCCCGGTGCCGGGGAACTTGCGCCGCAGCTCGATGGCCGCGAGCAGGCCCTCGTCGGTGAACGAGGGCGGCATCCGCACGTCGACCACGGCCACGTCCGGCCCGTGCGCGGCGACGACCTCGCTCAGCCGGGTGGCGTCGCCGACCATCGCCACCACCTCGTGCCCGCGCTCGACGAGCAGGCTCGCGAGCCCGTCCCGCAGGATCGCGCTGTCCTCGGCGATCACGATCCGCAGCGGGGCCGTCATCGCGGTCCGGCCAGCGGCAGCACGAGGGTGACCACGGTCGGGCCGCCCACCGGACTGTCCACGGTCAGCGCGCCGTCGACCGCGCGGGCGCGCGCGGCGAGGCCCGAGAGTCCGCCCGCCACAACGGTTTCCCCGGTCGGCGCGGTGGGCTGGAGGACGCCGCCGCGGCCGTTGTCGCGCACGGTGACCGCCAGCTCGTCGGCGCCCGCGGGCAGCACCGTGACCCAGGCCCGATCGGCCCCGGCGTGTTTGACGACATTGGTGAGCAGTTCGGCCACCGACAAGTAGGCGATCGCCTCGATCGCGGGCGTGGGCCGGACCGGCAGGTGCACCCGCAGTTCGACCGGCACCGCGCAGCGCGCGGCGAGGGTCTCCAGCGCGGGTTCCAGGCCGAGTTCCAGTGCGGGCGGATGGATTCCGCGCACGAGTTCGCGCAGTTCGGTGAGCGCCTCCTTGGAGCTGGTGCGGGCGTCGACGATCAGATCGGTGGCGTCGCCGCCCGCGGCGAGCCGCTCCTCGGCCCGGCCCAGCGTCATGGCGATGGTGACCAGTCGCGCCTGGGTGCCGTCGTGCAGATCCCGCTCGAGCCGCCGCAGGGTGGCCGCGGAGTCGTCGACGGCGGCGCGGCGACTCTCCTGGAGTTCGGTCAGGCGGCGGTCGCGGCCGGTCGGGGTCAGCAGCGCCAGCGCGAGCAGCCGGTGCAGCGCGCACACGCCCCGGATCAGCCACGGCAGCAGGAAGCAGCCGATCACCCCGACGGCGGCCAGGCCGAGCACGCGCGGCCAGGTGTCGATGTAGTAGTCGCCGAACTGCGCCAGCGAATGGTGTTCGCGCCCTTGATCGTCGACGTTGATCGGGCGGAACAGCGCCCACGGGATCGGCGAGATCGCGGTGAACACCGTCATGGCGATGGCCACCAGCACGAAGTAGCCGCCGAAGAAACCGAGCGCGACCTCCGCGACCAGGAACGCCAACGCCCGCCACGAGGTCAGATCGGTGACGACCGCGCGGAACCAGCCCAGCAGACCAGGTTTCGGGGCGAACGGCGGCGGGGCGGGCATCGGCGTGTCCAGCAGCGTCGCCCCGACGGCGCGATACACCCGGCCCCACACCCGCCCGCTCAGGAGCAGCACGGCCAGCGGCGTGCCCAGCAGGAAGATCGAGGCCACGGCGGCCAGCGGATACCCCACCAGCAGAAAGAGCATGGCGACCCCGCCGAGCACCGCGGCCACGAGCAGGTACGCCAGTTCCTTCCAGGTCCGCACCTCGATGGGCGCGCGCAGGAAGGCCCGGACCGCGCGCCGGACGGGCGCGGGTTCGGCGGCGGCGAGCGCGGCGGTGGGTTCGGCGTAGGTCTCGGTCATGGTTCCATGCTGGTCGCGGGACGGCCCGCGCACGAGGGAGCCGCCCACCGGATCGGTGGTGGGGCCAGCCACACCCCGGGCCCGAGCCTAGCCCGCCGCTACGATGACGCCCGTGAGTTATGCCCAGCCCCTGCCGTCGCGACCCGGCGTGCCCGAGCCGGAGGACCGGGAAGCCGGGCCGACCGAATGGGGTGAACATCCGCACGGCGTGGGCCCGTGGCGCGACGAGTTCGGCACCCCGCCGCCGGACGATCCCCGGCTGGATCCCGATCTGCTCGCGCACGGCGACCGCCGCAATGTCGTCGACGCCTACCGCTACTGGCGGCGAGAGGCGATCGTCGCGGACATCGATCGTCGTCGGCACCCGTTCCACGTGGCCATCGAGAACTTCGGGCACGACGCCAATATCGGCACGGTCGTGCGGACCGCGAACGCGTTCGCGGCGGCCGCGGTGCACATCGTCGGGCGGCGTCGCTGGAATCGCCGGGGCGCCATGGTCACCGACCGCTATCAGCGCATCGAGCATCACGCCGACATGGCCGAGCTGTCGGCGTTCGCCGAGCGCGAGGAACTCATGGTGGTCGCGGTCGACAACGTGCCCGGCTCGGTCCCGCTGGAGAGCGCCCGCCTGCCCCGCAACTGCCTGCTGCTGTTCGGCCAGGAGGGGCCGGGCGTCACCGACGACGCGAAACAGGCGGCGGTGATGACCGTTTCGATCGCCCAGTTCGGTTCCACCCGCAGCATCAACGCCGGGGTGGCCGCGGGGATCGCGATGCACGCCTGGATCCGGCAGCACGCGGATCTCACGACGTCCTGGTAGCCGCTCGCAGCGCCCGGCCGGTCGGCGAGTCCCGCCGCGCGAGCTGGGCCGGGGTGCCCTCGAACATGATCCGCCCGCCGCGCCGCCCCGGCCCGGGGCCGAGGTCGATCACCCGGTCGGCGGCGCGGATGACGTCCAGGTTGTGTTCGATGACCACGAGCGTATTGCCCTGTGCCACAAGCGCGTCCAGCACGCCGAGCAGCGTGTCGATATCGGACAGGTGCAGGCCGGTGGTGGGTTCGTCCAGGACGTAGAGCCGATGACCGTCGGAGCGGGCCAGCTCCTTCGCGATCTTCAACCGCTGACATTCGCCGCCGGACAGGCTGGTCAGCGACTGCCCCAGCCGCAGATATCCCAGGCCCACCTCGTCGAGCCGGCGCAGCGCCCGCGCGACGGCCGGATCGGGCAGCCGCGACACCGCCTCGGCGACGGTCAGGTCGTCGACGTCGGCGATGCTCAGGCCGTCGACGGTGTAGCCGAGCACCTCGGGGGTGAAGCGCCGCCCGCCGCACGCCTCGCAGATCGTCTCCTGACCGTCCATGAACGCCAGATCGGTGTAGATCACCCCGACGCCCTTGCACACCGGGCACGCGCCCGCGGAGTTGGCGCTGAACAGCCGCTCGCTCACGGAGTTGGTGCGCGCGAACAGCTTCCGGATGGCCGGGGCCACGCCGGAGTAGGTGAGCGGCGTGGACCGTCGATTGGTCGACACCGGCCGCTGATCCACGATGGTGGCCGGATGCTGCGCCACCAGTTCGGCCGCCAGGCTCGACTTCCCCGATCCCGCCACGCCGGTCAGTACGGTCAGCACCCCGGTCGGGACGTCCACGCTCACCCCGCGCAGATTGTTGCGGGTGGCATCGGATACCCGCAGCCGTCCGGTCGGCCGCCGCGGCGAGCGTTCGGCGCGGCGGGAGCGCAGCGCTCGCCCGGTCGGCGTGTCGGCGGTGGTCAGGCCGTCGAACGCGCCCTCGTAGACGATCCGGCCACCCGCCGCCCCGGCCGCCGGGCCGACCTCCACGATGTGATCCGCCGCCCGCAGCACGTCCGGGTCGTGCTCCACGACCAGCACCGTATTGCCCTTGTCGCGCAACGACTTCAGCAGTTCGACGGTGGCGGCGACATCGTGCGGATGCAGCCCCACCGTCGGCTCGTCGAAGATGTAGAGCATCTCGATCAGACTGCTGCCCAGATGCCGCACGGTCTTGATGCGCTGCGATTCGCCGCCCGACAGCGTGGTCGTCGGCCGCGCCAGCGACAGGTAGCCGAGCCCGATCGCGGTCAGGGCGGTCAACTTGTCGTGCAGCGCGGAGACGACGGGCTCGACGCGTGAATCCCGCACGCCCGCGACGACTTCCGCGAGTTCGCTCACCTCGAGTCGGCTCATCTCGCCGATCGTGCGGTCGAGCACCCGCGCCGACCGCGCCGCCGGTTCGAGGCGTTCGCCGTGACAGTCCGGGCACGTCCCCGAACGGGTGAACCGTTCCAGCACGGCCTGTTTGCGGTCCGAGAGGGTGTCGGAGGTGTGCAGGTAGACCCGTTCGAACAGCTCGACCACGCTCTCGTAGTCCGCGGGCAGGCCCAGCCGCCGGGCCGCCGCGCCCCCGCGCAACAGGGCCTCGCGTTCGTGGGCGGGCCACTCGCGCAACGGTTTCCGGGTGTCGAACCGGTCGTGGCCGAGGTAGCGTTCCAGCCAGTACTTGCCCGGCGCGAAGCCCGGCAGCCGGATCGCGCCGTCGGGCAGCGTCCGATCGAGATCGACCAGGCTGTCGTCGTCGGTGGTGAGCGTCTCGCCGAGCCCACTGCACGTCGGGCACATTCCGGCCGGATCGTTGAACGAGAAGTGGTTCGATTCGCCGACGTACGGTTCGCCGATCCGCGAGAACAGCAGGCGCAGATAGGTGTACGCGTCGGTGATCGTGCCCACCGTCGAGCGCGCGTTGCCGCCCAGCCGTCGCTGATCGATCACGACCACCGGCGACAACCCCTCGATCAGCTCCACCTCCGGCCGCTCCCAGCGCGGCAGGCGGTTGCGCACGAACGGGGGGAACGTCTCGTTGACCTGATACCCCGCCTCCGCCGCGATGGTGTCGAACACCAGGGAGGACTTCCCCGACCCGGACACCCCGGCGAAGACCACCAGCCGTCCGCGCGGGATGTCGATGTCCACCCCGCGCAGATTGTTGGTGCGTGCGCCCCGGATTCGGATCGTCGCCCCGCTCGCGGCGGCCCGCACCGCGGCGTTCCGGGAGGTCGTCTCGTCGATCGCAGTCATGATCTCGACGCTACGAGCAGATGTGGCCGGATTTTGACCGCGATTCGACGACAATGGCAGACGTGCCCGATGTCACCCGTCGCATGCTCGAACTGCTGGCCTCGCTCCAGACCGGCCGCCGCTTCACCGGCGCCGAGCTGGCCGACCGCCTGGGCACCAGCCCGCGCACCGTGCGCCGCGATGTCGAGCGGCTGCGCGCCTACGGCTATCCGGTGACCACCCAGCCGGGCCCCGGCGGGTACTACCGGCTCGCCGCCGGAACCACGTTGCCGCCCATGGTCTTCGACGACGACGAGGCGGTCGCCACGGTCGTCGGACTCGGAATGCTGGCCGCCGCGCAGGACGCGGGCCTCGGCGGCGCGGCCGAACGCGCCTACGGCAAGATCGACCAGCTGTTGCCGAAACGCCTGCGCGCCGAGGCGACCGCGCTGCGCACCACCCTCGAGGCGGCCGCGACCACCGCCCCGCCCATCGATCCGGACCTGCTGGCCCGGCTGGCGTCGGCGGCGGCGCGGCACGAGCACGTGAGCTTCACCTACACCGCGCGTTCCGGCGCGACCGGCCGTCGCCGGGTCGAGCCGTATCGGCAGGTGTATCGGCATCTGCGGTGGTATCTGCTGGCCTGGGATCGCGATCGCGCGGATTGGCGCTCGTTCCGCATCGACCGCATCGCCGAATTGTCCAGCGGCGGAACGACTTTCCCGCCGCGACCGCTGCCCGCGGAATCGGCGGCGGCCTATCTGCACGCCGAGCAGACCGCGCCCCGGCATCGGGCGGTCGTCACCGTCGACGCGCCCGCGGCCGCCGTGCTCGACGCGCTGAAATTTCAGGAGTGCGTCGTGACGCCGCTCGGCCCCGATCGCTGTTCGATTACCACGTGGGTCGATTCCTTCGAATGGCTCGTCCTCAATCTCACCTTTCTCGACGCCGACTTCGTGATAGAGCACCCCGAGGAGTTTCGGAAACGGTGCCGTGAACTGGGGTCACGCCTGAATCGAGCGGGAAAATCGCGGGTGTGACACATACGGATAACAAATCGGCGGCGAGTCGAGAAATGGCCTGGCACCATTGAGCCATGATTTCGCGGAGCGATCATGCCGAACCCACGGCCGAGATGTGGGCAGAGCGAGCCGACAAGGCCGAATCCGCGATCGTGTCCCGGCACCTGCGCCGGCTGTGGGGGCTGCCCGGCACCGAACTCGGCGTGGTGGGCTGGCCCCCGACCCGCCCCGAACGGGTCTTCGCGAGCTGGCATTACTGGTGGCAGGCGCATCTGATCGACTGCGCGATCGACGCCGCGAACCGCGCCCCCACCCCGCAGCGCCGCGACCGCATCGCCACGCTCGCGCGCACCCATCGGCTCCGCAATCTCGACGGCTGGACCAACAACTACTACGACGATATGGCTTGGCTCGCACTGGCTTTGGAGCGCGCCGAACGCACCCAGGGCCTCACCGAACTGCGCGGCGGGCTGCTGGCACTGGAGAAGGAACTGGTCTCCGGCTGGGATGAGCGATTCGGGGCGCTGCCGTGGCGCAAGGCGTCGGACTTCTTCAACGCCCCCGCCAACGGCCCGGCCGCGATCGTGCTGGCCCGGCTCGGCCACTACGACCGCGCCGCCGAACTGGCCGACTGGCTGGACAAGACGCTGCGCGATCCGGAGACCGCCCTGATCCTCGACGGCGTCCACCTGCCCGGCGGCGAACTCGAACGGGCGGTGTACAGCTACTGCCAGGGCGTGGTGCTCGGGCTCGAGACCGAATTGGCCGTGCACACCGGCGATGTCCAGCACGTCGAGCGGGTCCGCCGGCTGCTGCGCGCGGTGGAGGACCGAATGACCGTGCGCGGCATCGTCTCCGGCGGCGGGGGCGGGGACGGCGGCCTGTTCAACGGCATCCTGATCCGCTACCTCGCGCTCGTCGCGGTGATGCTGCCCGGCGACGAACCCGAACAGGCCGCGGCCCGCCGCGCCGCGGCCATGATCGTCAAATGCTCCGCCCGCGCGGCCTGGGAGCATCGTCTCGACGTCGAGGGCGAACCGCTGTTCGGCCACAACTGGGCCGAACCCGCCCGGCTGCCCACCGGCAGCGCGGGCGCGGGCCTTTTCACCGTGGGCGGCTCGGTCACCTCGTCCCGCGTTCCCGAGCGCGATCTGTCGGTGCAGCTGTCGGGCTGGATGTTGATGGAGGCCGCGCATCTGGTGACGGCCGCCGGGCTCTGACGCCCAGGCCCGCCGTCAGTCCGGGGTCTGGATCCAGCGGTTGCGCACCCGGAATTCGTGCGCGTGCCGGACGGCGACCGGCAGCGGCTGGGTCACGTCGTCGACCTCGAAATCCTCCGCGGGACGCGACATCTCGACCCGGTACTGCCGAATCCCGATGATCGTCCCGGCGACCAGCGCCACCACCAGCGTGCCGATGACCGTGGGCAGCAGCCACGACACCCGCCGCAGGAACCCGCCCGCGTAGAAGCCGATCAGCAGCAGCACCGGCGCCCAGATCACCGCGCCGATGGAACTGGCCACGGTGTACCGGCGATGGTCCATCCGCGCGGCCCCGGCCACCAGCGGGCACAGCGTGCGCACCCACGGGATCCAGCGCGCGACCAGTACGGCGAGGAATCCGTGCCGGTGCAGCAGATCGCTGACCTTCTCCAGGTTGCGGGTGTTGATGTAGCGCCCGTTCTTCCGGGCCACCAGGCGATGACCGGTGCGATGCCCGATCACGTAACCGACCTGGTTACCGGCGATCGCCGCGACCATGGTCGCGACGGCCAGCGCCCAGACCTGGGTGTGGCCGGTCGCGTGCGAGGCCAGCACGATTCCGGCGGTCAGCAACATCGAATCGCCGGGCAGGAACAGGCCGATGATCAGGGCGCACTCGAGGAACACGAAGACGAGGACGACGGTCCAGACGAGCACCGGCCCGGCGGACTGCAGCGAATCCAGTTCGCCCAGTGCGAGGGGTAGCGGCATGGTGGGCAATCCGTCAGCGCGTGGGTTCGTTCGTCGCGACCGGTTCGGCCTCGGCGTCGAGGACCGGCTCGTGGTTGCGCAGCTTCCGCACCACCGAGATGATGCCCGGCAGGATCGAGACGAACACGATGAGCAGGAAGATCGCCTCGACGTGATCGCGGATGAAGCCCACGTTGCCGAGGAAGTAGCCGAGCACGGTCACCCCGCCGCCCCACAGCACGCCGCCGATGATGTCGAAGGTGACGAACTTGCGGTAGTCCATCCGCGACACACCCGCGAGCACCGGCATGAAGGTGCGCACGACCGGCACGAACCGGCCCAGGATGATCGTCTTGGGCCCGTACTTCTCGAAGAAGGCGTGCGTCTCGGTGACGTAGCGCTGTTTGAAGAAACGCCCGTCCTCCCGATGGAACAGCGCCGGACCGATGGCCCGCCCGATCCAGTACGCGCACTGGTCACCCGCCACCGCGGTGACCGCCACCGCGGGCACCAGCACCCAGATCGATACCGGCGGATGGGTGTACGCGGCCAGCATGCCGCCGGTGAACAGCAGCGAATCGCCCGGCAGGATCGGGAACAGCAGACCCGTCTCGATGAAGACGATGACCAGAATGGCCGGGAGCACGGCGTTTTTCAGCCATGTCTCCGTCAACAGGTGCATGGGATCGAGCAGCGCTTTGATTCCGGAGCTACTCGCGACAGCATCAGATATGGCCAGCAAGGTCACGGGCACCACAGTACCGGTGACCCCGCTATCGCACAGAACCTCAGGGCAAGCTCACAGGTTTCGGTTCGGTTCCCCGCCACCCACCCCCTGTCCCCGGCACGCCCTTCGCCGGGGCGGGGTTTCCCCCGGTGCCCCCCGGAAATTAGGGTATGACCTGACAGAACGTTCATCGCCGATACGGAGGTCACTGCTGTGCCCATCGCGACTCCGGAGGTCTACGCCGAGATGCTCGGTCGGGCCAAAGAGAACTCCTTCGCCTTCCCGGCGATCAACTGCACGTCGTCGGAGACGATCAATGCGGCGATCCGCGGCTTCGCCGAGGCGGGCAGCGACGGGATCATCCAATTCTCCACGGGCGGAGCGGAATTCGGCTCGGGCCAGGGCGTCAAGGACATGGTGACCGGCGCGGTCGCGCTCGCGGAGTTCGCGCACGTGGTGGCCGCGAAGTACGACGTCACCATCGCGCTGCACACCGACCACTGCCCCAAGGACAAGCTGGACGGTTTCGTGCGTCCGCTGCTGGCCATCTCGCAGGAACGTGTCAAGGCCGGGCAGCAGCCGCTGTTCCAGTCCCATATGTGGGACGGCTCGGCGATCCCGATCGACGAGAACCTCGAGATCGCGAAGGAACTGCTGAAGCAGACCGCCGCGGCGAACATCATCCTCGAGGTCGAGATCGGCGTGGTCGGCGGCGAGGAGGACGGCGTCGAGAACGCCATCAACGACAAGCTCTACACCTCGCCCGAGGACTTCGAGAAGACCCTCGACGCGCTGGGCGCGGGCGAGAACGGCAAGTACCTGCTCGCCGCCACCTTCGGCAACGTGCACGGCGTGTACAAGCCGGGCAATGTGAAGCTGCGCCCGGAGGTGCTCGCCGAGGGACAGCGGGTGGCCGCGGCCAAGCTCGGCCTCGGCGACGGCGCCAAGCCGTTCGATTTCGTCTTCCACGGCGGTTCGGGTTCGCTGAAGTCGGAGATCGAGGATTCGCTGCGCTACGGCGTGGTGAAGATGAACGTCGACACCGACACCCAGTACGCGTTCACCCGCCCGATCGCCGCGCACATGTTCAGCAATTACGACGGCGTGCTGAAGATCGACGGCGAGGTCGGCAACAAGAAGGTCTACGACCCGCGCAGCTACCTGAAGAAGGCCGAGACCAATATGGCCGCGCGCGTGGTCGAGGCGTGCAACGACCTGAGGTCGGCGGGCAAATCCGTCAGCGCGAAGTAGTTTCGTGAACCGGGCAGCGGCCGGTCTCGGCGCCGGCCGCGTCGCCCTCGCCTTGCCGCCGCGCGCAACGACTGATTTCGTGGACATATGACTGGCGTCGTGGACATCCGGGTGCTCGGCCCGGTGCGTTTGCTCGTCGACGGCGTGCCGGTGGCGGTCGGCGGACCCAAACCGCGGGCCCTGCTGGCCTCGCTCACCGTGAACCGCCGCCGCGCGGTGGCCTCGCAGGCGCTGGCCGATCTGGTGTGGAACGAGCAACCGCCCGACGCGTATTCGGCCAGCCTGCAGGTGTTCGTCTCCAATATCCGCAAGGCGCTGCGCAATTCGGGCGTGGATCCGGCGGAGGTGCTGCGCACCGAGGCGTCCGGCTACCGCCTCGACATTCCCGACGAGGCGTGCGATCTGGGCCGGTTCGAGGCGGCCCGGCGCGCGGGCGCGGAGGCCGCCGCGGCCGGTGCGCACGAACGCGCCGCCCGGCTGTACGGCACCGCGCTCGAACAGTGGAGCGGCAAGGCCCTCGGCGATCTGGCCGGATTGCAGTTCGCCGACAGCTTCGCCACCGCCATGGACGAGGAATGGCTGCTCGCCGCCTCCGCCCGCATCGACGCCGAGATCGCTTGCGGCCGACCGGCTTCGGTGATCGGCGAACTGCTGGCCATGACCAACGCCCACCCCCTGCGCGAACCGCTGTGGGCGCAGCTCATCACGGCGCTGTACCTCTCCGGCCGCCAGGCCGACGCGCTGGAGGCGTGCCGCCGGGTGCGCGCGGTGCTCGCCGACGAACTCGGCATCGATCCGGGTCCGGCGCTGATCCAGCTCGAGCAGCGGGTGCTGCGCCAGGAGACGCTCGATCTGGGCGAGATCACCGCCGCCGAACGCCTCGCCAAGGCCATGACCGAGACCGTCACCGAGGTGCCGCGCAAGGCGCGCGGCGGACTGCTGCGGCTGCCGGACGGCCGGACGGTCCCGATTCCCAAGGGCGGCTTGACGATCGGCCGCATGACCGACAACGATCTGGTGCTCGACGACCCGAAGGTCAGCCGCTATCACGCGCACATCCAGTCCGGCCGCGCGGGCCTGCTGATCCGGGACCTGCACTCCGCCAACGGAATCTACGTCAACGACTACCAGATCGAGAGCGGCACCATGCTTTCCGACGGCGACGTGCTGCGCATCGGCGCGACCGTGCTGCGCTTCGAGGCGGACCGGGCCGCGTCGGCCTAGTGGTCGGCGGCCGTGCAGGCCACGCCGTCGCCGTCGGAGTCCAACCGCCGGTCGTAGCCGGGCTGCCCGGCCAGCAGCGGGGCGCGGCCCTCGGCGATGACCTGGGCGCAGTCGACGAAGTACCGGGTCTCGGGCGCGTCGTCCCGGGGCGCGGGATCGGGGCGGTGCAGCGTCCCGTCGTGGCCGGTGGACCAGCCGGAGCCGCCCGCGCTGGGCGCGGCGCTGGAATCGGATCCGGCCGCGGCCAGCGGCGCCGACACGACACCGGCGGCGAGCAGACCGGCGGCCAGGATCGGGAGGGCGGAACGCCCGGGGCTCGAGATCTTCACGGCGGCAATCCTGTTCAGCGAGGTTTCCTCCCACTGTAGGCGCGAAACCTGTGGATGTTCCCAGGAAAGTTCGGCCCCCGATATGATCCGTCGGCGTGGATTGCCCCCGAATGTCGGGTTCACCCCGGTAGGGTTCTGCCTCGGTGAGAAGCGCGTCCGGGTGGACCGAGGCGAGGGGTTGGAACATGGCCATGCGGCTGCTGGCCGCCGTGGGAGCGGTCGTCGTGGGTGCCGGAACGCTGGTGGGCGCGCAGCAGTCGGTCGCCGCCGCGGAAGACGGTGCGGGCCCGCGCGTTCCGGGCATCGGACCGTGCGCGACCGATCCGGTGCCGGTGCACGCGCCGGTGGTGAGCCGGAACACCGAGATCCCGATCCCGTATCCGGTGGTCACCGTCGATCCGGGTCCGCCGCCGCCGACCACGCCCGTGCGGGTGCCGGTGGATCTCCCGCCCGACCCGTGCGTCAACCCGTGCCCGGATCTGACCGACCGGCCCGAGCCGCAGAGCCTGCTCCAGCAGCTGGGCCTGCCCGAGGTCAAGATCAGCCCCGGGCCGTTCTACCTCGCCGTGCCCGCGGGTCCGCCGCCCGAACCGCCCACCCCGCGCCCGGCCGCGGTCCATCCCCCGACCGAACCGGCCGCCCGGGTGGCCGCCCGGCCCGCGCCCCGGGTGCGGGAGGTGACCGAGGTGGCCAAGGTGACCGGTGCGAATTCGGTGAACCGCACCGACAAACGCTGGCAGGTCTACGGCACCGATCTCGGCATCATGTGGGAGAGCGCGCCCGACGAGATCGCCATGGCCTTCGGCGACACCGTCGGCCTCGGCTTCCATCCGCCGGGCGGGATGGGCGGCGACTGGCGCAGTAACCTGTTGGCGTTCAGCAGCAATCGCGATCTGGACCGCGGCGTGATCTTCGACCGCATGGTGACCGACGCCCGCTGCCACGCCGCCGAGATACTGACCAGCCGCAAGAAGGACAACATCGAGATCACCACGATCCCGACCTCCGGCTTCGCGATCGGGGAGCGGCAGTACCTGAGCTATATGTCGATCCGTACCTGGAACAGCGTGCCCGGCACCTTCTTCACCAACTACGGCGGCATCGCCTACTCCGACGATCACGGCCAGACCTGGACCAAGGACCCGTACGCGCACTGGGACAACATCTTCGGCGTCTCCCAGTTCCAGGTCGGCGCGATGGTCCCGCAGGGCGACTACGTCTACCTGTTCGGCACCCCGAGCACCCGGCTGGGTTCGGTCGGCCTGGCCCGCGTGCCCAAGGACCAGGTCCTCAACACCACCGCCTACCAGTACTGGCGGGGCGGCACCTGGACCCCGGTCGGCGGGGCGGATTCGGCCGAACCGATCGTGGACGCCCCCGCGGGCGAACTCTCGGTGCGCTACGACGCCGCGCGGGACCGCTGGCAGATGAGCTATCTCGACACCGCGAAGGCGGCCATCGTTGTGCGCGAAGCGGATTCACCACAGGGCGTCTGGTCGGAGTCCGCGCCCTTGGTGTCGGCGGTGCAGTTCCCGGAGCTGTACGGCGGCTTCATCCACCCGTGGTCCACGGGCACCGACCTGTACTTCACGCTGAGCACCTGGAGCGACTACAACGTCTACCTGATGCACGCCCGCCTGGACGGGAACTAGCTCAACCGCACCTGGGCCATCGCCCGGCCGAACAGCTTCTTGCCCAGGCAGGTTCCGCTCAGCAGGATGGTCGCGGTGCGGCGCTCGGGATCCAATGACTTGATCCGGCCGCTGAATTCGACCTCGGCGGGCGAAAGCGCCGGCACCGGAACGAAACCCGAGAAGCGCACGCTGTAGCTCTCGATGGCGGTCGGATCGCCCAGCCAGGCGGACAGGTAGTCCGCGCCCAGGCCCATGGTGAGCATGCCGTGCGCCACGACCGACGGCAGGCCCGCGAGTTCGGCCGCGCGGTCGCTGAAGTGGATCGGGTTGGTGTCGCCGGAGACGCCCGCGTAGTTCACCAGATCGCCGCGGCTGACGCGCCGGGTCGCGGTCGGCAGTTCGTCGCCGACGGACAGATCGTCGAAGCCGGGCAGCGTGTTCACCGGTCGCGCGCCGCGGGATTCGGCCAGCGCGGGCGCCTTCGTCGCCTGCTCGCCGTCGAGCGGGATCAGCACGTCCGGATCGCCGCCGACGTCGCGGCGATGCATGACCACACCCTCGACCAGCCGCACGAGATCGGGATCGATGTCCGCGCCCAGCCGGGCGACGATCGTGGTCGTACCGATCTGGACGACCACATCGGCCTCGTCGACGATGATCGTCTTGACGACGATGAAGTCGTTGCCGCGCACCCGCCGGATCGAGTCGATCTCGGCGTCGATGCGCAGCCGGTCACCGGCCTGGATCGGGCGGTGGATCTCGAAGACCTGATCGGTCTGCAACATCTGTGACAGGTCATAGTCGGTGAGGACGTGGTCGAGCAGGGCCTGGGTGGTGATTCCGCCGAGCACCGAGGTGAATGTCGCGGGCGCGACGACCCCGTCGTAGCCGAGCTTGCCCGCGTCGGCCTCGTAGCGGTGGGCCGGGTGGCTGTTCTGTACGGCCCGCGCGAATTCGCGGACCTTCTCCCGGCCGACCTCGTAGTGATCGCGAATTCGGTAGTGCCGCCCGGCGCCTGCCGCGGGGGTCGTCGGATCGGGTGCCAGTTCCGGCATATCCCTCGCTCCCTCGAGTCGTACTGCGTAAATCCTTATCATGTCCATCGCGCATAGCCGCGCGGACGTGACAGGGGCACGCCGTATTTCTCACAATCATCCTGCGGCGTTCGGCGGATCGCACACCTTCCAGCCCTGCGGGGTGTGCTGGAGATCGAAGGTGCGCGCCACCGCCTTGTTCGGATCGGCGTCGGTGTACACGCTGGCCTGCGCGGTGGCCTTCTCGTCGGTGATCTGCACGGCGTCGACGCTGGCGATCTTGGGAATCTTCTTCTGGTCCACGGCCAGTTTGTGCACTCCGGCGTACTGGTCGGGGGCGATGTTCTGGTAGAAGTCGTGCAGCGTGCCACAGGTGCTGTCGCGCAACTTGTCCAGGCTGCCGTCGGCGAGCGCGTCGGTGTAGGTGCCGATCGCGGCGCGCACCTGCGCCTGCGGCGAATTGTCCGTGCCGCCGCTCAATCCGAGCACCGCGGCGACGATCGCGATCACCACCACGATCGCCACGCCGCCGATGATCAGCCAGCGCTTGTCGAGTCCGCCCTTGGCGGCGCTCTGCTCCGGCTGCGGCGGCGGGGCGGCCGGGGGGATGTGCTGCGGCTGCGCGATCGGCCGCGGCGTCACCGGCCGCTGCTGCGACGGCACCGTCGGCTTCAGATCGGCGGGCGAGGGCGCCGCGCCCTGCCGCCCCGGCCCCGCGCCCTGCGACGGCCCCGAAGGTCCTTGCGGCCCAGCGTTCTTCGGCCCCGCGCCCGGCCGCGGCGTCACGGGCGGTTTGGCCACCGGCCCCGGCCCGCCCGGTCGCCGCGCCCCCGGCTGCTGCACCGGCAGAATGGTCGTCGCCGCGTCGGACGGATTCGACACGATCGGCAGCGCGACGGTCTTGGAGTCGTCGTCCCCCGGCTGCGGCCGGTCGTCCCGCTTCCCGGGTTTCGGAATCGCCTCGGTCGCAGCGTCCTTCGCGGGTTCGCCCGGCTCGCCTTGCGGCGCGGGCGCTTTCGCGGCGCCGAAGCGCACGGTGGTGTCGGCACCCGGATCGCCGGAATCGTCGGTGTCCGGTTTACCCTGCGGCGCAGGCGCTTTCTCCGTCCCGAGCTTCTCAGTCCGGTCCGCATCGGCCCCGGCCCCGCCCGGCGTGGCCGCCTCGAATCGCACGGTCTCATCGGATTCGGATTCCGCCTGCCGCTGGGCGGCCGGAGTCCCCTGAATCGGCACCGGCGTGGGCGCCGTCCCCCGCCGCGGCAGATTCATCGGCGCCGCAGGGCCTTTCGCGGCAGCCGCACCGGGTTGCTTCGAGCCCTGGTCGCTCGCGGCCTGTGCGCCGCCATCCCTCGATTTCGGCTGTTCGGCGTCGGTTCCACCGGATGGCTGCGCCGCACCCTGATCGGAGCGAGCCGGTGGCGTCACGGTGCCCGGCTTCCCGCCCTCCGTCGCCTTCTTGTCGCTCGGCGTCTGCGAGGACCGTTCCGCGCCAGCCTGATCCGGCCGTTCGCCCGCCGCACCCGGCTGATCGCCGCCTCGGGTACCAGGGCCGTCCGCCGATGCGGGAGCGGAATTCCCTGCCCCACTCGGGCCGTTCGGCGTTTGTGCCGCGGGCTGACTCGGCCGCTCCGCCGCACGGGGCTCCTCCGAGCGCCCGGCCGGTGTCGGCGCGGGGGCCGAATCCTGCGCTGGGCCAGACTGATTCGAGCGCTCGGCCGGTGCGGGAGCGGAGTTTCCTTCTCCGGACGGGCCGGGGCGGTCGGTTGCTTGGGGTTCAGGTTTATTCGAGCGCCCGGCCGGTGCGGGAGCGGAGTTTCCTGGTCCCGTCGGGCCGGGGTGGTTGGGTCCTTGGGGCTCAGGCTGATTCGAGCGTCCTGCCGGTGTCGGCGCGGGGGCCGGGTTCCCTGCTCCGGTCGGGCCGGGTCGGTTGGGGGCTTGGGGCTCAGGTTGGTTCGAGCGTCCTGCCGCTGTCGGGGCGGGCGCGGCGTTTCCTGGTCCGGTCGGACCGGGGCGGGACGCTTGGGGTCCAGGCCGGTTCGAGCGTTCCGCTGGCGTGGGGGCCGGTCCTCCGGTCGGGCCGGGGCGGTTCGGGGCTTGCGGCCCAGCCTGATTCGAGCGTTCCGCCGGTGTCGGCGCGGGGGTCGGCTTTCCGGTGCCCGCCGGGCCGGGGCGGCCGGGGACTCGCGGACCGTTCGGGCGTCCCGCGGGCGTGGGCTGTGCCGCCTTCGCGGGGCCTGCGGGGGCGGGCGGCGGGCCGCCTTGTGCGCCGGGCTGATTCGGGCGGGCCGGAGGGGTGGGGTTGCCCGGGACCGGCGGATTGGGGCGGCCGGGTGGGGTGGACGTGGGGCCCGGGCGGCCGGTGGCGGGGGCCGGGCGAGTGCTGGCCGGGGTGGGGCCGGGGCGGCCCGTGGGGACGCCGGGGGGTGTGGCGCGCGGACGCGGCGGGGCGGGGGAGGGCGCGACGGAGGGGCGAGTGCCTTGCTTGGGCGGTTCGGGTGTGGCGGTGTCGTCCGCGCGCGTGATGCGCTCGGTCTTGTCCGTGTCCGGGCGGTCGCCCGGTGGTGTCGCGGGACGCTGCTCCGCACCGGCGGAAGGCGATTGCCGGTCGGGCTTCTGGTCGTTCGGGTCGGACACGCGCTACCCCTCGCTCAACGTCAACAGTGCACTCGGGTGGTCAGCCTAACGAGCATTTCCGGCAGCGGTGCACAATGAGCCAATGACCTCCTTCGGCGATCTGCTCGGACCTCAGCCGGTACTGCTACCCGAACTTCCCGACGCGGAGGAGGCGCTGCTCGACAACCAGGACCCGGTGCAGGTGGCCGCCGCCCATCCGACGGCATCCATCGCCTGGGCCCAGCTCGCCGAGGACGCGCTCGCCCGGGCGGAGGCCGCCGGTTCCGATCCCGACGGTACCGTCGCCGCGGACACCATCGCCGCCTACGCCTTCGCCCGCACCGGCTACCACCGCGGCCTCGACCTGTTGCGCCGCAACGGCTGGAAGGGTTTCGGCCCGGTGCCCTGGAGTCACGAACCCAACCGCGGCTTCCTGCGCGCGGTCGGCGCCCTGGCCCGCGCGGCCAAGGCCATCGGCGAGAACGACGAGTACGCCCGCTGCCTCGATCTGCTCGAGGACTGCGACCCCCGCGCCGCCGCCGAACTCGGCCTCGACTGACCGCACCACCGTTGGTACTCGACACCCCGATCACCGTCGACGCGGTTCGCGCCAGCGGGCAACAGCGCCTGCGCAACGGCCTGCAACGGCTGGGCAAATCGGCCCTGCCGATCGTGCAGTGCGCGGTCGGGGCCGCGATCTCCTGGTTCGTCGCGCACCGCCTCATCGGCCATCCGCAGCCGTTCTTCGCGCCGATGGCCGCCATCATCTCGATCGGTGTGTCGTTCGGGGCCCGGCTGCGGCGCTCGGTGGAACTGGTCGCCGGGGTGGCCGTGGGCATCGGCATCGGCGACCTGTTCATCTCGCGGGTGGGCACCGGGCCCTGGCAGATCGCGCTCGTGGTGGCGGTGGCGATGGGCATCGCGGTCTTCCTCGATCGCGGCGCGGTCATCCCCATGCAGGCCGCGAGTTCCGCGGTGCTGGTGGCCACGCTCATGCCGCCGAGTTCCGGCGGCGGCACGAATCGGATGGTCGACGCGCTGGTGGGCGGACTGGTCGGCATCGTGGTCGTGGCGGTCATCCCGCTGCATCCGGTCCGGCGCGCCCGGCAGCAGGCTGCGGACATCCTCGGCGTGACGGGTCGCGCGCTCACCGACTGCGCCGACGGCCTGCACGAACAGGACGCCGAAAAGATCCGCCTCGCACTGGAATCCGTGCGCGGCACCCAATCCCAGATCGAGGGCCTGCGCAGCGCGCTCGAGGGCGGCCGCGAGGTCAGCCGAATCTCTCCGCTGTACTGGAACTCTCGCCGCCGCCTCGAGGCGATCCGCGCCGCCGCCGACCCGCTCGACAACGCCGTCCGCAACACCCGCGTCCTGCTGCGCCGCGCCCTGACCCTCGTCCGCGACGACGAGATCCTCGACCCGCGCCTGGTCGAGGAGGTCGAGGAACTCGGCAAGGCCGTCGACGTGGTGCGCCGCTACGTGCTCGCCGATCCGGACGAACAGCCCGACGCCGCCGAGGCGACCCGGGTGCTGCGCCGGGTCGCCAAGGGCGCCACCAAGGATCTGGTCGACGGCGCGGGACTCTCGGCGCACGTCGTCTTCGCCCAGCTGCGCTCGATCGTGGTGGATCTGATGCAGGTGTGCGGGGTCAAGCGGCTGTCAGCGATCGCCCTGCTACCGCCCACGGTCGCGAATCCCTATGTGACTCCGCAGGACTGAGTAGGCGCGCGAAAAATCTTCGGGTAGTTCACTACTCGTGTCCCGGAACCGGCGCGCTCGTAACTTGGGTGATGGCCGCGCCGACGAGGGGTGGTGCGGCCGGATCTGCCGTCGGCGGAGCAAGGGGGCCGCCGACGGCAGGTTCTCAGAAGTTCCAGAACGTCACCAGATACAGCCCGAGTTCGTGCCAGCCCGGCGGCACACCCGACAGGTCGAACAGGGCGTTCACCACTCCGAAGAACGCGTCCGCCGCGGGCTTCAACCCCCACAGCACCGCGAACAACAGCAGCACGCCGAACGGCTTGACCTGATCCAGCGATCGCCGGGTCTGATAACTCAACGACGGTTCCAGAATCCCGTACCCGTCGGTGCCCGGAATCGGCAGCAGATTCAACACGGTCGCGGTGACCTGGAGGAACGCCAGGAAGCTGAGCCCGAACCAGAACGCCGCGTGCTCGTGGGCCGACCCGAACAGCCGCACGACGATCAGCAGCACCACCGCGCACACCGCGTTGACCGCGGGACCGGACCCGCTGATGATCCGCTGCGTGCGGGGGGAGAACAGATGCGAGTGCACGTACACCGCGCCGCCGGGCAGCGCGAATCCGCCCACCGCGATGAACAGGATCGGCAGGCCGATCGACAGCAGCGGGTGGCTGTACCTCAACGGATTCAGCGTCAGATACCCGCGCAGTTCCACCTCGCGGTCCCCGGCCCGGAACGCGGTGTACGCGTGCCCGAATTCGTGCAGGCACACCGACACGATCCAGCCGAACACCACCATGACGAACACGCCGATCCGAGCCTGCGTGGACGACCAGGGTTCGGCGAGCCACGCCAACACCCCACCGGCCACCGTCGCGGCGACGATCAACAGAAACACAGGACTGGGCAGTATCTGATGGCGACGGGCGCGGGGCCCTACGTGGTTACGCAAGCTGCCTCCTTCGGGCCCGTCGCGCCCGTCGCAACCGCCCCGGAGACGCGGCGCTCCCCGAACGAACGGCTCATCGCACGAGTATCCAGGGCTCGTGGTGGCGATAGAAACTCGCGCGCGGTACGGTCCGGTCGGTGGCGACGCCGTCGCGGGTCACCAGGGCGCCCGGGGTGCCCAGTTGCACGGCGCGACCGGAGATCCAGCGCCGCTTGCGAATTCCGCGCTGGGCCGAGGCGCGCAGGCCGGGTTCGTCGAGGGTCGGCGAAACATGCAGGGCCGTAACCCTTCCCGTGAACAGTCGCACGTCGTCCACGTACGCCTCCCCCTCCAGTCGGCCGCCGTCGCGGCCGGTGAGCGTGGCGCGCCCGACCAGCACCTTGCCCGCGTCGTCGCGGATCAGCGGCGTCTTGGTCGGCGTGCCGTCCAGCGCGCGCTTCGCCGCGGCCGAGCCGGTTCCGGTCTGATAGGCCCGCGAACCGTAGGTCCGATCCACCGGCACGTAGCCGATCTCCACATGCAGCCGCTCGGTTCGCATGAGATGGGTGAGCACCGCCGCGAGTCCCGCGTCCTCCCCGAGCACGATCAGCCTGGGCAGGCTGTCCGCCGCCAGCACCGGCAGCAACTCATCGATTGCCGTAGCGTCCGGGATCGCGGCGGTCTGCGTCATGGGCAGCGACGCGAGCGCGATCGGCACGGGTGCACCGCTGCAGCGGAGAACATGAGTACTCAACTGCGGTACACCCTCCTCGGACCTGACACCTGATCGTCCTCGCTGCCCGGCGAACCGAACCGATCCACCTCCGGCTGCCACCATAGCCCGCGATCCCCGAACCCCGCTCCGCTCGTCCGCGCTCCCCGCCGCACCGCGTCCGCTGGGCCATCCATGACCCGCTTCGCCCGCCCCTGCTCCGCACTCCCGACCTTGGTCGGGCTATCCATCACCCCGCTTCGCCCGCCCGCGCGCCGCACTCCCAACCTTGGTTGGGCTATCCATTAGACTGTGCTCCCGGCCACCGCCTCGGAAACGGCAGGTAGCTGCAGCACGTTGGGTGTTGCGCGTCGAACCGTAGGAGACTCCACATGCCGGCAATCGTCCTGATCGGCGCCCAATGGGGCGACGAGGGTAAGGGCAAAGCTACCGATCTGCTGGGCGGGCGAGTCCAATGGGTGGTGCGCTACCAGGGCGGCAACAATGCCGGGCATACCGTGGTCCTGCCCAACGGCGACAACTTCGCGCTGCATCTGATCCCCTCGGGCATCCTCACCCCGGGCGTGACCAATGTCATCGGCAACGGCGTGGTGGTGGATCCCGGTGTCCTGCTGGAGGAATTGGCCGGGCTCGAGCAGCGCGACGTCGACACCTCGCGGCTGCTGCTGTCCGCCGACGCGCATCTGATCATGCCGTACCACGTGGCCATCGATAAGGTCACCGAACGCTTCCTGGGCAACAAGAAGATCGGCACCACCGGCCGCGGCATCGGACCCTGCTATCAGGACAAGGTCGCCCGCGTCGGCGTGCGCGTGGCCGATCTGCTGGACGAGAAGATCCTCACCCAGAAGGTCGAGGCCGCACTGGAATTCAAGAACCAGGTGCTGGTCAAGATCTACAACCGCCGCGCGCTGGACCCGCAGCAGGTCGTCGACGAGGTGCTCACCAAGGCCGAGGGTTTCGCGCATCGCATCAGCGACACCCGCCTGCTGCTCAACCAGGCCCTCGAACGCGGCGAGATCCTCCTGCTGGAGGGTTCGCAGGGCACCCTGCTCGACGTCGATCACGGCACGTATCCCTATGTGACGTCGTCGAATCCGACCTCGGGCGGCGCGGCCGTCGGATCGGGCATCGGCCCCAACAAGATCGGCACCGTGCTCGGCATCCTCAAGGCGTACACCACCCGCGTCGGCTCGGGCCCGTTCCCGACCGAATTGTTCGACCAGTCCGGCGAATACCTCGCCAAGACCGGCGGCGAGGTCGGCGTCACCACCGGCCGCGCCCGCCGCACCGGCTGGTTCGACGCCGTGATCGCCCGCTACGCCACTCGCGTCAACGGCATCACCGACTACTTCCTCACCAAACTCGACGTGCTCTCCAGCCTCGACCGCGTCCCGATCTGCGTCGCCTACGAGATCGACGGCCGCCGCGTCGAGCAGATGCCCACCACCCAAACCGAATTCCACCACGCCCGCCCCATCTACGAGGAGATGCCCGGTTGGTGGGAGGACATCTCCCACGCCCGCACCTTCGAAGACCTCCCCCCCAACGCCCGCGCCTACGTCCACCGCCTCGAGGAACTCTCCGGCGCCCGCATCTCCTGCATCGGCGTAGGCCCCGGCCGCGACGAAACCATCGTCCGCCACGACGTCCTCACCTGACCCAGCTACACCAACCCAGCCGCACCCTTTATTCGCCGTCGCACCCTTTGCAGGGGGTGCGGATCCCGATAAGGGGTGCGGCTGGGTTGCCGTGCCTGGGGGCGGTAGCAGGGTGAGGGGTGCGGCTGGGTTGCCGTGCCTGGGGTCAGTAGCAGGTGAGGGGGGTGAGGGGGTCGGTGGTGTGGGGGGAGAGGGCCGCGTAGGTGGTGGCTATGGATTTGACCGCGAGGCGGAGGTCGGATTCCTCGTGGGTGAAGGGGAGGCGGAGGAAGCGTTCGAAGGCGCCCTGGACGCCGAAGCGGGGGCCCGCGGCGAGCAGGACGCCGTGGTTGGGGGCGGTGGCGGCGAGGGAGGTGGAGACGGGGGCGGGGAGTTGGACCCACAGGGACATGCCGCCCGCGCCCTCGACGGCGCGCCAGTCGGGCAGTTCCTCGGCGAGCGCGTCGAGCAGAGCCGTTCGGCGCGAACGCAATTGGTCGCGGCGGCGGGCCAGGATGGTGTCGGCGTGGGCGAGGAGATGACCCGTGGCCAGCTGGTCCATGACCGGGGTGCCGAGGTCCATGCTGGAGCGGGTGCCGAGCAGCTTCGTGATCAGTGCGGGATTGGTACGGATCCAACCCACCCGCAGGCCGCCCCAGAACGACTTGGACGCCGAACCGATGGTGACGATCTCCGACCCGCGCGCGAACGCGGCGGCCGGTGGCGGCGCCTCGCCGTCGAGCTGCTGATCGACCATGGACTCGTCCACGATCACCGTCATCCGCGTCTCCCGGGCGATAGCGGCCAGTTCGGCGCGGGACTCGGCGTCCATCAGCAGCCCGGTCGGATTGTTGAAGTCGGGCACGAGATAGGCGGTGCTGGCCGCGGTTTGCCGTGCGGCACTGCGGATTCCGTCGAGATCCCAGCCGGCCTCGGGATGTTCGGGCCGCAGCGGCACCGGCACCGGGCGCGCGCCGACATCGCGAATGGCCTCGATGGCGTTGGGATACGTCGGATGATCGATCAGCACCCGTTCGGCCGGGGCGGTGAGCACATTGAGCAGCAGCCGTAGACCGTGCTGCGCGCCGAGGGTGATCAGGATCTGGTCCGGCTCGGTCGGCAGCCCGCGTTCGGTGTAGCGCCGCGCGACGGCCTCCCGCAGCGTCAGCACCCCCACCGGATCCATGCCGTGCGTGCCGAGATAGATCGGAAGTCCTTGCAGCGCGGCGGTATACGCCTCGGTCATCTCCGGCGGCGCGGACATGGCGGCGTAGGTGAGATCGATCGTGGGCAGCTCGCTCGGCGGCATCATGGCGAGAATGCCGCGGGTCGGCTTGGTCCCGTCGTGGCTGACCGTCGCGGGCAGCGCGACCGTACTGCGCGAACCCTGCCTGCTCACCAGATAGCCGTGCTCGCGCAGCAGGGCATAGGCCGAGGTCACGGTGGTCCGGCTGACGCCCAGCGTCCCGGCCAGATCACGCTCGCTGGGCAGCGCGACACCCAGCGGGGCGCGCCCGTCGTGGATCAGCAGCCGAATGCCCTCGGCCAGCGCCAGATACGCGGGGCGGGCCGAACGCCGGGCGTTCGACTCGTCCGCGTCGTCGTGCCGCCAGCGGCCCAGATCCCGGGTGAGGGTGGCGGCGCTGATCACTCGTGTAGCCATGCGGTCCAGTATCGGGGTGCTGGATATGTATTTCAAGTCCAATCCGGCGCATCGCGAGAGCCATGCTGTCCTTCCTCGCCGCCCTCATCGTCGTCGTGACCTTCGCCGTGCTCGTGCACCGCTATGCCCCGAAGCGGGGTGAGCGGGTCGCGGAACTCCTGGAAAAGTATCGTCCACATGCGCCGATGGCCGACTGGTCGATGTCGTACTACGAACGGCAACGCCAGTATTCGGATCTGTCGGCGGTCAGTGCCCGACTGGCGGAGGAGTCCACTTTCGCGAAACTGGACCGTTGATTCCGAACTTGTCGGTCCCGTGGTGCACACTGGCCTCATGCCCGAACCGGACCGGCCGGACCTCTCGGCCGCCCTCTTCGACACCGCCATCGGCCCCTGCGCCCTGGTCTGGACCGATGCCGGTGTGGTGCGGTTCCTGCTGCCCGAGTCCACGCCCGAGGCCACCCGCGCGGCCGCGCTGCGCCGCCACCGCGGCCGCGCGGTCCGGGAGACCGAGCCGACCGGCGTCATCGCCGACGCCGTCGCGCAGGCCCGCGCCCACCTGACCGGCGCCCTGCACGACCTGCGCGCGATTCCCTTGGACCACAGCGGAATTCCCGAATTCGACCGCGCCGTCTACCGCGTCACCCGAGCCATCGACCCCGGCCGCACCCTCAGCTACGGTCAGGTCGCGGCCCGCATCGGCCATCCGCACGCCGCCCAGGCGGTCGGACAGACCTTGGGCCGCAATCCGATTCCGCTGATCGTGCCGTGTCACCGAGTCCTGGCCGCCGACCACGCCCTGCACGGCTTCTCCGCTCCGGGCGGACTGACCACCAAGGAACGCCTGCTCGAGATCGAGCGCACCCCGGGCTTCGGCGAGCCGACGCTGTTCTGACCCGCCCACCGAGCCCGCGGATTCGCCTACTGCTTGGGCGGATTCCCCGGAATGGCGTTCTGCAACCCGTCGACCACCGCGTCCGGCACGAACTCCGGCACCGGCACCTCGGAATCCCCGATGCGGATGCTGTGCGGATTCGGCGGGGGCGGCGTCTCGGTCTTCTCCGGCGTGGACGGCCGCGGTCGCGGCGCCTGGGCGGGCGCAGGCGGAGTGGCGGCCCGCAGTTCGGCGTGTTCCTCGTTGTCGGGCGTGGCCGGTGCCGTGACACCGGGCTGAACCGGACCGGGTTCGGCCAGCGCGATCCCCGTGCAGCCCACCGCGATCGCGAAGGGAACCGCGATCAGGCCGACGCGAATCCCGCCCCGCGTGCTCCGACTCCGACGCCTCATGTCGAGACCACCACCCTCCCTGGGGATCCGCAGAACAGCAACGGCGACGGTCCGCCGCCCGAGTGCATCGTAGTCGGCGATCCTCCCCACAGCCATCCCCTCCCGCCACTCGCGATGCCCCGCAGGCGCATTCGATCCAGCGATCCCGAGAACCGGAGCCTTCCAGCGCTCCGTCGGCCCCTCAGCCCCGGGCCTTTCCGCCCGCCGACCCGCCCCGCATGAGCTCCGCCAACGCCTCCCGATCAGTGACATCGAGCTTGATGCAGGCGCGATACAGATGCCCCTCCACCGTCCGCACCGATACCGTGAGGCGGTCGGCGATCTGCCGGTTGCTCAGCCCGGCCGCGACCAGGTTCGCGATCTCGCGTTCGCGGGCGGTGAGCGGCAACGGCTGGGCGGATTGGCGCAGGGCGGGGGTGCTCGCGCCGCCGCAGGCCGCGGCCAGGCGGCTGGCGGTGGCGGCCGACTCGAGTAATCGGCGGCGATCTCCCGAACGGTCGTGGGCCGACGCCGCCTGGGCCGCCGCGTCCGCGGCCGACAACAGGACCCCGATCTCCTCGAATTCGCTTGCGACGGAATCCAATTCGCCACCGTCGCCCGCCGCCAGCGCGACCGCGTGCCGGGCCTGGAGCTGCACCAGCCGCCCGTCGACCCGGGAGGCCAAGTCGCGGAGCCGATCCGCCACGCCGTGCTCGCCGAAGCGCGCCGCGCTGTGCAGGGCCATCGCCTCGATCGCGTGCTGATGCGCCGCGCCCGCCGCGTCGGCGGCCTCGAGCGCCGTGCGCACGGCGGGGCTGACGGTGCCCTCGGCGGCGGCCTGCCAGGCCCGCGCGATCTGCAACTGCGGTTCGTACACCGCGCTGTGCCGACCGCCGCGCGCCACCGCCTCGGCGATGGACTCGGCGGCCTCCGCCGCGCGCCCCAGGGCCGAATACGCCTCGGCCAGGCGGATTCTCGCGGGGAACATCCAGGCCGCCGCGCCCTCGGCGTGCAGCGCGGCCAACGCCTGCTCCAGATTCTCGATGCCGTCGGGGAACCGTCCCTGCGCCACGTCCACCGTGCCCTGGAGAATGCGCGAAAAGCCCCAGGCCAGATACTGTCCCGGCGCGGAGTAGCCGAAATAGCCACTGGCGCACCGGCGAGCGGCGGCCAGATCGCCGGTGAAGGTCAGGGCCAGCACCTCGGCGTGGGTGGACATGAAGCGGTTGAGCCCGTCGATGTGCGACTCGACCTCGTGCCCGCGGTCGGCGTAGGCCCGCGCCCGTTCGGCGCGCCCGGTCAGCGCCAGGGCCAGCCCGCCGCCGAACGAGGCCCACCACACCGCCCACGGCGGCGCGTCCGCGCTCGACATCACCTGTTCGGCGTCGGCGATCGCGTCGTCGACCCGGTTCTCGTTGACCGCGCACGCCGACGCCAGTCCGGTCAGGGTCAGCGCGATCTTCGGATGGGTGACCCGGCCGCGCACCAGCGCCAGCACCTCGTCGGCCCGGTCCGCATCGCCCATGGCCCACAACAGATTCGCCACCCGGGTGCTGCCCCAGCGGGCCAGCTGCACCTCGTTGAGCTGATCGGGATCGAAACTGGCGAGGGTGCGCTCGGCCTCGATCCGATGCCCCTGCCACAGCAGCGCGCGGGCCAGCAGATCCGCCGCCTCCACCCCGCCGCGCCGCTCGACCGCCGCGCGCGCGAACCGCTCGCCCAGCGGAATGTTGGCCAGCCCGATCGCGTCCTCCGACGCCGCCACGAACAGCTCCAGATCCGCGGATTTGTCGCTGTCCAAAGCCAATTCGGCCAACCGGATGCGATCCGACGCCGACCGCACCGGCCGCTCCTTGAGCGAGGAGTACAGCCGCCCGCGCAGCCGCCGCGCCGACGCGATGCCCAGCCGCCGGCGGATGACCTCACCGAACAGCGGATGGTTGTAGCGCACCAGCAGCTGATGCCCGTTCTCCACGATCCGCACCACGCCGCGCGATTCGGCCGACTCGACCGCCTCCTCACCGGCCAACTCGGCCAGCACGTCCAGATCGATCGGCTCGCAGAAGGTCAGCAGCTCCAGCACCCGCAGCACCGCCTCCGGCAGCTGCTCGACCCGATCCTCCAGCAGCGCGGCCAGTTCCGAGGTGACCGCGGCCCGCCCGCGCAGCTGCCACACCCCGTTGACCTGCCGCAGCGTGCCCGCCTCCAGCGCGCCCTCGACCAGATGCCGCAGGAACAGCGCGTTGCCGCCGGAGGACTCCCACATCAGATTGGCGGTGAAGCCCTCCAACTGCCCGCCCAGCATGGATTCGACGAGTTCGACGCTCTGCCGTTCGGTGAACGGCCGCAGGTCGATGCGCAGCAGATGACCGTCCTTCCACAGTGAGGTCACCGCGTCGGGCACCGAGACCCCGCTGCGGACCGTGCACACGATCCGGGCGGCCTTGTCGATCGCCAGCTGCAACAGCAGCGTCGCCGACAACTGATCCAGCAGATGCGCGTCGTCGACGCCGATGATCACCTCGCCGTCGGCGAGCAGCGCCTCGCGCGCGGCCGCCATGAACGTGACCGGATCGTGCGCGGTGTAGACCCCGACCATGTGCGCGAACACCCCGAGCGGAATGCTGCGCGCCGATTCGGTGCCCGCCACCCAGCGCACGTTCGCGCCCAGCGCGGCGGTGGCCTGCCGTGCCAGGGTGGTCTTGCCCACCCCGGCGTCCCCGGTGAGGACCGCGCCGACGAATTCGGGACCGGTGAGGGCCGCCCGAATCGACTCGAGGTGCCCCGCGCGCTCGATCATCGGCCAGTTGCGAGCCATACGACTCACTCTAGTGGCCCCGGTGAGCGCCGGCCGCGCGAACCAACACCGATGGGTAACAAGCGCTTACGAGGCCCAGACCTGGTCGATCGGGGTGGCCTCGGACGGCGGCGGGGTCGGCACGCCGCCCGGGGTGCGGGAGAACCGCGGCGCGGGCGCGTGCTGCACGACGCCATCGATCTCGATCAGCCCCGTGCGCGCGACGATGTGCGCGTTCCGCTCGGCCTCGGACAGGGTGAGCACCGGCGTGCAGCAGGCGTCGGTGCCCTCGAACACGGCCGCCCACTCGTCCCGGGTACGGGTCTTGAACCGTTCGGCGAACAGTTTGCGCAGCTGCTCCTGACCGTTCGGGTCGATCTGGTGCGGCAGACCCTCGGGCTCGATCTCGAGGCCCTTCAGCAGTTCGGCGTAGAACTGCGGTTCGATCGCGCCGACGGCCATGTACTTGCCGTCGGCGGTCTCGTAGGTGTCGTAGAAGGCCATGCCGGTGTCGAGCAGGTTGCTGCCGCGCTCGTCGGACCACAGGCCCATGCCCTTCATGCCCCAGATCATGTGCGACAACGCCAGCGCGCCATCGATCATCGCGGCATCGATGACCTGCCCCTTGCCGGAGTACTGCCGTTCCACCAGCGCGGCCAGGATGCCGAAGACCAGGAACATCGAGCCGCCGCCGAAGTCGCCGACCATGTTCAGCGGCGGCACCGGCCGCTCGCCGCGGTGCCCGATCGCGTTGAGCACACCGGTCAGCGAGATGTAGTTGATGTCGTGCCCGGCCCGGTCGGCCAGCGGGCCGTCCTGACCCCAACCCGTCATCCGCCCGTACACCAGGCGCGGATTGCGGTCGAGGACCACGTCCGGGCCCAGGCCCATGCGCTCGGTGACGCCCGGCCGGAAACCCTCGATGAGCACATCGGCCTTGTCGACCAGCCCGAGCACGCGCTCGATCTCGGCCGGATCCTTCAGATTCGCCTCGACGATGGTCCGGCCCCGCCACTGCGGGCGTTCCATGAAGCCGGGCAACAGGCCGGGCCGCTGCACCCGCACCACGTCGGCCCCCAGATCGGCGAGCAGCAGCGCCGCGTGCGGCCCCGGGCCGATGCCCGCCAGTTCAACAACCCGAATGCCCACGAGCGGGCCCTGCTTGGTGGCGGTGGATGGAGTGCTCACGCCCTACCTCGGTTCGTCGTCGATCCTGTTGTCAGTACGACAATAAGGGGTGCCCGGCCGGTTCGGCACCGGCCCTATTCGATCACCGGGAGCGGTCGGGTGTCGCCCGGCGGCAGCTGGGAACGGTCCAACCGCAGGGTGGGGGCCGAATCCCCGTGGACCGGGCGGGCTTTCAGCGGCAGCCGATAGAACGCGCGGGCGTTGTCGTCGAGCACCTTGTACATATCGGTCCCGACCGCGTCGGCGATGATCGCCACATCGGCGTCCCGGAACGGCCGCCCCGCCCGGTTGCCGGGCAGGTCGGAGCCGAACATCAGCGCGTCCGGATTCACGGTGTGGATGCGCCGCAACGCGTTCGGCACATCCATCGCGACCCGGCCGAACCCCGACGCCTTGACCCGCGCCCCGCGATCGACCAGATCCAGCAAATAGGGCAGGCAGACGTCGGACATGCCCAGGTGATCGATCGACAGCGCGGGCAACTTCGAGATGACCGGTTCGAGCGAGCCCAGCATGGACCCGTCGATGTACAGCTCCACATGCCAGCCCACCAGCGCGTGCGCGCGCAGCGCCTGCCGGGTCAGCGCGACGATATCGCCCGCGGCCCGCTTGAGGTTGAACCGCAGCGCGCGCACGCCCGCCCGATCGAGCTCCACGATCTGCTCGTCGGTGGCGTCGGGGTGCAGGTTGATCACCCCGACCCAGTTCGGCCCGAGTTCGGCCAGCGCCGCGATCATGAACGCGGTGTCGGCGCCCTGGAACGAGGCGCTGACCACGGCGCCGCCGTCGATCTCGAAGCGCGCCATGCGTTTTCGATAGTCGGCGATGGTGTACGGCCGAGGCAGGTAGCCCTCGTTCTCGATCAGCGGGAAGCGCGGATCGATGATGTGGAGGTGGGTGTCGAACACGTGCTCAGCATGCCTCGGCGGTCACGGGGTCACACCTTGTGCGGCTCGCTGGCGCGCAGCATGTCCTCGCGTTCGACGACCTTGACCCGTTCGCGGCCCTGCGGTTCGCCCAGCGAGCGCTCGTGCGCGTCCAGGCGGTACCAGCCCGCCCAGGTGGTGAACGGAATTCCCTTGTCCTCCAGCCACTTCGTGACCGCGTCCGGATCCGGCTCGGGGGCCGGGGTGAAGTTCGGGGCGTCGTCGAGCAGGCAGGCGATGGTCTCGTTGGCGTCGCCCTTGGTGTGGCCGATGAGGCCGACCGGGCCGCGCTTGATCCAGCCCGTCACGTAGGTCGCGGGCAGGTAGCGGCCGTCGCCGTCGGCGTCCTCGTTCGACAGCACCCGGCCCGCCTCGTTCGGCACGGTCCCGGCCTGTCCGTCGAAGGGCAGCTGCGGGATGTTCTGCGACAGGTAGCCCACCGCCCGGTACACCGCCTGCACGTCCCACTCGGTGAACTTGCCCGTGGGCTTGCAGTTGCCGGTGCCGTCGAGCTGGGTGCGCTCGGTGCGCAGGCCCACGACCTTGCCCGACTCGTCGCCGAGCACCTCGGCGGGCGCCTCGAAGAAGTGCAGGAACAGCTTGTGCGGGCGGTCGCCGACATCGCGGATCGCCCACTGCTCCAACGTGTTGCAGACCATGTCGACCTGCTTGGAGTGCCGCCGCGCCGCCTCGGAACCCTCGTCGTAGTCGATGTCCTCGGGGTCGACGATCACCTCGATGGTCGGGGAGTGGTCGAGTTCGCGCAGTTCGAGCGGGGTGAACTTGGCCTGCGCCGGACCGCGGCGGCCGAACACGTGCACCTCGATCGCCTTGTTGGCGCGCAGGCCCTCGTACACGTTCGGCGGGATCTCGGTGGGCAGCAGCTCGTCGCCGGTCTTGGCCAGCACGCGCGCCACGTCCAGGGCCACGTTGCCGACGCCGAGGACCGCGACCTTCTCCGCGTCCAGCGGCCACTCGCGCGGCACGTCGGGATGCCCGTCGTACCAGGACACGAAGTCCGCCGCGCCGTAGGAGCCGTCCAGCTCGATACCCGGCACGCGCAGATCGCGGTCGGCGTTGGCGCCGGTGGAGAAGATCACCGCGTCGTAGAACCGGCGCAACTCCTCGAGGGTGATGTCGCTGCCGTAGTCGATGTTGCCCAGCAGCCGCACCTGCTCCTTGTCGAGCACCTTGTGCAGGGCGGTGATGATCCCCTTGATCCGCGGATGGTCCGGCGCCACGCCGTAGCGGATCAGCCCGAACGGCGCGGGCATCCGTTCGAACAGGTCGATGCTCACCTCGGCGTCGGACTTCATCAACGCGTCGGCGGCGTAGATTCCGGCCGGTCCGGCGCCCACGATCGCGATGCGCAGTGGGCGGTTCGCTGCACTGTGTTCGGTCATATCTACGCGCACCCTCTGGTCGAGAACTCTGTCGTCATGTCTTAGCCGTCTTTCTTAGCTTAGGCTAAGTTGACGTGCGGTCCGGGATCCTGCCCCTGCGTCCCCGGCGATGCTGCCTCGGGGTTCCAGCGATTCTATCGGTGGCAGCTATGGCCGATATTCCCGGTCCGCGTCGGGTAATTCGAGTGTGATTCCGGACACTGGGGGCGACCGGCGATGATGGGCGCATGACCGATGCCGTCGAGCCGACTCCGATCGACCAGCGCGAGACCACTCGCTCGCCGGTCCCGTTCATCGCCGCGGCCGTGCTCGCGGTGCTGGTGATCGTCGGCATCGTGCTGCTGGCCGTGCTGCGCCCGGCTGAGAACAATGTCACAGATTCCGACCGGGTCGCGATCGCGGCGCGCAATTTCGCGACCGCGCAAGCGGATTCGGACGCGAAGCGCCGGGCCACCACGGCCTGCGCCGAATTCGACGCCGCCAAGTCGCCGCTCGGACCGGACGCGGTGGGCAAGCACGTGGAGATCGCGGGCGTGCGCGACACCGTCATCGACGGCGACCGCGCGCGGGCCACGGTGACCAGCCGCGTCGACGGCCGGGAGCGGACCGCGACCTGGAACCTGGTCCGCGCGGGCGATCATTGGCTCGTCTGCAACGTTTGACATGCGACCCGCTGACCAGGCACTCTGCTTCGGAGGTCATGAGCGCCAGCGCCAAGCCCCGGCTCGCTGGCCGGCAACCCTCCTCCGCGGTGGGGTGCTCCGGGTGACGACCTGGCACGCGTCGAATCCCGGCGCGGCAAGCGTGGATTCTCGAGGAGGTTCGATTCGGATGAACGAGCAGAGTCGCCGCTGTCCCGGTGAGGCACGGTCATGAGCTACGCGGGTGACATCGATCCGCAGCAGGCGTGGGACCTGTTGCGCGACAACGCGAACGCGGTTCTCGTCGATGTGCGCACCGACGCCGAATGGCGGTTCGTCGGCGTACCCGACACCAGCGGAATCGACCGGCCGACGGCCCTGATCGAATGGGTCGACGGAACCGGTTCGCGCAATCCGCGTTTCGTCGATCAGCTGAAGCAGGTGCTCGGCGATCGCCCCGACGACGCCCCGGTGATCTTCCTGTGCCGCTCGGGCCAGCGATCCATCGGCGCGGCCGAGGCGGCCACCGCTGCGGGCTTCACCCCTGCCTACAACGTGCTCGAGGGCTTCGAGGGACCGCTCGACGCGAACGGCCATCGCGGCGGCGCGGGCTGGCGCGCCCGCGGCCTGCCCTGGAGGCAGTCGTGATCAGCGGCGGGGCGTTCGACCGTCCCCTGCCCGAGGGCGTCGGCCCGGCGACGATCAGCGTGCGCGGCGGGCTGCGCCGCTCCGGATTCGAGGAGACCGCCGAGGCGCTGTACCTGTCCTCCGGCTTCGTCTACGAGAGCGCCGAGGCGGCCGAGGCCGCGTTCACCGGCGATATCGAGCACTTCGTCTACTCGCGCTACGGCAACCCCACTGTCGCCATGTTCGAGGAGCGGATGCGGCAGATCGAGGGCGCCGAGGCGTGTTTCGCGACCGCCAGCGGGATGGCCGCGGTCTTCGTCGCGCTCGGCGCGCTGCTGGGCAACGGCGATCGCCTCGTCGCCGCGCGCAGCCTGTTCGGCTCGTGCTTCGTGGTCTGCAACGAGATCCTGCCGCGCTGGGGCGTGGAGACGGTGTTCGTGGACGGCGAGGACATCGCGCAGTGGGAGGAGGCGCTGTCGAAGCCCACGCGGGCGGTGTTCTTCGAGACGCCCTCCAATCCCATGCAGACCCTCGTCGACGTGCGCCGGGTCGCCGACCTCGCGCACGCCGCGGGCGCGAAGGTGGTGCTGGACAACGTCTTCGCCACCCCGCTGCTGCAACGCAGTCTCGACCTGGGCGCGGACGTCGTGGTGTACTCGGGCACCAAGCACATCGACGGCCAGGGCCGGGTGCTCGGCGGCGCGATCCTGGGCCCGCGCGACTACATCGACGGCCCGGTGAAAACGCTGATGCGCCATACCGGTCCGGCGCTCAGCCCGTTCAACGCGTGGACGCTGCTCAAGGGCCTCGAGACCATGCCCCTGCGGGTGCGGCACTCGGTGTCCTCCGCGCTGCGGATCGCCGAGTTCCTGGAGCGGCATCCGGCCGTGGCCTGGGTGAAATACCCGTTCCTGCAATCACATCCGCAGTACGAGCTGGCCCGCGAGCAGATGTCGGGCGGCGGCACCGTCGTCACCTTCGAACTCGCGGTCGGCGACGGCGCGGGCGAGGGCGCGGCCAAGAAGCGCGCCTTCGAGGTGCTCAACCGGCTGCGCGTCATCGATATCTCCAACAATCTGGGCGACGCCAAGACCCTCATCACGCATCCGGCCACCACGACGCATCGGGCGATGGGGCCGGAAGGCCGTGCGGCCGTGGGCATCACGGACGGCGTGGTGCGCGTCTCGGTCGGCCTCGAGGACGTCGAGGATCTGCTGCGCGATCTCGAGCAGGCCCTGGCCTGAGTTTCCCGGACGCCGCCCGCCGATGAGTTCCGGCGGGCGGCGTCGTCCTTTTCCGTGACCCCTAGGAAAAGGACGTTCCCATGCAGATCATGGCCCGCCTGTGCATCTCGGCCGACGGCTACATCACCACCCCCGACGGATGGCCGCCGCAGGTGATCGATCCGACCCACGGCCCGGGCAGTCACGGCATCGCGGAGTTCCTGCGCACCTGTGAGGCGGCGCTGATGGGCAGCACCACCTTCGTCCCCGCGCTCACCGCCGACCGCTGGCCGTGGCCCGATCTGCGGGTGTACGTGCTCGGCTCGGAGCGACCCGCGGGCACGCCCGACGACGTGACCTTCGACAGCGATCCGGTGCGGCTGCTGGAGCGGCTGAAGGCCGACAACCAGGGCGGCGACGTCCACCTCATCGGCGGCCCCGCCACCATCGAGACCTATCGCGCGCTCGGCGTGCTGGACAAGTTCGAACTCGTGGTCCTGCCGTTCTTCGTGGGCGGCGGTATGCGCCTGACGGATTCGCTGAATCCGGAGACCGGGCTGGAGTTCGAGAGCTCGCGGCCGCTGCCCGGCGGTTCGGTGGAGATCGTCTACCGCGTCCGCCGTTGACAGCATTCTGTCAAATATGACAGGATACTGTCATGATGAGAACAGCGCATGTGGCCGTGTACGACACCTTCGCCGACTGGGAGCCGGGTTACGTCACCGCGCAGATCAACCGGGGCCTGTGGCAGCGTGAACCGGGCAGCTGGCGGGTCGTGACCGTGGGCCCGAGCCGGGAACCGGTCACCTCGATGGGCGGGCTGCGCGTGCTCCCCGATCTCGCGCTCGACGAGCTCGCCCCCGCCGACAGCGCCCTGCTGCTCCTGCCCGGCTCCGACACCTGGGTGACCGGTGAACTCGCCGCGTTCGGGCGCAAGGCCCGCGAATTCCTCGACGCCGGGGTGCCGGTCGCCGCGATCTGCGGCGCCACCTTCGGGCTGGCCCGCGAGGGCCTGCTCGACGACCGCGACCACACCAGCAACGCCGCGGAATTCCTTGCCGCCAGCGGATATTCGGGCGCGGCCCGATACGTGGCCGAACCCGCGGTGTGCGACGGCGACCTGATCACCGCCTCGGGCACCAAACCGGTGGAGTTCGCCCGCGCGATCGCCGCGCGCCTGGATCTCTACGAGCCGCGGGTGCTCGACGCCTGGTACGACCTGTACGGCCACAACGACGCGGCGGGCTTCTACGCGCTCGCCGACTACGAGTCGCGCCGATGAGCCGTGCCCAGCAGGCGCTGTTCAGCACCGCCGCGATCACCACGTTCAAGCTGAACGGCCAATTCCTCACCATCGCCGAGGAATTGGCGCGCCCCGCCGGGATCACCGCGGCGTGGTGGCAGGTGCTCGGCGCGGTCCTGCACGAACCGCTGCCGGTGGCCGGGATCGCCCGCGCCATGGGCATCACCCGGCAGAGCGTGCAGCGCATCGCGGATCTGCTGGTGGACAAGGGTCTGGCCGAGTACCGGCCCAATCCGGCGCACCGCCGCGCCAAACTGGTCGCGATCACCGAGGCCGGGCGCGCGGCGAATGCGCGCATCGGCCCCGGCCACGCGAAACTCGCGAAGCGGCTCGCGGACCGGCTGGGCGAGGCCGAATTCGAACGCGTCGTCGCCGCGTTGACCACGCTCTCGGCCGCGCTGGACGACCTCGAGGCCGAATAGCCTAGGCGGAGAACGGATTCGTGGTGCGGCCCACCAGATCGGCCACCGACTCGATCACCGTGGTCGGCCGATACGGGAAGGCCGCCAACGAGTTTCGGCTGGAGATGCCGGAGGTCACCAGGATGGTCCGCATCCCCGCCTCGAGTCCGGCGATCACATCGGTGTCCATCCGGTCGCCGATCATCACCGTCGACTGCGAGTGCGCGCCGATCCGCCGCAGCGCCGACCGCATCATCAGCGGATTGGGTTTGCCCACGTAGTACGGGTCCTTACCGGTGGCCCGGGTGATCAGCGCGGCCACCGAACCGGTCGCGGGCAGCAGGCCCTCGCGCGACGGCCCGGTCGGATCCGGGTTGGTGGCGATGAAACTCGCGCCCCGATCGACCAATCGGATGGCCGTGGTGATGGCCTCGAACGAGTACGTACGGGTCTCGCCGAGCACCACGTAGTCCGGATCGCTGTCGGTGAGCACGTAGCCGATCTCGTGCAGCGCGGTGGTCAGGCCGGATTCGCCGACCACGTAGGCCGTGCCGCCCGGCTTCTGCTCGTCGAGGAAGGTCGCCGTCGCCAGCGCCGAGGTCCAGATCGCCTCCGGCGGGATGTCCAGGCCGGTGTGGCGCAGCCGGGCCTGGAGATCGCGCGGGGTGCGGATGGAGTTGTTGGTGAGCACCAGGAAGGGGATGTCGTTGGACTGGAGTTCGGCCAGGAACTTGTCCGCGCCCGGGACCAGGTGGTCCTCGTGCACCAGCACACCGTCCATATCGGTCAGATAGGACAGGATCGGCTCGTCTTCGGCGGTCACACAGCCCACGGTACATGCGACGATTCGGACGGCGGCCTAAGGTCGAAGACAGCGACAGGCGAACCTTAAGGAGTGGCGCAGTGAGTGACCTCAAGCTCGGGTACAAGGCGTCGGCGGAACAGTTCGGACCTCGGGAACTCGTGGAGCTGGCCGTGTCCGTCGAGGAACACGGGCTCGACAGCGCCACCGTCAGCGATCACTTCCAGCCCTGGCGGCACAAGGGCGGGCACGCCCCGTTCTCGCTGGCCTGGATGACCGCGGTCGGCGAGCGCACCAAGCGGATCCAGCTGGGCACCTCGGTGCTCACCCCCACCTTCCGGTACAACCCGGCCGTGGTCGCGCAGGCGTTCGCGACCATGGGCTGCCTCTACCCCGACCGCATCATGCTCGGCGTCGGCACGGGGGAGGCGCTCAACGAGATCGCCACCGGGTACAAGGGCGACTGGCCGGAGTTCAAGGAGCGGTTCGCGCGGCTGCGCGAGGCCGTGGACCTGATGCGGGCGCTGTGGACCGGTGACCGCACCGACTACGAGGGGCAGTACTACCACACCCTCGGCGCGTCCATCTACGACGTGCCCAAGGGCGGCATCCCGATCTACATCGCCGCGGGCGGCCCGCTGGTGGCCAAGTACGCGGGCCGCGCGGGCGACGGATTCATCTGCACCTCCGGCAAGGGCATGGACCTCTACACCGACAAGCTCATGCCCGCGGTGAAGGAAGGCGCGGAGAAGGTCGGGCGCACCCTCGCCGACATCGATCGGATGATCGAGATCAAGATCTCCTACGACACCGATCCCGAACTGGCGCTGGAGAATACGCGGTTCTGGGCCCCGCTGTCGCTGACCCCGGAGCAGAAGCACTCCATCACCGACCCGATCGAGATGGAGGCCGCCGCCGACGCGCTGCCGATCGAGCAGATCGCCAAGCGCTGGATCGTGGCCAGCGATCCGGACGAGGCCGTCGCCCAGATCAAGCCGTACGTCGACGCGGGCCTCAACCACCTGGTCTTCCACGCCCCGGGCCACGACCAGCGCCGCTTCCTGGACCTGTTCGCCCGCGATCTCGCGCCCCGGCTGCGGGCGCTGTAGGCGCTGCGGTCAGGCGCGGGTGAGTTCGAACAGGCGCATGTTCCGGGTGGTCCGCTCCCGGTAGGCGGCGTAGGCGGCGGTGGTGTCGACGAAGCGGGCGAAGATCTCGTCCTTGCGCGCCGGGTCCTCGATCAGCCTGGCGCGCACGGGGATTCGCTCCCCGGCGAGGGTCACCACCGCCTCGGGGCGGGCCAGCAGGTTCGCCGTCCAGGCGGGGTGGTGGGCCCGGCCGAAATTGCTGCCGAGGACGTAGAGCGCGCTCCCGTCGCGCACGTACAGCAACGGTGAGGTGCGGGGCTGCCCGGATTTGCGGCCGGTCGTGGTGAGCAGGACGACCGGCGCGCCGATCGGGCCGAGCACGGTGTAGCGGCCCGCCGTGCGCTCGAGCACCCTCCGATCCAGCGGGGTGAGCGCGCGCACGACGAACGAGCCGGGCCGGGTCGCCGCGAACCGGCTCGCCAGCCGCGCGAACGGTGTGGTGCGCGAACCCCATTCGCGGTGCGGGAACGGTGCTGTCATAGCGGGTATTCTACGGGCCGCGCCGGTGTTTGCTGCCCGGAACCTATTGTCATACAACGTGTTTCACAACTGGGCGCGCACCTTGACCAGGAAATCGAGGTGCGCCCGCCAGTCGTCGCCGCCCGCCAGCAGCACCCGTTCCACCCCGGCGTCCCCGAACCGGCCCAATTCGTCGACCGCCGCGTTCACCTCACCCGAACCGAACGCGACGATCGTGATCGTGGGCGCCGGACGGCCGAAACCGCTTGCCAGCTCGGCCAATTCGACCGCCGCGTCGCGCACCTGCGCCGGGGTCTGCCCGATCCCCACCCAGCCGTCGCCGAATTCCGCGGCCCGTCGCCGCGCGCGGGAGCCGTCGCCCGCCACCAGGATCGGCGGCACCGTCGCACCCGGCGCGAGCGTCGCCTCGGTGCCGTCGGGCAGCGTCGCCGGGCGGCCCGCGATGAGATCGGGCAGTACGCGCAGGCTCTCGTCGGTGCGGCGGCCCCGATCGGGGAAGGAGCGCTCGGCCGCGCGCCAGCCGATATCGCCGTGCGCCGGATTGCCGGTGCCCACACCAAGCAGCAGCCGGTCGCCGGACACGTACTGCAGCGAACTCACCGCCTTGGCCGCCCACGCCGCGGGCCGCAACGCCAGCAGCATGACGCCGTAACCGATGCCGATCCGCTCGGTGACCGCGGCGGCGGTGGCCAGGGTGACCGTGCTGTCGAGCATGGGCGCGCTCGCGATCAGATGGTCGGTGGCCCAGACCGAGTCCAGATCGCCGTCCTCGGCGAGACGGGCCGCGAGCCGTACGTCGCCGAGCACCGGCCGGGCCGGATCCGGGGTCGAGGTGGGGAGGAACGCGCCGAGTCGCACTGACATGTCGAAAACCTTTCGTCCTGTTCGCGATCGACGCTACGGCGAGGGCTCGAGCGGGCCAATGCTCGGCTGACGCAGAAGTATGTCCGATCGGCTCGCCACTGCTCGGGGCGCGTTCGAATGTGATTTTCCGGAAAGTTGCCCCATGGTCCACCGGTTCCGGCGCTCGCCGTCATTAAGCTCGTGATCATGGCCGATCCCGCTCCGTCCACCGTGTACATCGCCTCCCTCGAGGGAGACACCGGCAAGTCCACGGTGGCGCTGGGCATGTTGCATCTGCTGTCCGCGACCACCCCGCGGGTGGGGGTGTTCCGGCCGATCATGCGCTCGGGCAGCGACCGCGACTACATCCTCGAGTTGCTGCTCGAACACTGCACGGCCGATATCGATTACGACCAGGCCGTCGGGGTCACCTACGAGGAGGTGCACACCGATCCGGACGCGGCCATCAGCGAGATCGTCATGCGCTTCCACGAGGTCGCCAAGGTCTGCGACGCGGTGGTGATCGTCGGCAGCGACTACACCGACGTCGCCAGCCCCAGCGAGTTGCGCTACAACGCCCGCATCGCGGTGAACCTCGGCGCGCCGGTGCTGCTGGTGCTGCGCGGCGCGGGTCGCTCGCCCGCCGAGATCGTCCAGGTCGCCGAGCTGTGCGAGAGCGAACTCGCCGCCGAGCACGCCCAGGCGATGGCGATCGTCGTCAACCGCTGCGATCCGGACGCGCTCGACGCGGTGGACGCGGCGCTGGGCGCGATCGGGACGCCGTCGTGGACGCTGCCGGAGGTGCCGTTGCTCACCGCGCCGACCATGACCGAGCTGTGTCAGGCCATCCACGGCGAAATGTATTCCGGCGACCCGGAACTCATGCAGCGCGAGGCGCTGTCGGTGATGGTCGGCGGCATGACCGCCGAGCACATTCTGGAACGGCTGACCGACGGGGTGGCCGTCATCGTGCCCGGCGACCGCTCCGACGCGCTGCTGGCGCTGGTGAACGCGCACGAGGCCGAGGGTTTCCCGTCGCTGTCGGGCATCATCATGAACGGCGGCCTGCCGCCCGATCCGGCCATCGCGCGCCTGATCCAGGGGCTCAAGCCGCGGCTGCCGATCCTGACCACCGAACTGGGCACCTTCGACACCGCCAACGCCGCCGCCCGGACCCGCGGGCGGGTCTCGCTGTCGAGCATCCGCAAGGTCGACACCGCGCTGGCGCTGATGGAGCAGCGGGTGGACGGGCGAAAACTGGTGGGGCTCATCGAGGTTCCGGTGCAGACCGTGGTGACGCCGCAGATGTTCGAGTACCAGCTCGTCGAGCGGGCGCGGGAGGACCGGCGGCGGATCGTGCTGCCCGAGGGCGACGACGACCGCATCCTGCGCGCGGCCGGGCGGGTGTTGCAGCGCAAGATCGCCGATCTGACCATCCTCGGCGACGAGGCCGCGGTGCGCGGGCGGGCCGCGGAGCTGGGCGTGGACATCGACGCCGCGCAGGTGCTGGATCCGCGCACGTCGGATCTGCGCGATCGGTTCGCCGAGACCTACGCCGAACTGCGCAAGCACAAGGGTGTGCGGCTGGAGCGGGCGCGCGAACTCATCAGCGACATATCGTATTTCGGCACGATGATGGTGTACGAGGGGATCGCCGACGGCATGGTGTCCGGCGCGGCGCACACCACCGCGCACACCATCCGGCCCGCGCTGGAGATCATCAAGACCGAGCCCGGGGTGTCGACGGTGTCGAGCGTGTTCCTCATGTGCCTGGCCGATCGGGTGCTGGCCTACGGCGACTGCGCGGTGGTGCCGGATCCGACCGCCGAGCAGCTGGCCGATATCGCCATCTCCTCGGCGCGCACCGCCGCGCAGTTCGACATCGAGCCGCGGGTGGCTATGCTGTCGTACTCCACGGGGGAGTCGGGCAGCGGCGCCGATGTCGAAAAGGTGCGCGCGGCAACGGGTTTCGTGCACGAGCGGGCGCCGGAGCTGCTGGTGGAGGGGCCGATCCAGTACGACGCGGCGATCGAACCGTCGGTGGCCACGACGAAGCTGCCGAATTCGCGGGTGGCCGGGCGGGCGACGGTGTTCGTCTTCCCGGATCTGAACACCGGCAACAACACCTACAAGGCCGTGCAGCGCAGCGCGGGCGCGGTGGCGATCGGGCCGGTTTTGCAGGGGTTGCGCAAGCCGGTCAACGACCTGTCCCGGGGGGCGCTGGTCGCGGATATCGTCAATACCGTGGCGATCACGGCCATCCAGGCGCAGGCGCGCTGACCGGATCGAGGAGCGAGGAGGCGCGATGCAGGTCCTGGTGATCAACTCCGGGTCGTCGTCCATCAAATATCAACTGCTGGAACCGGATTCGGGATCGGTGGCGGCGTCGGGGCAGGTGTCGCGGATCGGGGAGTCGGTCGCGGACGGGACGGTCACCGTCGAACACCACAGCGACGGGAAAACGCTCACCCACGACGGGGCGATCGCCGATCACGCCGAGGGGCTGCGGGTGGTGTTCGAGCTGTTCGCGCGCGGCGGGCACGATCTGAGCGGGGCGGGACCGGCCGCGGTGGGGCATCGGGTAGTGCACGGCGGGGAGGTGTTCTACGAGCCGACGCTGATCACCGACGAGGTGGTGCGGACCATCGACGAGTTGTCCGCGCTGGCGCCGCTGCACAATCCCGCGAATGCCACCGGGATTCGGGCGATTCGGGAGTTGCTGCCGGACGTGCCGCAGGTGGCGGTGTTCGACACGGCCTTCTTCCACGGCCTGCCCGACGCCGCCAAGACCTACGCCATCGACGCGAAAGTGGCCGCGCGGCACGGCATCCGCCGCTACGGCTTCCACGGCACCTCGCACGAATACGTCGCCGCCCAGGCCGCCCGCCTGCTCGGCCGCGACCTCACCGAGGTGAACCAGATCGTCCTGCACCTCGGCAACGGCGCCTCCGCCTCCGCCATCCGCGCGGGCCGCGCCGTCGACACCAGCATGGGCCTCACCCCCCTCGAGGGCCTCGTCATGGGCACCCGCTCCGGCGACCTCGACCCCGGCATCATCCCGCACCTGGCCCGCACCGCGGATATGGACATCGACGCCATCGACCACCTCCTCAACCGCGACTCCGGCCTCAAGGGCCTCTCCGGCGTCAACGACTTCCGCGCCCTCGCCGAACGGGTGGACTCCGGCGACCCCGCCGCCCGCCTCGCCTACGACGTCTACATCCACCGCCTCCGCCACTACATCGGCGCCTACCTCATAGATCTGGGCGAAGTCCACGCCATAACCTTCACCGCCGGCGTAGGCGAGAACACCCCCCGAGTCCGCGCCGACGCCCTGGCCGCCCTGACCCCCTTCGGCATAACCCTCGACCCCACCCGCAACACCACCCCCTCCCACTCCCCCCGCCCCATCTCCACCCCCGACTCCCGCACCAAGGTCTTCGTAATCCCCACCAACGAAGAACTGGCCATAGCCCGAGCCGCCGCCCACCTGATCACCTAACCCCAGGCTCGGCAACCCAGCCGCACCCTTTATTCGAATCCGCACCCGTTGCAGGGCCTTACAAGGGGTGCGGATCCAAATAAAGGGTGCGGCTTGTGTTGCCGCACGCGTGGGGATCAGCGTCGGACGCGGTAGCGGATATGGGTGGCCTCGGGGGTGTTGATGACCTCGATGATGTCGAGTTCGATTTCCGCGGGCAAGGTGTCGAACAGGCGATGGCCGCGACCGAGCAGTACCGGGATCACATGGATCTGGAGTTCGTCCAGCACGCCCGCCGCCAACGCCTCGCGCACGGTGTAGGCGCCGCCGCGAATCTGCACATTCCGTTCCCCCGCAGCGGCTTTCGCCTGTGCCATCGCGCTTTCGATGCCGTCCCGCACATAGGTCACCAGCGGATAACCCCAGCGAGCCGCCGGGGCGGGCGGGCGGTGGCTGGGCACGAAGATCGGTTGGCCATTGTGATCGCCACCCCAGTGGTCCATCAGCTCCGCGGTCCGCCGCCCCGACAACACCGCCCCCGCGCCGTTCCACTCCTCCTGAAACCGGACGACCGGCCCATCCGCGTCCTCGGCCCACCGATGCAAGCGCTCCCCGTCCTCCCCGCCCAGGAAGTCATCGGAATCCGCGATATACCCGTCGAGCGACATCGACATATCCAGCACTGATACAGACATGGTTGATCAGACGACGCCGGGCTGTGGAATTCATCGCCGGGTCAAAACCAGGTGGACGGGCGAATGGCGTTGGCCAGGTCCACGAGGGCGTAGCGGTGGGTTCGGGCGGGGGCGGAGCGGGCCAGGTGGCGGAGGGTGGATTCGGTGGCCTGGCGAAGGTCTCGTTCGGTGAAGGGGGCGTTCAGGAGGGGGACGGTGGGATCGGTTGGGGCGCGGCCGGATTGGAGCCAGGCCAGCGCGATGCCGAGGAGGAGGATGCGGATCTGGGGAGTTCGGCGGTCGGTGGGTGGGAGGGCTTCGATGCGGGTCGCTGCCAGGTGGAGGGTGGATTCGTCGAGGTCGGGGGTGGGGACCGCGGTGAGCAGGAGCAGGATGGCGGTCATGCGGGCCTCGGTGTGGTGGCGGGAGGCGGCGGGAACCTCGTCGAGCGCGCGGACGGCCTCGCCGGTGCGGCCCCCCGCGGCGAGGCGGCGGGCCAACCCGAACGCGGCGCTCACCACATCCCGATCGGTGCGCCAGACCGTGGCGTAGTACTTCTCCGCGCAATCCTCCCAGCGCTCACCCGCGGCCGAACCCCGTTGTTGCAAAACGAGTTCCGCGGTCGCGGCCAAGGCGAGCTTGGGGGCGATCTCACCCGGCAGCGCGGACAGGACCGCGTCGAAATGATCGAACGCGCGCTCGAACTCCCCCTCGAGCAGACCCACCACCCCGAGGTACCACTCCACCCGCCACTCCGCGGCATCCATTCCGGCCAACAACCGCCGAGCCGCCGCCGTACGATCGAGATCCACATGGACCCGGATCTCCGCGAAAGCGCTCTCCACACCGAAACTTTCGGATATCTCCCCCGGTTCGGCCGCGGCCCGCTCGCGCGCCACCCGGATCGCGTCCAGCGCGTGCTCCGGCTCCGGATGCGCCGTCCCGGCCAGCAGCGCCGCCGCCGGATCGGCCGGATCGATCAACGGCACCGGCAGCGCCGCGACCACCGCCCGCGCCCGCAACTCCCGGGTGCGCGGCACACCGTCGGCGCAGGCGTCGGTCTCCGCGATCAGCTCCTCGGTCCCGAAACTCGTTCGGGTCGGGCTGAATACGGTCGACAACTGCGGATGCTCGTTCCCCGTCTCGGCCGCCAGCAGGTCGCGCAGCACCCCGGCCAGCTGGGTGGCCATCGCCCGCGCCGACGGGAACCGGCGGTCCGGATCCGGATCGGTCGCCCGCAGCAGCAGCCGATGGAAGAACTCGTGCCGTCCCAGCACCGGCGCGTCGGCCGGATCGGGGATCCCGTCCAGATACCGGCCCCGCGCCATCGGCATATCGATCGTCAGCACCGCCAGCGTGCGCCCCACCGAATAGATGTCCGTCGCCACCGTCGGCCCGGTCCGGGCGATCTCCGGCGCCTGAAAACCTCTGGTGCCGTACAGGTTTCCGTACGATTCGAACACCGTGGCCGCACCCAGATCGATCAGCTTCACCTGATCGGAGGTGACCATGATGTTGTCCGGCTTGAGATCGTTGTACGCCAGCTCCAGCGAATGCAGATACTCCAGCGCGGGCAGCACCTCCAGGATGTAGGCGATGGCCTCCGGCACCGGCATCCGCTCCGGCTTCGGGTAGTCGGCGAGCATCCCGCGCAGCGACCGCCCGCCCACGTACTCCATGACGATGTAGCCGATCGGAATCCCCTCGGGGCTGGCGTGTTCCACGAAATTGTGGATCTTGACGATGCTCGGATGCGCGAGCTCGGCCAGGTACTGCCGCTCCGCGACCGCCACCGCCTGCGCCTCGGCGTCGCCGCCGTGCAACAGCCCCTTGAGCACCACCCACCGATCGCTCACATTGCGGTCGATCGCCAGATAGATCCATCCCAGCCCGCCGTGCGCGATGCAGCCCTGGATCTCGTACTGCCCGCCGACCATGTCCCCGGCGCGCAGATACGGCCGGAAATCGAACCGCGCCCCACAGGTCTCGCACACCCCGACCGCCGCACCCGCCCGGCCCACGGGTTTGCCGCAGCGCCAACAGAATCGACGGTTCTCCGCCACCACCGGATCGGTGAGCACCGCCGACCGCGGATCGACCGGCGGCACCGGCGGGATCTGCACCAGCCCGGCCCCGAGCCGCCGCACCGGACGGGTGCGCGCCGTGCGCCCGCTGCGCCCGGAGGGCTGGGTGCTCTGGATCTGGGTCTGCGCCTGGGTGGGCTCGCCGGGAACGGTCATTCGAACTCAGTCCCGATACGTCGGTTGCGGCGGTCCGGCCGACGGCCCGAGCACCGGCAGCACCCACGCCTGGTACAGCCGGTTCCAGGTGCCGTCGGAGCGGATCCGCTCCAGCGTCCCGTTCACGAACCGCACCATGTCGTCGTTGCCCTTGGGAATGCCCACCCCGTACGGCTCGTCGCTGAGATTGTCGCCGACCATCGTCGTGTACGGGTCCTGGATCGCGAGCCCGGCCAGCAACGCGTCATCGGTGCTGATGGCGTCCACCTGCCGCTGCTGCAACACCACCAGGCAGTCCGCCCAGGCGGGCACGGTCAGGATCGACGCCGCCGGTTGCCGCCGTCGGATCAGATTCAGCGAGGTGGTCCCCGCGGCCACGCACACCCGCTTGCCCGCCAGATCGCCCAGCCCGGTGATCCCGGAGTTCCGCATCGCCAGAATCCGTTGGTGCGACAGGAAATACGTGGTCGAGAAGTCCACCCGCTGGCGGCGGTCGCAGGTGATGGTCATGGTCTTGACCACCACGTCCACGGTGTGCTCCTGCAACGCCCGCTCGCGTTCGGCCGAGCTGAGCATCCGGTACTCCACCCGCTCCGGATCGCCGAACAGATCCCGCGCGATCTCCTTGGCGATGTCCACGTCGAAGCCGGCCAGCGTGCCGCTGATGGGCGCCCGGAAACTGAACAGATTGCTGCCCGGATCCAGCCCCACCAGCAGCCGCCCGCGCGCCCGGATCGCGTCGATCGTCGGCCCGCCGCTCGCGGGCCGCAGGCTGGCCGTGGCGTCGGGGCACTGCGGGTCGGTCTCCGGCGGCAGCGGCGAATCCGTCTGCGCGGGAGCCGCTTTGGCGGGCAGTGGCGGTTCGGTGTAGCTGTCGGTGCGGCTCGCCCGCGGCGGGGGCGGCTCGCTCGCGCAGCCCGCCACGAGCAGCGCGATCGCGGCCAGCACGACGGCCAGGGTCCGGGTGGGGCTCATCGGTACTCCCGCAGTCGAGGCCACAGACCCGCCAGCACGAGGCCCGCCGCCAGCAACGCCAGGATCAACGCCCCCGGGGCGAGCACGTCGAGCACCCGCGCCGCGTCGGAGACGTTGGCGCGCAATGTGTTCCGGGTCCCGCCGAGACCGTCGGCGAGGGCGGCGTCCAGGGCGTCGACCGAGGCGGCGGCCTCGTTCGCACCCGGCCCGATGGCGATCGAACCCGCGCCCGGGAAATCCCCGCGCGCCAGCGCGTCGTTCATCCGCTGATGCGCCCCCTTCCAGCGGTCCAGCGCCTCGCGGGCGGTGCCGACGTTCCCGGAACCCGGTGCGCCGCCGGGGTATTCGCCGAGGAGCGCGGTCAGCTTCGCGGTCGTGTCGTCGTAGGTGTGGTCGTAGTCGCCGCTGGCGTCGCGGCGGACCAGCTTCAGCGTCTCCGCGGTCCGGGCCTGCTGCACCAGGATTCGGCTCTCGGTCAGATCCGCGGTCGGGACGCTGCCGTCGTCGCGGCCGTGCACGGTCGACACCGCCGAGATCGACCCGGCGATCACGATCCAGCCGAGCAGCGCCACCAGCGTCGCCGAGGCCAGCAACAGCCCCGGATTGAGCACCCGATGCCAGCGCCGCGCCAGATACCACTGCGCCCCCGCCAGCGCGGCCAGCGCGACGATCGGCAGGATGATCGCCGCCCACGGCGGGCGCACGTGATGACGCTGGGTGGCCACGATCGCGGCGGACCGATGTTCCTGAAGTTCGCGGGCCATCGGCAACATTCGGGTCTGCATGAGATTGGACGCCTCGCTCAGATACGCCGCGCCGACCGGATGTCCCTCCCGATTGTTGGCGCGCGCGGTCTCCACCAGTCCGGAGTAGACCGGCAGCGCCGCGGCTATGCCCGCGCGCAACCGGCTGTCCGGATCGGCCGCGCCCGTGCTGCTGGACTGGGTCACCAGTTCGGCCGCGGCCTCCCCGACCGCCTGGTCGTAGCGGTCGCGCACCGGCTTGGGTTCGAGGCCGCCGGAGATGAACGCCGTGCCCGCGGCCGCGTCGGCCACCGACAGCGAGGTGTACAGGCGCTGCGCCGAATTCGCGTCCGGCTCGGCCTGATCCAGCAGTTGGTCCAGCGCGTGCTGGCGACTGCTCACCGCGGTGGCGGTCACCACCCCGGCGATCACGCAGAGCCCGAGCAACAGCAATCCGACGGCAATCAGCCGGGCGGGCGAGGAACGGACGAAGGCGCGCAGGTCGGTGGCATCGAGTTGGCGGCGCACGGCGGCGGCCGCGGCCCGTGGCGACAGCTCGTCCAGCCTCGGCTGTCCCGTCCGAGCCATATCCACCTCCCTGCTGTCACCGGCCTGCGCCGGCGGAACTGAGCTTATTGTGGTCGTAGCGACGCCGCTTCGGGTGTCACCCGGGTGAAGACCCTGCTTCTCGGGGCCTTCGGGGCGGCAACGGCGTCGGCGGGAACGGGACGAGGGTGAGTATGCGTGGTGATGGAGACGGGTTCGTGACGAATCCGGACGGCTCCCGGAACTGGGGGTTGTTCGGCGCCGCCGGATTGTTGCTGCGCGCGCCGCGCGCCGAGGGCGGGGCGGTCGTGCTGTTGCAGCATCGCGCGCCGTGGAGTCATCAGGGCGGCACCTGGGCGCTGCCCGGCGGGGCGCGCGACAGTCACGAGTCGAGCGTGCACGCCGCGGTGCGAGAGGCGCAGGAGGAGACCGGAATCGATCCGGAGGCGGTGCGGGTGCGGGCGTGCCGGGTGACGGCCACCATGCCCAGCGGCTGGACCTACACGACCGTGGTCGCCGACGTCACCGAGGTGCTGCCCACCACCGCCAACAAGGAGAGCGCCGAACTCGCCTGGGTGCCCGAGGAACAGGTGACCGACCGCCCGCTGCATCCGGCCTTCGCCGCGGCCTGGCCGTCGCTGCGGGCCGAGTCCGCGCGGGTCGACCTGACCCGCGTCGCCGCCGCCGACACGGTGGCCGCCGCGCTGCCGCGCACGCTCGACCTCGCCGATCGCGGTTTCGTCTGGCTGCACAGCAACGGCGACGGGGGCCGTCCGGCGCGGATCGCCGAGGCACAGGACGGGCCGGATGAGATGACCGGAAATGTTTTGTTTCTCACTCTTGAGCAGGTGTTGTCTTGAGGGATGACCGCACGCGAGGTGCCCACCTACTGCCGGATCTGTGAGCCGCTCTGTGGATTGATCGCCACGGTCGAGAACGACCGGCTGATCCGATTGCGCCCCGACAAGCGACACCCGCTCTCCCGGGGATTCGCCTGCCCCAAGGGGATCGCGTTCGCCGACGTCCAGAACGACCCGGACCGGGTGCTGTATCCGTTGCGGCGCACAGCCTCCGGCGAGTTCGAGCGCGTCTCGTGGGAGACGGCCCTGGACGAGATCGCCGCGCGGCTGCGCGTGGTGACGGCCGCGCACGGCCGGGAGAGCCTGGGCTGGTACTTCGGCAATCCGGCGACGTTCTCCTATTCACACACGTTGTGGCTGGGCGGTTTCCAGCTCGCCGCCGGACTGCGGCACGTGTACTCGGCGGGCTCACAGGACGTCAACAACCGGTTCGTGGCCAGCAACCTGCTGTACGGCTCGCCGACCAGCGTGCCGGTGCCCGACCTGGACCGCACCGACTTCCTGCTGATGCTCGGCGCCAATCCCGTTGTCTCGCACGGCAGTGTGATCAGCGCGCCGCGCATCCGCGATCGACTCGGCGGCATCATCAAGCGCGGCGGCCGGGTGGTCGTGGTCGATCCGCGCCGCACCGAGACCGCGAAGTTGTTCGAGCACATCGCGGTGCGCCCGGACTCGGACGCGTGGCTGCTGGCCACGCTGTTGCAGGTGATCTTCGCCGAACGGCTCGAGGACGCGGCGGCGCTGCGCGATCAGGCCAGCGGGGTCGCCGAATTGCGTTCGGCGGTGGCCCGATTCACCCCCGAGGGCACGGCCGCGGTGACCGGCGTCGATCCCGGGACGGTGCGCGCGCTGGCCCGCGATCTGGCCGGGGCGCGCCGGGCGGCGGTGTACGGGCGGACCGGAACCTGCCTGGGCAGGCACGCCACGCTGGTGGCCGCGCTGATCGATACGCTGGCGGCGGTAACCGGGAATCTGGATCGGCCCGGCGGTTCGGTGTTCGGCAAGGAGCTGGTGGCGGTCTCGGAACTCAACGCGCGGCTCGGCCTGATCGGCTACGACCGAAAGCGTTCGCGCGTCGGCGATTTCCCGGACGTGCTGGGCACCTTCCCCGCCGCGATCATGGCCAAGGAGATCACCACGCCCGGACCCGGGCGGCTGCGGGCGCTGTTCACCTCGGCGGGCAATCCGATGATGTCGGTGCCCAACGGCGGCGAATTGGCCTCGGCGCTGCGGGAATTGGATCTGTTCGTCGCGATCGACCTGTACCTCACCGAGACCAGCCGGATGGCCGACTACGTGCTCCCGGCGACCACCTTCCTCGAACGCGACGACGCCCCGCTGCCGTTCGCGGCGCTGGCCCCCATCCCCTACACGCAGTACACCGAGGCGGTGGTGCGGCCCTACGGCGAGGCCAGGCAGGAATGGGAGATCATCGACGAGATCGCGACCCGAATGGGCGTGCAGCCCTTCGCCGTCGGGCCCGCCCGCCTCGGCGGCCGGGCGCTGAGCGCGCTGCGGCGGCGGCTGCCGCAGGCCGGTGCGCTGCGGATGAGACCCCAACTGCTGCTCGACCTGGCATTGCGCACCGGCCCCTACGGCGACTGGTTCGGCCTGCGCCCCAAGGGCATCAGTCTGGCCCGGCTTCGCGAGCATCCGCACGGGCTGCTGCTGGCCGAGCACGCGCCGACCGATGTGCTCCGGCGCGTGGTCCGGAACCCCGACCGCCGCGTGCGGCTGGCCGCGCCACAGCTCATCGCCGAATTGGCCGGGCTCACCGAACAATCCGCCGATCCCGCGTATCCGCTGCGGCTCATCGGCATGCGCGAGCCGAAGTCGCACAACTCCTGGATGCACAATGTCGAGGCGCTCGTGGCCCGGCGCGAACACGCGCTGCGCATCCATCCGAAGGACGCCGCCGTGGCGGGACTCGCCGACGGCGACCGCTGCCGAATCAGTTCCGCGCACGGCAGCGTCGAGGTGACCGCCCTGCTCAGCGAGGATCTCATCGAGGGCACGGTGGCGCTGCCGCACGGCTGGGGACACCGCGGCGGCTGGCGGCGCGCGGCCGAGGCCGGGGGCGCGAACGTCAACCTGCTGATGTCGACCGAGATCGCCGACGTCGAGCGGCTGGCCGGGATGGCGCACCTCAACGGCGTTCCGGTGCGGGTGGAGGCGCTGGTCCCGGCCGAAAACGGTTAGGCGGGAGCGCTTTCCAGCAGGCGCTGTTTCAGCGCCCGCGCGGCCGCGCGCGGATCGTCGGCCGCGGTGATCGCGCGCACCACGACCACCCGTTCGGCCCCGGCGGCCAGCACCTCGTCCAGTCGTCCCGGATCGATGCCGCCGATGGCGAACCACGGTCGGCTGGGCCGGGATTCGGCGGTCGCGCGGACCAGCTCGAGGCCCGCGGCCGCGCGCCCCGGTTTGGTCGGGGTGGCCCACACCGGGCCCGTGCAGAAGTAGTCGATGTGTTCGTCGATGGCCGCGAGCCCGGCCTGGTCGCGGTTGTGGGTGGAGCGGCCGATCACCACGTTCGGGCCGAGGATCCTGCGGGCGTACCAGGGCGGCAGATCCCGCTGCCCCAGATGCAGCACATCGGCCCCGGCGGCCAGCGCGATATCGGCGCGATCGTTGACGGCGAGCAGCGCGCCGTGCCGCCGGGTCGCGGCCCGCAGCTCGGCCAGCGCGCCGAGTTCGGCCTCGGCCTCGAGCGGCCCGAACTCGGCCTCGCCGCGCGAGCCCTTGTCGCGCAGTTGGATGATGTCGACCCCGCCCGCGAGCGCCTCCTCGGCGAACTCGGCCAGGTCGCCCGTGTCGCGCCGGGCGTCGGTGCACAGATAGAGCCGGGCGGTGGCCAGCCGATCGCGGGGGGCGACCGATCGGTTCGGGTGGGACGGTTGCACGCCCTCGACGGTAGCCGCGCTACCGTGGGTAGGCGAAACAGGTGTGCATCCCCGGCGCGAAGGCGGCCGCGCGGGGAGCGATCGCGGTGCGTTCGGCACCGAGCGAGGTGGAAGGTTGATGCGGACGCTGGCCGTCGTGGGTGGGGGTGTGATCGGGTTGGCGGTGGCCTGGCGGGCCGCCGAATCGGGCTGGGCCGTCACGATCTTCGATCCGGAGGTGGGCGCGGGGGCCTCGTGGGTGGCCGCCGGGATGCTCGCGCCGCTGTCGGAGGGCTGGCCCGGCGAGGAGGCCGCCCTCGATTTCGGGGCCGCCTCGCTCGCCCGCTGGCCCGAATTCGGGGAGCGGCTGCGCGCGGTCACCGGGCGTTCGGTCGTCGTCGCCGACCACACGCTGACCGTGGCGCTGGACGCCGCGGACGCCGCCGACCTGCGCACGATCGCCGAGTTCTGCGGCACCCGCGGACACGACCTGCGGGTATTGGACCGAGCCGGGGTGCGTGAACGCGAACCCGAGCTGGCCCGCACGGTCCGCGCCGGACTGCTCTCGCCCACCGAATCCGCGGTGGACAATCGCGCGGTGGTCGCGGCCCTGCGCGAGGGCTGCGACCGCGCCGGGGTCGCGGTGCGCGCCCAGCGGGTCAAGGATCTGGCCGACCTGGATCAGGATCGGATCGTGCTCGCCGCCGGGGCCGCCTCGGCCGCGCTGTGGCCCGGCCTGCCGGTGCGCCCGGTGAAGGGCGAGATTCTGCGCCTGCGGCGACGGCCCGGCGCGCCGCCGCCCCCGCGACACGTCATCCGGGCCCGGGTGCACGGCCGCGCGGTCTACCTCGTCCCGCGCGCCGACGGAATCGTCGTCGGCGCAACGCAATACGAGGCCGGATTCGACACCGCCGTCACCGTGGCCGGGGTGCGCGATCTGATCGCCGACGCCGAGGCCGTCCTGCCCGCGCTGGGCGAATACGAGTTCGCCGAGGCCATCGCCGGTTCGCGGCCGGGCAGCCCGGACAACCTGCCGCTGCTCGGGCGGCTCGACGACCGCGTCGTCGTGGCCACCGGCCATGGCCGCAACGGCATCCTCGGCGTGCCGATCACGGTCGACGCGGTCGCGGCCCTGCTCGACGGCGACACCCTCGGCGAGGCGAAAGCCGCCGACCCGCAACGTTTTTCATCAGGAGGTAGGACATGACGGCGATTCCCGTCGGGGTCACGGTCAACGGCGAGGACCACGAGTTCGCCGAGCCGCCGACCGTGCGCGAACTGCTGCGGCGACTGGACCTGCCCGACAAGGGCATCGCGGTGGCCGTGGACGGCGCGGTCTTCCCCAAGTCGCGCTGGGACGAACCGGTCGGCCGCGGCTGGGCGATCGAGGTGCTCACGGCGGTGCAGGGTGGCTGAGTCGATGGAACCGCTCCAGATCGCGGACCGGAAGTTCGGCTCCCGCCTGATCATGGGCACCGGCGGCGCCGACAATCTGGCCGTGCTCGAGGAGGCGCTGCTCGCCTCGGGCACCGAACTCACCACGGTCGCCATGCGCCGCGTCGACGCCGCGGGCGGCACCGGCGTGCTGGACCTGCTGCGGCGCCTCGACATCGCGCCCCTGCCCAATACCGCGGGCTGCCGCACCGCCGCCGAGGCCGTGCTCACCGCCACCCTCGCCCGCGAGGCCCTCGAGACCGACTGGGTGAAACTCGAGGTGGTCGCCGACGAACGCACCCTGCTGCCCGACGCCGTCGAATTGGTCACGGCCGCAGAGCGTTTGGTCGACGCCGGATTCACCGTGCTGCCCTACACCAACGACGATCCGGTCCTGGCCAAACGGCTCGAGGACATCGGCTGCGCGGCCGTCATGCCCCTCGGCGCGCCCATCGGCACCGGCCTGGGCATCGGCAATCCGCACAACATCGAGATGATCGTGGCCGCCGCGGAGGTCCCCGTCATCCTCGACGCGGGCATCGGCACCGCCAGCGACGCCGCCCTCGCCATGGAACTGGGTTGCTCGGCGGTCCTGCTGGCCACCGCGGTCACGCGCGCCCGCCGCCCGGCCGTCATGGCCGCCGCCATGGCCGCCGCCGTCGAGGCCGGTTGCCTGGCCCGCCAGGCGGGCCGCATCCCGAAACGCTTCTGGGCGCAGGCCTCTTCGCCCGGTTTGTGAACCTCGTCCGGCCTGATCAGGGCCGAGTGGGGGAGGGGTTCGGGGTGCGGGTAGTTCTCGAGGATGACCGGTGACGCGACCTGTGAGCGATGGTGGGGGCGGCGGTCTTCGGGAAGACTGTGGCGCATGATCGAAGTGAGAGGCCTGACCAAAAGGTTCGGCACGACGGTCGCGGTCGACGATCTGTCGTTCACGGTCAAACCCGGGCAGGTGACCGGCTTTCTCGGGCCGAACGGCGCGGGCAAGTCGACCACGATGCGGATGATCCTCGGACTGGATCGGCCCACCGGGGGCGAGGCGCTGATCGAGGGGGTGCCCTATCAGCAGCTCGATCAGCCGCTGCGCAAGGTCGGGGCGTTGCTCGACGCGAAATGGGTGCACCCCAACAGATCCGCGCGCGCTCATCTGCGCTGGCTCGCCGCGTCCAACAACCTGCCGGGCGAGCGGGTCGAGGAGGTGCTGCGGCTGGTCGGCCTGACCGAGGTCGCCGACAAGCGGGCGGGCGGCTTCTCGCTCGGCATGTCGCAGCGGCTCGGGCTGGCCGGCGCGCTGCTCGGCGATCCGCCCGTGCTGCTGTTCGACGAGCCGGTCAACGGGCTCGACCCGGAGGGCATCCTGTGGATCCGCCGGTTCATGCAGCGCCTGGCCGCCGAGGGCCGGACCGTGCTGGTGTCGAGCCATCTGCTCTCGGAGATGGCCCAGACCGCCGACCACCTCGTCGTCATCGGGCGCGGCAAGCTCATCGCCGACACCAGCACCAAGGACTTCATCGAACGCGCCTCCGAGGCGACCGTGCGGGTGCGCAGCCCGCAGCTGGATCAGCTGCGCAGCCTGCTCACCTCCGGCGGCATGACCGTGCGCGAGGACGAGGGCCCGGCCCTGATCGTGGTCGGCGAGACCAGCGACAACGTCGGCAAACTCGCGGGCGCCAACAACATCACCCTGTACGAGCTGGCGCCGCAACGGGCCTCGCTCGAGGAGGCGTTCATGCGGATGACCGGCGGCGCCGTGCAGTACCACGGCGAGGGATTCGACCAGGTGATGGGAGGTGCGCTCTGATGAGCGTGTTGACGGCCGAACGCATCAAGCTCACCTCGGTCCGCTCCCCGGCGTGGTGCACGGCGCTGACCGCCGTGTTCGCGCTCGGCATCGCGGCCCTGTTCAGCTTGCTGATCAATGTCAGCGTGAACGAGTACCACAAGGAACTCGCCAGCGGTCACCCGACGATGAGCGAGCCCCCCTACCCGGCCAACGGCATCGCCGCGCTCGGGATAACCGGTGCGTCCCAAGGCATTCCGGGCTTCGGCTACATCATGATCATGATCCTGGCCGCGCTCGCCATCACCAGCGAGTACCGGTTCGGGACCATCAAGGCCACCTTCATGGCTGTGCCCAACCGCACGGTCGTGCTGGTCACCAAGGCCGGTCTGATCGCGGTCGCGGCGGCGGTGCTCTCGGCGGTGCTGACGTTCGTGTGTTTCTTCATCTTCAAGGCCATCGTGTCCGACGAGGGCGGCCAGAAGCTGAGCCTCACCCACGGGGATATGCACGTGTTCTACGCGGTGCCGATCTTCATCGCGCTGGTGGTGTTCCTCGCCGTCGGCGTGGGCGCCCTGATCCGGCAGTCGGCGGGCGCGCTGACGCTGCTGATCGTGTGGCCCGTGCTGATCGAACCGATCGTCGGCGCGTTCGGCAAGGTCGGCCGCGAGATCCAGGTGCTGCTGCCGTTCCAGAACGCCGGTCGTTTCCTGGGCACCGCCGGGGGTGACGAATTGCCCTGGCACTGGGGACCGTGGGGTGGTTTGCTGTATTTCCTGGCAATTGTTGCGCTCGTCTTCGGCGCCGCGATCTTCGTAGTGAACAAGCGCGACGCGTAACCCACCAGCCCACCCGAGCTCGGGGCGTCATTCCCTCGCCGCCCCGGGAAGGGTGCGCGACCCGTCGGGGGTCGCCGCGCCCGGGTCACCTCGGACACTGCCCGTCCGACGTGGCAACACCGGCCCGATGCGAATCGCATCGGGCCGGTGGCGTGTTCAAGGGAGTTCGGTGGACCCGCGTCGGGCCGGTGGCGTGTCCAAGGGAGTTCGGCTGACCCACCTCGGGCCGGTGGCGTGTCCAAGGGATCCCCCCAGGCGAAAATTACGGGTCCAACCCATCGCGGTGCCTGGGCTACGCTCGGGGCGTGAGCGAAAGACCCTCCGGGGACGGCGAGGACACGAGTCGCGAACGGGCCGAAGCGGATCCCGAGCTCGTCATCCCGCTCACCCCCGCCGACGAGCCGGGCCGGCGTTCGGGCGCCCGGTTGCGGGCGGGCCAGCTGTCGGCGCTCATGGCGGCGAATCAGCGCGCGGATCTCATCGGCGCGATCCGCAAGGCCCGCCAGAACCTGCCGGGTGATCCCTCGTTCGGCGATCCGCTGTCGCTGTCGGGGCCCGGCGGCCCGCGCGCGGTGGCCCGTGCCGCGGACAAACTCGTGGGCGATACACCGAGCGCCGCCAAGGAGATCGGCCTCGGCGCGTTGCAGGTGTGGCAGGCCGTGCTCGAACGGGTCGGCCGCGGCAAGGGCGATCAGCAGGTGACGGTGATGTTCACCGATCTGGTGGCGTTCTCGCGCTGGTCGCTGTCGGCCGGGGACGAGGCGACCCTCGAACTGCTGCGGCGGGTGGCCAAGGCCATCGAACCGCCGATCGTCGAGCGCGGCGGGCACGTCGTCAAGCGCATGGGCGACGGCGTGATGGCCGTGTTCACCTCGCCGGACCGGGCCGTGCGCGCGGCCGTGGCCGCCAGGGACAATCTCGCCCGCGTGGAGGTCGAGGGCTATCGCCCGCGCATGCGCATCGGCCTGCACACCGGCTCCCCGCGCGAGATCGGCGGCGACTGGCTCGGCGTCGACGTGACCATCGCGGCCCGGGTCATGGAGGCGGGCGGCAACGGCAACCTCATGCTCTCCGAGACCACCCTGCGGGCGCTCGATCCGGACACGCTGCCCGAATTGGGCCGTGCCGCACGGCCTTACCGACGCGGCCTGTTCGCCGCCCCGCTCAGCGGCGTACCCGAGGATCTGCGCATCTTCCGCCTGGACCGCCCGCGCGCCGGAGCCGTCACCCCCACCACGTGAACGCGCCCACGGCCGCCAACACCGCGCACACCCCGAGGGCGACCGCGACGACGCGATTGTTCTTCCAGGTGCTCACGGCCCCGCCGACGAGGAATCCGGCGAGGGCCAGCAGGAAGATCACGATCACGGAATGGGACACCCGCCCATCATGCCAGCCCCGCCTCCGGAGAATAACAAGCACGCGGGCTTGATTTTTTCTGGGGCGGGTGTGACGCTACTGCCATGACCGCACCCACCCTGGCCGCCGACCCGGAGGTCATCCGGATCGGCAACTGTTCCGGGTTTTACGGGGACCGGGCGAGCGCCATGCGGGAGATGCTCGAGGGCGGGCACCTCGACGTGCTCACCGGGGATTACCTCGCCGAACTCACCATGCTCATCCTCGGCCGCGACCGGATGAAGGACCCCGACCTCGGCTACGCCAAGACCTTCCTCCGCCAGCTCGAGGACTGCCTGGGCCTGGCGCTCGAGCGGGGCGTGCGCATCGTCGCCAACGCCGGTGGCCTCAATCCGGCCGGGCTCGCCGGGCGGGTGCGCGAGCTGGTCGACCGGCTCGGGCTGTCCGCGCGGGTCGCGCACGTGGAGGGCGACGATCTGCTGGCCCGCGCGGGCGAGCTCGGGCTGGGTTCACCGCTGACGGCCAACGCCTATCTGGGCGGGTGGGGTATCGCGGAGTGCCTGCGCGCGGGCGCCGATGTGGTGGTGACCGGGCGGGTCACCGACGCCGCGCTGGTGGTCGGTCCCGCCGCGGCCCATTTCGGCTGGGGGCGAGACGATTTCGACGCGCTGGCGGGTGCGGTGGTGGCCGGGCACGTCATCGAATGCGGCACCCAGGCGACCGGCGGCAATTTCGCCTTCTTCACCGAACTCGAGGATCTCGACCGGCCGGGGTTCCCGATCGCCGAGGTCCGCCGCGACGGCAGCAGCGTGATCACCAAGCACGCGGGCACCGGCGGCGTGGTCACGGTGGATACCGTTGCGGCGCAATTGATGTACGAGATCCAGGGCGCGCGATACGCCGGGCCGGACGTCACGACCCGGCTGGACAGCATCCGGCTCGCCGCGCAGGGTCCGGACCGCGTCCTGATCGAGGGCGTCACCGGTGAGGCCCCGCCGCCGCGGCTGAAGGTCTCGCTCAACACCCTGGGCGGATTCCGCAACGAGATGACCTTCGTGCTGACCGGACTCGATATCGAGGCCAAGGCGGACCTGGCGCGGCGGCAACTCGAGCGCTGGCTGCCCGAGCACCCGGCCGAATTGGACTGGACCCTGGTGCGTTCGGACCGACCCGACGCCGAGACCGAGGAGCAGGCCAGCGCGCTGCTGCGCTGCGTGGTGCGCGATCCGGATCCCAAGCGGGTGGGTCGCGCGTTCTCCAATGTCGCGGTGGAACTCGCGCTGGCCAGCTATCCCGGCTTCACCCTCACCTCTCCGCCCGGAAACGGTTCGCCCTACGGGGTTTTCACCCCCGGCTACGTCGACGCCACGGCCGTCACGCAGGTGGCCGTACTGCCCGACGGCGGCCGAGTGGAGATCGAATCCAGCTCGCGGACAACCGAATTGGCCGAGGTGCCCGAGCCGGAACTGCCGGAACCCCTGCCGCGCACCGAGACTCGCTGCCTCCCTCTGGGAACCGTCGTGGCGGCCCGTAGCGGCGACAAGGGCGGCAACGCCAATATCGGGGTCTGGGTGCGCACCGACGAGCAGTGGCGCTGGCTGGCCCACACGCTGACCGTGGACGAACTGCGCCGCCTGCTGCCCGAGACCGCGAAACTGACCGTCACCCGGCACGTCCTGCCCAATCTGCGGGCCCTCAACTTCGTCGTCGAGGGGCTGCTCGGCCAGGGCGTCGCCTATCAGGCCCGATTCGATCCACAGGCCAAGGGGCTCGGCGAATGGCTGCGCTCCCGGCACGTCGACATCCCCGTGGAGCTGCTGTGAACCCTTGGGACACCCCCGAACGCCGCGAATTGCGCGCCACCGTGCGCGGTTTCGCCGAACGCGAGGTGCTGCCGTACCTCGACGAGTGGGAGCGCGCCGGGGAGATCCCGCGCGAACTGCACAAGAAGGCCGGGGCGCTGGGCCTGCTCGGCATCCAGTTCCCCGAGGACGTGGGCGGGGCCGGGGGTGATGGCATCGACGCCGCCATCGTGTGCGAGGAGTTGCACTACGCGGGCTGCTCGGGCGGGGTGTTCGCCTCGCTGTTCACCTGCGGCATCGCGGTCCCGCACCTCGTGGCGTCGGGCAACCGGGAGCACATCGAGCGCTGGGTGCGCCCGACCCTGGCGGGGGAGAAGATCGGTTCGCTGGCCATCACCGAACCGGGCGGCGGCTCCGACGTCGGGCATCTGCGCACGTCCGCGGTGCGCGAGGGCGACGAGTACGTGGTCAACGGGTCCAAGACCTTCATCACCTCCGGCGTGCGCGCCGATTTCGTGGTGACCGCGGTGCGCACCGGCGGGCCGGGCGCGTCCGGGGTGTCGCTGCTGGTGGTGGAGAAGGGCACCCCCGGCTTCACGGTCAGCCGTAAGCTGGAGAAGATGGGCTGGCTGGCCTCGGACACCGCCGAACTGTCGTATGTCGATGTGCGCGTGCCGGTTTCGAATCTGGTCGGCCCGGAGAACTCCGGCTTCGCCCAGATCGCGCAGGCGTTCGTCAGCGAGCGCGCCGGCCTCGCCGCCCAAGCGTACGGGCACGCGCAGCGTTGCCTGGACCTGACCCTGCGGTGGTGCCGCGACCGCGAGACCTTCGGCCGCCCGCTGATCAGTCGCCAGGCCGTGCAGAACACGCTGTCGGAGATGGCCCGGCGCATCGATGTCGCCCGTGTCTACACCCACCACGTCGTCGAACGCGCCGCCCGCGGCGAGACCGACCTCATCGCCGAGGTGTGCTTCGCCAAGAACACCGCCGTGGAGACCGCGGAATGGGTTGCCCACCAAGCGGTTCAGCTGTTCGGCGGGCTCGGCTACATGCGCGAGTCCGAGGTCGAGCGGCACTACCGCGACGTGCGCATCCTCGGCATCGGCGGCGGCACCAACGAGATCCTGACCAGCCTCGCGGCCAAGCGATTGGGGTTCCAGTCTTGAGTATCCTGCGCAGCACCGTGGATCCGAACTCCGCGGACTACCGGGCCTCGGCCGAGGCCATGCTCGCCAAACTCGGTGAGGTCCAGGCCGAGTACGCCAAGAACATCGCGGGCGGCGGTCCGGACAAACTCGCCCGGCACCGCAAGCGCGGCAAGCTGACCGCGCGCGAACGCATCGAACTGCTCCTCGACGAGGACTCGCCGTTCCTGGAGCTGGCCCCGCTGGCGGCGTGGGGCAGCGAATTCCACGTCGGGGCCAGCGTGATCGCGGGCATCGGCATCGTCGAGGGCGTCGAATGCATGATCGTCGCGCCGGATCCGACCGTGCGCGGCGGCACCTCCAATCCGTGGACGCTGCGCAAGAACCTGCGCATGAACGACATCGCGCTGGAGAACCGGCTGCCGGTGATCGGGCTGGTGGAGTCGGGCGGCGCGGATCTGCCCACGCAGAAGGAGGTCTTCGTGCCGGGCGGGCGGATGTTCCGCGACCTCACCCGGCTGTCGGCGGCCGGAATCCCCACCATCGCACTGGTTTTCGGCAACTCGACCGCGGGCGGCGCCTACATTCCGGGCATGTCCGACTACACGGTCATGATCAAGGAGCGCTCCAAGGTGTTCCTCGGCGGGCCGCCGCTGGTGAAGATGGCCACCGGTGAGGAGTCCGACGACGAATCGCTGGGCGGCGCGGAGATGCACGCGCGCGTCTCCGGCTTGGCCGACTATCTGGCCGTGGACGAGGCCGACGCGATCCGGCTGGGCCGCTCGATCGTCAAGCGGCTCAACTGGTCCAAGCGCGGGCCCGCCCCGCGTCCCGCGAGCGAGGTCATCGAACCGCTGTACGACCAGGAGGATCTGCTCGGCATCGTGCCGACCGACCTCAAGATCCCGTTCGATCCGCGCGAGGTCATCGCCCGCGTCGTGGACGGCTCCGACTTCGACGAGTTCAAACCCCTCTACGGGTCGAGCCTGGTCACCGGCTGGGCCGAACTGCACGGCTATCCGGTCGGCATCCTCGCCAACGCGCGCGGCGTGCTGTTCTCCGAGGAGGCCCAGAAGGCGGCGCAGTTCATCCAGCTGGCCAACCAGTCCGATACGCCACTGTTGTTCCTGCACAACACGACCGGCTACATGGTCGGCAAGGAGTACGAGCAGAAGGGCATCATCAAACACGGCGCGATGATGATCAACGCCGTCTCCAATTCGAAGGTGCCGCACATCTCGGTGCTCATGGGCGCCTCCTACGGCGCGGGCCACTACGGCATGTGCGGGCGCGCCTACGATCCGCGATTCGTCTTCGCCTGGCCCAGCGCGAAATCCGCGGTGATGGGCGGCGCGCAGCTGGCCGGGGTGATCTCGATCGTGGGCCGGGCGGCGGCCGAGGCGAAGGGGCTGCCGTTCGACGCGGAGGCCGACGCGAACATGCGCGCGATGATCGAGGCGCAGATCGAGGCTGAATCGCTGCCGATGTTCATGTCCGGGCGGCTCTACGACGACGGCGTGATCGATCCGCGCGACACCCGCACGGTGTTGGGAATGGCCCTGTCGGCCATCCACAACGCCCCGATCCAGGGCGCCGAGGGCTTCGGCGTCTTCCGAATGTGAGGGCGGCACGATGATATCCACGGTTCTGGTCGCCAACCGCGGCGAGATCGCGCGGCGCGTGTTCGCCACCTGCCGCCGCATGGGCCTGGGCACGGTCGCGGTGTACTCCGACGCGGACGCCGCCACCCCGCACGTCCGCGAGGCCGACGCGGCGGTCCGGCTGCCGGGCAACACCCCCGGCGAGACGTATCTGCGCGGTGATCTGATCATCGCCGCCGCGCGGGCGGCGGGGGCGGACGCGATTCATCCCGGCTACGGATTCCTCTCGGAGAACGCCGAATTCGCGCGCGCGGTGATCGACGCCGGGCTGGTGTGGATCGGCCCGCCGGTGACCGCCATCGAACAGATGGGCTCCAAGGTCGAGGCCAAGAAGATGATGGACGCGGCCGGGGTGCCGGTGCTCGCCGAACTGAATCCGGCCGAGGTCACCGAGTCGATGCTGCCCGTGCTCATCAAGGCGTCCGCGGGCGGCGGCGGGCGCGGCATGCGGGTGGTGCGCGCGCTCGCCGACCTGCCCGGCCAGCTGGAAGCCGCCCGGCGCGAGGCGGAATCGGCCTTCGGCGATCCGACGGTGTTCTGCGAGCGCTACCTCGAGACCGGGCGGCACATCGAGGTGCAGGTCATGGCCGACACGCACGGCACGGTGTGGGCGGTCGGGGAGCGCGAGTGCTCGATCCAGCGGCGGCATCAGAAGGTCGTCGAGGAGGCGCCCTCGCCGCTGGTGGAACGAATCGACGGCATGCGGGCGCGGCTGTTCGAGGCGGCGCGGCTGGCGGCCGGGGCCATCGGGTACACGGGCGCGGGCACCGTCGAATTCCTCGCCGACGATCGGGGCGAGTTCTTCTTCCTGGAGATGAACACCCGCCTGCAGGTGGAGCATCCGGTCACCGAGAACACCACCGGCCTGGATCTGGTGCGGCTGCAACTCCAGATCGCCCAGGGCCACCGGCTGCCCGCCGAACCTCCCGCGGCGCACGGACATTCGATCGAGGTGCGACTCTACGCCGAGGATCCGGCACACGACTGGCAGCCGCAGAGCGGGACCGTGCACCGCATCGACCTCGGTTCGGGCACAACGGAATTCGCGATCCTGGACCGGCCCGGCGTGCGGCTGGACTCCGGGGTGGAGAACGGCTCGGCGGTCGGCGTGTTCTACGACCCCATGCTGGCCAAGGTCATCTCCTACGGCGACACCCGCGCGGAGGCGGCGCGACTGCTGGCGGCCGCGCTGCGGCGCGCCCGGATCCACGGTCTGGTGACCAACCGGGATCTGCTGGTGCGGGTGCTCGAACATCCGGCGTTCCTGGCCGGGGACACCGATACCGCGTTCTTCGACCGGTACGGGCTGGAAAACCTCTCGGCCCCACTGGTTTCCGAGCACGACGAGCGGCTGTCGATCACCGCGGCCGCGCTGGCCGACGCCGCGCACAACCGCGCGCGGGCGCGCATCGGCGGCGGCCTGCCCTCGGGGTGGCGGAACCTACCCTCGCAGCCGCAGTCGAAGTCCTACGAGAGCCGGGTCACCGGCAGGCACGAGATCCGCTACGCGCTCACCCGGGACGGGCTGACCGTCGAGGGCTTCGACGGCCTCGAATCGGTCGAGGCCACACCGAATTCGGTGACGCTGCTGGTGCCCGGCGAACGCGGCCCGGTGCGGCGGCGCTTCGACATCGCCCGCTACGGCGATCTGGTGGCGATCGATTCGCCGCTCGGACCGGTCACCGTGCGCCGCCTGCCGCGCTTCGAGGATCCCGCCGAGCACGTCGCCGAGGGCTCGCTGCTCGCGCCCATGCCCGGCGCGGTCATCCGGCTCGGCGCGGCGGCCGGGGAGCGGGTCGCCAAGGGCCAGCCGATTTTGTGGCTCGAGGCGATGAAGATGGAGCACACCATCGCCGCGCCCGCCGACGGGGTGCTCGCCGAACTGAATGTGGCCGCCGGACAACAGGTCGACGTGGGCGCGGTGCTGGCCGTGGTCCGCACGGATGAGAACACCGAGGAGTGACCATGAGTTTCGTCGAGACCGACGAGCAGAAACAGCTGCGGGCCGCCGTCGCCAAGCTCGCCGCCAAATACAACTTCCGCGACTACGTCTCGGCCAAGGCGCGCCGCAACGAGCCGCTGTCCGAATTGTGGGACGAGGCGGGCAAACTCGGCTTCCTCGGCGTGAACCTGCCCGAGGAGTACGGCGGGGGCGGCGCGGGCATCTACGAACTGGCGCTGGTGCAGGAGGAACTGTCCGCCCAGGGCTGCGGCCTGCTGCTGGCCGTGGTGTCCCCGGCCATCTGCGGCACCATCATCGCCAAGTACGGCACCGAGGAGCAGAAGCGGCACTGGCTGACCCGGCTGGCCGACGGCTCGTCGAAGATGGTCTTCGGCATCACCGAACCCGACGCCGGATCCAACTCCCACCACATCACCACCACCGCCCGCCGCGACGGCGGCGACTGGATCCTCAACGGGCGCAAGATCTTCATCTCCGGCGTGGACCAGGCCGAGGCGGTGCTGATCGTCTCGCGCACCGAGGACGCCAAGACCGGCAAGCTCAAACCGGCGCTGTTCATCGTGCCGACCGACGCGCCCGGGTTCGAGAAGACCCGGCAGGAGATGGACATCATCGAGCCGGACAGCCAGTTCACGCTGTTCCTCGACGATGTGCGGCTGCCCGCCGAGGCCCTGGTGGGCGAGGAGGACGCGGCGCTGGCGCAGCTGTTCGCGGGCCTGAACCCGGAACGGATCATGGGCGCGGCCATGGCCGTGGGCATGGGCCGCTACGCCATCGACCGGGCCGTCGCCTACGCCCGCGAACGCCAGGTGTGGAAGACGCCGATCGGTGCGCACCAAGGCATTTCGCATCCGCTGGCCCAGGTCAAGATCGAACTGGAACTGGCCAGACTCATGATGCAGAAGGCGGCGGTGCTCTACGACTCCGGTGACGACTTCGGCGCGGCGGAGGCGGCGAACATGGCGAAATACGCCGCGGCCGAGGCCAGTATCAAGGCCCTCGACCAGGCCATCCAGACCCACGGCGGTTCGGGGCTGACCAGTGATGTGGGTCTGGCGGGGATGCTCGCCGCGGCGCGCATCGCCCGGGTCGCGCCCGTCAGCCGGGAGATGGTGCTGAACTTCGTGGCCCAGCACTCGCTCGGGCTGCCCAAGTCGTACTGAGGAGATTTTCGTTGAGTGACGCGCCCTTCGTGCGGTCCGAGGTCCGGGACGGGTTCGCGATCCTGACGCTGGACTCGCCGCACAATCGGAACGCCTTGTCCGCCAGGCTGGTTCAGGAGCTGCTGACCGGCCTGCGGGACGCCGGTGCGGACGAGCGGGTGCGCGGGGTCGTGCTCACCCACACCGGCAACACGTTCTGCGCGGGCGCGGATCTCAAGGAGGCGCTCGACGCCGACCCGGCCGCCGCCGCCGATATCCGCACCCGCTGGATGGTCGAGGCGCTGCGGACGATTCTCGAACTGCCCAAGCCGGTGGTGGCGAGGGTGGACGGCAATGTCCGCGCGGGCGGTATGGGGATCGTGGCGGCCTGCGATATCGCGGTCGCCGGGCCCGGCAGCAGTTTCGCGCTGACCGAGGCGCGCCTCGGGTTGGCGCCGTTCATCATCTCGCTCACGCTGCTGCCGCGGATGGGTTCTCGGGCGGCCGCGCGCTACTTCCAGACCGGGGAGACCTTCGACGCCGCGACGGCCGAGCGTGCCGGGCTGATCACGGTGGCGGCCGAGGACGCCGCCGCTGAGGTCGAAAATCTCTGCGCCGCACTGCGATTGGGCTCACCGCAGGGTCTGGCCGAGAGCAAGCGGCTGGTCAACGCGGGGGTGCTCGCCGAATTCGAGCGCGCCGCCGACGAACTCGCGCGGCGGTCCGGATCGTTCTTCGGCACGCCCGAGGTGGTGGAGGGTATGACGGCCTTCTTCCAGCGGCGTCCGCCGGCCTGGGCACAATAGTCGGTCATGGCTACCCCGCACGAACCCAAGCAGGACCGCAGCCGGGCCACCCGGCAGCGGCTGCTCGAGGCGACCATCGACTGCCTGGCCGATATGGGCTGGGCCGCGGCCACGGTCGCCGTGGTCGCCGAGCGGGCCGGGGTCTCGCGCGGGGCGGCCCAGCACCACTTCCCGACCCGGGAGGATCTGATCACCGCGGCCCTCGAGCACATGTTCGACATCCGGATGGCGCAGGCCAAGGCCGAGGCGACGGCCCTCGACGGGGTCGCCGAGGGCGTCGGCCGCACTCAGGCCGTGGTCGCCGGGCTCGTCGAGTCCTACACCAGCCCGCTGTTCAAGGCGGCCTTGCAGGTCTGGACCCACGCCGCCGCCGATCCCGTACTGCGCGAACGCATCGTCCCCCTCGAGTCCCGCTTCGGCCGCACCTCGCACCGACTGGCCGTCGAGGCCCTCGGCGTCGACGACTCCGACCCCGTGGCCCACCACCTGGTCCAGGCCACCCTCGACCTGGCCCGCGGCCTCGGCCTCGCCGACGTCCTCACCGACGACTCCGCCCGCCGCAAGGAGATCGTCCAACAGTGGTCGGCCACCCTGCACACCGCGCTGACCCGATGACACCGGCCCCGGCCTACCGGCCGCTGGGCCGGAGCGCGTGGGCCGTGGTGTCGGGGCCGGAGGGCCTGAGCTGCGGCGGCTGGGCCGTGCTGACGGGGCCGGAGGGCCTGGGCCGTGGCGGCTGGGTCGTGGTGTCGGGGCCGGAGGGCCTGGGCCGTGGGGTCCAGGCCGTGGCGGCTGGGTCGTGGGGCCTGGGCCGTGGGTCAGGGCCAGGGAGGGCGATTTGGTCGGGGGACCGGGTGGCGGTTACTCTTGCGGGGCTTCGTTTCTGGTCCCGTCGTCTAGCGGCCTAGGACGCCGCCCTCTCAAGGCGGTAGCGCGGGTTCAAATCCCGTCGGGACTACTCATTTTCGTTGTGTCAGGTCGTAGAGGGTTACGCCGTCCACCACTTGGGACGGGAAGTTGGCCGTCACCCAGGCCGTGATCTTGCCGCCCTCCGAGGAGTTGTTGTTGTCGCGGCCCGGTCCGCCGTTGCGACCGGCGATGAAGTAGTGGATGCGGTGGTCGGCGACGTCGCGCTGGAACTGCTCGAGGGTGGGGGCCGGATCGTGGCCGTTGAATCCGCCGATCGGCATCACCGGCAGCTGGGTCTCCAGCTGGTAGTCCGCCGCGCCCATGGCGCTGATTGTCGCCGCGGCCCAGGTGTAGGAGTCGCCGCCGTCGGTCAGCAAGCGCAGCACCTGCGCGCTCGGGCGCCCGCCCATCCCGGGGCCGCCGCCCTGCGGGGGAGCGCCCGGATCGCCCTGCGGCGCACCGGCTTCCGGCGGGGCGCCACCCGGCGTCGGCGGCTGGCCCGGATTGCCTTGCGCGGCAGCGTCTTCGCCGCGCCCGCGGTCCTGCCGACCGCCGCCGGGCATTCCGCCCGGACCGAACTGTCCCGGTATGCGCGGCCCTGCCATCGGCATGGGCCCGGCATTGCTTCCGGCGAGGGTGTCGGCGGTGTAGGCCAGCGGACCCGCCAGACCCACGACGCCCGCGAGCGCCGCGACACCGGCGGCCACCCGGCGCGGCGCGGGGATCAGCAGCGCGAGGGCCGCGACGATGCCCGCGAACAGCAGCACCCAGCGCAGCCACGGCACGAACGAGGCCGTGCGGGACAACAACATCCACGCCGTCGCCACCGTCGCCGCGACCGTCAAGGCGGCCACGCACCGCACCCACAGCAGATCCCGTCGTCGCCACAGCAGGACCGCGCCCGCGCCGATCAGCGCCGCGATCGCCGGGGACAGTGCCACCGTGTAGTACTGATGGAAGATCCCGCGCATGAAGCTGAACACCAGCCCGGTGACCAGCACCCAGCCGCCCCACAGCACGAACGCCGCGCGCCGCCGATCGGTGCGAACGGCCTTGCCGCACAGCACGATTCCGGCCACGAGCAGGATCAGCGCCGCCGGGAGCAACCAGGCGATCTGCCCACCCTGCTGGGGCGCGAACAACCGGGTGATGCCCGGCGTGCCGCCGAAGAAGCCGCCGCCACCACCCGGCGGACGGCCACCGCCGCCACCCGGACCGCCGCCGCCGTTGAACTCGTCGCCGTTGAGCCGTCCCAGCCCGTTGTATCCCAGCGTCAGCTCGAGGATCGAATTGTGCGGCGAGCCACCGAAATACGGCCGCGACCCGGCGGGCCACAGCTCCGCGATCAGCACCCACCAGCCCGCGCCGATCACCACGCCCGCCAGCGCGGCGAACAGCTGCGCGATCCGCGGGCCCAGCTTGGGCGGCCCGGCCAGCAGATAGGTCAGCGCCAGCGCCGGAACGACGAGCATCACCTGCAACTGCTTGGCCAGGAAGCCCACCCCGACGAACACCCCGCACAGCACCAGCCAGCGAGTGCGGCCGTCCTCGACCGCGCGCGTCATCGCCCACGCGGCCGCGACCATCATCAACACCAGCAGCGCGTCGGGGTTGTCGAAGCGGAACATCACCGCCGCGATGGGCGTCAGCGCCAGCACGAGCCCGGCGATCAGACCGGCCGCGCCGCCGAAGGTCCGGCGCACGGTCGCCCACAGCAGGGCCACCGCCCCGACCCCCATGAGCACCTGCGGGGCCAGCAGACTCCAGCTGCTCAATCCGAACATCCGGATGGACAGCTCCATCGGCCACAGCGAGGCGGGCGTCTTGTCGACGGTGATGGTGTTGCCGCCGTCGGAGGAACCGAACAGGAACGCCTTCCACGACACCGAACCCGCCTGTGCCGCAGCGGCATAGAACGAATTCGCCCAGCCGTTGGCACCGAGATTCCAGAAGTAGGCGATCGCGGTGCCCACCAGCAGCGCGGCCAGGGCGAGGTACTCCCACCGCGCGCCACGCGGCCGCGCCGGGGATCCGGCGGCCGGGACGGCCGGGTCGAGGGTCGCCGTGCTCATCGGGCGAGCTCCGCGCTCGAGCCGGTGACCGCGTTGCGGAAGACCCAGCGCAGGCCGACGAACCGGGTGAGGGTGGCGACCAGGTTCGCCACCACGAGCACCAGCAGTTCCAGATGCACCGCCGCGCTCGGCGCCCAGTGGTGCAGCGCGAACAGCGAGCCGCTCGTCAGCACCCAGGCGAATCCGAAGATCAACAGACCCTGGAAGTGGTGTGACACCGCCCGACTCGAACCGCGCACCCCGAACGTGAACGCCCGATTGGCCGCGGTATTGCCGATCGCGGTGAGCAGCAGCGCGGCGAAGTTGGCCACCTGCGGACCCGTGAATCCTTGCAGCAGCACGTACAGCACCATATAGGCCAGCGTCGAGACGACCCCGATGATGCCGAATCGGACGAGTTGTCCGACCATGCCGAGTGGCACCCCGTCGACCAGGGGTTCGCGGCCGATGGCGGCGCGGAGTTCGTTGACGGGCAGGGTGCCCGAGGCCAGTCCGCGCCCGACCCGCCACACACCGAGCAGATCCTTACGGGCGGTGTCGATGATGTCGACGCGGGAGTCGGGGTCGTCGATCCAGTCGACGGGTACCTCGTGGATGCGCAGGCCCGCCCGTTCGGCGAGCACCAGCAGTTCGGTGTCGAAGAACCATTCGCCGTCCTGCACCAGGGGCAGCAGTCGGCGGGCGACGTCGGTGCGCATGGCCTTGAATCCGCACTGGGCGTCGGAGAATCGGGTCTGGAGCGAGGCGCGCAGGATGAGGTTGTAGCAGCGGGAGATGATCTCGCGCTTGGGTCCGCGCACCACACGCGAGGACCGTGCCAGCCGCGTGCCGATGGCCAGATCCGAGTGCCCGGACACCAGCGGGGCGATCAGCGGCAGCAGGCCGTTGAGGTCGGTGGACAGATCGACGTCCATGTAGGCGACGACCTGGGCGTCGGAGCTCTCCCAGACCGCGCGCAGCGCCCGGCCGCGGCCCTTGCGGTCCAGATGCATCACCCGCACCCCGCCGAGTTCGGCGGCGAGCGCGTCGGCCACGGCGAGCGTGGCATCGGTGGACGCGTTGTCCGCGATGGTGATTCGGGCCGAGAACGGGAAGCCGTCGCGGAGGAAGGCGTGCAACCGGCGCACGCAGCCCGCGAGGTCGCGCTCCTCGTTGTAGACCGGGATCACGACGTCCAGTACGGGAGTGCGTACCGCGTCGGTGGTGGGGTTCGCCTGAACGGCCGTCACTGTCTCGGACATGCAACCACATTCGGCGATCAGCCTTGGGCGGCGCTGCGGTCGAGCTGGGAGATTCCTGGGAGCCGGAACTCAGGCGCGCAGCCGCCACAGCGGTGACACCGGGCCGTGGCCCGCGCCGAGGTCGTAGGCCGAGGCCAGGCAGCGGGTGGTCCACTCCTTGGCGAAGGCCACCGCCTCGGGCACCTCGTACCCGTGCGCGAGCGCGCAGGCGGTGGCCGCGGCCAGGGTGTCGCCGCCGCCGTGATCGTTGCCGGTGGCGATGCGCGGGGCCGACAGTTCGTGGAAGCGGTCCCCGTCGAAGAGGATGTCGGTGCTGAACGCCGACGAACGCAGATGCCCGCCCTTCACGATCGCCCAGCGCGGGCCGAGCGCGATGAGCGCCTCGGCGGCCGCGCGGGCCGAGCGGTCGTCGGTGACCTCGATGCCGGTGAGCAGCCGCACCTCGTCCAAATTTGGGGTGACCAGCGTCGCCAGCGGAATCAGCGTGTGCCGCAACGCGTCCAGGGCCGAGGCGTGCAGCAGCGGATCGCCGTGCATGGACGCCGCCACCGGATCGACCACCAGCGGAATCGAACCCGCCCGCCCGATGCCGACCTCGCCGCAGACCGCGGCGACCGCCTCGATGATCGCGGTGGAGGCGAGCATCCCGGTCTTGGCCGCGCCGACGCCGATATCGTCGGCCACCACCCGCACCTGCCCCGCCACCGTCTCCGGCGGAATCTCGTGAAAACCGCTGACGCCCACCGAGTTCTGCACGGTCACCGCCGCCACCGCGACGCAGGCGTGCACGCCCAGCAGCGCCATCGTGCGGGTGTCGGCCTGGATCCCCGCGCCGCCGCCGGAGTCGGTCCCGGCGATGGTGAGAACGCGGACCGGGGTCTGTCCGTCGGGGGTGAGCGGCAAGAGTTTCACGAGTCGGAGCCTACAATCCTGTAATAGAACGGATCATTCCGTTCGAGTGTTAGAGTCGGGACATGTCCGAGATCGCCTCCCCCGCCAAGGGCCTGCCCGGCCGCAAGGCCCAGGCCGCTCGCAACGACGGCATCATCCTCGCCGCCGCGCGCGAGGTCTTCCTCGCCGATCCGGGCGCGCCCATCGCCGCGGTCGCCGAACGCGCCGGGGTCGGGATCAGCGCGTTGTATCGCCGGTACGCCTCCAAGGAGGTGCTGCTGCGCACGCTGTGTTACGAGGGGCTGTGCCGATACAACGCGGAAGCCGAAGCGGCGCTGGACAATTCGGACGACTGGACGGTGCTGGTCGAGTTCCTGCGGCGGGTGGTGGACGCCGACGTGCATTCGCTGACCGTGCGGCTGGCCGGAACCTTCACCCCCGACGAGAGTTTCGTTCCGCAGGTCCAGCGGTCCGGGGAACTCAACGACGAGATCATCCGGCGCGCCCGCGCCTCGGGCCGCCTGCGCGCCGGAGCCACCGCACAGGATCTCGGTCTGATCCTGGAGTCCTGCGCGGCCATCACCGCGCCCGACCCCGCCCGCACGGCCGAATTGCGCCGACGCGTGCTGGCCGTCTTGATCGACGGCCTGACGGTAGGGGGTGAACTGCCGGGTCCGCCCCCGCGACCGGGCGAATTCGCCCAGCGCTGGCAGCGACCCGGGCGATGATTTTCCCCCGACCGCGGCGTCGGCAGATATGAACCCCCGGACCGAAAGGATGCGCCGATGAACTGGACCCTGGAAGTGGTGACCGTGCCGGTCTCCGATATCGATCGCGCGGTGGAGTTCTATCACGAGGGCCTCGGCTTCGCGGTCGACTTCGACATCGCCCCCGGCGACGACGTTCGCATCGTGCAGCTCACCCCGCCGGGTTCGGGGTGTTCGGTCGTGATCGGCAAGGGCGCGGTGCCCGCGATGCCGCCGGGCTCGCTGAAGGGTCTGCAACTGGTGGTCCCCGATATCCGCCGCGCGCACGCCGAACTCACCGACCGCGGCGTCGAGGTCGGTGAGATCCAGATCATCGGCACCAATCCGCATCCGGTTCCGGATCCGCTGGACAATGTGGCGTTCTTCTTCTTCGCCGATCCCGATGGGAACGGGTGGGCGGTGCAGCAGATCTCCACGCGCGCTTGACCTTTCGCTCGCCACCCCGGACGGAGTCCGGAACCAGGCGGGGTCCCGGGCTCCGCCCGGGGCAGCGAGAGGGAGGGCGAGCGGGCCCCGAACGCTACGACACGACCGGCAGATACACCTGATTGCCCGCGTCCGCGAACTCCGCCGACTTCTCGGCCATACCCGCCGTCAGCGCCTGTTCGTCGGTGAGTCCCTGCCGGGCCGCGTACTCGCGGACATCGGCGGAGATGCGCATCGAACAGAACTTCGGGCCGCACATGGAGCAGAAGTGCGCGGTCTTGGCGGGTTCGGCGGGCAGGGTCTCGTCGTGGAAGTCGCGGGCGGTGTCCGGGTCCAGGGACAGGGCGAACTGATCGCGCCAGCGGAACTCGAAGCGCGCCTTGGACAACGCGTCGTCGCGCTCCTGGGCGCGGGGGTGGCCCTTGGCGAGGTCGGCGGCGTGCGCAGCGATCTTGTAGGTGATCACGCCGGTCTTGACGTCGTCGCGGTTGGGCAGGCCCAGATGCTCCTTGGGGGTGACGTAGCAGAGCATGGCCGTGCCCGCCTGGGCGATGATGGACGCGCCGATCGCGGAGGTGATGTGGTCGTAACCGGGCGCGATATCGGTGGCGAGCGGGCCGAGGGTGTAGAACGGGGCCTCCTCGCACAGCTCCTCCTCGAGCCGCACGTTCTCCACGATCTTGTGCATGGGCACGTGCCCCGGGCCCTCGATCATCACCTGCACGCCATGCGATTTCGCGATCTTCGTCAGCTCGCCCAGCGTGCGCAGCTCGGCGAACTGGGCCTCGTCGTTGGCGTCGGCGATCGAGCCGGGCCGCAGGCCGTCGCCGAGGGAGAAGGTGATGTCGTAGCGCGCCAGGATCTCGCACAACTCGGCGAAGTTGGTGTACAGGAACGACTCTCGATGATGCGCCAGGCACCAGGCCGCCATGATCGACCCGCCGCGCGAGACGATGCCGGTGACCCGTTTCGCCGTGAGTGGCACGTAGCGCAACAGCACGCCCGCGTGCACGGTCATGTAGTCCACGCCCTGTTCGGCCTGCTCGATCACGGTGTCGCGGTAGACCTCCCAGGTCAGCTTCGTGGGATCGCCGTCGACCTTCTCCAGCGCCTGATAGATCGGCACGGTCCCGACCGGGACGGGGGAGTTGCGCAGGATCCACTCCCGGGTCTCGTGGATATTGCGCCCGGTGGACAGGTCCATGATGGTGTCGGCGCCCCAGCGGGTGGCCCACACCATCTTCTCGACCTCCTCGGCGATGGAGGAGCTGACCGCCGAGTTGCCGATATTGGCGTTGATCTTCACCGCGAACCGCTTGCCGATGATCATCGGCTCGGATTCGGGGTGGTTGTGGTTGGCGGGGATCACCGCGCGCCCGGCGGCGACCTCGTCGCGCACGAGTTCGGGCGAAACCCCTTCGCGCGCCGCGATATAGCGCATCTCCGTGGTGACGATGCCCTGGCGCGCCCAGGCCAGCTGGGTGCGCGGTCCGGGGACATCGGGTTTGGCCCACGCGTCGCGCAGTTTCGGCAATCCGGCCTCGAGGTCGATGGCCGCGGCCTCGTCGGTGTACGGGCCCGAGGTGTCGTAGACGTCGAAATGCTCGCCGTTGGTCAGCGCGATGCGCCGCGACGGCACGCGCAGCGTCGTGCCGTCCGCGTCGAGGTGTTCGTAGTGCTTGGCGCTGCCCTGGATCGGACCCGTGGTGACGGTGTCGACCGCGGTCGAGACGTGCCTGGATGACATCGGTGAATCCTCCCTACGCCGGCATTACCCGGTCAGGTTCGTACGGTCGACGGCCCTGATCCGCCCGGAATGGGCTAGCCGTCCTCTCAGCCCGCTGGTGCGAGCCCCCGTTGGCATATGTGGTTGTCCCGGCCGAGGGTACACCGGTCGCCGCGCCGCCCGTCAGTTTTCGTGCGGACCGATCGGCCAGCCGAGCGCGCCCGCGAGCGCGTTCAGATTGATGATCGTCTGCTCCACGAAGGCGTCGACGTCGGCGTACATGGACACGACATCGTCTGTGCGGCAACCGGTCTGGTCGGGCGCGCCGGGAGCGAGCCGGGACTTGATCCAGTTGAAGGCGGCGCCCATCCCCAGCGTGGTGAGACTCAGATGCTCGCTGAGATGATCACGGGTGTAGCGCACCGAGGTACCCCCGTCGCACCACTGCCGCACCAGCCGGTCGTTGGTCCACACCGGCACCGCCTCGTCGAACACGCCCTGATAGACGAATGTCGGTGCGGTCGGCGCGGTGTCGCCGAGCACGAGCGAGTCGAACACCGAGCGGATCTCCGGCAGCGCGAGGTACTCCTCGATGGGGATCGTCAGCAATCGCTGATAGTCGACGAACATCGTGGTCAGCGCGTTGCGCGAAAGGCATTGGCGATTGGTGCGATCCATCAGCGCCCGGCCCTCGGGGGTCAGGTACCGGTTGGTCACCTCGGCGAACTCCGGATACGCCTTGATCAGCGAGGCGACCCCGATCGCTATGAGGCTCGAGAACATCGAGCCGTTCACGTGCAGCAGCGAGCGCACATCGGAGGTCGGCGCGCCCAGCGCCACGCCCCGGACGTTCAGTTCCGGCGCGTAGCCGGGCTGCATCTGCGCGGCCCAGCCGCTGCCCATGCCGCCGCCGGAGTACCCCCACAGCGCGACGGGGGTGTTCGCGCCGTCCAGCCCGAGGGGTTCGAAGCGCTCGGCCGCGCGGATACCGTCGAGGACCAGATAGCCGGGTTCCCTCGCCACGGCCAGATGCCCCTCGACCCCTTCGTAATCCGGAATCGACACCGCGTAGCCCTCGGCGATGGCGGCGGCGAGCCCGAGGTATTCGCTGTCGGAGTGGATGCCCTCCAGCCCCGTCAGGCCCGTACCCTGCTGGAGCACATAGGACGGCGCGCACTGGGGTGCGGCGCTGTCGTAATAGAACTGGGTGGACAGCAGCGGCCGGTGCCGTCGCGGGTCGGCGCCCTCCGGCATGACGACCGTGGTGACCGCGGCCGTCGGGCGGCCGTCGAGATCGGTTGTCCGATAGAGCAATTGCCAGGACCGCACCCGCACCGGCAGGACGGTCGCGACGCCCAACCGCACCGGACGCGAGCGCAGGATCGCGCCAGGCTCCGCGGCTTCGAAGCCCTCCGGTGGCAGGTAGAACGAATCCGCCTGCGGCACAGGCGGATCCGCCGGTGCGGGCGCGGCCGGGACGAGCCCCAGCAGCAGCGCGGCGGCGATGGTCAGCACGGTCGACAGCGCCCTTCGAGACATGTCCTGCCCTTCCCTCATCAGTGTGACAGGAATTACAACATGACTACCGGTTATCAACAAGGCACCTTTTTGAAACGTTGCCTACTACAGTCGGACTATGACCCGCAGCAATCCCGCCGCGCGGCCCGCTTCCACCCCGGCGCGGCGCCGGATCCGCGGTCTCGACGCCGCGGAGCGCAGCGCGCAGCGTCGTCGTCAACTTCTGGACGCGGCCACCGAACTGTTTGCCCGGCAAGGTTTTTCGGGCACCTCCATCGAGCAGATCTGCCAGGCGGCCTATGTGGGCACGAAGGGGTTCTACGACCACTTCGACAGCAAGGAGGCGTGCTACATCGCGTTGCTCGAACAGATCACGGCGCAGATCCAGCAACGGGTCACGGCGGCGGCCGAACAGTCGCGCGAGCTGTCGTGGCCGGATCGTGCCGCGGCCGTCATCGCCGCCTTCGTGCACGCCATCGCCGACGATCCCCGGCTGGCGCGCGCGAGTTTCGGTGAGGCGGGCGGCATCTCGGCGACGGTCGAGCGGCAGCGGCGCGGCAACCGCCGGTGGGCGGCGGCGTTCCTGGACGCGCAGTGGGCGGGGGAGCCGGATCCGGACGCCGAGGCGCAGCGGCGGCGAATCGCGTTCGCGCTGGGCACCATCGGCGGCATGTTCGAGCTGGTGGCGGACTGGCTGCATCATCACGACGACGGCGGTTCGCCGGACGCGGTGGAAACCCTCGCGGGTGACCTCACGCACTTCTTCGCCACCGTCGACGCCGGGCGGCGGGCGCGCGAGGGTTAGCGGGCGGGCCGGACGCGCCCGGCGACCTCGCCCAGCGCGATGCGCGCGCCGTCCGCGCCGGGGGCAGTGGCGGTGAGGACGACCTCGTCGCCGTCCTCGAGGAAGGCGCGGCGCTCGCCGTTCACCTCGACGGGTTCCGTTCCGCCCCAAGACAATTCCATGAGGCTGCCGCGCTGGTCGCGCTCGGGGCCGGAGACGGTTCCGGAGGCGTACAGATCACCCGGGCGGACCGACGCGCCGTTGGCGGTCAGGTGTGCGAGCATCTGCGCGGGCGACCAGTACATGCGCCGGTAGGGCGGGTGCGCGACCGGCACACCGTTCCACCGGACGGTGAGATCGATGTCGAGCCCCCACGCGTCACGCTCGCGCAGATACGGCAGCGGTTCGGGATCCTGGCCGGGCAGCGGTATCCGCGCCTCGGTCAGCGCCGCGAGGGGCGTCACCCACGCCGACAGCGAGGTGGCGAACGATTTACCCAGGAACGGGCCCAGCGGCTGGTACTCCCACGCCTGGATGTCGCGGGCGGACCAGTCGTTGACGAGGGCCACGCCGAAGACGTGCACGGGGAACTCCTCGGTCCGGATCGGCCGTCCCGGTTCGGATCCGACACCGACCACGAAACCGACCTCGGCCTCGATGTCCAGTCGGCGGGTGGGCCCGAATTCCGGTGTGCCCGAGGCGGTTCGGAGCTGGCCGCGCGGGCGGATCACGTCGGTGCCGGAGACGACCACCGTCCCAGCGCGGCCGTGATATCCGACGGGCAGATGCCGCCAGTTCGGCAGCAGCGGATCCCCGTCCGGACGCAACAGGCGGCCCAGATTGGTGGCGTGGTCGATGCTGGCGTAGAAGTCGACGTAATCGCCCACGGCCACGGGCAGTTTCAGACGCACGTCGGCCACCGGGTGCACGGCCGTCTCGGGCAGCGGGCCGGTGAGCAGCTCCCGCACACGTTCGCGCACCTCGCGCCAGTGCCGCGGTCCGCGGGCCAGGAAATCGTTCAGAGTCGACCGCACGAAGGTCGAATCGTCCAGCAGCACAGCGAGATCCACCACGTCGTCGCCGTACCGCACGCCGATCCGGTACTCCCCGCCGGGCGGGGCGAACACCCCGTAGGGCAGATTGCCCAGACCGAACGGGGAATCGGCCGCGACCGCCACCCGGCGCGTGCCCGTCATCGGCCCGCGTCGGGGCCGCGGCCCGACCAGGTCCACGCGTAGCCGGGGTCCTCGCAGGCCAGCGCGCCCTCGCCGAGGCCGAGCGGGCGGAAGGTGTCGACCATGACGGCCAGTTCGTCGAAGAACTCGGCCCCGATACTGCCCTCGTAGGCCGCGGGCTGCGGGCCGTGCGCGTAACCGCCCGGATGCACCGACACCGAACCCTGCGCGATCCCGGAACCCTTGCGCGCCTCGTAGTTTCCGCCGCAATAGAACATGATCTCGTCGGAGTCCACATTGGAGTGGTAGTACGGCACCGGAATCGACAGCGGGTGGTAGTCGACCTTGCGCGGCACGAAATCGCACACCACGAAGTTGGCCCCCGCGAACACCTGATGCACGGGCGGCGGCTGGTGCACGCGGCCGGTGATCGGCTCGAAGTCCGCGATATTGAACGTGTACGGGTACAGGCAGCCGTCCCAGCCGACCACATCGAACGGATGGGTGGCGTACACCAGCCGGGTACCGAGCACCTCCCGGCCCGGCCGGTGCTTGACCAGGACCTCCACGTCCGCGCCCTCCTCTGTGCGAATCTCGGTGGGGCCGTGCAGATCTCGTTCGCAATAGGGCGCGTGCTCGAGGAACTGGCCGCCGCGGGACAGGTAGCGGTTCGGCGGCGCGATGTGCCCGGTCGCCTCGATCACGTAGGCGCGCAACGGTTCCGGGCCGTCGGGTCGCCAGCGGTGCGTGGTCGCGCGGGGCAGCAGAACGTGGTCACCCTGGCGGACCGGCAGCGAACCGAAGACCGTGTCGACCGTGCCGGAGCCGGATTCCACATACACCAGCTCGTCGCCGAGACCATTGCCGTACAGCGGGGATTCGCGACCGGCCGCGACATAGGACAGCCGCACGTCGTCGTTGCCGAGCAGCAGGCGGCGGCCCGTCACCACGTCGGCGGTCGTCCAGGCGTCGCCGGGGAACAGCTCGTGCAGGCGCAGATGCCGGTGGCGCAGGGGATGATTGGGCACGATGCGCTGATCCGGGAGCGGCCAGACCGTCGAGTCCACGATCGCGGGCGGCGGCGCGCGGTGGTAGAGCAGGGCGGAGTCGCTGGCGAAACCCTCCTCACCCATCAACTCCTCGTAGTGCAGCCGCCCCTGAGCGTCACGGTGCTGGGTGTGCCGCTTCGGGGGCACCGACCCCACTCGTCGATAGAACGCCATGCCCGCACTCCCGCCAGGTTGCTGGTCGGATGGTCACATATTTCCATCGTAGCTATGCGGATTGTCGCGCGAAGGCCGCTTTCGATATTCAGGCCCCGCGCAGCGCTCGGTAGACCGCCGCGCCCACGAACGCGCCCAGATCCTCCGGGGTCCAGTCGCCCTCCCCGGACAGCAGCGTGCGGACCGCGCCCTCGCCCGCGGACACCCACAGCTCGACCAGCGCGGGCAGCTTGCGCTCGGCGTCGGCGATCCCCCACGCCCGCAGGGTGGGCCGCAGCCGCCGGGTGCAGCGCTCGAGCGCGACCTGCCGACCGCGGCCGAAGGAGTGCACCACGGCCGGATCGGGATTGCCCGACAACAGTTTCCAGGTGTCCGGGCGGGCGGCGACGGTCTCCAGCAGCGCGCGGAAACCCTCGACGAACACCTCCTCGTCGGCCTCCACGCGGCGGCGCGGCAGGGCGGCCACTATGCCGTCGAGCAGGACGCGCTCCTCGCGTCGGATGAGCGCCTCTAGCAGTTCGACCCGGTCGGCGAAGCAGGCATACACGACCGGACGGGTGACGTTCATGCGCTCGGCGACGGCGGCGACGGTGACGGCCGCGATGCCGTCCTCCACGGCGATCCGCAGGGCGGCGTCGAGAACCTGGGGACGACGGCGCTCCGGGCCGAGGTGCTGGGCGCGCTGACGCGGCCGCACGGCGGATCTCGAACCCATGACGACAAGATATCAGCGGGGCGACACGCCGCCCGGCGCGCCGTGGGCAAACGGGCTGATCGGGCGGTTTCGTACAACGTAGAAAGAGTTTGCCTGGCGTTTCGCGCCTACGGTTGCGTAACCGAACGGACGTACGGCAACCTCCTGTGAAACATCACCCTCAGGCAGGAGGCCGATCCGTGTCGCACTACAAGGCGAACCTTCGGGATATCGAGTTCAACTTGTTCGAGGTGCTGGGAATCGGGGAGCAACTGGACGCGGGGGTCTTCGGGGATCTGGACACCGAGACCGCGCGCGGGATGTTGAGCGAGGTGCTGCGCCTCGCCGAGGGTCCGGTCGCGGCGTCGTTCGTCGACGCCGACCGCGATCCGGCCACGTTCGACGCCGCGAACCACGAGGTGGTGGTGCCCGAGTCGCTGCGCAAGACCGTCGCGGCGGTCAACGAGGCGGGCTGGTCGGCGCTGGGGATGCCCGAGGAGATGGGCGGCGTGCGGGCGCCCTCCCCGCTGGCGTGGGCGACGCAGGAAATGCTTGTGGCGGCGAACAATTCGGCCGCCTTCTACAATATGGGCCCGCTCATGCACCAGGTCCTGTTCGTGGAGGGCACCGAGGAGCAGCGGCGCTGGGCGCGGCACGCGTGGGAGAACCGTTGGGGCGGAACGATGGTGCTCACCGAACCGGACGCGGGCTCCGACGTCGGCATGGGCCGCACCAAGGCCACCCGCCAGCCCGACGGCACCTGGCACATCGAGGGTGTGAAGCGGTTCATCTCCGCCGGTGACGTCGGCGCCACGGCCGAGAACATCTTCCATCTCACGCTGGCCCGGCCGGAGGGCGCGGGTCCGGGCACCAAGGGGCTGTCGCTGTTCGTGGTGCCGAAGTACCTGTTCGACAGTGAGACGATGGCGCTCGGCGAACGCAACGGCGTGCTGGTGACCAACCTCGAGCACAAGATGGGCATCAAATCCTCGCCCACCTGCGAATTGACCTACGGCGCGGACAAACCCGCGATCGGCTATCTGGTCGGCGACGTGCACAACGGCATCGCCCAGATGTTCAAGGTGATCGAGCACGCCCGCATGATGGTCGGGGTGCTGTCGGCGGGCACGCTGTCCAGCGGTTATCTGAACGCGTTGGAGTACGCCAAGACTCGCGTGCAGGGCGCGGACATGACGCGGATGACCGACAAGACCGCCCCGCGCGTACCGATCACCCACCACCCCGACATCCGCCGCAGTCTGGCGTTGCAGAAGGCGTATTCGGAGGGGCTGCGCGGGCTGTACCTGTACTGCTCGGCCTATCAGAGCCCGGAGATCGCCGCGGCCGCCTTCGGCGCGGACGCGGACACCGCCGCGCGGGTGAACGACCTGCTGCTGCCGATCGTCAAGGGCGTCGGCTCCGAGCGCGCCTACCAGACGCTGACCGAGACATTGCAGACCTTCGGCGGTTCCGGGTATCTCCAGGACTATCCGATCGAGCAGTACATCCGCGACGTCAAGATCGACTCGCTCTACGAGGGCACCACCGCCATCCAGGCGCAGGACTTCTTCTTCCGCAAGATCGTTCGCGATCAGGGCGTGGCGCTCGGCCACGTGGCCGGGCTGATCCAGCGCTTCGTCGACACCGACGAGAGCCGCCTCAAGACCGAGCGGGCGCTGCTGGGCACCGCGCTGGCCGATGTGCAGGCGATGGCGACCGCGTTGGGCGGATACCTCGGGGCGTCGCAGCAGACGCCGGAGGAGATCTACAAGGTGGGTCTCGGCTCGGTCCGATTCCTGCACGCCGCAGGGGATCTCGTGATCGGCTGGCGGTTGTTGGAACAGGCCGCGATCGCGCTCGGCGCGCTGGAGGGGCAGCCGTCGGAGCGGGATCGGCTGTTCTACACCGGGAAGGTCGGGGTGGCTTCGTGGTTCGCGAAGAATCAGTTGCCGTTGTTGACGTCGGTGCGGGCGGTGTTGGAGAACTTGGACATCGACATCATGCAGTTGGATGAGGGGGCGTTCTAGCGTCCACAGTCGGTGTAGCCGGTTGGGCGTGGCGGGTGCGCTGGAAACGGTTGAGCGTGGCGGGATTCCAGTGTCCCGTCCTCGTGCGGTTGAACGGGTTGGGCGTGGCGGCCTCCGTGTCCCCCCAATCACCGGGATGACCGGGCGGAATAGGGGTACAACTACCGCATGGTCTTCCCGGTGGACTTCGGTTGGCTGCAAACGCTGATCGTCGTATTGTTCGTGATCGGCATCGCCCTCCTCGTGACGGCGCTGCTCAAGGCGCGCAGGGTGGGGATGCGCGCGATGATCGGCCGCGGCGCTGGCGCCGCGTCGGTCCTGCTGGTAGCGGTCCTGGTCCTGTGGGTAACCACCCTCCTCCAGAGCTTCCTGGGGTTGACCGGCGAGGTGAAGGCAGCCCACGTCGTCGCCAAATCCGTTGCGGACAGCCCACATACGCTCGACGTCGAGCTGACCCTGTTCGGCGACGGCAACCACGCGGAGCAGCATCAGACGTACCGGATCGAGGGGGATATGTGGGTGCTGCAAGCGAACATCGTCGAGCTCGAGCCGTGGGTGAACGCGCTGGGGTTCCACTCGGGGTACAAGGTCACCCGGATCTACGGGCAGCGGTTGGACGGGGTGGCGGTCAAGCAGAACCAGTTTTTGCTCAATGGGAGTGATCAGGACTTCTTCGAGGACATGCGGAAGCAGGATTGGACGACTAGGCCGTTCGTGCGGTCGGCTTATGGGAACGCTGTGATTTCGGTGCCGGGGACTTATGACGTGTTCATCTCTCGGGATGCGATCAAGACTCGGCCGGTGTAGTTGTCGGGTGGGGGTGCGGAGGTACGAAATCGGTTGTGGTACCGCGTGTTCGGTCAGCATGTGTCGTTGGTCGGCTGCATCGACTACTTCGCCTGTGGCGCTTCACTTGTATCTCTGTGTCCGCGGGCGCCACTAGCTCATCCCCGCGCGTGCGGGGAGCACCACGAGACACAGCGCCAGCCCCTCACCGGTGCCGGCTCATCCCCGCGCGTGCGGGGAGCACACTTCTTGACCTGCATCTTTGCAGCCACTCACCCAGTATTTCAATCACTTTCGACCAACTCTGCTCGTCCGACCGTCAGTGTGACCACCCGACTGAACAGAGCCGGTTGAGCTCGTCGCGTAGTCGCCCCTACCGTCCATCCGAACGTATGGCCGCTCTCGGCCGATGGGTGTGCGTAACCCGATTCGCCGAAGACGATGCCCTCACCCATCGACGAGCCCGATACTGGCGCAGTGCACACCACCGAGCAAGCCCACCAAGGGCACCCGCCAGCCGCCGGCCGGTACCGAGTAATCGTGGAGATGCCATCACCGGACCTCTACCTCTACGACAAGTCCACCGCACTGTTCGCGCTCGAAGTGACCAGCCCCTACCTCCCCCGCGTCGGTGAAGAACTCTACTTCGACGCCCGCGACGAGCTCGAACTGTATCTCACCGTCACCGAGGTCACCCACAACTTCTCCACCCGCGGAACACCGGCCGACTCGGGCCCCGTCGTCATCGCCAAACCTCGCCCCCGCAGCGTCACCGCAGCCCAGCGCCTCCTCGTAGACCCCGACCTACTCACCCATTGGGCCGAACAACTCCCCGACGTAAAGCCCGAACCGATACCCATGCTCGTCACCGTCGCCGCCGAGTACCGACAGCGCCACCCCGACGCCTTCTCCTCGGCGACGTGACAATTTCAGGTTCCGACGAAGGCACGCGACCATCACGCGAGATCGAATCAACCGAGGGCAGTTCCGCCCGCCACGCCGCTACCAATGTTTGTGGTCGACACAGCAATTGAGCCGAGGCCACGCTTGCGCTCGAGTTCGAGGGCCTGCTGTTTCGCGCCCGTCTCGGACGACCTCCGGGGCCTGGAGCGCTATGCCGGGGGCGGGTCTGCCCTTGTTCATCAACTCCATGATTGCTCGCAGCTCGGGAGCGTAGCCGCGCTGTTTCGCGAGTTCCAGCTGTTGCCGCTGCCATGCGAGGGCGGCTTCGCCGGCAGCAGGAGATGACACGCATGTTCAGCCTGAAATGCGTCATCGTGGCATCGACGGCCGTGAAGTACACATCAAGGCGCGATTGGATCTGCCCTCGGAGTTGTTCGTGGAGGGGTGATTGCCCTGGGCCGACGGCCCGGACTCTCAACCTTCTGATCCGGAGTCGGAGCGCCGCGCGGTGCGGTTGGTGTGCATTACGCCGTCCGACAATGTGTTCGGTCCTAGCGGCTTATCGTTTCAGGTATGTGGCTGTATGCCGTGTGGGGGTGCGTGGGCGCGGCCGTCAACTGCGGGGTGGTGTTCCTCGAGGCGACCAAGAGAGTCAAGGGGTGGCCGTGGCCTCGGCCCAAAGGACCGGGGGCAGGCCCGTACGCGGTGTCGGTTCTGGTGCAGTGGGGTATCGGTGCCGCGACCGCCGCGGCGGTGCTCGACAGCGGGCTGATCGTCACCACCGTCGCCGCGAACGGCTTGGCATTCGGAATCGGCACGGCCACACCGGTGGTGGTGAAGAAGATCAGCCAGTACGTGGAAACACTCGTGCCCGGACAGGACGAATCCGACGACGACACCGGTAAGAGGAACCGCGGCGGCCCGGGGGCCGTGTCATGAGCGTCTTTCGTTTCGGCCGTGACCTGCTGGCGGCGCTGGCCGGATCCACCCCCGCCTTCACTCCGATCGCGACGGAGGAAACACCCGTCGCGCGGCGATTCCTGGCGGCGTTGGCCGGGACCACTCCAGCCTTCACTCCGGGACACCCCGACGAGTACCGACACTATCGCGAAACACAGCGCCGGGTTGCGGAAAGCAACTCCGCCGCTGCTCGGTTCGACACCGTTGGTGAACTGGTGGTCGCCATCCGCCAGGGCGCGATGAGCGGCGCGGACCTGAGCGGCGTGAACCTGCGCTTCGCGGACCTGAACGGTGCGGACCTGCGTGACGCGGACCTGCGCGGTGCGGACTTGAGCGGCGCGGACCTGCGCGCTGCGGACTTGAGCGGCGCGGACCTGCGCGATGCGAACCTGATGTCCGTGGACCTGCGTGGCGGGGACCTGAGCGGCTCGAATCTGAGCGGCGCGGACCTGATCGAGGCGGACCTGCGCACCGCAGACCTGCGCGACGCGGACCTGCGCAGCGCGGTCTTGCACGGCGCTGTCTTGCATGTCGCGGACTTGCGCGGTGCGGACCTGAGCGGCGCGGACCTACCGGAATTCGACCACTTATTGGTGGTGAAGTGGTCGTCGAAAACCGGTTGGGGCCTCGTCGCGGAAGAGATTCGTGCGCGCTCGATTCAACAGGACGACGGCACGTATATTTTGAACCCTTCCCCTGGACAGCAGGCGGATGTGCTCGTTTAGAGGGTTCACCTCGGCCGTAGTGCCGGATCGCGGTCCTCACCGGCGCCGACTACGCGACCTGCCGCGCCGCGAACTACACCATCACCTTGGTGCCCGGCCCAACGACACCACACCGACCCCGAACGCCCCGTCGTACTGCGCGCCGAGACCCCCCGACCGGCGTCTGCGACCTGATCGATCGCCTCGTGACACTGATAGCCACCAGCCGTGCGGCCGCCACGAACATCTTCTGCGTCCTCGCCGGACTCCTCCTCGTCCACGGGTACGTTTACCCGACCAAATACCTCCTGCCCGCCGCCGCGGGCGGCAGCGGCTTGGCCGCCGGTCTCCTCGCCTGCGGTCGACGGATTTCCCGAACGCGCCGCCGCTCCAACAGCCTTGCCGCGCAACCTGTTCGACCGCGCGACGCTGCTCCTGCGCACCACACCGTGTCGGAGGGGCGGCGCATACTGCGAGCCATCAGGGGAGCTCGTGCAGCAGGGAGGAACCATGACCGCCTATCGAGACCGGGCCGCGCTGACGCAGGAGACCGGGCTGTACCAGTGGCAGATCGACGCCGCCGAGTTCGTGGGAATGCTGCCACCCCCGGAGCACGAACAGGGCTGGACCGCCGAACAGGCTCAGCAGGCCCGCGCCCTGGCGCCGCGGATCCGCCAACGGTTCGGTGCCGAGAAGCCGCGCGGGGCGACATTCTGCGCCGACCGGCTCGCCGACCGCCTCGGCCGCCGTGTGCATCCCGACGACATCCGTGTTCTCGCCGAACGCGGCCACCTCGACGTCGTCGGTACCTTCACTCCACCCGACAGCCGTTGGGAGGCCCACGCGATGTTCGCCCCCGCCCAAGTCGACCGGATCGAGGTCGCCGCCGCCGAGGCGGCCCTCATCGCGCGGGTGACCAAGGTGGTCGACACTCTCAGCGAGAACGAGGCCTGCGAGGTCCTCGGCTGGACCGGCGGGCAGCTGCTGATTGCGGTGTACACCGAACGGATCCGGCCCAACCTCCTCGGACGCTTCACCCGCGCCGACGTCGAGGACCTGGCCGCCGATGTCGAATTCCGCGAACGATTTCCCGGCGTGTTCGGATAGGTCCGCTCGAACGGATCGCTGCAACAGAAACATCGAAGGGCTTTCGATCGCGCAGTTCGATCCGGCATCGAGACATCAAGATGAGAGATGGCACGAAATCCCGTTGCGGCTCGGGGCATTCCGAGGGGTGCGGCGTTCATTGCCGGGGTGTCTGAGCTGCGAGTTCGACGCGAAACGTAATGTCGCGCGAGCCTTCTCGTTCACAAGCGCACGTGTGCCCGCAAGCTCCAGCTTCGACTGGGGCTTTCGTTTCAGCAGGGTCGAAGGCCCAAGGGCACTGCCGAGGTTCGGTGATGGCGGTTTTGTAGCGGGCAATCTCTTGGGCTCGTTCGAGGTAGAGGTCGCCGATGTGTTCTTCGATGTGGACTATCTGGTCGCCGAACCCCACCACCACCGACGCATGATCGCTGGCGCCCTTGCCCTCCTGGTGCCCGACCATCGCGTCCTTCGCCAGGCGTTGAGGGGCAGGGGAGGCGAGCACGAAACGATCCTCATGCCCCTCCCGGCGCGGAAGCGCAGCTGGGTGTAGTCCCAGCAACAGTTGCTACATTGCCTGTGTAGCATTCGGTACCCAAGTGTAGCGGTTCGCTACACTTGAGTACATGAAGACGATCAGCCAGCGTGACTTGCGCAATGACAGTGGCAAAATCCTCGACGCCGTCGAGGCCGGGGAGATTTACACCATCAGCCGCAACGGCAAGCCTGTCGGCGAACTCCGGCCGGTGGGTCGTCGTGCGTTCGTGCCCATCGCCGAACTGCTCCGGACGGCCGCACATCTGCCGCCGGTCGACTACACCACATTCCGCGCCGATCTGGATGCCATGATCGACCAGGATCCTCACGATGAGTGAGCCTGTCGGCGGTCAGCGGATCCTGCTCGACACCTCGGTGATCATCGACTTCGAGGTAGTAGGCAAGGAACTCGCTGGAGAGGCGGCCATCAGCGTGATCACTCTTGCCGAACTCGGAGCCGGGGTGCATGCGACCAAAGATCCGGTGGAGCAAGCGCGACGTCAGTTCAGGCTGCGCTGGGTGGAAGCCGCCTTGGAGCCGTTGCCTCTGGATGCCGACGCGGCTCGTGCTTATGGGTCGCTCGCACTGCTGGTCGAAGGGATGGGGCGCAAGCCGCGAAAGCGGTTCGGCGATCTGCTGATTGCGGCCACGGCTGTCGCCAACGGGCTACCGCTTTATACGCGCAACCCGGATGACTTCACGGGTCTGGAGCCGTTCCTCAACCTCGTCGCTGTGTAGCAGGCGTCAGTCGGCGATGTCCACGATCACCGGCGCATGATCACTGGCCCCCTTGCCCTTTCGCTCCTGACGATCGACCATCGCGTCCTTCGCCAAGGCATTGAGGGCCGGGGAGGCAAGCACGAAATCGATCTTCATGCCCTCCCGACGCGGGAAGCGCAGTTGGGTGTAGTCCCAGTACGTGTACACGCCCGGCCCGGGAGCGAAGCGGCGGAGGACATCGGTGTAGCCCGCATCCACTATGGCCCGGAACGCGTTTCGCTCCGGTTCCGAAACATGGGTGCGGCCCCGGAAGAAATCAACCGACCACACATCGTCATCGGTCGGCGCGATATTCCAATCGCCACACAGCGCGATCCGCGCGGCCGGATCCTCAGCCAGCCACCGCGCCCCCGAATCACGCAGCGCGGCAAGCCATTCCAGTTTGTACTCGTAGTGCGGATCACGCAGGGAACGGCCGTTGGGAACGTACAGGCTCCACACCCGAGTCCCCGCGCAGGTGGCGCCCAAAGCGCGCGCCTCCACGACAGGCGCGGGCAACAGCGAGCTCTGTGCATCCTTGTCGAAGCCGGGTTGGCCGGGGAAGGCGATCTCCACGTCGTCCATGCCGATACGGGAAGCGATCGCCACGCCGTTCCACTGGCTGAAGCCGGTGTGCGCGACCTCGTAACCCGCCTGCTCGAACGCCTCCGAGGGGAACTGGTCGTCGCGGCACTTGGTCTCCTGTAGCGCGAGCACGTCGATGCCGGCGCGGTCGAGCCAGGACAGCACTCGGTCCAGCCGGGAGCGGATCGAGTTCACGTTCCAGGTGGCCAGGCGCACGGGCGTACTCCTCTCACTCCGGCGCGGCGTAGCGGTAGTGGTGATGGTCGATGAAGCCCATCTCCCGGTACATCGCCAGCGCGCTCGGATTGTCCAGCTCCACTTGGACATACGCGTGTGTGGCGCCGTGCCGGTGACCCCAGCGGATCAGCTCCGCGCAGACCAGGGTGCCCAGCCCGTGGCGGCGGTGGGGGGCCGCGACGGCCACGCAGGTCACGCCGATCCAGCGCAGGCCGTCGGGGGCGGTGGTGAGGGCGCCGCGGCCGATGGCCAGGGGGTCGGGCAGACCCAGTGTGGCGAAACCCAATTCGCCTTCCCGGACGGCGGTCAGCACCGAGACGTCCGGGACGGGCGGGGCGACATCGATCGCGTCCTCGCCGCGGAAGCGGTGCAGTTCCAGCCACGCTGGGGACGGCTTCGGTTCCACGCGCACCATCGAAGGGCCTTGCGGGAGAACGAAATTGTCGGTGTCGATGGCCAGGACGGCGGTCTCGTTCCAGGTGCGCCACCCGGCGGGGACCGGGGCCAGCCGGTCGGGCAGCCGCAGCCGGGGCGGCAGGCCGCGCTGGACGTACCAGTCGACTACGCGGGCCAGCGTGCGCTCGTCGAGACCGGCGGGTTCGGCCGAACTGCCTACCGGCACAGCGGCATTGGCGCGGCCGCTGTACCCGTTCCCGGCCGACAGCAGCCAGCCGTCGATCCAGGCGCGTTCGGTGCCGGGCCAGCCGTCGCAGGCCGCGGCCTCCAGTCGTCGGATCTCGCTGGTGCGAATCGGCCTGGGACCCAAGGCTTTCAGGGCGACCACGGTGTCCGCGGCGACCTGCACGGTGCGGCCGTCGGCGGTGCGGATCGTGAGCGGGTCGTACGCGAGCAGTTCGCCGATGACGTCGGTGAACTGCTGGGGTTCGTCGGCGGGCAGGCGGTGGCGGATCACCACGCGCGTGCCGAGGGGGATCTCGGGATGCACTCAGTCCTCGTCGTCGTGACCGAACGGATCGGGCACGGTGCCCGGAACCCAGCTGAGATCCGGCTTGCCCCAACCGTTTCGCTTGATGGCCTTCTTCGCCGCGCGCGCGTTGCGGCCGATCAGCACGTCGACGTAGAGGTAGCCGTCCAGATGGCCCACCTCGTGCTGGAGCATCCGCGCGAAGAAGCCCTTGCCCTCGATCTCGACCGGCTCGCCGCGCTCGTCGGTGCCGGTGACGCGGGCCCAGTCCGCGCGGCCGGTGGGGAACTGCTCGCCGGGAACCGACAGGCAGCCCTCCTCGTCATCGTCGGGGTCGGGCATGGTCTCGGGGATCTCGGAGGTCTCCAGGACCGGGTTGACCACCACGCCGCGGCGGCGGCTGACCTTGCCGTCCGAGCCGACGTCGGGGCAGTCGTAGACGAACAGCCGCAGCGGCACCCCGACCTGATTGGCCGCCAGCCCCACCCCGCGCGCCGCGTCGAGCGTGTCGAACATGTCGCCGATCAACTCGGCGAGCTCCTCCGGCGACTTCGTCACCTGTTCGGTCGGGTTGTGCAGGACCGGGTCACCGACGATGCGGATCGGGAGAATCGCCATGGTCACACACTGTACTGGGGGCCGCCCGGACCCCCGCGCCGCGCTGCTGCCGGTCCCCGCCGACACGCCGAACGACGCACCTGACAACCCGGGCATCCGTGGTTCAATGAGCGACGACGTATACGAGCACCTCAGTGTTGACCTCTGGCGAGGGAGCGATATGGACAGCGCAGCGGCCCGGCACCTATCCGCAAGCGAGGACAGCACTTCCGACGCCGCCCGCACGACTCCGGCGGACGCCGCCGGACTCTCCCGGCGCGAACTCGACATCCTCGATTTCGAACGCAAGTGGTGGAAGTACGCGGGCGCCAAGGAAGACGCCATTCGCGAACTGTTCGACATGTCCGCGACCCGCTACTACCAGGTACTCAACGCCGTCGTCGACAAGCCCGAGGCGCTGGCCGCGGATCCCATGCTGGTGAAACGACTTCGGCGGCTGCGGGCCAGCCGGCAGAAGGCGCGGGCGGCGCGCCGGCTGGGCTTCAACGTGTGACTAGGCTCGACGAGGTGAGCAATCCGAATCCGCCCTCCGGCGGACCGCCGCTGCGCGCGCTCGCGATGGTGCTGATCGCGCTGGCCATCGTCTTCGCCGGGCTGGGCGCGATGTCGCTGTCGAATTCCCACTCGGAGAGTTCGGGTTCCACCCCGCAGGCGCAGGCGACGACGACGGCCGCTCCCAAGCCGACCACGGCGGCGGCACCGGCGGCCACCTCGGTCGCGACGCCCGCGACCACCACCACGACGGCTCCCGCCACCACCACGACCACAACCCCTACGACCCCGCCCCCACCCCCACCGCCCGCGGGGCCGGACAAGACGATCCCGGTGCGCGTGCTGAACAACAGCACCGTCGCCGGGCTGGCCGCGCGCACCGGCGGCCAATTGACCTCGCAGGGTTGGAATGTCACCGAGACGGGCAACTACGCCAACGGTGTCATCCCGAAAACGACCGTGTACTACGGGGATTCGCCGCAGGAACAGGCGGCGGCCCGGGAGATCGCCACGCAGCTCGGTGTCGCGGCCGAACCCCGATTCGCCGGAATCGCGGACGCACCGCCCGGAATCATCGTCATCGTCACAGGCAATTGAGCCCCACCGCCGATCTGTATACCGGCTCTGGCATCATCGTGTCCGGTAACGAATCCGCCCACCGTGCATTACTCGTAAACTCGGTACTCGTAAAGGAGTTCCCCGATGGCCCCGTCCACAATTCGTCGCCCGTCCTGGCGGACTGTGACCCCGGTGCTGGCGCTCGCGGTCTTCGGCCTCGCGGGCTGCACCAACAGCCAGGAGTCGAGTGACGTCAAGGGGACCAACCCGCCGGTGTGGACGGGCGCGGCGGCGCCGAGCACCGGGAGCGAGCACGCCTCCACCGAACACGGCGGCGCGCCCGCCGGGGACTCGGTGTCGGTGCAGCTCAAGGATCCCGCGGGCGCTCAGGTCGGGACCGCGACCATCGCCAAGTCGGGCAACCACCTGGAGCTGACCGTCGACGTGCACGGCATCAAGCCGGGCTTCCACGGGCTGCACTTCCACCAGTTCGGCAAGTGCGAGGCCAATTCCACCGCCCCCACGGGCGGCCCGGCGGGCGACTTCCTGTCCGCGGGCGGGCATCTGCAGGTCGGCGATCAGAACGCGCATCCCTCCAGCGGCGACCTGTCCTCGTTGCAGGTCCGGCAGGACGGCACCGCGCACCTGGTGACCACCACCGATTCGGTCACCCTCGACGATCTGAAGGGCAAGGCCCTGATGATCCACGCCGGGGCGGACAACTTCGGCAACATTCCCAGTCGGTACACCCAGGCCAACGGCACCGCCGGGCCGGACGCCGAGACCCTGGCGACCGGTGACGCGGGCGGCCGCATCGCCTGCGGCGTGGTCGGATAAGGCGGACAGCCATGGGTGGGGCAAGCACTCGGAACGTCCACTGGAACAGCTCGCCCCGCCCGACACTGGGCGTGGAATGGGAGATCGCGCTGGTCGACAAGCAGACCCGCGATCTGTCCAGCAAGGCCGCCGAGGTCTTCGACGCGGCCGGTGATCTGCGCGCCCACGACGGCACGCCGCAGATCACGAAGGAGCTGCTGCGCAACACCGTCGAGATCGTCAGCGGCGTGCACACCACGGTCGGCGAGATCGTCGACGATCTGCGCGGCACCATGAACGCGGTCCGGCGCGCGGCCGATTCGGTCGGAGTCGATCTGTTCTGCGCGGGCACCCATCCGTTCGCCCAGTGGTCGACCCAACAGCTCACGCGCACAGCGCATTACGACGAGCTGATCGAGCGCACCCAGTGGTGGGGGCGGCAGATGCTGATCTGGGGCGTGCACGTGCACGTGGGAATCTCGCACCCGGAGAAGGTCTTTCCGATCCTGAACACGATGCTGCTGTCGTATCCGCATCTGCTCGCGCTGTCGGCGTCCTCGCCGATGTGGGCGGGCATCGACACCGGGTACGCCAGCAACCGGTCGCTGATGTTCCAGCAGTTGCCCACCGCCGGGCTGCCGTTCCAGTTCGAGAACTGGACGCAGTTCGAGGCGTTCGTGCACGACCAGATGAAGACCGGGGTCTTCGAACAGCTCGGCGGGATGCACTGGGACATCCGCCCCGCGCCCAAGTGGGGAACCATCGAGGTCCGGGTGTGCGACGGAATCCCTTCCTGGCCGGAGCTTTCCGCGATGGTGGCGCTCATCCACTGCCTGATCGTGGATCTGGATCGGCGGGTGGAGGCGGGGGAGACCCTGCCCACGATTCCGCCGTGGCACGTACAGGAGAACAAGTGGCGCGCGGCCCGCTACGGACTCGACGCCATCGTCATCACCGACGCCGACAGCAACGAGCGTCTGGTCACCGACGATCTGACCGATCTGCTGAACCGGCTCGAGCCCACCGCGAAACTGCTCGGCTGCGAGAACGAACTCGCGCTGGTGGCCGAGATCCCGGAGCGCGGGGCGTCCTATCAGCGGCAGCGCCGGGTCGCGGCCGCGGCGCAGGGCGATCTGGTGGCCGTCGTCGACGCCCTGGTGAAGGAGCTCGAGGGCTGACTACCACGGCCGTTCGGTAGCCTGCGGTTCAGCTGGTCAGCGGGGTGGCGTTCACGGTCTGTTTACTATGGTCGTCGTGCTGCTCGACGATCCGCGCTCCGGTTATGACGATGAGGACCGCCTGCGGTCGCGGATATCGATGCGCCGGGCCGCGGTGTGGGCGGGCATCGCGGCCGTGCCGGTGTTGTTGGTGGCCTTACAGATCGTGGCCTGGCGCAACGGTTTCGAGGGTCCGCTGCGCAGCCTGTGGAACGACTACGCGGGCACGCCGAAGTCGGTGTCGGTGCCGTGGGCCGGGCTGGCGCTGGCGTTGGTGGGGGTGTCGTGGCGGCGGCGGTTCGTCACGCTGGGGGTCGCGGTCGGCATCGATGCGATCGTCTCCGTCGTCCGGGTACTGGGCGGCGGCGCGCCCGCGCTGGGCAACGGCGCGGTCCTCGCGCTGACCGGGCTGGCGCTGGTGGCGTGGCTGGGCTGGGAGGGCCGGGTCCGGCGCGACGCCCTGCACGCGGCCGCGCTCGGCGCACTGCTGATCCTCGCGACCAAGGTCGGCGACGTGTGGTTGCACGTCACCGTCATGGCGGGGCCGAGCGTGCTCGACCGGTACGTGCTGCTCGCCGACCACGCGCTCGGCGAACCGTCCTGGCTGCTGGGGCGGGCGCTGGCGGCGCTCGGTCCGGTGCCGAGCGGGATCCTGCACTGGGTGTACATCGAATTACCGGTAGCCGCAATGGTTGTCGCGGTCTGGCAGCTGCGCCGCGTGGTGTCGTCGGGGGTGTGGCCGAGGCACTATCTGGTGCGGACGTTCCTGGTGCTCGGCGTGGTCGGTCCCGTGGTGTACGTGCTGTTCCCGGTGGTCGGGCCGATGTTCGCCTTCGGTCCGGACGGGCACGGATTGCAGATCGGGAACTACTGGCCGCACACGATTCCGCCGCTGGATCACGTCCCGGCCGCGCTGCCGTTCGACGGGGGGACGCCGCGCAACTGCATGCCCTCCATGCACACCGCCTGGGCCACAGCGGTTTTCCTGCATTCGCGCCGGGCGGCGGACGGGTCGCCCGCGCCGCGCTGGCTGCGCTGGGGCGGCGCCTTCTGGGTGCTCGCGACCGTCACGGCCACACTGGGTTTCGGCTATCACTACGGCGCGGATCTGCTCGCGGGCGCGGTGCTGTGCCTGACCGTCGAGTCGGCGCTGCGCGACCCCGAACGTGGTTGGGACACATCGCGAATCGGCCTGGTCGCGGGCGGCGCGACGCTGCTCGCGGGACTGCTGCTGTCCTACCGCTTCCTGGCGGTGTGGTTCGCGGCCCATCCGTTCCCGGCGGGGGTGCTGCTGCTCGGGCTGTGCGGCGCCTACGCGTACGCGTTCGCCACCACCTGGTTCCCGAATCAGTCCACGTCGTCGCCCAATTCGTTGATCACCAGCAGTCCGTCGCGGTGACGCTGTTCGCGGTAGGCGGTGCGGCCGATCAGATGCGCGATGGCCGGTGCGGTGAGCAGGGTGAACAGGCCCACCAGCGGCAGCAGCCAGATGTTCGGATGGCCCCGCAGCGGGATCGCGGCCCCGCTGAGCACCAGAACCAGGCCGACCACTTGGGGTTTGGTGGCGGCGTGCATGCGGGTGAGGGTGTCGGGGAAGCGCACCATCGCGATCGCGGCGGTCAGATTGAGCCCCGCGCCGAAGAGGATGCTCACGTAGGAGATCCAGTTCAATACGGTGTTCATCGGTCGTCCCGAACGCGGAAGCGGGTGACGGCGGCCGAGCCCAGGAAGCTGACCAGGGCCAGCACCACGATGGCGGGCAGGACCATGGTGTCGTCGCTGTAGGCGGCCCACACGGCCAGTCCGGCGGCGGCGACGGCGACCAGCGAATCGATGCCGACCACCCGGTCCAAGGTGTCGGGCCCGGCCAGGATTCGATAGCTCGTCAACAGGGCCGCGCCGCCCAACAGGGCCGCGGCGACGATCGCGACGACGGTCATCTGTCCTCCTCGTGCCATTCGGCGGGACGCTCGAACGAACGGATCAGCAACCCCTCGAGGCGCCGGGTGGTGCGATAGAACTTGTCCACCGCCGCCTCGCTGCCGACGTCGAGCACGTGCACCCACGCGGTGTGGGTCTGCCGATCCAGCTCCAGGACCATCGTGCCGGGAATCAAATTGAGTACGTTCGCGCACAACACGAGCACCAGATCGGAGCGGATCGCCAGGCGCACCCGCAGCACGCCCGACACGGGGGCGCCCGCCGGGCGCACCGCGAACCAGGCGATCTGCAGGCTCGACTCGATCGCGTAATAGCTTGTGACGGCGATCAATTCGAGCAGCGACAGCGGATGCAGCCGCCCGTGGATGGGCACCCGGGGCAGCGGCAGCGCGACCATGATCAGCGCGCCGATCACCAGTCCGGCGAGCACGTTGCCGACCGACAGATCGCCCCACAGCGCGGTGTAGACGACCGTCAGCCACAGCAGCACCCCGACGCGGACCAGCCGTTCGCGGTTCATCGGGTCGCACCCGTTCGCGAATCCGGCGGTCCCAGCACGGTTTCCAGATACGCCGACCGGTCGCGCAGTTCGGTGGCCGCGCGCCCGGCGATGCCGAGGATGGGCCCGGCGAACACGGTCATGGCCAGGCCCACCGCGAGCAGGGCGACGGTCGGGGCGAGCATGAGCCGCGGCATCCGGCCGACGTCGGCCCGCTCGTCGAACAGGACATCGGTGGACTCGTCGATCAGCGCCGAGGGCGCGGCGTCGGACAGATCGCCCTGTGGCGCCTGCACGCGCGGGCGCCAGAACGCCTTGCTCCACACCCGCGCCATCGCGTACAGCGTGAGCAGGCTGGTGAGCACCGCGCCCGCGACCAGTACCCAGGCCGTCACGCTGCCGTCGGCCACCCCGGCCTGCAACAGCGTCACCTTGCCGATGAACCCCGAAAGCGGCGGTATGCCACCGAGATTCAGCGCCGGGATGCCGAACAGCACCGCCAGCGCCGGACTCGCGGCGAGCAGCCCGCCCAGCCGACTCAGCGACGCCGACCCGGCCTGCCGTTCGATCAGGCCCACCACCAGGAACAGCGTGGTCTGCACCAGAATGTGGTGGGCCACGTAGAAGACGGTGCCCGTGAGCCCAGCGGTAGAGTTCAGACCCACCCCGAACATCAGATACCCGATGTGGCTGACGAGGGTGAACGACAGCAGCCGCTTGATATCGCTCTGCGCGATCGCGCCCAGGATGCCGATCAGCATGGTCAGCAGCCCGCAGATGAGCAGAACGCGGTCGAAGCGCCCGGACGGGAACAGCAGCGTGTGCATCCGGATGATCGCGTACACACCGACTTTCGTCAGCAACCCGGCGAACACCGCCGTCACGGGCGCGGGCGCGGTCGGATACGAGTCGGGCAGCCAGTTCGACAGCGGGAACACCGCCGCCTTGATGCCGAACGCCACCAGCAGCATCGCGTAGATCCCGCCGCGAGTTCCGGTGGGCACCGTGCCCATGCGCTCCGCCATCTGCGCGAGGTTCAGGGTGCCGGTCGCCGCGTAGGCCAGCGCGATGCCGATGAGGAAGATCATCGACGACACCATGGAGACCATCACGTAGGACACCCCGGCCCGCACCCGTTCGGCGCTCGCGCCGAGGGTCAGCAGCACGAACGACGCGGTCAGCAGCACCTCGAAGCCGACGAACAGATTGAACAGGTCGCCCGCCAGGAAGGCGATCGAAACCCCCGCGGAGAGCACGAGATACGTGGGCTGGAAGATCGAGGTGGGCTGGCGTTCGCTGCCGTCGCTGATACCCTGCCCGACGGCGAAGACGAGCACGGCCAGCAGCACGATCGCCGACACCAGCAGCATCGCGGCCGAGAGCCGATCCACCACGAGCGTGATGCCGATCGGGGTGCCCCACCCGCCGACCTGCACCGCGGCCATGGCGTGTCGGTCCGCCTGATGCAGCAGCAGACCCGCCACGACCACGACCGCCGTCAGCGCCGCGATCGAAATGCCCTGCTGGACACGAGGTCTGCGGCCCGCGATCAGGGTCGCGGCCGCGGTGAGCAGTGGGATCAGCACCGGCAGCGGGGTGAGGGCGGGGAAGAGGGTCATTGTTCGGGGTCCTCGCCCTCGCGGCGGGTGGCGACCTTCACGTCCTCGGGATCGTTCTCGACCTGTTCGGTCAGGGTCAGGATGTAGGCGCGGTAGGCGAGCGCGAGGATGAACGCGGCCATGCCCATGGTGATCACGATGGAGGTGAGCACCATGGCCTGGGCGAGCGGGTCGGCGGTGTCGTGGTGCACCCGATCGGATTCGCCGAGGATCGGCGCGCGCCCGTCCGGCCCGGCGACGGTGAGGATGAGCAGATTCACCGCGTTGCTGAACAGCAGCAGGCCCAGCAGCATCTTCGACACGGTCCGCTCCAGCACGAGGTACACCCCGCAGGCCACCAGGACGGCGATGAGGATCAGCAGCGTCAGGTTCGCGGTCATCGTGTCTCCCTTGCCTTCTCGCCGCGCGGCGGCAGGCTCTCCGCGTCGTCGAGTCGCGCGCCGAGGCTGCGCAGCACGTCGAGGACCAGGCCGACCACGATGAGATACACGCCCAGGTCGAACAGCAGGGCGGTGACGAATTTGACGTGCCCGAGCACCGGCAGCGTGACCTCGATGACGGCCGAGGACAGCGGCGGCGCGCCGAGCAGCAGCGAGCCGGTGGCCGTGCCCGCCGACAGGGTGAGCCCCGCGCCGAGCACATGGCCCGCGTCCACCGGCAGCGCCTCGGCCAGTTCGTAGCGCCCGCCCGCGAGATAGCGCAGCACCAGGGCCAATCCGGCGGTCAGCCCGCCCGCGAAGCCGCCGCCCGGCGCGTTGTGCCCGGCGAAGAAGAGGTAGACCGACAGCATCATGATGGTCGGGAACAGCAGGCGGGTGGTCATGGCCAGCACCATGGACCGTTCGCGCGGCGGGAGCAGCGGCGCGGCGGGCAGCCAGTAGGACCGATCCGGATCGGGCGTGTAGCCGGGCGCGTCGGCCACCCGGGGCAGGGTGCCGAAGCGGCGGCTGCGGAACACCAGCGAGGCCACCCCGGTCGCGGCGACGACGAGGACCGAGATCTCGCCGAGGGTGTCCCAGGCGCGGATGTCGACCAGCAGGACGTTCACCGCGTTCTTTCCGCCGCCGAACTCGTAGGCGGCCTGCGGGATTCGCCGCCAGATCGGGTCGCTGTTCCGCGCGGCGGCGGCGAACGCGGCCAGCACCGCGACCGTCGCGCCCACGGCGGTGGCCAGCAGCGCGCGGCGCACCTTGAACGCCGCGCGCCGCCCGGGTTCGATCTCGGCGGGGAACTTGCGCAGCACGAGCACGAAGATCACCAGCGTGAGCGTCTCCACCAGGAACTGGGTGAGCGCCAGATCGGGCGCGCCGTGCAGGGCGAAGATCACGCCGCAGCCGTAGCCGGTCACCCCGACCAGCAGCACCCCGGCCAGCCGGTTGCGCATCACGGTCGCGCCGAACGCCATCGCCATCATGATCACCCCGATCAGCGCCTGCAACGGCGAATCCCACAGGCGCAGCCGGGCATTGGTGCGCGCGCCGGTCAGCAGCATGGCCAGCGGCAGCACGATCGTGGTGATCAGGATGAGCGCCTGGTTGAGCGGCAGCGACCCGCGCTGGATGGCGCCGGTCATGCGCAGCGACAGCTGGTCCATCGCGCGCAGGGTCGCGTCGTAGACCCGGTCGGCGTTGCCCAGCCGGGGATGGGCGGATTCGCCGATCCGGTCGCGGATCTCGAACAGCGCCACACCGGCGGCGATCACCACCAGGGTCAGCGTCAACGGCGTGCCCCAGCCGTGCCACAGCGCCAGATGCGAGAGATGCTGTCCCGCAACGGTTTCCGCGTAGGGCCGGAGCAGCCCGTCCACCAGCGGCGCGCCGAATCCCGCGACCAGGCCGGCCAGCGCGAGCAGTGCGGGCGGGGCGACGAACAGCGGATCGGGGCGATGCCAGGGCGTATCGGGTTCGGGCGCGCCGACCCGCACGGCGTTGGAACCGAATGCGCCCCAGACGAATCGGATGCTGTACCCGACGGTCAGCATGGAGCCGAGCACCACGCCCGCGGTGACGGCCGCCTTGACCGGGGCCGTGAGATTGTCCGCGTCCAGCACCGCGCCGAGCGCGGTCTCCTTGCCGACGAAGCCGAGCAGCGGCGGAATCCCGGCCATGCTCGCCGCGGCCAGGGTCGCGATCGCGCAGAGCACGGGCGCGCGGCGGCCCACGCCGGACAGCCTGCGCAGATCCCGGGTGCCCGCGCTGTGATCGATGACCCCGACCACCATGAACAGGCACGCCTTGAACATGGCGTGCGCGACCAGCAGCGTCTCCCCGGCCAGGGTGGCGTCGGGGGTGCCGAGGCCGAGCAGGGTCACCAGGAAGCCGAGCTGGCTCACCGTGCCGAAGGCCAGCACCAGTTTCAGGTCGTAGACCTGCAAGGCGCGCAGCCCGGCCAGCAGCATCGACAACAGCCCGAGGGTGAGCACGATCGGATGCCAGGGCGCGGCCACCGCGAAGGCCGGGGACAGCCGGGCCACCAGGTACACACCGGCTTTCACCATCGCCGCCGCGTGCAGGTAGGCGCTCACCGGCGTCGGGGCGGCCATCGCGCCGGGCAGCCAGAAGTGCAGCGGCACGATCGCCGATTTGCTCAACGCGCCCACCAGGATCAGCACGATCGCCACCCCGGTCCACCAGCTGTGCGGATCGGCCCGCCGCATCGCCTCCGACAGCAGATAGCTGCCGCTGCTCTGCCCGAGCATGATCAACCCGACCAGCATGGTCAGCCCGCCCGCGCCGGTCACCAGCAGCGCCTGCAATGCCGCGCGACGGCCCTCGATCCGGTCGGCGTGGTGGCCGACCAGCAGGAACGACAGGACGGTCGTGATCTCCCAGAAGGTGTACAACAACAGCATGTTGTCGCTGACGACCAGACCGAACATGGCCCCGGCGAAGCCGACGAGATATCCGGCGAAGATGCCGAGCCGCTGCCGGTCGTCGTCGTCGAAGTAGCGCGCGCAGTAGACGAGGATCAGCGCGCCGATGCCGAGCACCAGCGCGGCCATGATCGAGGCGAGCGAGTCGAAGCGCAGATCCACGTTCATGTGGATGCCGGGCGCCCACGCGATGCGCAGTTGCCGCCCGCTGTCCCATTCGGCGATCACCCAGCACAGTCCGGCCAGGGGCACGAGCGCGAGTCCGAGGAAGGCCCGCCTGCCCATCGTCCGCACGCACGCCGGCGCGATGAGGGCGGCGATGGCGTGGGCGAACAGGATTGCGAGCAAACGTCACTCCGTCGGGTCGGCGGGGTGTTGCGGTGTCGATCCTACTTGCGGCGCGCCCGATTCCCGGTTCGGCGGCGCTATGGCGTCCGTCATGCCGGGGTCACCGCTACGTCGGCGCAATCATCGGTCGGCGAGGGCCTGGCCCGTCGCGGGAATCGTCGGGGACCGCCAGCGGCGCAACGCCAGCAGCCCGAGCAGGCAGCCGACCGTGATCGCCAGGGCGGTCCAGTACGGCGTCGAGGTGTCCGGCGCCGGGATCGGCCCGTAGGACCAGCGGCCGTCCTGCACGGTGACGGTCCGGTAGTCGCTGTGCTCGGCGCGGTCGCGCAGCGAGGCGACCACCGACGGCATGAACACGATGGCCAGGCCCAGCACCCGGCTCGGGTTGTAGCGCGGCGCGGCACTGCTGAAGCTGAAGCCGGTCAGCGCGGCCAGCGCGGTCGCGAACGCCGCGGTGTGCAGGGGCGTGTGGATGTAGGCCGTGGTCTCGGCCCCGGCCAGCGCGACCGCGCACAGCGCGATCATCCCGATCAGCGGCGCGGGGTGCCGGAACCCCAGCAGGATGCCCGCCCCGATCGCGGCGATCAGCGGTATCGCCGACCAGCTCGGGATGTGGGTCGGAATCAGGGCCGCGCCGACCGCGGCCAGCGCGATGGCCGACAGCGCGAGCGTCCCGTCCCGGCGCGGCAGCAGCGCGGTGGCGACGAGCCCGGCCGCGATCGTCGCCGCGACGGCCAGCCCGATCTGGAGCAGTCCCGCCTCGTGCCGCCCGAGCCACTCGTTGCCGAACAGGGTGACCCCGACGAACAGCGTCCCGGCCAGGATCGGGGCCATCGGCAATTCGAAGGTTCGGCGTTCGATGCCGGTGCGGTGCCGGTTGACGAAAGTGCCGACGGCGATGGCGAACAGCGTCACCACGATCAGCCACATCGGCGGGGTGTCCGAGGCCGGGGAGTACACCGGCAGCCCGGAGTCGGTCGCGCGGGTCTCGCCGTGCGGTCCGGGCAGGGCCGCGCCGAGCACGATGCTGCACAGCGCGCCCAGGGTCCAGCCGAACACCTGCAGCCGGGTGTGCAGGATCGCGGCCGCGGTGCCGCCGATCAGGATTCCGGCCCCGATGGCGTCGATGAAGTTCAGCGTCGACAGCGAGGTCGACGGTCCGATGTGGCGGCCCATCACATGGTTGACGAAGGTGATGGCGATGCCGAACAGGGCCGAACCCCACGCCGCCAGACCGTGATTCACCGTCGTCGCGAAGACCGCCACGATCAGGGCGATGATCACGCCCGCCGCGATCGAGCGCGGCAGGTTGTAGGACATCATGTTCAGTTGCAGCGCAGACGATTCCGAGGTCCAGGCGAAGTTGATCGGCAGCGTCAGCGACATCCCCGCAACCAGCGTCGACAGGAATGCCGTGCCCGTTTCGGCCACTTCGCGGAGGTTCCGCACCCGGCCAAAGGTACCCGGGAAAGTGATCACGCTCGCGCCCGACGTGCCGTTTACCGGATATTTGCCCGATTCTCGGCGAACCGCCGCAGCGACTCGACCTGCCCGGCTTCCAGCGACGGCCGGACGGCCGCGCGGGCCGCGGCCACGTCGGCGACGGTGATGTCGGCGGCCTCGACGTCGCGGCGCATCGCCGCCAGCGCGGCCTCGCGCAGCAGCGCCGCGCAGTCCGCTGCCGAATAGCCGTCGAGCCCGTCGGCCAGCTCCGCGAGGTTCACATCGGCGGCCAGCGGCACCGAGCGCGCCGCGGTGCGCAGGATCTCCGCGCGGGCGGGTCCGTCCGGCGGCGGCACGAACACCAGCCGATCCAGCCGGCCGGGCCGGGTGAGGGCGGGGTCGATGAGGTCGGGGCGGTTGGTCGCGCCGACCACGACCACGTCGCGCAGCGGTTCCACGCCGTCGAGTTCGGTGAGCAGCGCGGCCACCACCCGATCGCCCACGCCGGAGTCGGTGCTCTGCCCGCGGCGCGGGGCCAGGGCGTCGATCTCGTCGAGGAAGATGAGCGAGGGCGCGGAATCGCGTGCGCGCTGGAACAATTCGCGCACCGCGCGCTCGGAGGAGCCGACCCACTTGTCCAGCAGTTCGGCGCCCTTGACCGCGTGCACGCTCAGCTGCCCGCTCCCGGCGAGGGCGCGCACGAGGAAGGTCTTCCCGCAGCCGGGCGGTCCGTAGAGCAGCACGCCGCGCGGCGGATCGATGCCGAGGCGGGCGAAGGAGTCGGGATGGCGCAGTGGCCACAGCACCGCCTCGGTGAGGGCCTGTTTGGTCTCGACCATATCGCCGACGTCGTCGAGGCTGAGACTGCCGATCGCCAATTCCTCTGTGCCCGAACGCGACAGCGGCCGGATGACGCCGAGCGCGCCGATCAGATCCGCCTGCGTGAGCACCGGGTCGGTGTGTTCACGGCTGGCGCGCGAGGCCGCCCGCAGCGCCGCCTCCCGGCACAGCGCGGCCAGGTCCGACACCACGAAACCCGGTGTGCGCGAGGCGATCTCGTCGAGGGCGAGTCGCTCGGTCGGCACCTTGCGCAGCAGCTGTTCGAGCAGATCCTTGCGCACGGCCGCGGTGGGCAGGGTGAGCGCGACCTCGCGGTCGCACAGATCCGGGGCGCGCACGCGGCTGTCCACGGCGGTGGGATGGGCGGTCGTCGCCAGGAAGGCCACCCCGGGCGTGGCGACCGCCGCGCGCAGCTGATCGAGGATCAGCGCCGCCACCGGTTCCGGCTCGGCGGGCAGCAGCGCGTCGATATCGGTGATCAGCAGCACTCCGCCCGCGCCGGAACAGATCTCGCCGACCGCGAGGCTCACCTCGCGCAGCCGGGTGCCGCTCTCGGTGGCGCCCACGGTCGGGCCGTCGAGTTCGACGATGCGCCGCGGGGTGGCCACCGCGCGGGCCAGCGTGGCCTTCCCCGCCCCGGCGGGCCCGGTGATCAGCACGCCGAGATGCGGTGGGGCGCCGAGGGTTCGGAGCAGTTCGGGTTCGTCGAGTGCGAGGCTCAGCCACTCCGACAGTTTCGCGGCGGGGGCGCGCACCCCGGCGAGTTCGGCGACCGGCACCGCCGACGGCCGCTCCCGCACCCGCATCCGCGTCCCGGGCAGACCCGTCGCGGTCGCGGATCCGGCGCCCGGATCGTGCGAGGAGTCCACGTCGGGCACCCCGGCGCCCCAGATCACCGCGCTGTTGGGTTGCACGCTCACCGGATCGCCCAGCGGATCGGTCGCGGTGACGGTGAGCAGTTCCGAGGTCCACGCGATGCCGAACGCCCGCGACAACGCCTGCGAGGCCGCGGCGGTGCTGGTGCCGGGGCCGAGATCGCGGGGCAGCAGCGAGACCGTGTCGCCCACGGTGACCACCTTGCCCAGCAACGCCTGGCGCAGCGTCTGTTCCGGAATCGTCCGCATCGCCTGCCGCGATCCGGTGACCGACAGTTGCCGCGCCCCGTACACCGTCGCGGCGGTGATCACGACCGTCGCGTTCTCCTTGACCCCGGCGTTGGACAGCGTCACGTCGTCGAGCAGGGCCGTCCCGGCCGGGATCTCCGCCGACAGGCCGACCACCGCCGCGGTCCGGCGCGAACCGATCAGCGCGATCCCGTCCCATTCGCGTAAACCCAACGCCGCCAACGCTTCCGGATGCAACCGCACCACCCCCCGCCGGGCATCGGCGGCGGACGGATTCAGGCGCGCGGTCAGGGACAGCTGGGACACGTCTGCCATTCTGCCGCGCGGCGGTCAGCGCCCCGGTCGGCGCAGCCGCAACCGCGCCGAGTTCACCGACACGCGCAGGGCGGGACGCCGCCGCGCCGCGCGGCGCTGGGCCCGGCGCTCGGCGGGCTTGTGATGCCAGACCTCGGGCCGCGCCGCCACCCAGCGCTGCGAGCGCCAGGCGAACGGGATGTGGCCCAGATACAGCGCCACCAGCACCATCAGCAGGATCAGCGGATAGGTCACCAGCGCGGCGGCCGCCAGGGCGACCAGCACCAGCAGCAGCGCCGCGGCCTGCGGGGCCACCGACACCGACTTCATCGCCAGCGTCGGGATCGTGCTCACCGCCAGCAGCGCGGCCAGCACGGTCCAGGCCGCCACCATCGGGAAGCCGGTCCACCACCCGTCGCCGAACTGTTCGAGCAGCGCGACCGGCAGCAGCGCGATCAACGCCGCCGCGGGCGCGGGGACGCCGACGAAGTACTCACGCTGCCAGTCCGGCCGGGTGTCGTCGTCGATCAGCGTGTTGAACCGGGCCAGCCGCAGCACCACGCTCACGGTGAAGATGAGCGCGATGATCCAGCCCGCGCTGTCGGACTTCAGGAAGCCGATGTAGAGCACCAGCGCGGGCGCGACGCCGAAGGAGATGGCGTCGGACAGCGAATCGAGCTCCGCCCCGATCTTGGTGGTGGCGGACAACATTCGGGCCAGCCGCCCGTCCAGGGTGTCGAGCACCGCGGCCGCGCCGACCATCGCCAGGGCCACGTCGAGCTGATTGTCCAGGGTGAACTTGACCGCGGACAGCCCCGCGCACAGCGCGAGGATCGTCACGATGCTGGGCAGCAGGCGGACCGTCCGGCGACGCCGGCCCGTGCCGGGCACGGTTTCCTCGATCATGACAGTTCGGCCAGCACCGTCTCTCCGCCGATCGTGCGCTGCCCGGGTTCGACGAGCAGCCGCGTCCCGGCGGGAAAGTAGGTGTCGACGCGGGAACCGAAGCGGATCAGGCCGTAGGTGTCGCCGATCGTCAGCTTGTCGCCGACCGCGGCGTCGCAGACGATGCGCCGCGCCAGCAGCCCGGCGATCTGCACGACGGTGACCAGCTGCCCGGCGTCGGTCTCGAGCACCATCGAGTTGCGCTCGTTGGCGTCGCTCGCCTCGGGCAGGTCGGCGGAGCGGAATTGCCCACGGCGATAAGCGATCTCACGCACGGCGCCGGAGACGGGCGTGCGCTGCACGTGCACGTCGAGCACCGACAGGAAGATGCTGACCCGGGGCAGTTCCGCCGGGCCGAGGTTCAGCTCGGCGGGCGGGGCGGCCGTGTCCACGAGCGCGATCCGCCCGTCCGCGGCGGCCACCACGACCCCGGGCCGGTTCGGCGGCACGCGGTCCGGGTGCCGGAAGAACGCCGCCGACGCCGCCGCGGCCGTCAATCCGGCGCGACGCACCCAGGCGCGTTTGCGGCCCGCCACGGCGACCGCCAGGGGCGCCGCGACGAACGGCAGACCGGCGGGGTGCAGCGGCGGAATCGCGTCGCGGACCAGGTCGGCGACATGACCGAGCCCGGTGCGGTCGGGCGTGCCGGGCGGGGTGGGACGGCGGGCCACAAGCTCCTCTTTCGTGCGCGGGGGTGTGCTGAAGCGGTTGTCGGACCGCGCTCACACCTTACGGGAAGCGCACGCGGAGAGGGTGGGCCGAGATCGGGGCCGGACGCGACGATGGCCCGTCACCGGGACGGGCCATCGCGATCCGGCACGTGATCAGCCGACTTTTCGGCGACCGGTGACCAGACCCACCAGGAACAGCAGGATCACCGCGCCGCCCAGGCAGGTGAGGAAGCTGAAGATCAGGCCACCGCCCTCGACGTCGACACCGAACAGCTTCAGCAGGAAACCTCCGATCAGGCCGCCGATGACGCCGACGACGATGTTGAGGAAGATGCCCTGCTGCGCATCAGTTCCCATGAACTTGCTGGCGATCCATCCGGCGAGACCGCCGATGATGATCCAGCCGATAATCCCGAGACCGAGCATTGTGTGTCCTCGAATCACTCGTTGGAACAGTGGTTGGCACCGGCCACGCGAGCGCGTCGAGCAACCGGCTTGCAGACCGGCAATACCCGAAACGATTGTGCTAATACCCGCCCATACGATTAACCTTCCGAGCTAATATGAGGGGGCCTCATGTCTGCGGCTCGCGGAGCCGGTGAGGGCCCGATGAAGGTTCGTTCAGTGCTTGGCAGGTACCTAGGAGAAGCACGATGGTAGGTCGACTCGCCCAGGTCACAGGGGCAGAGCACACCGCAATGCTCGGGCTCGGCGTGTACCGCCCCGCTCGGGTCGTCACCAACGAGGAGGTCGCGGGTCCGATCGATTCCAGCGACGAGTGGATTCGCACCCGCTCGGGCATCCGGACCAGGAGATTCGCCTCGGACTCGGAGACCATCCTGGCGATGGGCGCGGCGGCCGCGCGCGACGCGCTCGACGCCGCCGGCGTGAGCGCCGATCAGATCGGCTGCGTCATCGTCGCGACCTCGACATGGCTGCTGCTCACGCCCGCCTCCGCCCCCCAGATCGCCACCGAACTGGGCATGAAGTCCCCGGCGGCGTTCGACATCTCGGCCGGGTGCGCGGGCTTCTGTCACGCGGTCGCCCTGGCCTCGGATCTCGTCAAGGGGGGTACCGCCGGGCACGCGCTGGTGATCGGGGTGGAACGCCTCACCGATACGTTCAACCCGGCGGATCGCGGCACGGCGTTCCTGTTCGCCGACGGCGCGGGCGCGGTCGTGATCGGCCCGTCGGACGAGCCGGGCATCGGGCCCACGGTGTGGGGGTCGGAGGGCGATCAGCACCACGCCATCCGGCAGGACAAGGACTGGATGGAGTTCTTCCGCGAGATCGACGAGCGGGGCACCGACGCGGTCCGGCCGTATCTGGCCATGGAGGGCACGACCGTGTTCCGCTGGGCCGCGCACTCGCTGAAGAAGGTGTGCCTGGACGCCATCGAACGCGCCGGGCTCACCCCCGCCGAGATCGACGCCTTCGTCCCCCATCAGGCCAACGGCCGCATCCTCGACATCATGGCCCGGGAGCTGAAACTCGCCGAATCCTGCGCCCTGGCCAACGACATCGAGGAGACCGGCAACACCTCCGCCGCCTCGGTGCCGCTGGCCATGGAGGCGCTGTTACGCCGGGGCGACACCAAACCCGGCGCGGACGCGCTGCTGGTCGCGTTCGGGGCCGGGCTGTCCTACGCCGCGCAGGTCGTGAAACTGCCCAACTGGCAATGACATTCAGCCCAGCGACCAGGTGACGGTGACCGTGAAGCCCACGGTCTGGGTGCCCGGTTCCAGCGGAACGTCCGAGGCCGGTGCCTGGTTGTAGCGGGGCGCGGGCTTCGGCGTTGCGCCACTGGAGGTTTCGTCGACGGTCTTGACCGCGCCCAGTTTCACTCCGGCCAGCTTCGCGTACTGCTCGGCGCGGGCCTTGGCGTCGTCGAAGGCCCGGGCGCGGGCGTCGGCGAGCAGCTTCGAATTGTCGTCGAGCGCGAAGGACACGCCCTGGACCCGGGTTTCGTTGCCGCCCGCCTGTGCCGCCGCGGCCAGGACCGCCGACGCCTTGGGCAGATCGCGCACCACCACGTGCAGGGAGTTGGTGGCCTGATAGCCGGAGATCGTGCGGCCGGGGCCGTACTGCGGCTGCACCGTCACATCGGTGGTCTGCACGTCCTCGCGCTTCGCCCCGGCCCCGACCACCGCGTCGGTCACGGCCCGGACGCGGGTGTTCGCGGTATCGATCGCGGTCGAGACGTCGCTCGCGGTCACCGCGACCCCGAGATCGGCGTTCAGGGTGTCGGGCGCGCCGCGCACCTCACCGGTTCCGACGACCGTGACCTCGCGTTCGGTGTCGGAGCCGGAGTTCCCGCACCCGGTCAGCAGGGCGGCCGCACCCGCGAAAACCGTTGCGGCCGCGATGATCCGGTGCGTCACGCTTCCGCCGCGGCCTTGATCTTCGCCAGCGTGGCGTGCATGCCGTCGACCAGATTCTGTTCGAACGCCGCCTCGCCGCCGAGGAAGGCCTCGACCATCATGCGGACCGGTTTGCGCACGCCGTTGGGCACGTCCCGGCGTTCCACGAGGCGGGTGCCGGTGGGGGTCGCCTCCAGGGTGTAGCTCCAGATGGTGGCGTTCTCGTTCATCCGGAACGCGAACTCGCGGCCGGGCTCGAAACGGACGATGCGCGAGGTGGTCGGGTAGTACTTGCGGCCGTCGCGATTGAGGTTGACCGTCCAGGTGCCTGCGCGCGGCGTGCCCAGCGGGACCATGCGCACGGTGTTGGGGCTGAACTCCGGCATCCGCTTCAGATCCGACAGCACGGCCCAGACCCGGTCCGGGGGCGCGGCGATATCGATACTGGCTTCCAAGGGCTGCGGCACACTGCCTCCGAGAGATGTGACGGTCGGTACCGGGAATCCTAGCCGCCGTCCCCGCGGAGCGGGTGTGACGCAGATCTCGATTTTCCGTGGTTCGTCCCGATCATCGCACGATGTGATCCCGGTCGTTACCCTGTAATACGGGGTGCGAAAGCGGTGATAGATCAGGCAGGTTCGGCAACTGGAGTCCACTGCGAGGTGATCGATCGTGAATTTGCGCTCACTCCTCCCTCGGCGGCACGCGCACGACGTTCCGCGACTGCCGCTCATCGAGCGGAACGACCGCGACGAGCGGCTCGAACGCCTGCCGACCCCGGGCGAACTCGAACTGCTGGAACGGCATCGACTGTGACGGCTCGGCGCGAACCGACCATACTTTCGATGTGAGTTCCCCAGCCCCCGCCAAACCGGCGATTCTGAGCGTCGACGACGATCCCGGCGTCTCCCGAGCGGTCGTGCGTGACCTCCGCCGCCGCTACGGCGCGGACTACCGCATCCTGCGCGCCGAATCGGGACCCTCGGCGCTGGACGCTTTGCGTGAGATGAAACTGCGCGGCCAGCCGGTCGCGGTGCTGATCGCCGACTACCGCATGCCGGGCATGGACGGCATCGAATTCCTCGAACAGGCGATGGACCTGCACCCCTACGCGCGCCGGGTGCTGCTGACCGCCTACGCCGACACCAACGCGGCCATCGAGGCCATCAACGTGGTCGACCTCGACCACTACCTGCTCAAGCCGTGGGATCCGCCGGAGGAGAAGCTGTATCCGGTGGTCGACGCGCTGCTCGAGGCGTGGCGCGGGGACGAGCACCGTCCGGTGCACGAGACCAAGGTGATCGGCCACCGCTGGTCGGCCCGCTGCTCGCAGGTCCGAGAGTTCTTGGCGCGCAACCAATTACCGTATCGCTGGTATCTCGCCGACGAGCCCGAGGGCGCGCGGCTGCTGGCGGCGGCCGGGGCGGCCGAGGATCAGTGCCCGGTCGTGATCGATCCGACGGGCCAGGCCCTGCTCTCTCCGACCGACAGCGAACTGGCCGGGAGCGTGGGCCTGAACACCGACCCCACCGGCGACTTCTACGACCTCATCGTGGTCGGCGGCGGCCCGGCCGGGCTGGGCGCGGCGGTCTACGGCGCGTCGGAGGGCCTGCGCACGGTACTGGTGGAACGGACCGCGACCGGCGGGCAGGCGGGGCAGAGTTCGCGCATCGAGAACTACCTCGGCTTCCCCGACGGACTGTCCGGGGCGCAGCTGGCCGACCGGGCGCGGCGGCAGGCGATCAAGTTCGGCGCCGAGCTGATCACCGCGCGCGAGGTGGTCGGGCTCGAGGTGTGCGGATCGGCGCGGCTGGTGCGCTTCGACGACGGCAGCGCGGTCTCGGCCCATTCGGTGCTGATCGCGACCGGCGTGAACTATCGCCACCATCCGGCCCCGGGCGTGGACGAGTTCACCGGCCGCGGCGTCTACTACGGTTCGGCGATGACCGAGGCGGCCGACTGCGCGGGCCGCGAGGTCTACATCGTCGGCGGCGCGAACTCGGCCGGGCAGGCGGCGGTGTTCCTCTCCCGCAACGCGAAGGCCGTGCACATTCTGGTGCGGTCGGATTCGCTGGAGAACTCCATGTCGCACTACCTGGTCCGGCAGATCGAGGAGATCCCGAACATCCGGGTGCACACCTGCACCGAGGTGGTGGCCGCCGACGGCGACGACCACCTCGAACGGATCGTGCTCCGCAACAATGCCACCGGCGTGGAAGAAAAGGTGGACGCCGAGCGTTTGTTCCTGTTCATCGGGGCCGCCCCGGAGACTGAGTGGCTGGACGGACTGGTCGAGCGCGACGAGGCGGGTTACGTGCTCGCCGGGCCCGACCTCATGGTCGACCGCAGCCGCCCGGCGGGCTGGGAACTGCCGCGGCCCCCGCATCATCTGGAGACGAGCGTGCCGGGCGTCTTCGTGGCCGGCGACGTGCGCTCGGAGTCGGCGAAACGGGTCGCGTCCGCCGTGGGCGAGGGCGCGATGGCCGTCATGCTCGTCCACCGATACCTCGCCAAGCAGTAGGAGGTGTGCCGATGGGCACCCGATTGGTCTGTGACCCCGACGAATTGCGCACGCTGTTCCTGTTCGAGAAGCTCGACGACGAACAGCTCGCCTGGCTGTGCCGTGACGGCCGCGTCGAGGAGTTCGAACCCGGCCTGGTCTACCGCGAGGGCGACCCGGCCACCTGCTTCTACGTCCTGCTCGACGGCGAGGTGGTGCTCACCAAGCGGTCCGGCGGCGAGGAGATCGAGCTGGTCCGCACCAGCCACCGCGGCTCCTACGCCGGGGCGTGGACGGCCTATATGGGCGATCGCGGGGACCAGAACTACACCGGCTCGTTCCACGTCACCCAGCCGTCGCGGTTCTTCGTCCTCGACGCGGGCACCTTCTCGCGCATGATGCAGGAATGGTTCCCGATGGCCCTGCATCTGCTGGAGGGCATCTTCTTCGGCAACCGCAACGCCAACGAGATCATCGGCCAGCGCGAGCGGCTGCTGGCGCTGGGTTCGCTGTCGGCGGGCCTGACCCACGAACTCAACAATCCGGCCGCGGCCGCCGTGCGGGCCACCTCGTCGCTGCGCGATCGGGTCGCCGGGATGCGGCACAAGCTGAAGATGATCGCGCACGGCAAATTCGATCCGGCCTCGCTCGAATCGCTGGTCCAGCTCCAGGAGGAGGCGGCCACCCAGGTCGCCAAGGCCCCCGACCTGACCCCGCTCGAGGCCGCCGACCGCGAGGACGAGCTCGGCGAGTGGCTGTCCGGGCACGGCATCGCCAACGGCTGGGACATCGCGCCGACCTTCGTGCAGGCGGGCTTCGACATCGACTGGCTGGAGAAGGTCGCGGCCACGCTGGAGGGCGCGGAGACCTCGGTGTTCGAGGGCGCGATCCGCTGGCTCAACTACACGGTCGAGACCGAGCTGCTGATGAACGAGATCACCGACTCGACCGCGCGCATCTCGAAACTGGTGAACGCCGCCAAGCAGTACTCGCAGATGGACCGGGCCCCCTTCCAGGTGGTCGACATTCACGAACTGCTCGGCTCCACGCTGGTGATGCTGGCCCGCAAGATCGGCGACGGCATCACCGTGGTCAAGGAGTTCGACCGCACGCTGCCCCCGGTGCCGTGCTACGCGGCCGAACTGAACCAGGTGTGGACCAACCTGATCGACAACGCCGTCGCCGCGATGGACGGCCACGGCACCCTCACCGTCCGCACCTACCGCGAGAACGACTGCGTCGCGGTCGAGATCTGCGACACCGGGCCCGGCGTCCCGGAAGACCTGCGGCACCGCATCTTCGAGCCGTTCTTCACCACCAAACCGGTCGGCGAGGGCACCGGCCTGGGCCTGGACATCTCGTTCCGGATCGTGGCCAACAAGCACGGCGGCGACATCCGGGTGGAATCGGTACCGGGCGACACCAGGTTCATCGTCCGGCTGCCCCTGAAAAACGAAGCGGCGCAAGCGGTTACCGATACCGATACCGGAGGTGAGTAATGTCCGAAGCGATCGAGGGCATCGATCCGGCCGTCCCGCCGAGCGGGCCCGGCTGTGTGGAATGCGAAGCGGCACAAGGCTGGTGGGTGCATCTGCGGCGCTGCGCGCAGTGCGGGCACGTGGGCTGCTGCGACAGCTCGCCCGCCCAGCACGCCTCCCGGCACTTCGCCGCGACCGGGCACCCGTTCATCCAGAGCTACGAGCCGGGTGAGGACTGGTTCTGGGACTTCCGGCGCGAGGAGACCCTCACCGGCGGCCCGGAACTCGCTCCGCCGCACCATCATCCGCGTGAGCAGTCGGTGCCGGGGCCGCGCGAGCGGGTTCCGGCGGATTGGCGCGAGCACATCCACTGAGACCGCCCGGGTCTGCTGCACGAACGTGGTGTCGTCGAACGTGCAGCAGACTGTCAGTACCGGAACATCTGCCAGGATCGTTCCCGGTTCTTGGACCATACGGCCCGACGGTGACCCACAATGGGCTGTGCGTGCACGCCTGTGGACCGTCCGTGCACCGCGACCGCCAGCGAACCTCGAGTACGGGTGTTTCCACCGGAGGGTGCGATGACCATTGTTCTCGATACCGACACGCTCGACCCCGGGGACCGGGTGGACGCCCTGGTCACGCTCACCGAGGAGAGTTCCGCACCCTCGCACGTCCGGTTCGACAATCCCGAATCGGTGCGCGGGCGGTACGAGATCTGGCAACTCGGGGACGCCACCGTCTATCGCTCGCAGCTGCGCGACATGCACATCGTGCGGACGGCCCGGCAGGTCAAGGACTCCCCGGCCGCGGTCCTGACCCTGATCCTGCAACAGCGGGGCCGCGGCTTCTACGAACAGCACGGCAATCCGAGCGTGGGCGATCCCGGCCGGTTCGTGGTCGTGGACCTCAACAACCCCTACCAGATTCATTGGGGCGGTGACTGTCGCGCGCTGGCATTGCAGGTTCCGGTGGAACCGCTGTGCCTGCCGTCGGACACATTGCGCCGGGCACTGCTGTGCGTGCCGTCCTCGCCGCTGCATTCGGTGGTCGCCGATTACCTTGCGGCCCTGGTGGATTCGCTGGACGACATGCCCGTCGGTCCCGCGCAGGCCGCCCTCGGCGACGCCTGTACGGAAATGGTGCGGGCCCTGCTGCTGTCCGCGATCGGATCCGAACCGGACGGCGCGTCGCTGCCCGACACGGTTCTGCTCACCCGGATCCGCCGCTATGTCCTCGAGCATCTGTCCGATGCCGAGCTGAGCCCCGAGCGCATCGCCCGCGCCCAGCACATCTCGGTGCGGCACCTCTACAAGCTGTGCAGCCGAAGCGGATTCAGCCTCGAGCAGTGGATCATCGGCAAGCGGTTGGAACGCGCCCGCGCCGAATTGGCCCGGCTCGACATCGGCTACCGCTCGATCGCCACGGTCGGGCGGATCTGCGGATTCCGCGATCCCTCGCATTTCGCCCGGCGCTTCCGCGCCGCGTACGGCCTGTCACCCAGCGAATGGCGGCGATCCGCGCTCACCGAGCCCTGAGGTACTCTGCGACGCGCGCCGGACACGCCGGGCGCTCGAGACCATGGGGAATCGACGGTGATGAAACGACTTTCGGCGACCGCCGCCGTTGTGGCCGCGCTGGCCCTGCCGCTGAGCGCCTGCGGCGGCAACGACTCGTCCGGTCACGACGGCCACGACCATCAGCACGGGACCACCACGGCCGCCGCGCCGACCTCCGCCGCGCCCACCACCACGTTCACGGTGATCGAGCCGCCGAGCGAGGCGCCGAAGGACAGCGCCCAGGGCCTCGGCTCGCAGACGACCTGCGCGCAGTTCAAGACCCTCGACGCCGAATCGGAGAAGGCCGTGATCGATCAGGTCCTCGCCGACAATCCGGGTTCCAAACTGGACGGCAACCCCAGCCTCGCCCTCGGCACCGCGAAGCTGGTGTGCCTGGCGTCGAGTCAAGCCGACAAGCCGGTCGCCGTCGCCATCGGGGTCGCCGCGCGGTAGGGCTCGACCCGTCGTCAACTTTTGGTTGACGTAGCTCTGTTTGTCAACTTAGAGTTGACGCATGACGCAGAACATCCGCCTCGACGATCTGATCGATGGCATCAAGAAGGCCCGTCCCGACAATGTGCTCGAGCAGCTGTCCGACGCCGTGGTCGTCGCCGGACATCTGGGTGATGTGGCCGATCACCTGATCGGCCACTTCGTCGACCAGGCCCGCCGCTCCGGCGCGTCCTGGACCGATATCGGCAGCAGCATGGGCGTCAGCAAGCAGGCCGCGCAGAAACGCTTCGTGCCCAAGGCCGATGCGGCCATGGACCCCAGCGCCGGATTCGCGCGCTTCACCACCCGCGCCCGCAAGGTGGTGGTCCTCTCCCAGGAGGAGGCCCGCGACCGGCAGCACGCCGAGATCCATCCCGAACACCTGATCCTCGGCCTGATCGCCGGCCCGGAATCCCTCGCCGCGCACGCGATCGTCGCCCACGGGGTGAGTCTGGACGCCGTGCGTCGCGTCGCCACCGCGGCCCTGCCGCCCGCCAGCACCGAGAAGCTGCCCGCGCTCATTCCCTACAGCGCGCAGTCCCGCAAGGCCCTCGAACTCACCTTCCGCGAGGCACTTCGCTTGGGGCACAACTACATCGGGACCGAGCACATCCTGCTGGCCCTGCTCGAACTGGAGAACGGCACCGGCCCGCTGTCCGGTCTGGGCCTGGTGCGCGACACCCTCGAACGGGACATCGCCGCGCAATTGCGGTCGCTCGTCGCCGATCAGTCGCCCGCCGGATCGGCGGACTAGTCGGCGGTTCGGGCGACCGCGAACACCCGGCGGAACGGCAGCCAGGTCGTCCCGTCGGGCTGTTGCGGGTAGGCGGCCCGCAGCATGGCACCCAGCTCCCCGGTGAACCGCTCCCATTCGGTGTCGTCGAGCACGGCCCGCACCGGACGCAGCGCGGTGCCCGAAACCCATTTCAGCACCGGGTCGGGACCGGTCAGGCGCTGCAAATACGTTGTCTCCCAAGCGTCTACGGCACATCCCGCGGCGGCGAGCACGCTCGCGTACCCCTCCGGATCGAGCACATTGCGCGCCTGGGTCACCCCGGTCGGTTCGAGCCGTTCCCGCCAGGCGTCCGCGCCCGCCAGCTCCCGGATGCACCGGTGCGACGCCGCGTCGAAGTTGCCCGGCACCTGGATCGCCAGCCAGGCGCCCGCGGGCAACGCCCGCGCCCACTCGGTGAGCAGCGCGGTATGCCCGGTCACCCATTGCAGGACCGCGTTGCAGACCACGACACCGGTATCCGGTTCGGGCCGCCAGTCGCGCACGTCCAGCAATTCCGCGGTGATCCCGCGCGCCCGGGCGGCGGCCACCATCTGCGGCGAGGAGTCCGACGCCTCCACCACCGCCTCCGGCCAGCGCTCACGCAGCGCCACGGTGAGGTGGCCGGGGCCGCAGCCCAGATCCGCGACACGCCGAGGGTGCTCGGCGCGTACCCGGGCGAGCAACTCGAAGAAGGGGCGGGAACGGTGGTCGTCGAAGGCCAGATACTGCTGGGGATCCCACATCGGAGGCTCCAAAGGGTCGCATTCACCAAACCGTACGTACGTACTGTATTGCCCGGATGCGAGATTGCAAGCGTTGTCCGGATACGATGTCGCTATGGCGGATGATCGCGATTCCGACCTAATAGCAGGGGAATTACGCTCCGACCTGCTGCGGGCGCTCACATATGTCCAGACCGAGACCGGTCCGGACGGTAGCTACATCGTCAACGGCGACCTCCCGCCCGAGGTGGCGCCGCCCTTCATCCGTGCCATCATGCGCATCGAGGCCGAGCTGCTGCTCAACGACGCCGAGCAGGTCACCATCGACCGCGGCGAACCGCGCTCGCCGGAGGAACGCCGCACCGACGCGTTCCTGGCACTCGCCCTGCGCGTCACCGATACGTGAGATCCTGGACCAACCTTGCACTCGGTACACGCGAGTGCTAAAAAGGGAGCTGGCACTCTCGACCTGTGAGTGCCAGGTCGGGATGGTGAGAGCGGGATCCACGACACCCTGCTCGTCCGTCGCGGGCACCGAACCTGGCCAGATCGTGTCAAATCCCCTGATCTGGAGGATCTCAACGCAATGGCCAAGACGATTGCGTACGACGAAGAGGCCCGCCGCGGCCTCGAGCGGGGCCTGAACAGCCTCGCCGACGCTGTCAAGGTGACGCTGGGCCCGAAGGGGCGCAACGTCGTTCTGGAGAAGAAGTGGGGCGCGCCCACGATCACCAACGATGGCGTGTCCATCGCCAAGGAGATCGAGCTCGAGGACCCCTACGAGAAGATCGGCGCCGAGCTGGTCAAGGAAGTCGCCAAGAAGACCGACGACGTCGCGGGCGACGGCACCACCACCGCGACCGTGCTCGCCCAGGCGCTGGTGCGCGAGGGCCTGCGCAACGTGGCCGCGGGCGCGAACCCGCTGGGCCTGAAGCGCGGCATCGAGAAGGCCGTCGAGGCCGTCACCGCGCGCCTGCTCGACTCGGCCAAGGAGGTCGAGACCAAGGAGCAGATCGCCGCCACCGCCGCGATCTCCGCGGGCGACCCGTCCATCGGTGAGCTGATCGCCGAGGCCATGGACAAGGTCGGCAAGGAAGGCGTCATCACCGTCGAGGAGAGCAACACCTTCGGCCTCCAGCTGGAGCTGACCGAGGGCATGCGCTTCGACAAGGGCTACATCTCGGGTTACTTCGTCACCGACCCGGAGCGTCAGGAAGCGGTCCTCGAGGATCCGTACATCCTGCTGGTCGGCTCGAAGATCTCGACCGTCAAGGATCTGCTGCCGCTGCTGGAGAAGGTCATCCAGGCCGGTAAGCCGCTGCTGATCATCGCCGAGGACGTCGAGGGCGAGGCCCTGTCGACCCTGGTGGTCAACAAGATTCGCGGCACCTTCAAGTCCGTCGCCGTCAAGGCCCCGGGCTTCGGCGACCGGCGCAAGGCGCAGCTGGCCGACATCGCCATCCTCACCGGCGGCGAGGTCATCAGCGAGGAGCTGGGCCTGTCGCTGGAGACCGCCACCGTGGACCTGCTGGGCCAGGCCCGCAAGGTGGTCGTCACCAAGGACGAGACCACGATCGTCGACGGCGCGGGCGATGCCGACGCCATCCAGGGTCGCGTGGCGCAGATCCGCACCGAGATCGAGAACTCGGATTCGGACTACGACCGCGAGAAGCTGCAGGAGCGCCTGGCCAAGCTGGCCGGCGGTGTCGCGGTCATCAAGGCCGGCGCCGCCACCGAGGTGGAGCTCAAGGAGCGCAAGCACCGCATCGAGGACGCGGTGCGCAACGCCAAGGCCGCCGTCGAGGAGGGCATCGTCCCCGGTGGCGGTGTGGCCCTGCTGCAGGCCGGCCCCGCGCTCGAGGATCTGAAGCTCGAGGGTGACGAGGCCACCGGCGCGAACATCGTCAAGGTCGCGCTGGCCGCCCCGCTGAAGCAGATCGCCTTCAACGCGGGCCTGGAGCCCGGCGTGGTGGCCGAGAAGGTCGCGGGCCTGCCCGCCGGCCAGGGCCTCAACGCCGACTCGGGCGTCTACGAGGACCTGCTGGCCGCCGGCGTCGCCGACCCGGTCAAGGTCACCCGTTCCGCCCTGCAGAACGCGGCGTCCATCGCGGCCCTGTTCCTCACCACCGAGGCGGTCGTCGCCGACAAGCCGGAGAAGACCGCCGCTCCCGCGGGCGATCCCACCGGCGGCATGGGCGGCATGGACTTCTGAGTCCTGCCACCCGGCACCTCTTTTCGATCCGGAGGCCGGTCCACTCGTTCGAGTGGACCGGCCTCCGGTGTTTACCTCCCCGAAATGATTGGGCGAGAACACATCTGGACAACGCGTACGCGGTCGGAGATGATCATCCGTCGGCCTCGATCCCGGTGGGCCGTCGACAGGGGAGATGAATCGTGCCGAACACGTTCGCGCGCTTGGTTTTCGGAGCCGCCCGATGATCGCGCGCCGAGTCGCGGCGGTGAGTGTGCTCGCCGCGCTCGCGATCGGCGGCGGGCACATCGAACCCGCGTTCGCCGACGGCGCGCTGCTGTGCGGCGCGGACGCGCTGGCGTGCCGCCTACCGGCGACACGGGCCACGCCGTTGGCCGACCCGGTCGGTCCGCACGCGGTAGGACGGGTCGATGTCGAGGTGGGGGACGAGAGCCGAGCGCTGATGGTGTCGGTCTGGTATCCGGCGGCCGGCGCTTCCGAGGCGGACGACACGCCCGCGGCCTACGTCCCGGCGACCACCTCGGACGTGCAGCTCCGGGTCGTGACCCGAGCGGCCGACTGGCTGCACACACCCACGGCGGTCGCGGCCATGCTGGGCGCCCGCTCCGCCGCGATCGAGGCCGCCGCCGTGGACAGCGGCGCGAATCGCCTTCCGGTCGTGCTCATTTCGCCGGGCCTCGGCGCACCGCGGTGGATCATGTCGGGGCTGGCCGCGGATCTGGCCTCCCGCGGGTATGCCGCGATCGTCATGGATCACACGGGGGAGTCTCCCGCCGTGGCCTTCCCCGACGGCCGGGTGGTGACGGGCACCGCCCCCGATATCGACAACGACGACTACATGGCGGCCGAACTCGACACCCGCGTCGCGGACGCGCGGTTGGTCCTGGATCGCCTCGCCACGCTGCCTGTCGTCGGAGACCATCTCGACCTCGGGCGGGTGGCGATGGCCGGACACTCCTACGGCGGCTACACCACCATTGCAACCATGGTGGCGGACAACCGAATTCGCGCCGGCGTGGTGTTGGACGGCTCGGCGGGCTGGCACGACGGCTCGACGGTCGAGCAGGCGGGGGTCGATCGGCCCGTGGAGGTCGTCGCCTACGGCGATATGGTCCACGCCTCCTGGATCGGCTTCCGCGCCCGAACCACCGGCCCGTTCCGCCTGGCGACCGTGCGCGGGGGCGGCCACTACTCACCCACGGACCTGTGCGCCTTCGGCGGTCAGTCCGACCTGTGCGGCACGCTCCCCGCGCCCCGGGCCGCCCAGATCACGTGCGCGCTGGTAGCGGAGTTCCTCGCGGGCGCCCTGCTCGGTCAGTCGGTTCCGAGCGGGCAGTGGCCGGAGGTGGCCTGGCGCACCGGGTGAGCCCGAGATGCCTTGGGGGGTGGACATTTTCGGCCGTGTCCTGCATGATTGCCGGTTGGCCTCAATCGGGGGCCATCGTTAGGGGTTTTCACGATGTTTTCGATGGGCAGGATTGCCCTGGGAGTGGTCGCGTGCGCGGGTGCTCTCGTTTCCGTCGCCGCGCCCGCTCAGGCGGAGCGGGGACCGGACGGTCACCTGTACGGCGCCATGGCGTTGTCGGGTGCGATGGAGGACGGCTGGAGTATCGGCACCGCCTTCAATTACCCGGATCAGGCCAGTGCGGACGCGGACGCGCGGGACGAGTGCGCGAAGGAGGGCGCGCCGCGCTGTGTGGTCGTGGTGCGGGCGGTCGACGGCTGCGCCGCCATTTCCCGGCGCGACGACATTCACGCTGTGGGAACGGGCGCGACCCGAGCGGAGGCCGAGCGGAACGCGATCGCGGCGCTCGGACCGGGCCACCCGCCGTCGCTGAGTTCCGAGGGATCGGGGCCCGCCGTGATCAGCCACTCGGCCTGTAACGGCTGATCCGAATCCGAAGCCGGTTCGCCGCGGGCGGACCGGCTTTCGCCATTCTCGGCCATGATCGCGATTGGGCGTGTGACCAGGCGATTTGACATCGAAAGTGGTTGGCACGTAACTTATTCCAGGTCAGAGCGACACGGACACCGACCCGGGCCGAAAGGCCGGGGACACGAGGATGTACGATAGGCGCCTGACGATCACACTGGCTCGACCGAGACCCCGATTTGGATCGGAGTCCAGGGCTGAGCTAAGCTGGAAAAGTTGCCTCACGATCGAGCGGGTGAAGAGCCTGGGAGATTGTGTGTGCGTGTGTTCTTTGAGAACTCAATAGTGTGTCGATGAATGTCAGTGCCAAATATTTTTGGTTCTGTTCCTCATACCCCCGTGTGAGGGACAGGCATTTTTGTCAGCTAATTTCCGGCTGGCGTTTTTATAGTTAGGTTTTCGGACTCTGGTTCGAGATACTTCCGATTGCGCCTTTTGGGCGTGGTTGAGAGTCTTCAACGGAGAGTTTGATCCTGGCTCAGGACGAACGCTGGCGGCGTGCTTAACACATGCAAGTCGAGCGGTAAGGCCCTTCGG
>NZ_JBIAMW010000019.1:0-136812 GCF_042874315.1 Nocardia sp. NPDC004068
CTGGGCCGGTTGACTCCGATCGAATTCGAAACCATCATGTCCCCAGCAGCCCGACAGGCTGCCTAACCACTGTCACCCAAACGTGCAGCAGCCCCGATACGGTGCCAGACAAGGTGCTTGGGCTTCGGTTCGATGGGTGGTTGATGCCGCACAGCGGGGTGGCTTTCGTGTGGGTCAAGGAGGAAGACGTCCGGCGAGGGTGAACGGGTCAGTATGAAGCGCGGAGGTCATTGAGGCGAGCATGCCTCGGTATCCGACGATTCTTTGGAATCGAGCTGACGCGCCCACGGGCGGTGCGGTGCCAGCAGCGATGTGACCTCGCGGATCACGACTGGAAGGTCGGCCGGCACAACATTCTTCATCACCTGTTCGGCGACAGATGCCTTGGTCTTCGCAATCTTGATCCGCACAACCGCCATGGACGAAGCAGTGACCAATGCCGCTATGCCAGTGAAGATCCCGACAAGATCCATCCGGATATCCCTCTTCCAACTCTTACCGATCGAGCGGAAGGTGTCGCGAGACCTGTAGCTCGACCGGAACATGTTCCGGCTGAACCAAGGTCCGCTCCCAGCAGGGACTTTGGAGAAGATGGACAGTAGAAGATCAGTCTTGGCTACTCTCAGGCGCTGGGAATTCACACCGCTCGCAGCTTCAGAGGCATTGAGCGAGAACCAGTGACCGATCATAGCCGTGGCCGGCCCGACAACCGCATGAAGTTCACCGGTGGTCCGTTCACAGACCGCTACGTCTTCCCCGACGGTGAGCTCACCGGATCTGGTCGGCTCATCACCGAGATACAGAACGTGGGGCTGGAAGTGGTCCATGAGGAGAACCTGCGCGCACACTACGCGGCGACGCTTCGCGACTGGTGCGCCAACCTGGTGGACAACTGGGACGCCGCGGTCGACGAGATCGGTGAAGAACAAGCCCGTATATGGGGGCTGTTCATGGCCGGCGGACGCGTACGCTTCGACCGCAACTATCTCCAGCTGCATCAAATCCTCGCCGTCAACACACCCAAATCGGGCCGCCACAGTCTGCCGTTGGGGCAATGGTGGCAACGCTGACTACCCAAAGGGCAACCACATGAACGACGATTCCTCGGATCCAGGCTCGACGCTCACCAATTGGGCGGCCAGGCAGCAGGTCTGGGATGCGAAGGCAGCCGAACTCGCGCCACAAGACCGCTACAACGACTACACACAGTATTGGCTCACCGCCGACGATCGCGCGGAGCGAGGCTACCGGCGAGAGTTCCTACAGGAATTGTTCGGAACTGCGACGCCGCTTCCGGATGGGCGCCTCGTGTGGTCGGTCGCCAGCGTAGACAAGATCGAAAATACTGTCATCGGTCCCGCACTGGAACTGGTCGACAACGCGTTCACTACCCCCGACGAGGCGGACACTGCGCTGGCGCGATTCCAGTTCGGCCGCAGCCTTCCCTTTCAGTGGCCGCTCAACCAAACCGGTGAGGATGCTATCGAAGCGGCGGTTCGCGGTGAAGGTCTGCACGAGACGGGACCGGAATCATGTGGAAACTGATGCGGAACCTGGCGGCGGTGACAGTCGTAGGAGTAGCCGCTGTCGTGGGAGTGCGGCGACTGAGAGAGCTTGGAGAAGGGGCCAAGTCGCTGCGAGCCTGGGGCGACCTCACTCGCTGAATACAGCCGTAGAGAGCTCCACCTCGTCCAGCCAGTTGTCTCGATAACTCGTCTGACCACGTTTGAACACCATGCCGCACAACCAGTTCCAGCACACGCCGAACGATTCGCTCACCACGCAAGACACGATCAGCGAGAATCATGAAATGCCCTGAGGTAACCGCTCTGGCGAACTCGCCGCCACCGGCGTCTCGGATGCATCAGTAGCGCCGAAGCGCCTCATTGCACGTCGGGGTGGTACCGTCCTGCGTGCTGAATGGGCATAGTTGCTTGATGCAGCTACATATATCCAAAGGGGCGCAACTTGGCTAAGAAGGTTGTTGTTGAGCTGCTCGACGACTACGACGGCAAGTCCGAAGCTGTGGAAACGCTGGTATTCGCGCTTGACGGCATCAGCTACGAGATTGACCTGAGTCTGATCAACGCTGGGAGGCTGCGCGGGGTGTTCGAGAAGTGGACGCCCCATGCGCGCAAGGTCGGACGAGCTCCCAGAAGCGCGAGTTCGGGTCGGCCGGCGGGCAAGCGGGCGGATACTGCGGCGATCCGGGAGTGGGCCCGAGCGAACGGCCACACGATGCCAGCCCGTGGCCGAATCCATTCCGACATCATCAGGGCGTATCAGAAGGCCACTGCCTAAGGGTTAGGGGCCGCTTCGTCGGCGGTAAAGTCATCTCAAGCGATTGCTTGGTAGCGTCGCCACTGCGGCGCTTTATGCCGCCGATCCGAAGTGGTTATTCGTCACTTATTTCGGAGATTCCATAAAGCAATCTCGGCAAGCTGCCCGTCGGCAAAGTCGCCCGAATCGAACCTCTGCCGGGCACCGGGCAGGATTGAGCTACGAGACCCTTTCGCGACTGCAACCCTTCCCGCTAGCGCGAAACCTTTCAGCGAAGAATCCCAGGTAACCTGCACGTCGCCATCGCCTGTCGAGCCGACATATCGACTATCGGATGACATGTGTGCTCGGGGGATTTCTTCACGTCGCGCGTTCACGATACCCACACCGGGGACGGCGAAGACCTCAAAACTATCGACGCTGTCCCACAGTATCGGCTTTTGCCAGATCATCCATCCCCGCCCGAGCAGAGAGTATGTCGTTACCGTGACGGATCGCGTCCCCAGTAGGAGGGTTCGCTTCTCCATAAGGTGCGATTCGGACAACACAACTGGCTCTGTCGGAATCTTGTTGTCTCGCATCAACGTCACGAACTCTGCGAGCTTTGCAACGCGAGCTTCGGCTTGCGCAGCTCGCTCCGCTTCGGCGGCGCGGATGCGATTAATCTCATTCTTAAGCTCGCCCATAATGCCGTTCTCCGCCTGTCCCGGGTGCCGGAAACTGAGATCCATTGTCGCGCACTGATAACCGCCCCCGGACAGTTCTCGCAACATCGTCGGCCAGTAGTTTCGTTGCACGGCTAGTGCAACTACCCTGTCACTCATGGCTCCCGTCCCCCTCGAAGCCCTCCAGCAGGCCCTCCAAGCCTCCTGGTCAGCGGAGACCAGCGCCTCCACGGCCTGGTCGGCGGGCAACATCGCCAAGGGTCAGTGTGCCGTCACGGCCTGCGTGGTCCAGGACTACCTCGGTGGAGACATCCTCAACACCATCGCCACCTTGCCGGACGGGAAGACCGTCTCCCACTACTTCAACCTCATCGGCGGCGAACCCGTCGACCTGACCCTCCAGCAGTTCCCGCCGGATACGTCGTTCTCCGAGCCCGCGCCGAAGACCAAGGGGCATCCCTCGACCCGGGCCTACTGCCTGTCCTACGACCACACCCTCCGGCGCTACGAGCTGCTCCGCGATCGAGTCGCGGAATACCTCCGAGACGTTGCCTGAACAACTCCTCGGTCAGCGGGCAGTCCAACGCTCGAAGAACAGCCGCACCTCTGCCACCGAAAGGTGTTGCCGGAGTTCACCTGCCACCGTGGTCAGGGCGGTTTGCAGTCGGGTCGAGGCGACTTTGCTGATCGTCTCGAAGTTCTCGATCAGCAGCGTGCAGCCGTCCGCGATGTTCCCAGCCTGAACGTAGTTCTGGGCCAGCCGGATCTGCCAGGCGGTCTGTTCGCGCGGGTAGATCGCCGTGCCGTCGATCGCCGAGCGTAGGTACGTGGTTGCCTGCTGATGGTCGCCAAGCCGCATGAACGCAAGTCCAGTCAGGCCGCTGAGCTGCGCTTCGGGCAGATGGGCCAAGTAGCCCGGATCGTCGCCCCTGGTCGACTCGTAGGCGCGGTGCGCCCGGTTGACCGCTGCGACCATCGCTGTCCGATCACCCACAACGCTGCGTGCTTCGGCTTCGCGGATCGCCGCCAATGCCCGAAGTTTCGGCCCACCCTCGCGCCGGGCGGCGAGTTGCGCAGCTTCGGCGAGCTGGATGCCTTCCTTTGGCCGCGAACCCTCCCGGTAGGACAGCAGACAAGCGTTGATCCAGGCATGGGCGGCGGCGATGCCGTCACCGGAGATCGTGGCTGCCTGGGCTGCGTCGGCGTAGTAGCGTTTCGCTTCCATCCAGTGGCCGGCGTCGTAGTGGATCCAACCTGCGGCGGTCATCATCTCAGCTCCAACACTGGTGAGAGCCTTGCCGACCTTGTCGTTGTAGCTGCCGCTGTCGAGCAACTGCTCGACGTAGCGCACCTCGTTGGTGGCGATCTCACAGAGTCGGTTGCCGCCGGCCAGTAGTTGCAGTTCGTGAATCTTGTTGATACTGCTTGAAATTCGCTCGACGTCGCTCGCACCGATCTTTGCGCCTGCCGACGCTGATGTACCAACCACCGGGCGAGTCTTTCCGGCTATAGCAGCACCGACGCCGGTCGCGCCCGCCTTGAAGAACTGGCGACGCCGCACATCCGCCTCCTCGTCCGACTCCACCACCAGTATCCCGACGGGCACATCCAGTGCCGCAGCCACGCGGCGGAGAACGCGCACATCGTAGACGGCTGGACCGTCGTGTTCCAGCTGCGAGACCGCCGGTTGAGTGAAGTGGATAAGTGCGCCAAGCTCTGCCTGGGTCATGCCGAGGGACGTACGAATTCGCCGGATCGTCTGGCCGGTGGTCATTGGCATTGCCAGATACCCCCTCGCGTAGCTGGGCGGGCACAAGCAGTACCAGATGCGGTGTTGCCCGCCAACGGGTTTCGGTTTATCCGCACCTTATACCGATTTCCGTATAACGGCGGCGGGTGCCCGTATTTCAGGGCGAAATAGGGGTTTTCCGGGCCTTACGGTCCCCCTCGGTACCCGGCACCGGGCCGCCGCCGCGCCCCCAAAGCGGCGTACCAGCCCCCGGTGAGCCGGGGCGGGTAGCGAATGCCCCCGGTGCCGGGTACCGCCCCGTTTCCGCCCGACCCGGAGGTCCCGATTGCTATGCACGCCTTGGCCATACACCAAGCGGTTGCCGCCGCGACCGAGCAAGAAGCTCACCAGATGCCGCCCATGCCCTTCACGATCGCCGAGGCGCATCGCGTTATGCAATTTCACGTTGCCTGTCGAGCGATCCGGTGCCCGCGGAAGGGCGCCGCGCTCCAGGCTCTGGTGGCCGCCGGCCTTTTGGTGCCCTCGACGATCCACCCGAGGTGATCCGCTGTGACGATCACGCCGGACGAACCGTATCGACGGAACCGCGATCAAGATCCGACAGGGACAACGCCGGAATGGGCGCCGATGGAGCCGCTGCCGTCGAGCGAGATGTTTCTGCTGGCCTTCGCCGGGCTGCCAAGGGTGATCGCCCCGGATCTGTTGGATCCAGCGGCAGACCTGGTGCAGTGCCAGCGGGAGTGCCGGGTGGCGCTGCGGGTCCTCAGCGATCCGGCCTCGTCGGCTGAGCGGATGAAAACGGCTGCTGGCCAATTGGTCTCGGCGAGAGCTGACATCGACATGCTGATCACCGTGATCGATGAGGCGGTCGCGGTGTGGCTGGCCCGGCTCTGGAGGCATGGTCAGACGGATCGGACAGATCAGGCCGCCTCTGGGCTCGCGGATGGTGGTGAGAACGACGTGGTCGTGCATACCGAATCGGTGGGCGACATCGTCGCTCGGATGGCTGGGCTCTGGGATGTGCTGCTGACCAGGCCGGAGGCGCTCGACGAGCTGCCCGAGGTGTGTCGGCTGTGCGAGTTGTCTGCGGCGTACGACTATCTGGCCGCCGAGATTGAGTCAGGCCGGCGGATTCCGCCTGGGTTGTGATGCGAAATGCCGCTCACGTCGCTGCCTCGACGGATCCGACACCTCCACATTGAGTTTGGCGCCCTCCGCCTGGACTACCAAGCCAGCGCCGAGCAGATCCAGGACGTGGTGGAGGAGCTGGCCTCCAGTTGCGAGCAACTGGAGCTGACCGTAATCGTCGACGACGACGTGTGGCCGGATCTGCCCCTTCTGCCGTGTTCGGGGTTGTGGGACTGACGACCGACCCCGTGGGTCGATACATCGCAAGTTGTTCTCTTTCAACGCTTCTTAGAGGAGAGTTCGTATGACACTGCCCTACCGTCCTGTTGGCCCGCTGCCGGGAGTGTGGGCCATACCCTCGGTCGAGGCCAGGCCGAACTGGCCACTGCCGGATGCTGGTGTGCTCCTGCGGGTGTTCTCGGGGGCGGTGAAGCCGGGCACGGTGCTGCTGCGCTCGGCCGTGGGATTCATCGGCGCCTGGCAGGTGATCTACGAACATGGCCGAAACGTTCCGGACGAAGTACATGAGCAGCTGGCGCTGCTGACCTTCGCGATCGACCACGAGGCGGGCGGACACACCGGGCGGATCTGGTTCGCCGCCGGCGCCCCGGTGAATCCCAGTTCGTACGGTCAATGGGTCGCGTGGTTGGTATGGAAGTACCCTGCGCCACGAGGCGCCGCTGTCCATATTGGAGGTGGAATGACTCCGAAGTGATTGTGTCGCAGCATGATCGCTGTAGCCGGGGGCAGCCTGATCCGGGAGACGCCGGGGAGGGTGGGAGCAGCCCCGACAAAGCCGGGACGTGCCAGCACTGCCGAATGGTGCGGGTCCGGTGAGCGTGGGACAAAGGTGGACGCGAGGAACCGGTGTCATAAAGCTCCTCCAGCAGGCCGTCAGCTCGAACTCGGTGGATCTGGGCTGGCTTGCGGCGCGTACCCGGCTCCTCAATACGAGTCGGGGAACTCTCTTGAGGGCTGGTATGCCCGACAGAGAGGTCACGGTGAAAGTCTGCGGCGTAGCCGTGACGAGGCCGCTGGAGCAAAGCCGGCCGCCTCCTGTCCCGAATGGATAGCGGTGAACGTGGGAACCATCCCGTCTCGCCCATCGTGGCTCGTAGCCAACGGGTTTCGATGGGCAGGCCCGTCGTCGGCTGAAGGGACGTGGATGGGGCGGAGGAGCCGTAGTACTTCGAGCCGGGGAGAGCCCGGCGCATGGGGAAGGGCCCCAGTGGATGTCAACGGTGAGGAACTGTAATGGACGGAGCCATCTGTGAATTCGGATGAGCCGTGGCCGGACTTCGATGAAGCCTGGTCACGGGTACGGCGGATGCAGGCCAAACTGTACCTGTGGGCGACTCGCGACGCGGGTCGAGTGTTCGACGATCTACACAATTTGGTGTGTGATCCGGCGTTTCTGGTGCATGCGTGGGAACGGGTTCACAGCAATACCGGCGGTCGGACAGCCGGGGTCGACGGGGTTGCACCTCGGTCGATCCCGAAAGAATCGACGGGATGGCTCTTCGTCCACATACACCTCACATTTGGGCGAGCGCGGCCGCGATGGCTCGATCGTGCACCAACCCGCTGCGGGCGATTGTAGCGCCTGACCCCGTGCAGTCGACCATCGTGAGGTGCTCTCCGGCGGGGCAGATTCCCCCAGCGATGCATACCGCCACATCTAGACCACTAATGTTGACAAATTCCATAACTTCTGGCAGGGAAATGGAGGGCCCAGGACCGACAACGCCGGGGCTACCCGAAATATTTGCTGACGTAGCTGCAATAGGGACTATCGAACGTCGCGCCAACTCCCCCAAGACGCCGGTCTCGTTTACTACAAGGGCGTTTGGACTACCGACAGCGGCATGTTGTGACCCCACCTGCGAATCACTCCACGGAAGAATCATCGCCAAATCTCCGGGCCAGAATTCCTCAGCAAGTTTGCTGGCGGCAGGATTGAAAGCGAATAGACGGGAAGCCGCAGGATATGAAGGCACTACGAACGCCAATGCTTTAGTGGGGGGACGACGTTTTCCGTCGTAGATTCGGTTGCAAGCGGCAACGTCTCTCGCATCTGCGCAGATCATATACCACCGCCGAGTGGGAACGATGACTAGTTCGCCCGACGCGATTGCCTCTACTGCAAGATCCAGACTGTCTGAATTAACAATCTTCATGCGTGCTCTTCTCTGATCTTAGACATAGGTACTAAACCCATCCTACGGAAGGCTTCGCAAGTGGACGCGCGATCGGAGTTCGACGCATCGCCATCGAAGATCCGCACATGCTCCTCATCCCCGTTTTCTACGTCTTTCGCCAGCCCACCGAGAGGCGGGAAAATCGACGCCGCTTTATCTTGATACTCACGAAGAACTAAATCGACAGCCGCGAGAGGAGCGGCAGATGGCACGATCTTATCAAATAAAGATATTCCCGCGCAGACCCTTGGATTGATCTCATGAATCTCGAATGCGCCGTCTCTTATGACTCCATCAACACCGAATGCACCGCAGTACTGTGTATGTTGGTGCAGTTTTCGACATATCTGGTGGATGGAGGAGCGAGCGTTGGCCAATGTCTCCGATTGGAGGCGCAATGGCCATACGATTCCTGGCGCGCGCACTCGCCATGTGCGCGGGTCCCAGAAGACCAGCGCCTCGACCGGACCGAGCTGAATCTCCCGCTGCCCATCCATGGCTCCGTAGAACGTGCACGGTATACCAGTGTGTAGGGGACGCACGACGACGGAATCACAGTCACTGTAAAGGTGGTCTTTCAACTGCGCAATACGGTCACCATTGGTGCCAGACGGCACGATGAAGGTGTGGCTTGATGACATTGCGAGGCCCGAGCGGGGCACACCCTGAATTGCTGTGAAATCGTCGAGGCGCCAATCTGCATGAACAGGATGGATCGCTCCGCCCACATAAGCAACTTGTTCGTCCTTACGTTCGGCCTTCGCTTGACGCTGTGTTCTCGATCCAAGAACTGGCCGGCCATCTATTGTCTCAACCGCAGTGAACGATCCTGCATAGACAAGGGCTGATCGGCCTGGATCGATAGCATCGAGGCGTTGCCGAAATTCGGGCGTCGGAGACGTCAGGACCGATTCGTACGACTCAAAGCGTCGCTGCGTGTCGCTACCCCGGAAGTCTATCGAAACGAAGCTAACATCTTTCGCCGCCGCATCCAGAAAGAAGTCGGCCAGCCGTCGACTGGTGGCTGCTGCTCCGATCAGCAGAACATGTCGGCCGCGGACAGTCGGGCCTACCAGGTTGAGGGCGATTTGGCGGATGGATTCAGAAGCGGTACTCACAGGAAAGTTAGCTCTACCTCGGCGCTGACAGCGTTGAGAAATCCAGCCAGGGGTCTTTGAGCGCCTCTAGCCGCCTGGAGGCATGATCTACGTGCGAAACCCGGAAGTACACCATGACTCGCGGGAAAAGCGTGAAGTTTTGGCCGACCGAGTGCGGAACTAGATGGTGCATTAGTAGGACGTCACCGGGTGCGCCGAAGAAAGGATGCCCCTGCGTGTTACCGATGTCCGGCGGGGTCTGGTCGGTGATTCCAAGCGACCATTCGTCGCGAAACCATTCTGCCATTCGTAGGTGTCCCCCCGTTTGATAGCGGAGGGGACCCCCGTTCGGGTCGTTGATATCCGAGAGTACGACACCGACAAGCAACGAAAACGTTCGCAGCTCCCGAGGATCGAGATGCGGGCAAGCGACTCCGTCCACATGCATGGCCTTGATCGGCTGCTGGTCGGAGAGCCAGGCGTCCGGTAGACGGATTTGTATCTGCGCCTTTTCTACTGCACATGGTTTCGCCACCAGCGCCCTCACGGCTTCACTTACCCATGGATACGAGTACAGCTCGAGAATCCTCGGATGGCTTTCGAGCTCAGGAGCGAAGGTCCGTTGAGTGTACTGTTTTACCTGCTTATGCCAATCGCCACGTGCTATCCAATCCGCTATCAGTGATTGAGCTGGCCTGACCACCTCCGCCGGAATCGCGCTGCGCTTCACTAGGACGCCGTTCTCTATGAATTGTTCCCGCTCTTGTGCCGTGAGCATGGATTTCGCACCTAGCCTTGAGTCAATTTGTATACTTGTTGATTCAGCAGACGTTCCAACACCTCAGGGCAAGCGTCGAGAGCGCTATTGATGGTTGCCCAGCCAATGTCCGCATTCGCATCGCGGGGATCACTGCCCATAATACCAAGAGCGGAGATCCCGGAATCAGCCGAAGTCCACGGCCAAGTCACTCCGCGGTCTAGTATAAATTCACGAATTTCCGACCGGTTCAGGTCGCTTTCAGAAAATGATTTGGGAATATTTTCGAGATGTACGTCGTCCGGGGAAAGCGCCAGCATGACGCTCGTTTCTCGAAGTCCTGCGTGAATCTCCGGCAGCGTTGTGTCGATTTTGGTTGAGGCTAGCGAACTCGGATGAATGACACAAGCATGTACTCCGCATTCTCTCCGCAGTTCATAGAGCACTGCCTCCAGGATGCCGCGATTCCCACCGTGCCCATTCACAAGAAGCAGGTTGCGCGACCCAGTCGTTCGCACGGACTCCGAAACAATTGCCTTCAAAATCGATGTGAATGTGACTGCCGTGAGCGAAAATGTTCCCGGCGCCCATGCATGTTCGAGCGACAAGCCGTAGGGCAATGTCGGCAATAACCACAGGTCGAAATCGTCACCATACCGTTCGACTAGATGAACCGCGAATTGCTCTGCGATGACAGCGTCTGTATGGAGCGGCAGGTGTGGCCCATGCTGTTCGTACGAACCTACTGGCAAGCACAAGACCGAGTCGCGGCCCAACTCTGAAGAAATCTGAGGGGACGTCAGTCTGCCGAAGAATCTGTCTATCACTCCTAGTTCCTCCGACCGATTCGGATCACGAACTCGTTATCCTCTGGGAACTGGTCGTCGTTGCTATATTTCGCCAATTCCTTTCGCACTGTCTCCTCGAACTCATGCAGTCGGTCGCCGAACAGTTGCGGCGCGGCGAATGACGTCGAGTAAAGATAGCCCAGAATGCTCTCGGTCGTCCACGTCCTATGAACCGGAACAGTGTATTCCTCGACGTCGCTGAAGGGAGATTCTCGCATGATCTCGCTATAGGGGCGATCGTGATGTTGGAATGTTCCGCTGCCAGCGCGACGTTCTTCACCAAGGAAATCCTTGACGATGGCGCGGACAGCCGTCTTCCAAGGACTCCCCGCCGCCCAGAAACTGCTGTCGCCGAATATGGCGACAACGCCGTCCTGCGAGACTTGGGCGTCCAATCGTTGGAGCATGGTCGCCTGGTCAAGCCAGTGGAACGCGCGACAGATCGTCACCAGATCCGCCTTCCAGTCCGAAGGCGGCACAAAGTCCTCGGCCTCGGTCACGACAAGACCGAGTTTGCTGTCGGTCGACAGCTGCGGACGTAGTGCCGATTCCGCGGCACCCAACATGTCGGCGTCGTTGTCGATCGCGATGATGTCGTCGAACTGGTGTAGCAGCGCTTCGACCACCAACCCCGTCCCGGTGCCCACGTCCAGCAACCTCCGCGGTCGCCGTTGCGGCGCAGAGTCGACCAGCAGTTCCGCCACAGACTCGGGGATGCCTGGCCGGTACTTCCGGTAGTACTCGACAGTGCCCGTGAACATGCTCATGCTCGGCTCCCTACGATTTGCTCTACAAGGGGGACAACCTGGCGAAGCTCGGTAGCGATCAGTACAGTACCGGGTTCTACCTGCTCAGGTACCGGTCTATCGTGAGAAATCCAGATCGGCGTGGCTCCCGCGCACAGCGCCCCTTTGACGTCACATTGCCAGCTATCGCCGACATGGATCATCATGTCGACGGATCCTCCTATTCGCCCACAGGCCGATTGAAAGGCTGTCGGATCAGGTTTCACGTATCCAGTCCGGCACGAAGGAAAGAAGTCCGATATCCATGGGCGGAACAATCGCCGCAAATTGTCGATATCGAGGTCCAGAGCTGAGACATTCGATAGTGTAATCACCGTTCCATAATAACTTAATTGCTTCACGACGTCGAGGGCGGAAGAATCCGGAACAAAGCTTCCAGCCCGCATCTCAACCTCTTGTTCAACTCCCAATAGGCGACATATTTCCATCAGGGCAGCGTTCGAGAGCTCCGGAAGCGTATATAGCTGCTCACGGATGATCTTCTTCGTTTCGTCAGAAGAGAGCGTCGAGGCATTTCGCAGGCGAGATGCGAGACTGGGGCTGGAGCTAGTCCCTAGCGTCCCGCCGACATCGAGACCGATGATAAATCGGCCAGGCTTATCGCTTCTCGGCACCGGCGGCAAAGCGCCGACAATAGCATCGATCCGAGCTTCTCTAATGTCACTGCTGGTCGCCTCCGCTAAGAATGTGAGCGCGTAGCGCAACTCTGCGTCATCAAGGGCGGTCAGATCCCGACGTCGTGTAGCCGCCACCGTCGATAGATCTTCTGGGACTCGAAGAGGCCGTAACCCGTGGGCAATGTGCAGGATCCCGGATGACACTAACGCAGTCGGTTTACTGAAGTTTTCGATAACTTTCAGGATCGTAACATCGTCAAGAGTTAATATCCGGACAGGCCGCTTGTCACCATCAATTTCGAGCACGCCGGTGAGGAAAGTGTCATAGCCGACCAGCCGCTCCGAGAGAACGAAATGATTGTCTTTGAATTGACCTATTACAGGTAGGCTAACTGCGGTTGCGGGCAAGGTCCCTCCTTGGATCTATTCCGAGGCCAGTGGTAGAGGGTAAGCGGATTCGACCGGACTCGGGGACGATTCCGTCGGCGTAGAGGTTCTGGCGGCGCTGCTCCCACTGCAGCTGGTATTCGACAATCGGAACTACGTCGCTATAAGCCGCAGCGAGTTGAATAGCGGGCATTAAAGAGCGGCCATGAGGCACTATCTGGACTCGCAGATCGCGAGCCATTCGAACCAGTTCGAGCATTTTAGTTATGCCGCCGATTCCCACCACGTCTACGGTTAAAGCTCGCAGCTGGTTAGGGCGGAACTCCCCGAACGGGATGTCGCCAATTATGAAACTTTCGCCGGCTGCAATGGGAATCCCGCACATGGAAATCTGTGTGTAACATGACATGTCGTGATATGAAATCGGGTCCTCAAGCCAAACGATAGGAACCCGACGCGCCCAACGGCTGAACGCAAAAGTGAGATCGACACTCCACGTCTGAAGCGCATCGAAGGCAACCTGTCCGGCCGCGCGCTGTGATACGGCGCCCGCCAAGGCTGCGAGTTTTTCTGCATCACCCAACACGCGCCGGAGACCCCATTTGGTGAAGACCCATCCTTCGGCCGATACCTGTTCAACCGCTGACAGCGCGTCTGGAGAAGTCAAGTCGAGGCGTAACCAGGACGCGTACGCTGGGATGGCGGGACGAGGGCGAACTGCAAGCAGATCGGCGACCGGCATCGAGAATAACTTGCCATGGAGATCCCAAACGGCACAGTCCAACGCTCCAACCGACCAGGAATGGCATCGTTGGTCCACGTAGGAACCGCTGCCTTCTTGTAACCGTTCGATACTCTGCCGATGTTCGAACGGCGAGCACCCGACGAGCCGTCCAGCGAGATGCCGCTCGATGTAGCGTGCGTGCCTGTCATAAATCGGTCCGTACCAGCCGGTGTGGCCTGCTGCCCGTACCCCCACGAAAAAGCTCGCATCCCCCTGGCCGACAGCGTCGCCAACGTCAAGTAATTCGATACTCTCGATAACCGCCGTGGTGATCATCCCGTATGCCCTCGTTCCTGAAAGAGCTGAACGACCCGCCGGGAGATAGTCAACGAGTCAAAACTTGCCGCTGCCGCTATCTCGGCCTGCGACATGGGCCCGGGAGGCTCCCGCCATCCGACGACGTGGATCGGCTGTTGTACACGCCCTGCGAGCAATCCCCACACGGCGGCTGCGTGCCCAAGGGTGACGACCAGAACAGAGGCGCGGCTACCAACGTACGTATCCCACTCATCGGTCCGCATTCCCCGTGGCCAGACTTCTGGATCGCCAAGCACCGTCAGGTCAGCAACATTGAGAACTCGAACGTTGCCAACATGTTCTGTGTGCAAGAGGGGGACGGCGGCGCTGACCGTCGCTGCGGGAAGGTCACCTGCACAGATGATGGTGACGTCAGGATCGCCGGGATCGCTGAGGTGGTCCCAGACAGCCATGCCTCGCGATAGTTCAGCCTCGATGGTCGTTGTCGGATGGGTTAAGTGCGAATGCTTGCCCGCGATGATGACATTCAGTCTACCGGTCGAGCTGAGGCTTCGATCGAGTGTCGCACCCAGTCTGACCGGATCGGCGGGTAGGTGAATATGTGTTACGGGATCTCCGAATCCAAGCAGCGTCGTGACCAGCGACGGGTCTCCGTGAGAGTAGACGTTCTGCCAACCATACGAGGTCAGCAACAAATTCATACTGTGAAGTTGAGTAGTGGTCATACGTCGTTGCTTCAAATACGAAATTAGGCCGGCGGTGAGTAGCGTCGAAAAAGCTTCGTAGGAGACTAGGAGGCCCCGTTTGCCACTCGAAATCCAACCCGCAAGCCAGCCGAACAGAACTTCCTCCGCTAGTACTTCGGATACCCACGGCAGGTTCGCTAAAGCCCCGAGCCGGTTTGACTCCATCTCGTCCGGGCTAAATAAGCGAAAATCTCCGCAGTTGGCGTGATGCTTTAGTACCGAGGATACCTCCTCCGAGAATGTCTTTTCTTGGCGAACCGGCCTTGGAGTATTGGACGAAAGTTCGACGGCGGATTCTCTCGGCGCAGACCGATCAAGGCGGAGGACATCGAGAGCCGCCTGTAACAAGTGAGTGGGGCGACCGTCGACGTCAAACAGAGACTGTGGCTTGTATGAAGACAACCACTCTTCTAGTTGAACGCGCTGGATTGACGAGGTTCTCGCAGCGGTCAGCGGCGTCTTATGAAGCTTGGCAGTTCCTAGGTGCTGCACGCCATTCACTATCTGGGGCCCACTCCAGCCTTTCGCGCACCGCAAAACCAAGCATCGACGTCGGCCCTTCAATACTTCGGCTATACTCTGGTGCAGAAGATCCTGAAACAGGCGGTGAATGGAGATAGCAGAGCTGTGAACAGCGACAATCTGACAATCCCACCCAAGGCCTTTGAAATATCTTCCAACCTCGTCGCTACTCATTCTACCCAGAATGGAACGACTTCCCATTCGAAATTCGTTCAGATGTACGACGGGAAGCACGCTTGCAGCATGCAGCTCGTGTGCTGCGAGCCATGCGGCAGCCGTTGTCGGAGTCTCGCACTCCCCATCACCAATTATGGGGACGACCACCCTATCCCTTGCGTCCAACGCCGAACCGCATGCGAAGGCGAGTGCGCCCCCAAGACATCCGCCCAGAAAGTCTCCAGCCGGAAGATCGGGGTGCACCTCTGAGCCTATGTCAGGAATGTCAGGGAACGTACGAGCGAGCGCGGTGAGACCCTTTTCGTCGCGACTAAATTCGGCTCGACGTGTCGCCAGATCGCCAGTCAACCAGCTTAATCCCATTTGGACGACCCCGGCGTGACCGGCACCGAGCATCGGTACGAGCTTCGTCGATGGCGTTGCTCCTGCCCTCAAGCCGATGTGGACTAACGCCCAGGCGACACCGGGCGCCGTTCCCCAGTGGCCAGCCGGCCGTGGCTTGATGTCCGATTCTGTCAGCGGCCGTGACAACAGGACATTGTCGTTCAAATGCAGCTGAACGACGGTAAGATATACTAGAGCCCGCCACAAGATCTCGGCATGACTTTCCAGACCGACCACTACGCGACCAGCTTCTCGTCACCAAAAGTGAAATACCATAACGGCCGATAGCCTTCCCACGCTTGAGGCCGAAGACCGGTGGGGCCGAAGATTTCTTCGATCTCCTTCCGTGCGCGTAAGAAATATTCGACTTCGGACGCGCCGGGAGCACGTAGACCCGCCATGATTGCGTTGTGAGCCTGATATACCTGAAAATTTGGGAACTCGGTAATATAGGGAGCAAGAGGAGCGAGCCCCATCCTAAGCTCGACGATATGATCGAGTCCGCAGATATAGGTGAACGAGGTATCTATACCTCCATCTTGTGCACGGTGCAACAAATCGGCCATGTCACTCGGCCGAAGCTCTGCTTTACTCGCTTTCAGCAGGAGCTCCCGCCGTGAAAAACACTCAATTGTTAACCGAAGAACGAAAGGGGCGATCGTGGTGGCCAACTCGCTTATGGCCGCATCGCTTCTGATAACCGAAGTCAACAATCCGATTCGTGCACCAATACCGTGGTCAGTTAGTGTGCGACGCAGACTGCGAAGATGGGAGAGTGCGGCTGCCTCATGCTCAAAGCACCCAGTAGAAACTGTTATTTCCTGAATTTCGCTTAGATCGCCCCGCGGATGTTGCTCTCTGAGCGCATACAGCAACTCCGAGAGCTGACGTTCCTCCGACAGCCGAGGATCCGCCGCAGCTTCCAGCGTATTGGGGCAAAAGGCACACCCAGTACACCGACTTCGCGCATTGGGATTTAACGTTACCGCACGGCCATTATTCCGAAAGTATCCCCCCACAGCCTCGTCAGCATCGATCCGGTGAACCGTACCAACAAGATCGGATCCGAGGTACAGTTCATTGTCCCGCAGCTTGAATGGCGAACCAACCGCATTGAGGGGAATAATCACCATCCAAGGGACATCTTTGCGAGATGTTAATCGCACAGTCAGCCTAGCCCGGTGACGGGGCTCATCCGACGAGATTCCATATAGGTTCAGAGCTATCAACAGCGCATCTTCGACAAATACGCCATATTTGTCGGCTAAACGCTGAATATCTTCAAGAAAGAGCCCGTTGTCCAACGTATCTTGCACGATCATCCCCCCTGCATCACGGCAGTCATGGCACCCCGATGCCATTCAGAGCTGGGCTTCATCATGGTCGCAAACCTCCCGCGACGGAGCATCCGGTGACTACTGGGGTAGCGAGACGAACACGACGCGCAAGTCTGATGCCCCCGTAGGTTCGCAGTCTACCGCGCTCGGGAGTGGTTTGCCGCCCTACCGCAGTTGGTATTTTCAGCGCGACGTAAAGAGACGGTAAAACGCCCGCCCACCGCTGCGCTGGGAAGGTCAAGTACTTGAATTCTAACCTCCGACGACTGGCCGAATTAACCTGCCGACCGGTTGGGACTATATTCTGATTGCCGTACTCGCACGAGGACGGCACACTGTTCAGAACGAGTTCAGGGCGGATCGGTCCGTGCTTCCCCAGTGGGTTTCGACCTGAGGCAGAGCCCGCGCCTGGGTGTGGGAGGCTGGTGTTGTGACCGAAATAGCGCTGGTCTGCTCGGCGGGCTATTGTCACTGATCGTCGTAGTCGTACGAGCTCAAGGGAGTTGTGGATGGCTAAGAAGGTCGTCGTCGAGCTGCTCGATGACGTCGACGGTACGTCGGTAGCGGCCGAAACGCTGGTATTCGCGCTCGATGGCGTGGGCTACGAGATCGATCTCAGCGGGACCAACGCGGAGCGGCTGCGCCGGGTATTCGATGAGTGGACGCCACATGCGCGGAGGGTCGGGCGGGATCCCAAAGCCAAGAAGGCAGCACCACTGGCTGCCAAGCGAGCGGATACGGCAGCGATCCGGGAGTGGGCGCGGGAGAACGGGCACCCGACGTCGGCCCGTGGCCGGCTGCACAGTGACCTTATTCGGGCTTATGAGACGGCGACTGCTTGACGGATCGAGCCGATCGAAAAGTAGTCGTAAGATCCACCGAATATCTGAACAGGAAACATTTGCGACTCGCTAGAGGCTTAAGGATAATTAGACTTGGCGTGCGCTCTCGATATCCGACGACGCTGATCAGCTGGACAGCGGAATTCTCGCGATTACTTGCCATGAATATGATCGCTCACGACGCTCAAGTAAAACCATCACTGCCTCCGTGATCGGCATGCTCGTTCTGTATACCGTTGCATTGATTCTGTCGACTTCCGCAGCGGTGACTGTATTCACAATGGTGTTGGGACAAGGATAAGCAATCGTGACATGCGGGGCGGATGCCGACGCTTTCACCGGCGCATCAGGGTATGCAGAGAGAGTCGCAGCCCGCAACGTATCACGAAGACATCGTACGCGCTCGGCAGACAACACACGGAAGCCTATGGCGCCATGCAGATTACTGACCTGCTCGACAGCCACCTCAAATGGCGGCTGACCCTGACACGCAGACAGCGCCGCCGTCCTGATCGAATCAATCTGTTCCGGCATCACACCACCGTCATAAGCAATTCGATCCAGCGTCAGATGTAACCCATCATGAGGGACCAGGTCATAGCCGGGTAGCATGATCGCCTGCTGGCATTCCTTGACCAGTGCATGGAAATCCTTGGCGTGCTCGAACGTCAGGAACCAGTAGTAGCCGAGTCGACCGATACTGTGTTCGCGCCGATCGGCGGGTGGCCTATCCATGATGCTCATCAACGCGCTTCGAGTTTGCCAGCGCGTCTTGAACCGTGCGCAGCTGTGACGTATCCCCCCACTTGGCGGCAGCATCGTGAATGAACTCTGATGCCCGGCGTCGCACTTGTATCGTGGGCGTACCTGGCGACAGTTCAAGTGCGTCGACCATGATCCCCGCAGCGGCATCGAGGTCTGCTTCCTCGGCGAAGATGTGAGAGCGTGCCAAGTCGATCATCACTAGTGCCGCGTCTGGATAAGTTGATGCGGTAACCGGGTGTCGGCTTGCCCTGGTGTCGGGGCGTCATCGATGCTGCTGCCGGAGGTGGTGGCCGGTGGCTCGGAAGCCGGATGTGTTCGTCAGAGCGGTGACCTCGGAAGAGGGCCGCAAGCTCGCGCAGGTTGCGCGGCGCAGCAAGCAGCCGGTGCGGATGCGGCGGGCGATCGTGGTGATGGCCTCGGCGCAGCGGCAGCCGGTGCCGATGATCGCGAGGCTGATGCAGGTGTCGGAATCGTATGTGCGGCAGGTGATCCACGACTTCAACGAGAAGGGTATGGACGCGCTGGACCCAAAATGGAGCGCGGGCAGGCCGGCGAAGACCGATCAGGTGACTCGTGATCGGATCTGTTCCATCGCCCGGTGCTGCCCGCGTGATCTGGGCTGGCCGTTCTCGGTATGGAGTCTGTCGAAGCTGGTCGAAGTGTTGCGGCACAACAACATTGCCGATATCAGCCGGGAGACCCTGCGGGGAATTCTGAAATCGGGTGGGGTGTCGTGGCAGGTCACCAAGACCTGGAAGGCGAGCAACGACCCGGAATTCACCGGGAAGATGAACCGGGTCCTGGACCTCTACAGCAACCCGCCCGGTGACGGGCGGGTGGTCTGTGTGGACGAGTTCGGGCCGCTGAATCTGCAACCACGCGCCGGCCGCGGCTGGTTCCCGGTCCGGCGGCCGAAACGGTTGCGGGCCACCTATAACCGCACCCAGGGCGTGCGGCACATGTTCGGTGCGCTGGACCTGGCCACCGGGCAGTTGTACTACCGCATCCGGGACCGGAAACGCTGGACGGAGTTCCTGGCGTTCCTGAAGTCGTTGCGGGCGCGGTGGCCGGACGAGAAACTGTATCTGATCTGCGACAACTACTCCGTCCACAAGCGGGCCGAAGTGCGGGCGTGGTGCGCGGCCAATGCCGTCGAGTTGGTGTTCCTGCCGACGTATTCGTCCTGGCTGAACCGGATCGAGTGCGAGTTCTCCGCGCTGCGGTACTTCGCGCTCAACGGCACCGACCACCGCAGCCACGCCGTCCAGGACGCGGCGATCGGCGCCTACATCCGCTGGCGCAACCAGCACGCCAGACCGATCCGGGACTTCGCCGTCGGATCGAAGATCCGCCACCCCGATTACCTACCGAAGGCTTCCTGACACGGCACTAGCGAACGACCCCAGGGGGAGTTGGTCTCCTTCATTTCGGGGAGCGCCAGTTTCACGTATTCCTCCACCCTTTTTGGCATCGCTAGGGAAAGATACGACGTCGCCGCATTGCCGGCCACTTGTGCCGGGCTGTAGCTGCCTAGTGTAATGCTGGATGGGACGCCCTCGGGCACATCGTGTTGCGACATCAGATCATACGCTTGGTCGACCGCGCGGTGTACGCGCTCGGTGTCGCCAAGCTTTCCGGCGGCCCTCGCGACACCATTGATGGACAGGCGTACGCTCTGTGGGCCAGCCCCGGCATGGGCAAGTCCGTCTTCGGCGTAATGCAATGCCTTCTTGTACTGCCCAGCGTAATATTCGCAGAAGCTCTGCATACAGCGCGCCCACGCCATGAGGTTAGCGTCTTGCGCATGGTCTGCAAGCTCGAAAGATTCCAAACAATAGGCACGCGCCAGCGAGAAATGCCCGCTGCCGACCGCGATGTAGCCGAGCAATCCGGAGGTCTCACTGGCGGTCTCGGACAACTGACGGCGCTGCACAGGGTGGCTGCATTCGCCCAGAAGATCGTCAAGCCATCGGCGCTGCTTTTTGAGGCCCGGAACAAGGCCAGACGGATCAATTGTTTCGTACCGTGCGATGCTCGTGCGCGTGCTGCTTCGCAGCTGCTGAATAACGTCTGGATTCACCGACCGACTCAGCCTGTGGACGCGACTGAGTACGTCGACCAGGTCCGTGGAGATTCCCTGATCTACATGTTTCGACGGCTCTCCCGCGCTCGTCACAGCATCGGTGATACCGTCCAAAGTCTCCGTGATCGCCGGGGCGACCAGATGACCGTCGCTCGACGCATCTAGCGCGAGTGACTTTGACCGGGCCGTACCGCTGTGGCGCTCCCGCCAGACGACTTCTCCTTCGCCCACGATCTCTTCGAACCGAGCCCGATCGTCAGGTGTGGCACGCTGCTCCAGCGTCGTATCCAGAACCGCCTGCATCCGCGGACGAGGGACGACACTACCGAGGCCCGACCGCCAGTTGGAGATCGTGGTGGTATCGATCCCCAGTTCGGAGGCGAATTCACGGATCGACCTGCGCATCGCCTCCTGAAGCGCCGCTGCCTCGAATCCTGTCCACTCCCGCCCTCGGACCATCGCCTTCCCCTACGGTTTTCGTGCCTGACCTGGGCAAATTCACACGCTAGCCCCACGGTACCCCAACGGTAACCCGTACCGCCCGAAAACCCCTGTGGGCCAAGGTCAAAAGCGGTACCCGGCACCGGGCCGACGCCGCGCCCCCAAAGCGGCGTACCAGCCCCCGGTGAGCCGGGGCGGGTAGCGAATGCCCCCGGTGCCGGGTACCGCCCCGTTTCCGCCCGACCCGGAGGTCCCGATTGCTATGCACGCCTTGGCCATGCACCAGGCGGTCACGCTGACCGAGCAGCAATGTCATCCAGCACCCGAGGTGTCGTTCACCGTCGATCAGGCGCACCGTGTCATGCAGTTCCATGTCGCCTGCCGGGCGATCCGCTGCCCACGTAAGGCCGCCGCGCTCCAGGCGCTGGTGGCCGCCGGCCTCGTGGTGCCCTCAAAGACTCACCCGAGGTGATGCGGTGTGACGATCCGCCACCCCCGTCACCTCCACATCGAGCTTGGCACCCTCCGCCTGGACTACCAGGCCGGTGCTGAGCAGGCCCAGCAGGTCGCCGAGGAACTGGCGGCTGCTTTCTCCGAGGTGGAGCTGACTGTGACTGTCGATGACGACGTGTGGCCGGATCTTCCGCCCCTGCCGTGTGCGCAGCTGTGGGACTGACGACCGGCTCGGCCTTCTTCCCCTTCCCCGTTATCTCTCGAATGTTGTTGTCTCTCAATTTTTCTCAAGGAGATTTCGCATGTCACTGCCGTTCCAGCGGATGGGTTCGCTGCCAGGGGTGTGGGCAATGCCTGCGGTCGAAGCGCAACCAGGATGGCCGTTGCCGGATGCGGGAGTGTTCCTGCGGGTGTTCTCGGGTGCGATCAAACCGAGCACGGTGCTGCTGCGCTGCGCCGTGGGGTATATCGGTATCTGGCAGGTGATCTACGAGCAGGGGCGAAACGCCCCGGATGCGGTGCACGAGCAGCTGGCCCTGCTGACGTTCGCGATCGACCACGAGGCGGGCGGACACACCAGGGAGATCCCGTTCGTCGCCGGCGCCCCGATGAATCCAAGCTCCTACGGCGAGATGGTGTCGTGGCTGTCGTGGAAGTACCTGCTCACGGCCCGGCGCCAGGATCTACCCGCGCACCGCGAACATGATGCGGCGCAACTGGTTCGACACATCGAGGCGTTCGATCGGCTGGTGGGTGATGTCCAAGCGGGCCGCGTGCGGCTGCCCGAGCGGGCGACGGAGGTGTATCCGCCGAGGACGATTAGGGCGAATACTGGTGGTCAGCATGGTCGATCGAGCTGATGGCGGCGTCAGATCCGTTGCAACACAGAAACTTTGTTTACTCATAGACGCATCCTGTCATCGTTGCGTATCCGAACATCTCAGAACGAGTTGAGATCCGAGCGGGGCGGCCATGTACCGGCATCGCTGACCGCCAGGATCTTTGATGGGTCATTGCGGTCGACAAGCACCAGGCCACGTATCCGGCTGTTCTCGTCGAGCGGGACGTTGAATACCAAGTCACCCTCCTGAATTGGGTTACCGTCCGCGTTGAACCGCAGCGGCTTGAAGGCGGTTTGCCCTGCGTCGAGGGTCGTGTACTCCCAGAACGTAGCGAAGCCGTCGTAGGTGTAGTGCAGCCCGTCAGGCATATCAATTCGCATTGCGTCACGATGGGCGTTCGGTGGGACCGCCCACATCACCTCACCCTTCCAGGTGACGATATTTGGATGGTCACCGTTCTTGGCTGTCGCCGGCGGTGGCTGCCACCAGTCGCGAGGGTTTCCGGGCGTTGAGACGAGCAACCGGAGCGCAGCGTTCGGCGTGATCGAAATATCCACTGTGTGCGAGGAGCGGTTGAAGATCAGTGGGCGCATCTTGATCTGACCACGCCCCGGGATCGAATCCACACCGTTCGCTGCGTGGAAGATGCCGAGGCACCAGTACACCACGCAGATATCGACGTCGGGCTCTGCGACTGCTGCGGCAGGCAATGAGTCATCACACGTGTTACTCGGCGAGAGGGATACACCGGGTGGAGCGGGCGCGGTCGAGCTGGACGTCAGCCCGGCCATCGTGCTCGTGTGGCCACTACCTGAGCCGCGATGAACGAAGATCACTATCCCGCCGATCACGAGCGTGAGGACGGCGCCAGTAGCTACGAGATGCTTCCAGCGCCGTTTCAGGCTCGATCCCGCGTCGCTCGTGGCTGGCGGTGCCTCCTCTGTTGCGTCGGTGTCGGGGGCTGGTGCATGAAGATCGTCTTCGGCGGGATTATCGTCCGGTTCGGGACCGACGGCATCTGGCTGGAGTGGAGTTGCTGGGTCGTCCCCAACGGCGGGCCTGCGCGCGGCCAACTCCTGCATCTTCGCGCGAGCAGCTTCGATAACGCGGCTGCACGTTTCCTCGTCAGTGAGTTTCTCGACTAGATGTTCAACGTAGGCTGTCAAAAAATCACGAAGGCTACGGCTTGAGTTCTTGGGATCTTCCGAGTCGTAGAGCTGACGGCGATTAATCCACAATATGTGGGTAGCGTAACGCTGTCGCCCGGACGTCCAGTCGTTGTCGTCATCGTTGCCGTAGCTCTTGTCGGGATAGTCCTTGAGCAAGCGCATCATCACGCCAATTGCCCAAGCTTTCTCTTCTTGTCCCAGTTCCTCGACGGTTCGTTTTCTACCCGCGCGAGAATATTCCAATTCAGGCTCGGCCGGATGGGCTTCCAGAAGCGGTATATAAAGGACTTCCGGCTCCCGTAGGTCCAGTGACGTATCTTGCAGGCACTGTGATATGAGCGCTTGTAGATTAGTCAATGACTTTAAAAGCTCGCTGTTCAGTGTGCCCGAACCATCGACGACAATTCCGCGAACGTCGCTCTTGCTGCCGACCTTGGTCAGCCAGCAACGCTTCAGCTCCTGGGCAACCGCCGCTTTAAGCTGCTTGTCGGGATCGGGAATTTGCAAGGGTGGCGACTCAGTCATGTGCCCCTCATCTACACGTTCGCGCTAACCGGGCTTTAAGTGTATCGAGCGTTACCGCATCTCGTTACGTCCCCCTTGAACAAACAACCAGCTATTTACTTAATCTAACGATTATGTTATTACAATCACTGGGCGCGCATCGTGAAAGGAGTTTCCCGATGACGCAAAAAGAGAAAGCTCAATTGTTTTTGGGTGTCACATCCCAGGAGCGGGCAGGCCAAGTATTTCGCCGTGTTCTCGGCGAGCACGATAAGCGAGTCGTTTTGAACGTCGCAGTACAGATAACGGCTGCCCGCGATGAGTTCTTCGCACATTGGCAGCACTATGCGGATTGGACTGAAGATGGTCCGGAGAACACGCCGACCGACCTTTGGGAATACTTCGATTCGTGGCTCGCTAGTCTGCGGACAACCATGTTCTCGGGCACGCCATTCCCGTGGCTCAATCCGGAACGGGCCGAGGAGGTCTGGCACGAGTTCGTTCAACTGGTGCCGACCATCTACGTCGCCATCATCGACGCGCTCCTGAAGGATCCGACGAAGCTGGACTATATCGAGCGGGACCCTAAAACCCGCGAGGAGATCGACCGTGCATCTCGCCGCATAGTCGACGTGCTGCCGCACTTCTGGCAACACGACGAGGAGCAGCCGAAGGCCACACCCAAGGAGACTGAACTTGGTGGAATCGTCTGGCTCGTCGCCGGGTGCGGCGGTAGCTGGCCAGTGGTCAACTACCGATCTCCTGTCGATCGCAGCGAAGTCCACAAGTGGGGTCCGGCCTCCTCGTAGCCAACAGGCCGCATCCGGCCTGTCTATCACCACATCCATCCTGCGCGCCCACGCATGCCCGCACCCCGATACCGGGGCGCGGGCTTCTCCTTATCTGCAAAGTGTCCGCAAAGCGCGGCGCGAACCTGAATCAGTTAGGTCTCGGCGCTTTGCGCACGCTGCGCAACTTTGCGGGCAATCGTCCACCAATCGAGCTGACCTGCAAGAAGTTTTGGATCTACCCGCAAACCGGATCGCGTTTGGCACGCAAGTTTGCGGTTGGTAAATCTGGATCTTGTCCACGTAGGGGCGCTGTAGCTCCTGTTCAGCAACACGTCGTTGCACCCTCCCGGCCATCAGGCCGACACCTCCAAGGAGCACCCGCATGTCAAGCAAGCCCACCAGCTACGTCCGGATCGGCCTGTCCGACGACCTGAAGCCGCTCGTGCCACCCGGCGACGATCCGGCCGCAGCTTCCGCGATCGCCAACTACGCACTCACTCAGCAGGCTGCCTTCGACACCAAGTTGCGCCGGTTTCTGAGCGGCCACCACGATGCGGCACCGACCACCGCCGCGCACGCCCGGGAGCTCACCGGCTGGATGAGTACCGGTCTGCTGGAGTGGATTCGGCGGTGGCCACGTGAGGCCGTCGAGGCCGATGCGGACTTCGACGCCGCCCACCAGGACGCCATCGCCACCTCGGCGCTGGCCGCCACTAAGCCCACCGGCAGCGGCCTGGCCGTGCCGGAGGGTGACGATGCCGAGACCGTCTACGAGATCACGGCCTTCGTCTTCCGGAACATCCGCGAACTGCGCGCGAAGATCACCATCTTCGCCAACACCAACTACGCCGCCGCTCCGGCCAGCGCCGATCACGCCTGGGAACTGTCCACCGGATACCTGCGGCTGCTCGCCCTCTGGGCGATCGACTGCTGGCCATAGTGATGCGTACTGCCTGGTGCTGGACGGCCATCCAGCACCAGGCCATTCACGCCATCCGAATTCATCCCTCGCCCAAGCCTTCCAATACCCAGCCAAAGGAGTTCCGCATGACCCCTCCCACCGTAGCCCCGGCCGTTACACCCGACGGAAGGATCGGTCGTCGCGTCCGCGCCGGCTTCGCCGCAAGCGCAACGATCGTCCTGTCGGTGGTCACGTTGAGCGGCGTCATCGGCTGCACCGCGATCTCTGCGGACAAGGTGCCGACCGCCATCACCCTCGTGGCCACCGCCACCAGCGCCGAACCGCGCGTGGCCCTGCCGGATTCTCTCGTTGCCGAGCTGACCGACATGACCAAGCAGTCCAAGCGCAGCGGCGACGCCACCGTGCGCGTGGTGTCCTCGGCCACGGGTGCTATCAGTACGAAGGACCTGACGCCCACCCGGCCGAACGGCCAGGTGCAGCACGCCACTGCCGACGCCGATCGCCAAATCGACGCCTCCCTGCATGAACTGGCGAACACGCTTACCGGTGCCCGCGCCGATGCGCTCGGCCTCGATCTGCTCGGCCTGCTCGACCGCGCCAGCCAACTGCCCGGAGACATCGCGGTCATCTCTTCTGGGATCAGCACGGTCGCACCGGTCGATCTGCGCGTCATCGGGTGGAACACGAAGCCGGACAGCGTTATCGACAGCATTGCCCGGCAAGGCCGCATGCCCAGCCTAAGCGGTCGTCATGTGACGTTCCATGGCCTTGGTATCGCTTCCGGATCACAGCCGGGCCTTCCGCCGTTCGCCCGCAGCGTGGTCGAACAGCTCTGGGTCGGGATCTGTCAACGGGCCGAGGCGGCCAGTTGTGTTGTCGCGCATGACGCGCCGTCCACGGTGGCACCTACGGCCACATTGCCTGTGCCGGTCGTCCCGGTACCCGACGCCATCACCGAAGGCGGTTGCCCAGTGTGGGCGAGCTTGAACGATTCGGCGCTGCACTTCGCCCCGGAGAGCGCCAGCCTGCCGGCGAATGCCGACGATGCTCTCCGCCCGATCGTCCAGTCCGTTGCCACGTGCGACATCCAGTCCATCGACATCGCCGGGCATGTCGCGGACATCGGTAATGGCCGCGACGATGGCGATCTGTCCGGCCAGCGTGCCCGAGCCGTCGCCGATCGGCTTGTCGCGCTTGGTCTTCCAGCCAGTCAGGTCGGAACTGTGACTGGCAAGGGCGCGAGCGAGCCGGTGGTGCCGAACTTCACCGGCGGCGTGTTCGACGAGCTGAAGGCCCAGCAGAACCGCCGCGTCGAGCTGACGTTCCACCGGGCGGCTCCATGAACGACGTCGATCCGAACTCCCAAAATCCCGTATCCCTCAACCAGATTGGAGACACCACCATGACCATTCAACCCACACTGCCGAGCAACGGCCACCATCTGGACGCCGTCGAGGTGCTGCCCTCGGCGATCACCACGCCGCCGGCGGAGGCCCCCGCTCCGTTCGTCAAGCACGAAGTGCCAAGGCACCACATCGCCTGGTCGCTCCTCGGCCGTGGCCCGATTCCCGCCAGCTGGCTCACGATGGTGCTGGCGCTGGTGACCGAGCAGTGGCGTATCGGGCGGGTACGCGACGCGGATCGGCTGAGCAACCTGGAAGCGCTGGTGACCAGTAAGGGGATGGCCGGGGCTACGAAAGCCCGCGACCGGGGCGTCGAACAACTCGGTCAGCTGGTCGACCAGGCGGCCAGCATGGAGGCTGAGACGGCCACGCTGCGACAAGAACTCGACCGCGTCGATGAGACGCCGGTCCACGGCATGCACGCCGAGGTGCTGACTGCCACCGAGGCTGAGCAGCGCATGGACACGGTCAGTGCGGTGGTCACCGAGGAGCGCGATGACGGCAGCCTCAAGCATCGGCGCGTCCCGGGCTGGCTGCGCCGACTGGCGCCGCTTGCCATCGTGCTGGACTTCCCGGTCCTGCTGTACTTCATCGGCGAGGTCTTCAATGTCGACTGGGCCGGGGTCTCTGGCGGGAACCGCTCGGCGATCGGGCAATCCATCGTGCCCCTGATCACCTCCGTCGTGTTCGCGCTCCTCGGTACTGCGGCCGTGGCGATCGGCTTGCACTTCTTCGGCCGGGATCTGAAGGGCTACAAGGGCCATGACGGGCACATCGAGTTGCCGGATGGCAAGGCGCGCGTCATTCCGCTCACGTTCCTGGTCTTGTCGATGACCATTGCGGTCGGCGCCGGAGTGGTCATGGCCTACCGGATCATCTCCGACAGCCTGAGTGCAGGCGGAAACGTCAGTGGCGCGGCCATCCTGGGACTCTTCTTCTCGCTCATCGTGATCGTGCTGAATGTGGTCGTGTTCTCCGTGCACTACCGCGACGGGTCGCTGCTGACCGACGAGATCGACCACTTGGCCGGCCAACTGGCGGTCGTGGCATCGACGCGCCGCGAGTTGCAGCGGCGGATCGACCAGCATAGGAGCGAATTGGGCCAGGTGCGCCTGAAGGGCGAGCGCATCCACGCGCAGACGCTGGCCGTCATGGGCGAGGCGATGAAGGCGGCCGATCAGGTGCGGCTCATCGCGCGCAGCTACCACCAGGGCTGCGGCGCCGAAGCCGACATCGTCGAACAGCAGGACCAGCCGCTGCGGGGCTTGCTCCTGCCGGACTCCACGGTGGATACGTCGGTGTTGGACGGGTTGCTGAAGCAGTTGACGCCGAAGCCCGAGACCACTGATCCGGCCCCAGGTGTCGACATTCAGCCGATCCCGAAACCGTTGAGCGGCACCTCTGTTGGCGACAGTGCCGCCCTCGCTGCCGTCGATGGTGCGGACGATGACGACCTCGGTGGGGAGTGGTGAGGATGGACCATTCCACGAACCACCGCGTGGTGCTGAATGAGCTGCAGCCGAAGGTGCCCCAAGGCGACGAGCTCGAAATGTGCAGTGAGTTGGTGAATTTCGTGGTGAGGCGCAGTTTGCGCCTCACTCGCGAGATCCAGCGCTATGCCGGCGAACGTGAGGATCTGGCACCGACGAGCAGCCGTCTGGCCTTGGCCTTCGCCGGAATCGTGGCGAACGAGGCGATCGACTGGGTACGGCGGTGGCCCAGGTGAGCGGCGATTCCCCGTCCGGCATGATCGAGCAGTTCAAGCGGGCCTGCATCAGTATCCTGCTCGGCGTGATCGCCATCTACTTCGCGGTCAGCCTGATTCAGTCGATCTGGCCGACGCTGGCGACGATTCTCGGGGTGGTCGGGCTTATCGGGCTGGTGATCGGCGGGATCATCCTGTGGCGCAAAATGCGCGCCGGGTGGTGAGCGAAATTTTTCAAACAAACCAGATTTTCCACCGCTGTCACCGGCGGCCGTTTCGGTGTTGTAGTTTGCTCAAACTCTATTGCCTGGTGAATTAATTCACCGCATAGTAGAGACAGGATCTGGTGAAAATATTCACCGGCTAGACCGGCGATCATATTAGCCGTTGGCGATCAATAGAAACGTAATTCTAAGAGGAGGACTGCTATGTCTAAAACAGGACGATCAAATTACCGTCGAGCCGATCGGGAGCAGCGTCACCAGGCGAAACTCGAACGACGGATCTACGTACGAACGGTTCACCGTGAGCAGCCAGATATCCGCCTGCTGGGGAAAGCCTTCCTCGCACTAGCGTTGGCCGATGCTGCTCGCACTACCGACGCGAACACCAAGACCGAGGAATCCAGCGCAAATCAGAAGGAGGCCGATCATGACAGTAAGTGATAACGGCACAGAATTGACCGCCGATTCCTTGGTCTGGCAGCTGTTGTTCTGGCCCAGCCCCTTTCGTGAAGGAGCCGCGACATCGCTGCTCCGCCACTGGGCCGCCCAGAAGCACGCGCCCCAGCTGATCCTCGAAGCCCGCTCGACCAGCGATGGCGTGGAATACCTCGTCGGTAGCCAGCTTCGACACGCCCAGGGTGTTCGGCGATCGGTTGAACAGCTGGTCTCCGGTTCGGTGGTGACGCCGTTCGACACCGAGGAGCGCGGCGACATCATCACGGCTCGCCGGTTGAAGTTGACCGCCACAGATTGGCCCTTAGAGCCGGTCGACCGAATCGCCTCGGCCCGCTCCATCCTGAGTGCGCTCACTGCGGTGAAAGGTACTGAGCGACTGGTGATCCAAGTCGTCCTCGGGCCACGCCGCCAGCCGATGCTGCCCCCAGTCGAACCACCACACGGGGGACACCAGTCGATGGCCTCGAAGGTGTGGAGCGGCCTGTTGCCGGATAAACGGCCGAACGCTCGGCAGGCTCTCATTCGCAAGCTCGGCCAGCATGGCTTCTCGGCCGTGATTCGGATCGGCGTTGAGGCCGGCACCGCGGAGCGACGGAAGTCCTTGCTGCTGGGATTGGCGGCGGCCATCGGGACAGTGGAAACCGCCGGGGTGCACTTCAAGCTGGCTGATGAGAAGGCTGGGAAGATCAATGAGCCCAAGGCGACGTGGTCGATCCTTGCACCTTCTCAACCGCTGAGTGTGCCGGAACTGAGTCACCTCCTGGCTTGGCCAGTCAGCGACCACGATGAGCGCTTCCCCGGGCAGCCGCCGCTGCACCCGAAACCGGTCCGGCCGACCCCGGCGCTGCTGTCCGGTGAGCGGGTCATCGCCGAGGCCAGCGCGCCGGGCATCTCCGGCACAGTCGGCTACGACGCGCTCGACAGCATGCGCCACACGTGGGTGATTGGACCGAACGGCACCGGCAAATCGACACTGCTGCTCAACCTGATTGTCCAGGACCTCGAAGCCGGGCGCCCGGTGGTCGTGATCGAACCCAAGGACCTTGTGTCCGACATCCTGGCTCGGATTCCAGCGGAACGGGCCGGCGACATTGTGCTCCTCGATCCGCTGGATGAGGCACCTGTCGGCATCAATCCCCTGGCGTACAGCGAGGGCCGTACCCCTGAGGTGATCGCCGATTCACTATTCGGCACGATCCACGCTATCCACGGTGACCTCGGCCCGCGTTCGGCCGACATCCTCCGAAACAGTCTGGAGGTGCTGGCCAAGCGCGACGACGCCAGCCTGGCGATGTTGCCGCTCCTGCTGACCAACCCCGGGTTCCGGCGGTCACTTACGCAACGGGTCATCCGCGATGATCCGTTCGCGGCCGGGCCTTTTTGGGCCTGGTTCGACGCGCTGTCACCGGAAGCGGTCGACACGAAGATCGCTCCGCTCTCGAACAAGCTGCGTCCGCTGCTCACCAAACAACTGAGAGCGGTGCTGGCGCAGCGCAATCCGAAGTTCAATGTGCGGCAGGTGCTGCGTGAGAAAAAGGTACTGCTGGTGCCGCTTCAGAAGGGTGTCATCGGCCCGGAGGCGGCGCAGCTCCTCGGAGCGATCATCCTCGCCGAGCTCTGGCAGGCGATCCGCGAGCGCGCCGGCACACCGGAGCACACCCGCACGCCGGTCATGGTCTACATCGACGAGGTGCAGGACTACTTGCGCCTACCGACTGACCTCGGGGATGCACTCGCTACCGCCCGTAGTCTCCGGGCTGGATTCCACCTGGCACACCAGTACCAGAAGCAACTACCTCCGGCGATGCTCGATGCCTTCCGAAACAATGCCCGTAGCCGGATCACCTTCCAGCTGCAATCCGGCGATGCCAAGGACATGGCCACCGGGCAATCGGTGCTCGCGCCTGAGGACTTCGGCGCGCTGCCCGCGCACCACGTCTACCTCAACCTGATGCGCGACAACACCGTCCAGCCCTGGGCCTCGGGCGTCACGTTGCCACCGCCACCTGAAACCAGCGACCCGAACGAGATTCGGCGCCTGAGCCGCGAACGCTACGGCCAACCGCTGGACGAGATCGAAGCTGGGTTCGCCGAACTGCTCGATCAAGTGAACGGCGGCACTTCCTCGGCCGGAAGCGCGGGTGGGCGACGCAGGAGGCAAGCGTGAGCGGGATCGCGGGCGTCGGAGGCGCTGCCGGTAGGGGCCATCTCGATGGCCGTCTCGCCTCGACTCATATTCCAGCATCCTCGCCGGTCAGCCCCGAATTTCGCGTCCTGCTGGACGCGAATGATGGTGCCCATTCGGGCACCACACACCAGCAGCCGACCCGTCGTCGGACTCGCCAGCCCATTCGTGATCTGTCTGCCGTAGCCAAGCAGTTGAGCGAACGTGACTGGGCCATCGTGCGCTCAGTAGCTGAGCATCGGTTCTTGACCGTCCGGCATATCGAGACATTGCATTTCGGCGATCTGGCTCTGGTATCCGGTCGGCGCAAGGCGCAACGGACGCTGGCGAAACTTCGGCGGCTCCGTGTGCTGGACAACCTGACCCATAGGGTCGGTGGCCTGGCGGCCGGGAGCAACGGCATGGTCCATTTCGTCGACGACATCGGCCAACGCCTGCTTCGCCGTGAATCCGGTACGGTCGTCCGGCGACGCTTCCACACCCCGACTGAGCGGTTCCTCGACCACCAACTTGGCATTGGCGATGTCCATGTGGCGCTGGTCGAGGCCAATCGTGGGGAGCGGTTGGAGCTACTGAAGTGCGACATCGAACCCACTGCCTGGCGAGACTACGTCGGCGTCGGTGCTGCTCGCCTGACACTGAAGCCGGACCTCTACATCGAAACTGCAAGTACGCCCGGCAGCGAATACGTCGACAGCGCCTTCATCGAGGTTGACATGGGTACCGAGAGCATTCCGACTCTCATCCGCAAATGCTATGAGTACGAGGCATATTGGCGCCAGGGCATCGAGCAGGAACAGAACGAGGGTGTCTTCCCACTGGTGGTGTGGAGCATCGCCGCCGAGACATCGTCCAAGGCTGAAAAACGACGTGAGGTGCTGCGCCGAGCGATCGACAAGGACCGCAAGCTGCGCTCGGAACTGTTCCGGGTCATCGCACCCGACGAACTTGTTCCGACCATGCAGAAAGGAGGTGGCCTATGACGAACGCCAAAGTTGTTGCACTGAAAAAGAGTTCGGAACCTCAGAGGCGCTACCGCACCATCGTGGCCGACCCACCGTGGGATATCTATCAGCATGGCAACCACGGTGCCGAGCAGCACTATCCGCTGATGGATCTGAACTGGATCAAGGCCATGCCAGTCGCCGATCTTGCCGAAGATGATGCGCACCTGTGGCTATGGGTCACCAACGCCGCACTGCCCCATGTCTTCGACGTGATGAACGCCTGGGGTTTCACTTACCGGTCACCGCTCACTTGGGTGAAGCTGCGTATCCAACGAGGCATCTATCTTCGAAATGCCAGCGAGCAGCTGGTGTTCGGTACGAAGGGGCGCGCGCCGGTCAATTTCCGCGCCCAGCCAACCTGGATGATCGCCCCGGTACAGGAGCACAGCCACAAGCCGGAGGAGCAGTACGCGATCATCGAACGGGTCAGTCCGGGACCGTATTTGGAGCTGTTCGCCCGCCGGCCCCGGCTCGGATGGGACGCCTGGGGTAACGAGATCGACTCCGACATCGTGATTCCCGGGTATCCGGTGCCATCCGATGGAAAGCGGACGCGTGGACCCCTCGGTCATCCTCGCGCCCGCTACCGCCCCCGAGCCGGGTGAGCCTAACAAGACCGACTCATCGGTGTCGTGCGGCCGTTTCCGTAAGCGCAGCATGCGTTTACCGGCCGCTCGCACCGAGGAGGTACGAACCATGCCCGAACCGTCGAACCGGGAAATCACCCTGGCAATACGGATCGACCCGGCGCGGCATACCCAGTTGACCTGGATTGCCGATCTGCGAGGCCGAAGCCTGAAGGCTGAATGCTTCGACGCCGTCGACGCCTGGATCGAGGCTGCCAAGAATGACCCTGATCTCATGGCCAGGGCCAACGCCGCACGGGCCGCCATCGAAGAAGAGGCCCGCACCCGGCAAGCAGCCATCGACAATCTGTTCACCGCCACCCCACCGCCTCCACCGGACGACGACGAGACCGATGATCTCGCGCTCGTGCCAGAGGAATCCCGAACCGACGACGCAGCCGCGTCCGAGGCAACCGAAGGTGACCAGCCACAGAGCAGTCGCCGCGGACGGGGTCGTCGCGGACAACAGGCGGAAGGCGGATCGGCCGACAGCTGAGCCTGGCTCAGCACCTGGTGTCAGAGGCCGGCGGACAGCGGATCGAGGGAATGCACACCCTCTCCGCTGTCCGACCGGCCAACACAACAACATAACCCGAGAGGAGGTACCTATGAGCGAAAAGCTCCCAAATACCAACGAACACAACGACTACGAAGACAACGGCCCCACTCACGCGAATGAGACCCAGGAGGCGAGTCCTACCCCTGTCGTCGAGCATGACAGTGAGGCCGAGTGGCAGCTTCGATGGGCCGTCAGCGAAGCGCTGCTGAGAGCCGTCTATGACGCCGTCGAGCGGCCCGGCGAGCATATCCGTTCGGCCGCGGTCACGGTCGCTATCGAGGTGGTGCAGGCCACCCGTGCATTCGATCTGCGAAGCGAAGACGACCAGCGCGCCTTGGCGGCGCGGGCTGACTACGTGGCCGACCGGATCATCGAACTGGCCGGCGCCTACGACGACCTGACCACCAGCGATCTGCAAGGAGCGGTCGAGGCGCTGTCGCTGCGGCTCGTACGGAACCAACTGCCGATCGGCGACACCGAACAGACGGAAGGGGGTGATCATGAATGAGCGATTTCCGAAGGTCGACGCTCGCAGGGACTACCGCGATGACGGTGCGGTTCCACGCGCAGCCGAATCGACTGTCGACAGCGAACACAACCAGGAGCAGGAGCCCCGTCTCAACCCGCGCATCTACGTCACCGCCGGCCTGCCGCTACGGGCGGAACTGACGAAAGGCACCTGGCTCGCCATGGCGAGGGATCCGGGTGTCGTTCGCGCTGAACTATTCGCGGTGCTTGGCGAACCCCTCGATCACGGGATTGATCGGTTCTACATCTGGGATGACCAGGATTTCGGCGACTTCGACGTGACCACCGGGGCTATCGGGCTGGAAGATGTTCACAGCCTTGAGCTGCTGTCGCAGGTGGCACGCGGCATCGCCCAGCACGGCCCGGCGTTCGCGGCCTGGGCGAGTCGCTACGAGGACGAGCCTGCCCAGTTCGATCGTTTTGCTGCTGCGTACAAGGGGCGTTACGAGAATATCGCCGACTATGCAAGGCAGATGGTTACGCCGCTGAACCTGGAAGATCGGCTCAGCGGAGCATTGCCGTCCGGTCTGGATGAATTTGTCCGCATTGACTATGAGGCTATGGGGCGACAAATGGCGCACGACACGGATCTGGTAATAATTCCGGCGGCTGACGGTGGGGTGTGGGTGTTTGGTGAGGGAGATGCCCGTAGTCTCGACGCTGCACTGGATAAATAACCGACTCGACGAGAATGGATGAAACCCATTCCCTGAAACTGTTGTGGAATTGTGTTGAATTGCCGAAAAGCGTTGAAATAATTCCCCAAATAGAGGTATTATTCAGGTACGAATGGGGGCAATGTAATGAACGAAGATTTGCACAGTAACGAAACCGGTGATATTGCCAGATTGGGCAGATTGATTCAGTCGAGGCGTGAAACACTCGGGCTTTCAGTGCGGGAAGCCGCGCGCCGCGCAGAAGTCGACAAAGGCACCGTCTCGCGGATCGAGCAAGGGCTTATCCCGAATCCGAGACCGGACAACATCAAGGCCATCGCGCAGGCGCTGCGCGTGCCAGTCAGTGACCTGTTCGCTGTGGCAGGGTGGACGCCCAAGGGGGAACTTCCTGCGTTGCGTCCTTACCTCCGCACGAAGTACAACCTTACCGTGAAGGAAGCGAAAGAGATCGAAGAAGACTTCGCTCGCATTGCGAGGGAAAAAGGTATCAGCTTCAACGAGTACGACGGACCGATCGGCGGTGAGGATGAGGACTGAGCTCCAAGTGTCTGCGGTCATGTTCGGTGTTTAATAATTCCTTAATGTCATAATAAGTAGAAAGAAAGGAGTGAATCGTATAGACGGCAACACTTGAATCCTTGGAAGGAGGTGACATTGATGCACGACGCACAATCAACAGTAAACAACCTGGGAACATTGCTGGATCGGCCAGGGAAACGCACTTCTCGGCAACCGGGCCTCCTGCGGGAGTTGCGGGCGCTCGTACCTCGCCGCCCGGATGTCACCTACGCGGAAGCCCTGATACTCGCTGAACTGCAAGCCGCCAAGCTCTGGGAGCTTTGCGCGGTCGACGAGGGTCCGGTGCCGAGTGAGGTTGTCACCGAACTGCCGAGGCTGCGCGTCGAGCGGACGCTTGGCAGCACCTCTGGCGCGAGTTTGTGGGACCAGGGAGACGGCGAGTGGGTGATCTACCTCAATCGCTTCGATTCCTGGCGACGCCAGCGATTCACCTTGTTCCACGAGTTCAAGCACATCATCGACCACGGTCGCAGGCACGTCCTGTACGCCGGACCCGGTCACCACGACCCGGGCGTCGAAGCCGAACGCGCAGCCGACTACTTCGCAGGCTGTGTTCTCGTGCCAAAGAAGTTCCTGAAACGTGCATGGGGAGAGGGTATCCAAAAGGTGGCCGACCTTGCTGGTCTCTTCGGCGTCAGCGAAGTGGCGATCGAGGTACGGCTCCGGCAGACCGGGCTCCGCGACTGTGATCACCGTGAAGAAACCGGCGTTGTGCGACACGCAATTGGATGGCAAGCACAGTGCCAAGGCCGTCGTGCCGGCGGCACGTGGTGGCCGGATCTGTCACCGTTAGATTTTGTAAGGAGTTTGCAATAAGTGCATTCAATACATAATAGAACCTCAAATGGCGCAGTAACGAGATAAGAGGTCAGAACATGACACGAAATACATTCGAACCACTCGATTCAGATTCGGTCGCTTCGAACCAGCTACTCAAAACGGCGGTGTCCTATCCGCGCGTTTCCACCAAAGAGCAAGCTGAGAAGGATGGCGACCCCGACGGGTACTCCCTGCCCGCGCAGCGCGATGCCAACCGGAAGAAGGCCGCGTCGCTTAGGGCGATCGTGGTCAAGGAGTTTGTGGAACGGGGCGAGAGCGCCAAGACCGCTGACCGGCCCAAGCTTCAGGAGATGCTCGCCTACATCAAGGAGCATCCGGTCGATTACGTCATCGTCCACAAGGTCGACCGCTTGGCGCGCAACCGGGCCGACGACGTCGAGATCCACATGGCCATCAGAGCCGCTGGTGCCGAGCTGGTCTCGGCAACCGAGAACATCGACGAGACACCGAGCGGCATGCTGCTGCACGGCATCCTCAGCTCCATCTCGGAGTTCTACTCCCGCAACCTCGCCACCGAGGTCTTGAAGGGTATGACCGAGAAGGCACGCACCGGTGGCACCCCGAACCGAGCGCCCCTCGGCTACCGCAACGTCGGCGTTATCAACGAACAAGGAGCCGAAATCCGTACCGTGGTCGTGGACCCCGAACGTGGTCCCCTGATCGCCTGGGCCTTCCAGGCGTATGCGACCGGAGAGTGGACGCTCAAGCGGTTGGCGAAGGAACTGGAGATCAAGGGGCTGATCACCCGGCCGACGCCGAAGCTGCCATCCAAGCCGGTGGAGTTCACCAAGCTGCAAACGATTCTGCGCTCGCCGTACTACAAGGGAGACGTCGTCTACCGTGGCGCAACGCATCCCGGTCGACACACCCCGTTGGTCGATCCGGTCACCTGGCAGCTCGTACAGGCCCTACTGACCTCGCGCGTCAACGGTGAAAAGCAGCGCGAGCATCCGCACTACCTCAAATCGACCATGTTCTGCGGCGGATGCGGCAGCAGGCTCATCGTCACCCACGCCAAGAACCGGCATGGCACTGTCTACCCGTACTTCGTCTGTCTGGGGCGGCACCAGAAGTCGAACGACTGTCAGCGCCGGGCCGTCCTGATCGACCGCGTCGAGGAACTGATCGAGGAGGAGTACAAGACCATCCAGCTCGCTCCGGAACTGCGCGTGCAGATCGAAGCTAGCCTTCGAGGTGAACTGGCATCCAGCCGGAAGACCGCCGACCGCGAAGCCCGGGAGTTGGACACACAGAAGAAGCGCCTGCTCGATCAGCGCGGCAAGCTGCTGCAAGCCCACTACGCCGGAGCGATCCCGCTCGACCTGATGAAACAGGAACAGGACCGCATCGCTGAACTGTTGGCACACATCGAGGTTCGCTTGGAAGCCAGCCTGCTCAACATCGAGGTCGTGGAGCACAACCTGCGCACTGCACTGAACTACGCCAGCAACTGCTTTGCTGGCTACCAAGCCGCTGCCAGCAGCGTGCGTCGCCTGTTCAACCAAGCGTTCTTCGAGAAGGTCTACCTCGAACAGGACTACGTCCGCATCGAGCTGGCCGAACCGTTCAAGACCCTGCTCGGCGGCGAGCTGATCGCCATAGGCGCGAGCCACGCCGAAGCGGGTGCTGTCGATCGAGCCGGTGGCATCGACCCGGCCGACCAACGGCCGGCGGTAGACGGAGTCGAGCTGATGGACGTCATCAGCAGCGCGCGTCCTAGCAGCTCAGACTCAAAAAAACCTGCACCGATTGGTACAGGTTTGAAAGGCGATGGCCTGGTGCGCGAGGGGGGACTTGAACCCCCACGTCCGAAGACACTGGAACCTAAATCCAGCGCGTCTGCCAATTTCGCCACTCGCGCGTGATGGTACGGCCGTCCAAACTCTACCGGGCTTGACCGGGTTCGCGAAGAGGTGGAGGGGTGTTTCCTACTGGTGAGTAAGGCCACCTGGGATTATAACAATTGAGTAACGGGCAATGTGAGGGGTCCTCGGGTTTCCTACGCGTGGGTAAGGGGGTGGGAGCAGGGGGTTTGAAACATGAGGCGGGGTCATGTTTCGGAGGATTCTTGGACGGGTGTACCGGAATACTCGGAGGTAACCCTTACACCGCGGAAGGAACATGAGGAATCCCTCATGATTCTGTGTCATCCTCGGCTCTATTCAGGTCCTCAGGGGCGAGGGACACCTGCGCACGGAGGAGCGGCCCCCACGAGGGACGAGCCGCCATGAGAAGGAAGTCGAAACGTCTTGACGATCAACGAGAGCACCGGGACCGGAGCGAACGCGAAAGTGGCTGGGGGAGCCGCGGATAGGGGCGCCAAGTCTTCGCTACTGGATCGTCTGCTGGCCGGTGAGACGTACGCGCTGGCCTTCGGCGGACAGGGGGCGAGCTGGCTGGGCGAACTCGAGGAGATCGTGCGCGACGGCGCGCTGGAGCCGGAGCTGACCGCGCTGGTCAACGAGGCCGCCGAGAAGCTGGAGCCGGTGGCGGCGCGGCTGCTCATGGTGCGGCCCTTGGGTTTCGACCCGATCGCGTGGATGCTCGAGGACGATCTCGCCGATCCGGATCAGGACGAGATCTCCGCCGCGCCCTCGGAGCAGGTGCTGCGGTCGGCCGCGGTCTCCATGCCCGGCGTGTTCCTGACCCAGGCCGCCGCCCTGCGCGCCCTGCGGATGCAGGGCCTGGACCCCGCCGCGAACGCCCCGCTCGCGATCGTCGGCCACTCCCAGGGCCTGCTGGCCGCCGAGGCCGCCCGCACCGGCGGTGAGCGCGATGTCGAACTGCTCGCGCTGGCCCAATTGATCGGCGCCGCGGGCAGTTTGACGGCGCGCCGCCGCGGCCTGATCCCGGTGGGCGAGCGCTCGCCGATGGTCGCGGTCTCCAATGTCGATCCCGACCAGCTGCGCGCCATCGTCGCCGAGGTGTCCCAGGGCCTGGAACCCGCTGTCGCGCCGGTGGTTTCGATTCGCAACGGTCGTCGCCGCGCGGTGCTGTCGGGCACCGTCGACCAGCTCGACCGGGTGCGCGCGCGGTGCGCCGAGATCCACGACGAGCAGACCCGCGAGCGCGAGGCCAAGAAGCGCGGCGGCGCGGTGTTCGCCCCGGTGTTCGAGGACGTCGAGGTCGAGGTCGCCTTCCACCACCCGGCGCTCGCCGACACCGTGGAACTCGTTGTGGGCTGGGCGAATCAGTGCGGCATCGACGCCGAGCTGGCCGCCGAGCTCACCGCCAAGATCCTGGTCGAGCCCGTGGACTGGGTCGCCACCGTCGACTCCGTCGTCGCCACGAACGCGCACTGGATCCTGGACCTGGGTCCGGGCGATCTGCTGAGCCGCCTCACCGCGGGCTCGCTGAAGGGCACCGGCGTCGGCATCGTGGCCGCCGCCACCCGCCCCGGCCAGCGCAGCCTGTTCACCCCGGGCGCGGCCCCCGAGATCGCCCCCGCCTGGCGGGATTTCGCGCCCAAGCCGGTGCGCCTGCCCAACGGCCGGATCGTGGTCGAGACCTCCTTCACCCGCCTCACCGGCCGCTCGCCGATCCTGCTGGCGGGCATGACCCCGACCACCGTCGACGCGAAAATCGTTGCGGCCGCGGCCAATGCGGGCCACTGGGCCGAGCTGGCGGGCGGCGGCCAGGTCACCGAGCAGATCTTCGCCGACCGTGTGGCCGAGCTGAAGACGCTGCTGCATCCGGGTCGGTCGGTGCAGTTCAACTCGCTGTTCCTGGACCCGTACCTGTGGAAGTTGCAGCTGGGCGGCAAGCGCCTGGTGCAGCGGGCCCGCGCGGCGGGCGCCCCGCTGGACGGCGTGGTCGTCACCGCGGGCATCCCCGAACTCGACGAGGCCGTCGCGCTCATCGAGGAGCTGTCCGAGGTCGGCATCACCCACGTCGCGTTCAAGCCGGGCACCGTCGCCCAGATCCGCGCCGTGCTGCGGATCGCCGACGCCGTGCCGGACTACCCGGTGATCATGCATATCGAGGGCGGCCGGGCCGGGGGCCATCACTCCTGGGAGGACCTCGACGACCTGCTGCTCGAGACCTACGGCGAGCTGCGCAACCGCAGCAATGTCGTGGTCTGCGTCGGCGGCGGCATCGGCACTCCCGAGCGCGCCACCGAGTACCTGACCGGCGAATGGGCCACCGCGCACGGCTATCCGGCGATGCCGCTGGACGGCGTGCTGGTCGGCACGGCCGCCATGGCCACCCTGGAGGCCACCACCGCGCCGGAGGTCAAGCAGCTGCTGGTGGACACCCCCGGCACCCCGGACTGGGTCGCCGCGGGCACCGCGACCAACGGAATGGCCTCGGGCCGAAGCCAATTGGGCGCCGACATCCACGAGATCGACAACTCCGCCTCGCGCACCGGCCGCCTGCTCGACGAGGTCGCGGGCGACGCCGAGGCCGTGGCCGCGCGCCGCGCCGAAATCATCGAGGCGCTGAACCGCACCGCCAAGCCGTACTTCGGCGACGTCGCGACCATGACCTACCTGGACTGGCTCGAGCGCTACGTCGAGCTCGCGGTGGGCCTGGACCGCCGCAAGGACTTCGACTGCGGCACCGACTTCGGCGGCGCGATCGCCGACGCCACCCGCTCGGTGTGGCTGGACATCACCTGGCGGGACCGCTTCGCGGAGATGATGCGCCGCGCCGAGGCCCGCCTGCATCCGGCCGATCGCGGCGAGATCGCCTCGCTGTTCGCCGACGACACCGCCTTCGAACAGCCCGTGCAGGCGATCTGCCGACTGCGCGAGGTCTATCCGGCCGCCGAGCGCACCGTGCTGCATCCGGCGGATGTGTCGTTCTTCGTGTCGCTGTGCAAGACCCCGGGCAAGCCGGTGAACTTCGTGCCCGTCGTCGACGCCGACGTGCGGCGCTGGTGGCGTTCGGATTCGCTGTGGCAGGCCCACGATCCGCGCTACGCGGCCGATCAGGTGTGCGTCATCCCGGGCACGGTGTCGGTCGCGGGCATCACCCGCGTCGACGAGCCCGTGGGCGAGTTGCTCGACCGGTTCGAGCAGAACACCGCCTACTCGCTCATGCGCGAGGGCGTCGTGCCCGAGGCGGTGGACGGCCGCCGCCGCGCCGGGGTCACCGCGGGCGCGATCGATGTCGTGCTGGCCGCCGCGGACGTGCAGTGGGCGGGGCGCACCGTCGTCAATCCGATTCACCGCCTGGGTGATCTGGCCGAGTGGACCACCGACGAGAAGGGCGCGGTGCATCCGCCGACCGGCGCGACGTTGGTGCCGACCGAGGGGCCGGAGGAGCACGCGTACGTCGAGCTGACGGTGCCGCTGCTGGGTCGCGACGTGGTGCGTATTCGCCTCACCGTGCCCGCGTCGGTGTACAACGGCGGCGCGCCCGTCGTCACCGAGGCCGACGCGGAGGCCGCCATGGCGGCGCTGCTGGCCGTGGCCGCCGGGCGGGAGCTGCCGGAGGTCAAGTCCGCCAACGGAACCCATGTCGCGCACGTGAACCTGGCCTGGACCCCCGACCTCATCGCCGACCACGCGGGCGTCACCGGTTCCGGTCTGCCGCACCACCTGAGCACCATCGGGCGGGTCGTGCCCGACGTGCTGGTCGGCGCGTGCTGGCCCGCCGTCTTCGCGGTCCTGGGCACCACCCGCACCGCCGACGGTCTCGGCGTCATCGAGGGCATGCTGGATCTGGTCCACCTCGACCATCGCATCGAGCTGACCGACGAATTGCCCGCCACCACAAGCGTTCTCGCGGTCCGCGCCGAGGCGGGGGAGACCCTGGACACCGATCTGGGCCGCGTCGTCGAGGTGCGGGTCAAGATCACCGCCATGTTCGACAAGGTCGAGACCGGCATGTCCATGCCGACCCTGGCCACCCTCACCGAGCGGTTCGCCATCCGCGGCCGCACCGGCGCGGGCGAGCTGACCGATCCGCCGCGCGCGGGCGGCACGGTCTCCGCCGAGGCCACCGACACCCCGCGCCGCCGCCGTCGCGACGTCACCATCACCGCCCCGCGCGCCATGGCCGCCTTCGCGCAGGTCTCCGGCGACCACAACCCGATCCACACCAGTCCGGCCGCCGCCAAGCTGGCCGGACTCGGCGATCCGATCGTGCACGGCATGTGGCTGTCCGCCGCCGCGCAGCACGCGGTCTCGGCCGTGGATCCCGAATCCGCCACGCCCGCACGCACTCTCACCGCCTGGACCACCCGCTTCCTCGGCATGGTCCGGCCGGGCGCGGAGATCGACGTGCGCGTCGAGCGGATCGCCGTCGACCGCGGCTGCGAGATCGTCGAGGTGTCCTGCCGCACCGGCGGGGACCTGGTGATGACCGCGACCGGCCGGATCGCGGCCCCCAAGACCGTCTACGCCTTCCCGGGACAGGGCATTCAGGCCAAGGGGATGGGCCTGGACGCGCGCTCGCGGTCGAAGGCGGCCAAGGAGATCTGGGATCGCGCCGACAAGCACACCCGCGAGGCGCTGGGCTTCTCCATCCTCGCCGTCGTGCGCGACAACCCCACCTATCTCAAGGCGCGCGGCGTGGAGTACCGCCACCCGCAGGGCGTGCTGCACCTGACCCAGTTCACCCAGGTCGCCATGGCGACCCTCGGGGTGGCGCAGGTGGCGGAGCTGCGCGAGGCGGGAGCGTTCGTCGAGGGCGCGATGCTGGCCGGGCATTCGGTCGGCGAGTACAACGCGCTGGCCGCGGTGGCGGGCGTGCTGCCGCTCGAGGCCGTGCTCGAGGTGGTGTTCCAGCGCGGTTCGGCCATGCACGAGCTGGTGCCCCGGGATGCCCAGGGCCGCAGCGACTATCGGATGGCCGCCATCCGGCCCTCGCAGATCGGGCTGCCCGATGCCGAGGTCGTCGGGTTCGTGGCCGGGATCGCCGAGCGGACCGGGGAATTCCTCGAGGTCGTGAACCTGAACCTGCGCGGTTCGCAGTACGCGATCGCGGGCACGGTGCGCGGACTCGAGGCGCTGGAGGACGAGATCGAGCGCCGCCGTGCGGAATTCGGCGGTAAGCCCGCCTTCGTGCTGGTGCCCGGCATCGACGTGCCGTTCCACTCCACGGTGCTGCGCAAGGGCGTGCCGGAGTTCCGCAACCGGCTCGAGGAGCTGCTGCCGGTCGACCTGCATCCGGAAGTGCTCGAGGGACGCTACATTCCGAACCTGGTGCCGCGGCCGTTCTCGCTGGAGCGCGACTTCATCGCCGAGATCGCCGACCTGGTGCCGTCCGAGCCGCTGGCCCGGGTGCTCGCCGATTGGGACAGCTGGGCCGCGCGCCCGTCGGAGCTGTGCCGGGTGGTGCTGATCGAGCTGCTGGCCTGGCAGTTCGCCAGCCCGGTGCGCTGGATCGAGACCCAGGATCTGCTGTTCACCGATACCGCCCACGGCGGGCTCGGGGTGGAGCGCTTCGTGGAGATCGGCCTGGCCGCGACCCCGACCGTGGCGAATCTGGCGCGCAACACGCTGAAGCTGCCGCAGTTCGGCACCGCGAAGGTCGAGGTGCTCAATATCGAGCGCGAGGCGGGCGTGGTCTATTCGACCGACACCGATCCCGCGCCCGTGGAGGAGCCGGAAGAGGTTGCGGCCGAGACGGTTTCGACCGCCGTCGCGCCGGCCGCCGCACCCGCGCCCGCCGCCGCCCCGGCCGGTGGCCCGCGGCCCGACGACATCCCGTTCACCGCGGCCGACGCCACCCGCGTGCTCATCGCGCTGTGGACCAAGCTGCGGCTCGATCAGATCGGCCCGGTGGACACCATCGAGGGCCTGTGCGACGGCGTGTCCTCGCGGCGCAACCAGCTGCTGGTGGATCTCGGTTCGGAGCTGTCGCTCGGCGCGATCGACGGCGCGGCCGACGCCGACATGGGCGCGCTCTCGGCCACGGTCGAGCGGCTGGCCCGGACCTACAAGCCGTTCGGCTCGGTGCTGTCCGACGCCATCGGCGATCATCTGCGCAAGGTGTTCGGCCCGTCGGGCAAGCGCCCGGCCGCGGTGACCGACCGGGTCACCAAGGTGTGGCAGCTCGGCGACGGCTGGGCCCACCACGTCACCGCCGAACTGTCGCTGGGCACCCGCGAGGGCGTCAGCGTGCGCGGCGGCGATCTGGGCGGGCTGGTCTCCGGCACGCTGTCCGACGCCGCCGCAGTGGACGCGGCCATCGACGCGGCCGTGCAGTCGGTCGCCGCGCGGCGCGGGGTGAGCGTGTCGCTGCCGTCGGCGGGCGGTGGCGGCGGCGCGACCGTGGACGCGGCCGCGCTGGGCGAGTTCACCGAGCAGATCACCGGCCGAGACGGCGTGCTGGCGACCGCGGCCCGGGTCGTGCTCGAGCAGCTCGGCCTGAGCGAGCGGGTGTCCGCGCCGGAGGCGACCACGGACGCCCTGGTCGATCTGGTGTCGGCCGAATTGGGTTCGGACTGGCCGCGATTGGTGGCCCCGGCCTTCGACGCCCGCAAGGCGGTGCTCCTCGACGACCGGTGGGCCAGCGCGCGGGAGGATCTGGCCCGGCTCTGGCTGGCCGACGACGCGCATGTCGCCGAGACTGCCGTGGACGGATTCCTCGGGGCCGGGGAAGCCGTTGCGGCACAGGCGGAGTGGTGGCGGCAGCGGGCCATGAAGCAGGCCCGCTCGGTGCTGGCCGGGGTGTACGAGCGGATCGCCGAGGCGGCGCGCACGGCCGACGCGGCCGGGGTGTGGTCCTCCGACACCGCCGTGATCACCGGTGCGAGCAAGGGTTCCATCGCGGCGGCGGTCGCCGGGCGGCTGCTCGGCGGCGGCGCGACCGTCGTGGTCACCACCTCGCGGCTCGACGACGAGCGGCTTGGTTTCTACAAGCGGCTCTACCGCACCCATGCCCGGCACGGCGCCGCGCTGTGGGTGGTGCCCGCGAACATGGCCTCCTACCAGGACATCGACGCGCTGATCGAGTGGGTCGGCAACGAGCAGACCGAGACCGCGGGCGGGTCGAAGATCCTCGTCAAGCCCGCCCTGTCGCCGACGCTGCTGCTGCCGTTCGCCGCGCCGCGCGTCGCCGGTGACCTCTCCGACGCGGGCGCCCGCGCCGAAATGGAGATGCGGGTGCTGCTGTGGTCGGTGGAACGCCTGATCGGCGGGCTGTCGGTGCTCGGCGCGGATCACGACGTGGACGCGAAACTGCATGTGGTGCTTCCGGGTTCGCCCAACCGCGGCATGTTCGGCGGCGACGGCGCCTACGGCGAGTCCAAGGCGGCGCTGGACGCGGTGGTCGCCAAGTGGCGCGCGGAGAAGTCCTGGTCGCAGCGGGTCACCCTGGTGCACGCGCTGATCGGCTGGGTGCGCGGCACCGGGCTGATGGGCCACAACGATCCGCTGGTGTCGGCGGTCGAGCGGGCGGGCGTGCAGACCTGGTCCACCGAGGAGATGGCCGACGAACTGCTCAAGTGGTCCACCCCGCAGGCCCGTCTGGTCACCGCGCAGGGACCGCAGCAGATCGACCTCACCGGCGGCCTGGCCACCGCGGATCTCGACCTGCCCGCGCTGGCCAAGCAGGCCGACCGCGAAACCGACACGGAGACAACGGAATCCACGAGCCGCGTGCTCGCCGCGCTGCCCGCGCCGCCGACCCTGACCTCCGCGCTGCCGGTGCCCGAATGGGACACCGTCACAGCGGATCTCGCGGATATGGTCGTGATCGTCGGCGCCGGGGAGCTCGGGCCCTACGGTTCGGCGCGGACCCGGTTCGAGATGGAGGTGGAGGACCGGCTGTCCACCGCGGGCGTGCTGGAACTGGCCTGGTCGACCGGCATGGTCACCTGGGAGAACGATCCCAAGCCGGGCTGGTACGACGCCGAGAGCGGTGACTACGTCGACGAATCGGAGATCGCCGAGCGGTACCACGACGCGGTCGTCGAGCGCTGCGGCATCCGCCGCTACGGCGACGACGACGCCATGGTCGACAACACCGCGCCCCTGCTGACCTCGGTGTTCCTGGACAAGGATCTGACCTTCGTGGTCAACAGCGAGGCCGAGGCGCGCGCGTTCCACGCCGCGAGCCCCGACTCCACGGTGATCACCCCGGTCGAGGGTTCGGGCGACTGGCAGGTGACCCGCAAGGCGGGCACCGAGATTCGCGTGCCGCGCCGGGCCAAGCTCTCGCGCACGGTCGGCGGCCAGATCCCCACCGGCTGGGATCCCACCAAGTGGGGCATCTCCGCCGATATGGCCGGGTCGATCGACCGGGTGGCGCTGTGGAACATCGTCTGCACGGTCGACGCGTTCCTGTCCTCCGGCTTCAGCCCGGCCGAGCTGATGAGCTGGCTGCACCCGGCGATGGTCGCCAACACCCAGGGCACCGGCATGGGCGGCATGTCCTCGATGCGCTCGCTCTACATCGACAACCTGCTCGGTGAGCCGCGCCCGAACGACATCCTCCAGGAGGCGCTGCCGAATGTGGCGCTGGCGCACGTGGTTCAGTCCTATGTGGGCAGCTACGGCGGCATGATCCACCCGGTCGCGGCGTGCGCCACGGCGGCGGTGTCGGTCGAGGAGGGCTGCGACAAGATCAAGCTCGGCAAGGCCGATCTGGTCGTCGCGGGCGGCTTCGACGATCTGGGCATCGAGGGCATCGTCGGCTTCGGCGACATGTCCGCGACCGCGGATTCGGCGGCCATGAGCGCCAAGGGAATCGGCGACCGCTACTTCTCCCGCGCCAACGATCGCCGCCGCGGCGGGTTCGTCGAGTCGCAGGGCGGCGGCACGGTGCTGCTGGCCCGCGGCAGCGTGGCGGTGGAGATGGGCCTGCCGGTGCTCGGCGTGGTGGCCTACGCGCAGTCCTTCGCCGACGGCGTGCACACCTCGATCCCGGCGCCGGGGCTGGGCGCGCTGAGCGCGGGCCGCGGCGGGCCGGAGTCGCGGCTGGCGAGCGAACTGCGCAAGCTGGGCGTGTCGGCCGACGACATCGCGGTGCTCTCCAAGCACGACACCTCCACGGCCGCCAACGATCCCAACGAGTCCGAGCTGCACGAGCGGCTCGCCGACGCGCTGGGCCGGTCCGCGGGCGCCCCGCTGTTCGTCATCTCGCAGAAGTCCCTGACCGGACACGCCAAGGGCGGCGCGGCGGCGTTCCAGCTGATCGGCCTGTGCCAGGTGCTCGAACAGGGCGTCATCCCGCCCAACCGCAGCCTGGACTGCGTGGACGAGAAGATGGCCGACTACCCGCACCTGGTCTGGCTGCGGGAACCGCTCGCCCTGCGGGATCGCTTCCCGCTCAAGGCCGGTCTGGTCACCTCGCTCGGCTTCGGGCACGTCTCGGGGCTGGTCGCGGTCGTGCACCCGCAGGCGTTCATCGAGGCGATCGAGCCGGGTCGCCGCGAGGAGTACCTGCGCCGCGCCGAGCGGCGTCAGCTGGCGGGACGGCAGCGGCTGGTCGAGGCGATGTGCGGCGGTGCGCCGCTGTACGAGCGCCCGGCGGACCGGCGGCTCGGCGGTGACGGGACTCCGGCGGAGCGGAGCCGACGGCTCGAGGCCGAGGTGTTGCTGGCGCGGGACGCCCGGTTGAGCGACGGGGTGTACACGGTGCCGGGGACCGGCTGCCGGTAATCGACACCTTCGGCGGTGCCTGGCCACGACGCGGTGGCGGGCACCGCCGATTCGTTTGCGTACGAGGCGGTTCGGGATACCATGGCGCGGGCCGCACCACGTCGAGACTTAGGGGCGCTGTGACGATTCTTGGGATCGGGCTGGATCTGGTCACCATCTCCGAATTCGCCGAGCAGATGCAGCGTGCGGGGACGACCATGCTGCGGGAGAGCTTCACGGTGGGGGAGCGGCGGTACTGCGAGAGCAAGGGGACCGATCCCGCGCGCAGTTACGCGGCGCGGTGGGCGGCGAAGGAGGCGGTGCTGAAGGCTTGGGCCTCATCGCGTTTCGCGCGCAGCCCGCAGATCGGCGACAATCCCTACCCGCTGATCGAGGTGGTGAACGACGCCTGGGGGCGGCCCAGCATCAAACTGCACGGGCTCGCGGCGGAATTCCTGCCGCGGGCGCGGGTGCATCTGTCGCTGACCCACGACGGGGACACCGCGGCGGCGATGGTGGTGCTCGAGGATCCGGGCGAACTCGCCGACCTCATCGAGCACTAGGAGCGCGATTCCTTCTCGGCCACAAGCAGATACGCGACCATGAGCCGCTTCAGCTCCGCGACGGCGTCCTCGTGGCGCAGCCCGTCCTGCACCGAGAAGTTCAACATCGAGTAGACCACGTGCACCAGGACCTGCGCCATCATCGACCGGCGGGCGCGGGGCGTGCGCGGCATCAACGGGCGCAGCATCTGCTGGACGGCCTCGGCGAACTCCTTCTCGTGGATCGCGCCGGTGGCCCGGGTCGACGGGGTGGACTGCATGGCCAGCCAGACCTCGCGTCGGGAAGGATCGGTCATCCACAGGTCGGCCAGGTGGTCGACCAGTTTGTTCATGTGCCGCAGCCAGTCCATCGACGGGATCTCGCCGTGGAAGTCGGCCAGCTCCTGCCCGACCGCCACCAGATCCTGGCGGTTGAGCTCGCAGACGATGACGTACTTGTTGGCGAAGAACTGGTAGAGCGTGCCGATCGGGACCTCGGCGCGGGCCGCGACCTCCTCACAGGTGAACGACTCGAAACCGACCTCCACCAGCAGTTCTCGGGACGCCTGGAGCAGCGCGTCGAATTTCCGCTTGCTGCGTTCCTGGGTGGGGCGGCGGCGGGGCATCAACTCCTGTGGGTCGTCCTGCATCTCCAACGCGGGGTCCGGACGCCTGCTCGCCCTCGAGGCCGTACGCGTTTCCACCACATACTCAGGCTAGCGGTAGCGACACGCGGATGACACGCGGCTACGCCGTCCGTGTCCCGATTCGTTGTTCCTCATAACCCATCCACGCCGGAAGTGGCGACGAACACATACCGAGTACGAGTATTTCTTGGCCTGATTATCCAGTGCAACGGAGGCGTGATCTGTGGCTCGATCAGCGGTGACCCTAGGCGTGTCCACCGAACGCGGCACTGTCCACGCGGTGGCGTTGTCCGACGACGGCGGCCGACTGCCCGAACGGGTGCTGGTGCAGCGGTCGGTCCGGACCCGGGGTGAGAGCAAATCCGAATTGGCGCAGGCCGTCGAGGTGGCGCTGGAGAGTCTCGCCGACGAAATCGGGCCCGACCGTGAGATTCTCGGCGCGGCCGTCACCTACCGCGACGCGGCCGAGCGCCGCGCGATCGTCAGCGGTCTCGCCGCGGGCGACTGGCACGAATGTTCGCTGGTGTCGGCCAAGTCGGCGCATCTGGCCCTCGCCGAGGCGATGACCTGGGTGGACGAGTTCGAGAATCTGGTCATCTGCGAGGTCGTGCCGGGTTATCAAGCGTTCTCGCTGATCTCGCCCGGCCGGGACCGGGTGGTGTCCTCGATCGCGGCCAGCGGCGCGGTGGTCAACAAGGAGACCATGCGTCCCGCGGTCACCGCCGCCTGGGACCAGTTCGACGCGGCCGGGGTCCGGCCCGACGCGGTCGTGCTCATCGGCTCCGCCGCCACCGAACCGTCCGTCTCCTCGGCCCTCGCCAGCGGTTTCGGCGCCCCCGTCCTGCCCAGCCGCATCGCCGTCCCCGCCGCCGCGATCGGCGCCGCCCTCGTCGCGCTCCCCGAATCCACCGCCGTCGTGGGCGACGAGCCCGTCCGCATCAGCCGCAGCACCACCGCCCTGTTCGCCGCCGCGAGCGTCCTGGCGAGCGGCTTGGTCGCGGGCGGCGTCTACGAGATCACCAGCCGCACAAGGTCGGTCGGCACACCCGTCCTGTCTGAGGCCCGCGTCGCCGCCGACTCCCACCGCGCCCTCGCCGCCGCCGACCCGGAAACCCCTGCCGCCGAAGACGATTCGACCCCCGACGCACCCGCCGCCACCCCGTCCCCCGACACCCAACAGGCGTCCTACGTCGGCGACCCCGAAACCACCCTCATTACCCTCGACCCCGGCACGGTCCCCTGGGGCCCCGAGGGCACCCGCCACCTCGGCTTACGCCAGGACACCCAATCCCCGAATCCGGAAGATCCCGAGGCCGCCAAGACCCCCGCGGGCTCGCTGCCGCCCACGGGTTCGGCCGCGGCTCCGGCCAATCCCGGGACGGTGCCGACGCAGTCGCCGAACAGCTCGCTGTTGTTCCCGGGGGAGGCGACTCCGCCGGAACTGGGGACGGCCGAGTTCGGGAAGTGGTGGGACAATCATTGGCGGTTGATGATGCAGTGGGCTTCGTCGGCGATTCCGCGGACTTGAGGCGGCGCTTGTTACGGTTTTGAACTTCGGCCCGGCTGCGAACTACGCGGTCGGGCCGAGTCGTTGTCAATTGTGTTGCTGTGGCGGGCTCGGTCGGATCATCATGGACAGCCGAACGGGACAGCGGGGAACGAAGGGTTGGGTGGTGGGGGGCGTGCCGCGTGAGTATGTGAGTGGGTTTCAACCAGGTCCGGTTGCGCAGCGGATCTTCTATACGGACTTCGAGGGAAATCCAGGAGATCCGGATGACATCCTTGCCGACGGCCTGGACGGTGGCTGGGCGGAGCGTGAGCCTGCCGCGATAGAGCTGCTGAACGACGAATCGGCGCATCCGGCCGACAGGCTGCTGGCATGCGCCGCCCTCGCCTTGTGGGGGTCACCGGCTGGTTACCGAGCCGTGATCGATGCGGCACATCATCCCGAGCGTGTCGTTTGGTCCGACCAATCCGTCGACAGATGGTTCGGAACGGACAATACCTTCGCGCTATTGGCGGAGGAAGTAGGTGACAGCTACGAAATCGCCGTCGAGCGGGGAACGAGCGAATTGCGCCGCGAAGCACTCGCCGCGCTGGTGCCGCTCGCGGATCGGTATCAGTTCGAACGCCGACTTGTCCAGGCGATGAGCACTGACGACATTCGCGCCCTCGCCGAAGAGGTGGATGCGGTCATCGGATCCGGGATCGATCGGATCAGGCGGCGGGATCCGATGAAATTCGATCTCGACACTCAGATTGCTGGACTCATAATCGTAATGCATCGTGTCGACCAGGCTCGGGCCGAGTCTCGGGCGATGGAACTCGTATCCGCCCCGCCGAATCAGAGAGCGCTGCGAGAGCTCGGAAATACAGCGAATATGGCTACCGCTCCTCCCGCCAACCGGCTCATGGCATCGGTGCGCGTTGACCTCGAACGTGCACTCGAGCTCGACAGGAGTGGTTCCGAAGACCACAGTGGTCGCGTCGGTCATTTCGGGCATGCGATGGAAACGCTTGTGACGCTTCAAGCTGTATTCACGACACATGACGGGCCCTCGGCGGCCGACTTGGCGGACTTTCGGTACCGGATCGGTTCGCTGGTGGCAGCCAACGCCCGCACCCTCCACAACTACGTTTACGAGTCTTTCTACGCAGCGACCGACGCGTTGGTCGATGGTTGGTTGGATCCGAGCCTGCGGCGTTCGGCAGTCCAACTCCTGCTCGACGACTAGGCGGAATCTTCCCCTGCGTTTCGCGAGGAGGAGCACGACCTGCTCGAGGAAACCGATGAGGTGTTGCATGACCGGGCGCGCTATATCGAGCCCCTGCCGGATCGGGTGATCCCCGCGGGAATCCCCGACGCTCACTGGTGGTGGCGACTTCCCTCCGCCACCCCGGAACTGGCCGCCGAGATGCGCCAGGGCCTGGAGTAGACAGCCGTCGACGATGAAGGTACCCAACGAACGTGACTTTCTGGTCTACGCGTCCCCAATGCAGCGAGCATATGCGGTCGATAATCCGAGTTTTTTGCGGACGGCCTACGTCCTCGGATTGAACGATCGCATCGAGATTGGTTTTGTTCCTGATGTTTCCGACATTGTTCCGCCATGGCCAGCGCATGAGGATTCGGACTTCCCGCAATCCGAGAGGGAGGCCCGGGTCTGGGCACTGCGGGTATCGGATTACTCGGTGACGCCCAATTCCCGCTTCGCGGGCACGTCGGAGAAGATCGCGCTGCTCCCGAGGCAATCGGCCGAGCCCCGCGATGAGGCGGAGTTCGGTGTCGTCTGGTTCGTCGGTACATCGGAGTGGGAGGGAATCGCTGCCGAGCTCGGAGACCTCTGCGGACGCACCAGCCCATTCGGTGATTTCATTCGGTTCTCCAAACTCGCCGGAACACATCTCCATCGCTTTCTGGAGGAGAGGTTTCTTTCCTCCAGCCTGCTCGCGAGCGAGACGGTCGATGTCCTTCGTCGAGCGCGGTGATCGACAACCGGGGGCCACTCCTTCCGACCGGCCTTCCGTGAATGTGGCGAGATGGCAGCTCAACGAAGAACGAGCAGCCCGTCGTGCGGCGGCCGATGCGGTCTTGATGACCCTCGCCGAATCGATATTGCGAAACAGCGCATATCAGGATGATTCCTGGGAGTCCCTGACTTTGGTGGCCGTCTTGGCGGATACGGAGTCCCAGTTCGGCTATGTTTACGACAGGGAAGGTGGGTGGGCTGCTCGGGTGCCACAGGGGTTCGAGGTGCTCGACAAGATGATCGAACTCAGATCTGTGATGAGTGTTCCAGGGAAGCCGGACTGGAAAACTTGTCTTCTGCAAATAAAGCGGGCGGATATGAGTTTGAAGGTCGATTTCGAATATGATGATGTCGATCGGTGGCAGGTTACGCCTCAAAATCTTCGGGAAAAGGTCGAGGAACTGCGACCGCGGTAGATGCGTATCGGAAGATCTCGAGGCTTGGCGGTCCCTCGAGCCCCGACTGCGACGCAGCCGGGGCCGTCCACTCACACCGACAGATCCTTGCGCAACTTCGCCACATGCCCGGTCGCTCGCACGTTGTACTGCGCCACTTCGATCTTCCCCTCCTCGTCCACTACGAACGTCGAGCGGATCACGCCGGTGATCTTCTTCCCGTACATCGTCTTCTCGCCGAACGCGCCCCACGCCTGCAGCACCTCGCGGTCGGGGTCGGACAGCAGGGGGAACGTGAGGTGTTCGTTGTCGCGGAACTTGGCCAGTTTGGCGGGTTTGTCGGGGGAGATGCCCAGGACCTGGAGGCCGGCGTCGTTGAGGTCGGTGAGGTTGTCGCGGAAGTCGCAGGCCTGCTTCGTGCAGCCGGGGGTGCTGGCGGCGGGGTAGAAGTAGACGATCACCTTCCGGCCGCGATAGTCGGCGAGCGACACCTCCTTGCCGTCGGCGTCGGGCAGGGTGAACTCGGGTGCGGTATCGCCGACATTCAAGCGGTGATTCTCGGTCATGTCCAAGCACGGTAATCGACGGCTGTGACATCGGACGGCACATCCGGGCGGCGGATACACTCGGGGCTTCAGCGAGGCAATCGACTACAGGAGATGACGTGGCGAGGGACACCGAGCGTATCGAGCGCGATATCGAGGCGGCACGCAACCGGCTCGCGAACACACTCGACGAGCTCGCGGTACGGACCGATCCGCAGCGGATCGCGAACAACACCAAACAGGCCATCCTCGCGAAGGTGAACCAGCCGAAGGTGAAGTACAGCCTCATCGGCGCGGGTGCGCTGGTGGTCGGGCTGGTGCTGGTGCGGGTCTTCCGTCGCTGAGCGCAGACAGCGAAACACCCGGTGTGGCAATGCCAACCGGGTGTTTTCGTGTCAGCGGTGAATCAGACCGTGGGGCAGGCCATTCCGGTGCCGTCGGGATCCAGGTGCGGCGAGTAGCCGGGCTCGCCCCGGAACAGCGGCGCCCGGCCCGCGGCGCGCGCCTCGTCACAGTTCTTGAACGTGCCACCGGCCGAACCGGTTTGGGCCAGACCGGCCGAACCGGTCGCGCCGATGACGTCGTCGATACCGGACGATCCGGTGCCCGCCGAACCGGACGGGATCGGGTTGTCGGCGGACGCCGACGGGGCGAGCGGGGCGGCGAGGGTGACCAATCCCGCGCTCACGGTCACGATGAGCCTGCGAACGTTCATGTAATCCTCGATGTCTGCTGCGATGTGTACGCGACGGTTCGGCCGACACTCCCCGCAGTGACACGGGCTGGGAACCGCCGTGTCTACCTTTCTGATGACGGGTGTCGTTGTCAACCGTACGGCCGATCCTCGCTCATTCGCCCAGCCGTCGGCCGGTGAGGTGTTCGGCGGGCACATGTCCCATTCGCCCGGCTTCGAAATCCTCCATGGCCTCGATGATTTCGGCCCGGGAGTTCATGACGAACGGCCCGTACTGCACCACCGGCTCGCGGATCGGGCGGCCGCCGAGCAGCAGAATCTCGAGGTCGCCCGTCGGCGTGTCCTGGTGGTCGTCGGCGGTGACGGTGATCGCCTCGCCGTGGCCGAAGACCGCCAGCTGTCCCTCGCGCACCGGGCGGTCACCGGCGTGTCCGCTGCCGGACAGGACGTACGCCAGGGCCGAAAACTCTTGCGGCCAAAGGGTTTCCAGGCGAGCGCCGGGGCTGAGCGAGGCGTGGGCATAGGAAATCGGGGTGTAGGTCGAGCCCGGACCGGTGAAGCCGCCGAGTTCGCCCGCGATGACGCGGACGAGCGCGCCGCCGTCGTGGGAGCTGACCAGCGTCAGTTCCGAGGCCCGCAGGTCCTGGTAGCGCGGCGGAGTCATCTTCAGCGCGCGCGGCAGGTTCACCCAGAGCTGGACGCCGTGGAACAGTCCGCCCGAGACCACCAGTTCCTCCGCGGGCAGCTCGTCGTGCAGGATTCCCGAGCCCGCCGTCATCCACTGGGTATCGCCCTCGCTGATGGTGCCCCCGCCGCCGTTCGAATCGTGGTGGACCATCGTGCCGTCGAGCATGTAGGTCACGGTCTCGAAGCCGCGATGCGGATGCCACGGCGCGCCCTTCGCCTCGTAGGGCTCGTAGGCCACCGGACCCATCTGATCGAGCAGCACGAACGGATCCGCCGCGCGCAGCCCGAGACTCGGGAACGGCCGCCGCACCTCGAACCCGGCCCCTTCCCGTTGTCGATCCGCACTCACCACGGACACGACCGGCCGCTGCCGCGCATCGGATTCGGGCCGCGGCAGCCGGGGCAGCACCAGAATGTTGTCGACGGTGACGGCGGGCATCATGACCTCCTCGGTCGCTTTGGTGTCCATGTCAACCAAACCACGGTTAGGATCATTCCCATGGTGCGCTGGCTCGACGACGACGAACAGACCACATGGTCCGCCTTCATTCGCATGCGCCAACGCCTCGACGCCGCCATGGCCGCGGGCCTCGCCCGAGACGGCCTCTCCACCCCCGACTACGAGATCCTGGTCGCGCTCTCCGCCGCCCCCGACGACACCCTCCGGGCCAAGGACCTGGCCAGCGAGATCTGCTGGGACAAGAGCCGCCTCTCGAAACACCTGTCTCGCATGGAATCCCGCGGCCTGATCACCCGCACCCCCGCGACCACCGACGCCCGAGGCGTCCTCGTCCACCTCACCCCCCACGGCCGCCGCCTCCTCGAAGAGGCCGCCCCCCACCACGTCGCCCTCGTCCGCCACCTCTTCATCGATGCCCTCACCCCCGAGGAGGCCAAAACCATCCGCTCCCTCGCCGAAAAGGTAACCACCACAGCCGAAACCACCAACCCCCTCGACCCCTGACCCCAGGCCCACGAACCCAGCCGCACCCCTTATTCGGATCCGCACCCGTTGTATAGCCCTGTAAGGGGTGCGGATTCGAATAAAGGGTGCGGCTGGGTTCGTGGGCGTTGGGGGGTCAGCGTTTCCAGTCGCCGAAGGGGGCGTCTCGTTCTCGGACGGCTTGGCGGAAGCCGGCTTCCGTGGAGCGGGATTGGAAGGCGTAGCCCTCTCGGGTGTGGCGGGAGATGCCGTCGAAGACCGTGCTGATCATGGCGGAGTTGGCTACGCCCTGGGCGAGGAGGGCGCTGTTGAGGGCCAGTTTGGCCATGATCAGTTGGTTGACGGGGAGTCGGGCTATGCGGTTCAGGAGGTGTTCGGTGCGGGTGTCGAGTTCGTCGACGGGGCAGGATTCCACGGCCAGGCCCCATTCGACGGCCTGTTTGCCGGTGAGGCAGTCGCCGGTGAGCAGGAGGCGTTTGGCGCGTTGGTCGCCGAGGCGGTGGGCCCACATGCCGGCGGCGGGGATGCCCCAGACGCGGGCGGGCGGGTAGCCGATCTTGGTGTCGTCGGCGCAGATGATCTGGTCGGCGAACAGGGCGATATCGCTGCCGCCCGCGACCGCGAAGCCGTGCAGCTTGGCGACCGTCGGCTTGTTCGCGTGCAGCAGGCTCGCGAAGCCGCGGTTGAAGCGGCTCATCATCTGATAGTCGATCATCGGGTCCCAGGTGCGCCGAGCGTCGTGATTGCGCGCCTGCACGGTGGGATCGAGGACGGTACCGGTCGCCGGTTGCGCGGACTCGCTCGGATCGAAGCCGCCCTCGGCGAAGATCGACAGGTCGTAGCCGCCGCAGAAACCCTTGCCGCGCCCGGACACCACGATGACGTGCACCCGCGGGTCCACGTCGGCGCGTTCGACCGCGTGCGCGAGATCGATCGGCGTATCCGCGGTGATCGCGTTGCCGTGCTCGGGCCGGTTGAACGTGATCCGCGCGATCCGTCCGGTGACCTCGTAGGTCAGCGTCGGATAGGTCGCCGAGTCCGCGGGCGTGGGCCGCCCGGCGAAGGGCGAATCCTCGCCCGCGGTCGAGTCGTCGCGCCAGGCCGCCGGCCGCGTTCCGGGGTGCTCATCGGGTGCCACTCAAGAAGTGAACCTCGGTTCATTTCTTGGTGTCAAGAGTCAGCCCTGCCAGGGCCGGACCGGCGGCTTGACCCACAGGATCTTCTCGTCGAGGTGATCGCGTTGTGCCGCAGGGTGATTCGGATGCCGCGCGGCCCACGCGTCCTTCTCGTCGAGCAGTCGCGCGATCAACTGCCGGGTCTCCTCGCTGCCGGGCGGATTGGTGTCGGCGGCGCGGGCCAGTTTGCGCAGGGTCGCGGGGGCGAGTGCCAGCAGTTCGCCGCCGCTGATGCCGCGCTGCCAGGCGTAGGCGGCCAGGCGGCGCGCCTTCTCCGCGCGGCCCTTGGACGCGTGATCGTTGTGCGCGTAATCGGTCATCCCGGCACCTCCACCAGTACCGACCATCCTCGCCCGTCGTGTCCTGGTCCCGCCGACAGGCTGCCGCCGACCAGCGCGACACGCTCCTTCATCCCCGTCAGACCGTACCCGCTGCCGGAGTCGGGTGTGCGGTTGCGCGCCGCCGGATTGTGTACCGAAACCCGTACCCATTCCGTATCGAAACTGAGCACGACCGATACCGGCGCTCCCGGCGCGTGTTTGCTCGCATTGGCGAGGGCCTCCCGGGCGGCGCCCAGCACGGCCACCGCGGCCGTGGGGTCGACCGCCCGGACGGTTCCGGTCACCTGACGGTCGATCGTCATGTGGTGGTCGCGGCGGAACTCGTCGACCAGCCCGCGCACCGCCCCGTCCAGCGGCGGGGTGTCGTCGCGCAGCACCGTCGCCACCGCCCGCGCCTCGGCCGTGCTCTCGGCCGCCAGCCGCCGCGACCGCCGCACCCGCGCGAGCGCGCCGGGCAGATCGCTGTTCTCGCTCAACAGCCCTTCGGCGAGATCGAGCTGAACCGCAAGCGCCCCAAGGGAATTGGTGAGCACCTCGTGCATCTCCCGCGCGGTCTTCGTCCGCTCGTCGAATCCGGCGGCTCGGGTCCGCTCCTGCCGAGTGCGCGCGATCTGCTCCCGCAGCGATGCCGTCGCGCGCGCCCGGAACCGATACTGTCGCCGATACAGTCCCAGCAACGTCACCGCGCACAGCACGACCAGCGCGGTGATCAACGCGTCGGCGGGCCGGTGGGCCAGCGTCGCACTCGCCGCCAGCACCGCGCCGTCGGCCGCGGCCACGGTCACGATGATCGATCCGTTCACGCGGAGCTGCTGGCTCAGCAGGCCGATCGCCACGCAGGTCGTGACGAAGGCGGCCGCGTCCGTCGCCGGACCCGCGGCCGCCGCGGCGACGAAGGCGCCACCGGCCAACGCGCCCACCGCGATTCGCGGATGGCGGCGATCGAGTACCGAGAACGTCACCACCCCCGCGCACGCCACGCCCACCGCCGCCCACAGCCACACCGGGACGCGCCCGTGGTGGTTGTACAGCAGATTCACCCCCAGCGCCGCGCAGACGACGAACCGGGCGAGCGGACTCTCCGCCGGGTCGTCGCCGATCAGTCGCCGCCCGATGGTGCGCAGCCGCTCCCGCATGGTCCTCCTCGCCCGAGTCCTGATACCCGGCGCCCGTGCCGCCGGGGCGACATCACCGATGTCCGCATTGCTGCCGGGCATTCTCGTCCCCCCGGCCGCATCGCGCAGGACTACCAGCTCGACGGCCGCACCCGGCCGGGCCGGACCACCCGCGCCAGGCCGTCGCGCACCTCGGAAAGCGTTGCGGCGCCCAAGGTTTCGGCCCATGTGCGGTTGAACGCCGCCAGCGCCGCGTCGGCCGCCCGGGTCACCGCCCAGCCGCGGTCGGTCAGGGTGATCAGCCGGGCGCGCGCGTCGCGCGGGTGCGGATTGCGCTGGGCGTACCCCTTGCTCACGAGTTCCTCGACCAACTGGCTCGCCGCCTGCTTGGTGACGCCGAGATGTGCGGCGAGCTCGCCCACGGTCGCGCCGTCGGGGGCCATGCGCACGAAGGCGAATCCGTGACTGGGCCGGATGTCGGCGAAGCCGGCCGCCACCACGCCCGCGTGCACGGCGTCGGTGACCTCCGCGGCGGCGGCCAGCAGCAGCAGGGGCAGATCCGGGGCGGGTACGGGAGCGCGGCGGGACATGGATGCATCTTGGCACTTGACGGAATGGGCAAGCTGCTTGACTATATAGACAAGAAGCTTGTCCAATTGAAAGGCGATCAGATGCCCGTGATCCGCGCCGACCAGGCCGAGGTCCACTCGATGCACAACGTCCGCTTCCACTCGCTCATCCGACCCGCCACCGGCAGCGCCGAGATCTGCCAATGGCGGCTCGAGATCGGTGCCGAGACGGTGGGTCAGCCGCATCGGGTCCTGCGCGAGGAGACCTTCATAATGCTCAGCGGCACAGCGATTCTCACCATCGACGATGAATCCGTCACCCTCGGTCCCGGGGACGCCGCGGTGGCCCCCGCCGAATCCACCATCCGCCTGGACAATTCGTCCGACGCGCCCGCGACCCTGCTGGTGACGGTGCCCGTCGGCTTCCGCGCCGAACTCGCCGACGGCACGGTCTTCACCCCGCCGTGGGTCGGCTGAGCCGGGCTCAGACCCGTCGGGGGAACCGGGCCGCGAGCAGTTCCGCCAGCTCCCGCGCGACGGTTTCGTTCGCCGGGTCGTCGGCGAGGGCGCGGGCCAGCCGCTGGACGCGCTGGGTGTAGCCGCCGCGCGCGGCGATCGACGCGAATTCCGCCTGTAGGCAGGCGGCGGCGGGACGATTGCCCGCCGCGCGCAGATCGGCGATCCGCTCGACGACGGCGTCGACGCCGAAGGTTTCGACTATGTGCCGCAACCCGTATCGAGTAGGGGGTTCGAGGGTCCGCATATGCGGAACGTTGGTTGTCGTGGGATGTCGTCGCAGGTAGCGCACATTCATCACTGGTGATCCCTCCCGTCACACAGGCCGAAAGCTCCCCTGGGGGTACGCACTTCCGGGCGTGGGAATCGCTCACCAGCCGGCGCGTATCGATCCTAACAGCCGGTCGCGGGGCGAACTGCGGTGCGGCGATGCGCATTTGAGTCCTTCTGGGCCGTCGGCGACACGACTACCCTGTCTGGATATGCAGTTGCCGCGCTGTTGGTTCGGCGTCGACGTCCTGGCCTCGCTGTCCCGGGAGAAGGTCATCATCCACTCCGCCGACGGGCAACGGGTGGCCCGGCCGCTTCGTCGTGTCGCGAACCGGTTGGGGTTCGACCGGCAGGGGGAGGAGCTGTTCGGCGCGGTGGTGCAGGACGTGCTGGCGGGTCCGCCGGTGGACGCGGTGCGGTCCGAGGGCGGGCTGTGCTGCCACACCCACTGGGTCACCGCGCCGGACGGGACGGCGGTGGGCCTGGTCATCTGGCTGGCCGCCCCGCCGGTGGGGGTACGGCCGGTCTACAACTCGTGGATCCTCGATGTGCACAAGGCCGCGACCCGCAGCGGCGGGGACGATCTCAGCCTCATCGGCACCGATCGCCGCGTCGGCGAGGAGCGCGCGATCCGAGATCTGTTGCGGCACATGAATCCCGAGGACGCGGGCGAGTTCGTCTCGCTGCACTACGACGCGCAGACCGGGAGGGAGGGCACGTTCGCCGAGGCGTTCTGGTCGGTTCGGCCGGACGATCGGTGGGTTCATTTCTGGTCCACGGCCTTCCTGCTCGGCACGGCCGATGAGCGCGGGTCGACGGTCTACGGGCTGACCGCGCAGCTGCGGGACCGGCGGATCGATACGCGGCTGGGGACGCTCGTGCGGTACACCAATGCCACGTTGCTGATGGTCGACGCGCGGACGCGGGTGGCGATCACGGCCACCGGGGATCTCGCGCCGGAATTCGAGGACGAGCGGTTGCTCACCCAGGTGTTGCAGCAGATCGATACCGATCGGGTGTTGGCGGCGTCGCCGGATTCGACTGTGGAACAGACGGTTTCGGTGGATGGGGAGCGGTTCCGGGCGGCGGTGTTCTCGGTGACGAGCGCGCAGAAGGAGTCCGGGGCTCCGGTGGCGGTTCTGCTCGTGCCGTTGTGATTCGCTTCGGGCGCAAGGGTTTTCGCCGTCTCGGTGGGCTGGGTCACTCGGCGCGGCGCGGCTCGCGGGCGGTCCACAGGGCCATGGCGCCGATGGTGTCGACGTGGACCGCCCCGAACGCTCGCTCCAGGGCCGCGACCAGCCCGTCGCGATCGTCGTCGCGATTGTGGAACGCGCCGCGTTTGTTGAACGCGTCGGAGACGGCGCGGCTGAGCCGGGTGTGCGGGACGCCGTGGGAGAGCACGGTCGCACCGAAGAACACCCCGTCGTCGGTGGTCGCGTTCGCGATGTGGCGGAACGCGATTCCCTTGTCCGCCCAGGTCCCGGGCACGCAGTGCAGCAGTAGGCTGGCCGCGACGGACCCGTACCGCCGGTCCACCGGCAGCGGCCGCAGCACGCTCCCGGTGCGCAGGACCGGCTCGATGTCCCGCCGCCGCAGCCGCCGGGCGGCCATGCCGAGCGAGTGCGGATTCAGATCGACCAGGGTGACCTGCGGCCGCCGCGCCGGATAGGTGGCGTGCGCGAGCAACCAGCCCGATCCGGGGCCGATGTCGAGGTGATCCGCGGCGACGTTGCCGTCGTACAGTTTGCGCAGATGGGTTGTCGGGCAACGCCATACGACCGAGTTGTTGAATCCGAGCACCCAAAGGTCGTACAGCCGAAGCAAAGTCGGCGAATACGGCTCCGCCCCGTCCAGCTCGGCCTGGCTGATCTCGTTCGATTCCATGACCCCGACTCCCTCTGGTCAAGCTCCGAACCGGCTCTCTCACAAGACTTCCGCCAGCACACGGGGTTGCTCGCCGAGCGCTGCGTGGTGAGCATAGCGGATTCCGGTGGGTTAGCGTGGGGTAGTGGACGCACGGTCGTGGACGTGGGACAAGCGGGCCGACGCGGCGTATCTCGCGTTCGGGGACGGCCCGCGGCGGGTCGCGCGTACGGTTCCGGTACGGGACGGGGAGACGGTCGTGGCCGCGCTGGATTTCGGCGCGGACGGCGCGCTGCTGGGCATCGAATTGCTGAACGCGGAGGTGCAACTCAGTGCCGCCATGAAGGCCGTGGCGGAGATCATCTCCGGGCCCTGAACGGTCGCGTACCGCGGCGGTCGGTCATCGGGGCGGTGGGGCCGGAGGCGGGGGTGGCTCGGGCGTTTTTGGATGCGAACGTCGGTGGGTGACAAGGGCCGGGTTGCCCGTGCCCTTCGTGAGGTACGCCGCGGCGGCGCACAGAGCCAAGATCACATAGCACGACGCTGTCACCACGATGACAGCGTGATCGGACCACGCCGTGGACAGCGCGACACCCGCCGCGATTCCGGCCAGGGCGAGCCCTTCCATTCCGGTGCTGGCGATGGACATCACGCGCGAGATCTCCGGGCGGGCGGTCGCGGTTTGCAGGGTGCCGAAGACGGCGGCGACGAGCAGGGTGCCCGCGGAGGCGGACAGTACCTCGAAGAGGATGACGAGCGGATACACGAGCCGATGGAGCTGTCCGGCCGAAAGCAGACAGACGGTCGACACGGCGGAGAGTCCGCTCGACGCGGCGATGAGGGGCCACATTCCGAGCCATCGCAGGATCCGATGCGCGAGCAGACCGCCGACGATGCCGCCGACCGCGCCGAAGGCGAGCAGGACCCCTACGAGCGCGGGCGCCACGTGCAGATCGCGGATCAGATACACCAGCGTCACCGGGGCGAGGAGGCTTCCGACCACGCCGGACAGCCACAGCAGCCACACGTCTCGTCGGCGCGCGACGGTCAGAACGAGGGTCGTGGTCGGGACGATGCGGACCGGTTCCGAAACTCGTTCGGCGACAGTCGTTTCGGCGTCGACGAAGCGTAGTGGCCACAGCAACGCGGCCGAGAGCAGGTTCAATGCCGCGTCGACCAGCAAAATCGCCGGTGCCGGAACAAGTCTCGTCAGGGCGGGACCGGCGGAACTGCCGACGATGTCCGCGGCGCTGCTCATGCTGTTGAGCGCGCCCACCGCTCGGGTGCGTCGCCGCGGGGGCACCACGCTGTTGAGCGTCGAGTGACCGCAGCTCGCCACCAGCGTCTTCGTCGACACGACCACCACCACCGACGCCAGAAGCGTGGGCAGGGTGAGCGTTCGGGACCACCACAGCAACGGGATCAGGCACGCGGACGCCGCCGCGAGGATCTGAGCGAGAGCCTGGACGGTGATGTGCCGCTTCCGGCTGTCGACCCAGGACGCGAGCGGGATTCGGGTGACCAGGCCGACGGTGAGCATCGTGGCTGTCACGGCGCCCACCGCCGACGTGTCGCCGTGCAGGGTGACCACCACGATCAGCGGAAGGACGGCCTCGGCCACCGAACCGCCGGTCAGGGCCAGTCCGCGTGAGACGAGGTAGGTTCGGGCTGCCGATGGGGTCTCGGTAGTGGTCATGGGAGTCGATCCGTTGGTAGAGGGACCATTGGAACACGAGGTGCGGCGATTTCGCTTGTGGCGTAACCGGGTCCGGGCCTCGGCTCGCACCTCCTACCGTGGGCGGTATGACCGCACCGATCATCGGTACCGCCGCGGGCGTGCCGTTCACCGCGTTGCCGCCCGTGGGTGGGGGTGTCGCGCCGTTGGTTGTCAGTTGGCACATGCTTGATGCGCCGCGGTCGGATGGGGCGTTCGCGGCGGCGTTGCCGATGAATGGGTTGGCTGCTTGGCGGGTGCATTTGGGGATGCCCATGTGTGGGGCGCGGATGGTGGATGGGCGGGTCGATGCGGTGGTCGCGTTGGCTCGGGAGGATCCGTTGTTGGCGTATTTGGCGCCGTTCGTGCGGCAGGCGAGTGCGGAGTTTCCGGCGGCGTTGGCGGAGATTCGGGAGCGGTTTCCGGTGGGGGACGGGCCGATCGGGGTGCTCGGGGGGTCGTTGGGTGGGGCGGTGGCGCTGCGGGTGTTGGTGGAGTCTCCGGTCGCGGTTTTCGCGGGGGCGGTGGTGAATGCGGCGATTCGGATGCGGTCGGTGGTGGATCTGTTTCCGGGGCCGTATCCGTATGACGCGGAGTCCGAGGCGGTTGTCGAGGGGTTGGATTTCGTTGCGCGGGCGGGGGATATCGGGGTGCCGTTGTTGATCGTCAGTGGGGAGCGGGATCATTCGGCGTTGCGGGCGGACGCGGTGGAGCTGGCGCGGGCGTTGGGGGATCGGGCCGAGTTGCTGTCGGTGCCCGGGTTGGCGCATCCGCTCGCCGACGAGCCGGGTATCGAGCCCGCGCCGCAGCTGCCGGTGGCTCGGGCGGTGGACGCGGGGTTGACCGCGTGGTTCGGCCGTCATCTTCCGAAAGTGGAATAGCTGATTGCCAGGGCCGTGGGCCCGTTGCGAGACTCGGCGGCGGTGAGGGAGCGGCTCTCATCGGTGCTTTCGAGGAGGCCCCTATGTTGCGGGTTGTCCAGTGGGCCACGGGCGGCGTGGGTAAGGCCGCGATCGAGGCGGTGCTCGCGCATCCCGAACTCGAGCTCGTCGGGTGTTATGTGTATTCCGAGGACAAGAGCGGCAAGGATGTCGGCGAGATTCTGGGTGGCGCGCCGCTGGGTGTGGTCGCCACCAATGACGTCGAGGCGATTCTCGCGCTCGACGCGGACGCGGTGGTCTACGCGCCGTTGATTCCGAACGCGCGCGAGGTGGCGCGGATTCTGCGGTCGGGTAAGAACGTCGTCACGCCGGTGGGGTGGTTCTATCCGAGTGAGCGGGACGCGAAACTGGCGCGGGCATGCGTCGACGGCGGTGTCACCCTGCACGGCATCGGGATCAATCCGGGCGGGACGACCGATGTGCATCCGCTGGTGTTGTCGGCGATGTCGTCGTCGGTGACTTTCGTTCGGTCCGAGGAGTTTTCGGATATGCGGACCTATGACGCTCCCGATGTGTTGCGTTCGGTGATGGGGTTCGGGGGGACGCCGGAGCAGGCGCGGGAGTCGCCGATGCTGGGGTTGTTGAGCGGTGGGTTCACGCAGTCCGCCCGAATGTGTTTGGACGCTTTGGGTTTCGCGGAGGCGGAGATTCGGACGTCACACGAGATCGGGGTGGCGACCGGTCCGATCGACTCGCCGCTGGGGGTGCTCGAGGCCGGGCAGGTCGCCGCGCAGCGGTTCGTGTGGGATGCGGTGGTGGGGGATCGGGTGGTGGTGCGGATCGCGGTGAATTGGCTTATGGGAGAGGAGAATTTGGAATCGGGGTGGGGGTTCGGGGCGGAGGGGGAGCGGTACGAGATCGAGATCAAGGGGGATCCGGATACGTTCGTGGTGATTCGGGGGTGGCAGCCGACGTCTGTGGCGGAGGGGTTGCGGCGGAATCCGGGGATTGTGGCTACGGCTAATCATTGTGTGAACTCGATTCCGTATGTGTGTGCGGCGGGGGTGGGGATCAAGTCGGGGGTGGATCTGCCGTTGGTTGCTGGGCGGGCGCATCCGGAGTTGGCGCGGGGGGACTGAATTCGTGGATCGGCGGAATGGGCGGTCAGTCGGGCCGGGTGACCGAAACCGGCATCGGTGAGCCACCCAGGGTAAAACCCTTGCGGGCGTTGCGTTTGCTGCCGTTGATCATGTCGTTGAATCTGTCGAGGGTCCAGGCCGCGCGGAGGCCGAGGGGGCCCATGAGTAGGGGGACTGTGTGGCCGAATTTGGGGTTGGCGGTCCAGATGGTGTGGAGGTCGGGTGGGGTGGTGGCGGTGGCTATTCGGTCGGCTATGAGGGAGCCGATGTAGGGGGCTTGGGCTAGGCCGTGGCCGTTGCAGGGGAGGGAGTAGTAGATGGTGTCGTCGAGGGTTCCGGCTAGGGGGAGCCAGGTGGGGGTGATTCCGATCCAGCCGCCCCAGGCTTGGGCTATCGGGATGTCGGCGAGGGGTGGGAAGCGGTGGGCGAGGGTGGTGGCGAGTTCGGTGACCACGGTGGGGTTGGGGCTGCGGGCGGGGAGGGGGTAGGTGGGGGCTCGTTCGATTCGGCGGACGCCGGCGACGAGGGTGTTTCTGCTGGTGAGGCGGTAGTTCTCCATGATGTTGTGTTGGGTGACGAGGCCGGATCGGCTGGTCCAGGCGAGGGCGGCGAGGCGGTCCGGGGGGATGGGGGCGGTTTCGATTTCGGTCACCCACATGGGGGAGGAGAGGCGTTCGGGGGTGATGTCCCATTCGCCTGCGTAGGCGTTCGTGGCGAGGACCGCTTTTTCGGCTCGGATCACGCCGTGGGGGGTCGCGAGGGTGACGCCGCCGGTGCATGTGGCGATGTCGAGGACCTTGGACTGTTCGAAGACGCGCACGGGTGAGGCGAGGACCGCGGCGCGCAGGCCGCGCAGGAGTTTGCCGGGGTTGAGGATGCCGCCGTGGATTTCGCGCATGCCGCCGAGGAAGCCGGGTGGGATGCCCAGGTCGTGGGCCGTGCCCTCCTCGACGTGGGCGCCGGCTCGGCGGAGGATCTTCGCGATGCGGCGGGTTCGGGCCAGTTGGCCGCGGGAGACGGCGGCGAAGACATTGCCGGTGGGCTCGTAGTCGCAGTCGATGTCGAGGCGATCGATGAGGGCCTCGACGTGGGCGGCGGCGTTCTCGGTGAGGCGGATGAGGGCGGGCATGCGCTTGCGGTACAGCAGGTTCAGCAGCTGGATGTCGCCGCCGGGCGCGCTGGCGAGTTGACCGGCGTTGCGGGAGCCGGAGCCGTGGCCGCAGAAGTCCGATTCCAGCAGGACGGTGTCGATGCCGTGGTCGGCGAGCCGGAGTGCGGTCGCCATGCCCGCGAGGCCGCCGCCGATGACGGCGACGGAGCAGGTGAGGTTCTCCGTCAGCGGGGGTCGGAGGTCGGTGGGGGGATCGATCCAGCCGGTGAAGGTGGTGTAGGTCGTGTTCTCCGTGGTGGTGGTCATGCGATTTCGGCTCCTCGTACGGGGGCGACCGCGTCGGCCCGGGCGGGGTGGGCGGCGAAGGCCACGTACGAGCGGTAGATGACGAGCATGGACAGGCCCCAGGTGAAGAGGGCGAGGATGTAGAACAGGGTGTGGTTGGCGTCCTCGCCGGGGATGCGCCAGAAGTCGTAGATCGAGGCGACGACCACGTTCAGGGCGGTCGCGACGGTCACCCACGCGGCATGGGCGCGCTCGCCGACCTCCCACAGACGCCATGCGAAATAGCACAGGAATCCGGACGTCGCGAGTGCGGTGATCAGGAAGAACACCTTGCCGGGAGTGCCGATCTCCGGCGCGAATTCCGACAGGACGAAACCGAGGACCGCGGCCAGGGCGAAGGCGCCGACCTCGACCCGGGTCGTGGGCCGGTAGCCGTGGGTGCGGACCAGAAGGCCGAGGACCAGGATCAGCGTGAATCCGATCGAGCGCGAGAACGCGTCCAGGAAGAAGGCGATGTGGTACATCGGGGAATCGGTTCCGGCCTTGGTGACCCCGTAGATCAGGAAATTGGTTCCCGATACGCCCATGATGATCCATTCCAGGCCGATCAGATGATTGTGGTGGGCCCGAATGAATTTCACGCCGCAGACGAATCCGATGGTGATCATCCAGATGTCCGCCGCGGCGAAGAGTACGTCGCGCATGGCAGCGCCTTCCTCGAGTGTGACCGTGATCTCGTGCGGATCCCACAGTCGCGCGCTCGGGCGGCGGCCGCTACGTCGAGGTGCAACAAGTTGGCGCGGGGACTGCGACACATTGCACCATGACGCCGTGTGATCCAGGCCGCAGCGGCTCCGGCGGTGCAGTCTGCACCACACTGGCGCCGAAAATGGGGCAGTGCGGCGTAGCACGCGGGCCGCTGGTGCGCGCACCATGGTTGCTCACATCGCAGTGATCACCACCGAAAGGCCCCACGATGAACGCATCGCAAAGATCCGAGGAATTCGACATCGTCGTCATCGGTGCCGGTATTTCCGGCATCGGCGCCGCGCGCTATATCGTCGAGGCGTTTCCCGACAAGCGGGTCGTCGTGCTCGAAAGCCGGGACAATATCGGGGGCACCTGGGATCTGTTCAAATATCCCGGTATTCGTTCCGATTCCGATCTGCACACCTTCGGCTACGAATTCAAGCCGTGGACGGACCGCGCGGCCATCGCGGAGGGGCCCAAGATTCTCAACTATCTGCGGGAGACGATCGAGGAGAACGACCTGGGCAGGCTCATCCGGCTCGGGCATACCGTGCGGCGCGCCGAATGGTCGAGCGCCGACGCGCGCTGGACGATCGATGTGCGCACCGCGGAGGGGGACCGGCGTATCACCGCCGGTTGGATATTCGCGGGCACCGGATATTACCGCTATGACGAGGGCTACTCCCCGCATTTCGAGGGGCGCGAGGATTTCGCGGGCGATGTCATCCATCCGCAGCACTGGCCCGAGGGCTACGACTACGCGGGCAAGCGGGTCGTCGTGATCGGGAGCGGGGCGACGGCGGTGACGTTGATTCCGTCGATGCTGGTCGGTGAGGGGGCCGCGGCCCATGTGACCATGTTGCAGCGCACGCCCAGCTATGTGTTGCCCTGGCCGAAGGTCGATTCGCTCGCGCTGCTGTTCAACCGGGTCCTCGGGGCTCGTCGCGGTTACGCGGTGACGCGGTTCGTCAATATCTGGATCGATCGCGGCGTGGTCAAGTCGTTGCGGGCATTTCCGCGTCTGGGGCGGGCGGTCATTCGGCGGGTCAACAGGATGTCGTTGCCCAAGGGATACGACGTGGACACCCATTTCAATCCGCCGTACGACCCGTGGGATCAGCGCTTGTGTCTGTCTCCGGACGGTGACTTCTTCGCCGCGCTGAGCGACGGGGGCGCCTCGATCGTCACCGACCGGATCGCGCGATTCACCGAGACGGGGATTCAGCTGGAGTCGGGTAAGCACCTCGACGCCGACGTGATCATCACCGCGACCGGACTCAACGTTCGCGTGCTGGGCGGGATCGATGTGGTGGTCGACGGTGTGCCGGTGAACCTCGCCGACTGCGTCACCTATCGCGGCACCCTGCTGTCAGGGATTCCCAACCTCGCCATCGCGATCGGGTACACGACCTCGTCGTGGACGCTGAAGATCGGCATTCTGTGCCGTTACTTCTGCGATCTGGTTCGGCATATGGACGCCTTCGGGTACGACAGCGTGGTCGTCGAGGCAGATCCGACGATGCCGACGCGGCCGGTCATGGATTTGAGCTCGGGTTACGCGCAACGGGCCCGCGACACCACGCCGAAGCAGGGCACGGGTCTGTGGCAGATGTCGATGTCGTATCCGCAGGACGCCAAGCTGTTGCGCGGTCCGCTGCTGGACGACGCGCTGCGGTTCGGTTCCACCACCGACGACACCGCCCCGGCAGCGCGGGAGGCGGTCCGTGCCTGAGCACACCGGGGACCGGTTCGTCACACTTCCCGGCGGCACGCGGGTCTGTTATCGGATCGATGGCGAGTCCGACGCCCCGCCGGTGCTGCTCATCGCCGGGCTCGCCGAGGACTTGACCGCGTGGTCCGGGCGGTTCGTCGCCGCTCTCGTCGCGGCCGGATTTCCGGTGATCCGCATGGACAATCGGGACTGCGGCCGGTCCAGCTACGCGACCACGCCGCCGCCGGGCACGCTCCGGCAGCTGCTCGCCCGGCCGCGCCGGGACGCGTACACGCTGGCCGATATGGCGGCCGATGCCGCGCAGCTGATCGAGCACCTCGGCCGGGGTCCGGCGCATCTCGTCGGGCGCTCGATGGGCGGGATGATCGCGCAGACCGTCGCCGCCCGGCATCCCGCGTGCGCGGCGTCGCTGACCTCGCTGTTCTCCACCACGGGTGACACGAAGGTCGGGCAACCGGCCCTGTCGACCATGGCGTTGATCGCCGCGCCGCCGCCGCGCAACCGGGTACAGGCCGTGCGCGCGCATCTGCGCATCACGGCGCACCTCGCGGGCACCGGATTCCCGATCGACGAGGTCGAGGAGGCGGGCCACGCCGTGGAGACGTGGAACCGTACGGCCGGGGACGGGGCGGCGGGGACCGCTCGGCAGATCCAGGCCATTCAGGCGTCGGGGGACCGGACGGCCGAGATCGCGCGTATCACCGCGCCGACCCTGGTGATCAACGGTGATCGCGATTTGCTCGTCGCGCCGTCGGGGGGTGCCGCCACCGCGGCCGCGATCGTGGGCGCGCGGCACATCGTCATTCCCGGTATGGGACACCACCTTCCCGACGCGCTCGCGCCGCGCGTCGCCGATCACGTCGTCGAGCATCTCGAAAAGGCAACTTTATGAACGGGTTTCGCAGCACCGACGTCGTCGTCATCGGCGCCGGGATCTCCGGATTGACCGCGGCGCGGCGGCTGGCGCAGGCCGGGCGGTCGGTCGTGGTTCTCGAGGCCGGTGATCGGGTCGGGGGCCGCACGATGAATCTCGACGTCGCCGACGGTGTGGTGACCGAGGGCGGCGGGCAGTGGGTCGGGCCGGGGCAGGACCGGGTGCTCGCGCTGCTCGGTGAGCTGGGGTTGCGCACGTTCGAGACCTATGTGGACGGGAAGTCGATCTATCACCGGCGCGGGCGCTCCAAGCGGTACGACGGCACGATCCCGCCGCTGAGCCCGCTCGCGCTCGCGGATTTCGCCCAGTTGCAGCTGCGGCTGGAACGGATGGCGAGGACCGTGCCGCTGGACGCCCCGTGGACCGCGCGTCGCGCCCGGACCTGGGACGCCACGACCTTCGGCCACTGGCTCGACGCCAACGCGATGACCGCGGAGGCCCGGGAGATGTTCGCGATCGGCTTCTCGGTGACCAACTCCGAGGATCCGCACTCCACATCGCTATTGGTGCAGCTGGCGCGGATCCGGGGGTCCGGGGGGATCGATCACATCGTCAATGTCACCGGTGGGGCGCAGGAGTCGCGGGTGGTCGGGGGCACGGTCCGGATCGCGGAACGGCTGGCCGAGGAGTTGGGGGAGGCGGTGTTGCTCGACTCGCCCGTGTTCGAGATCGCGCAGGACGCCGACGGGGTCACGGTCCGGTCGGCGCGGAGGGATGTGCGCGCGGATCGGGTGATCGTCGCGATGTCACCGGCCGATGCCGCCCGGATCCGCGTCGCGCCCGGTCTGCCCGCGGGCCGCGCGATGGTGCAGCGGCGCTGGAGCAGCGGTGTGGAGAGCAAGCTGTTCGCCGTCTACGAGCGCCCGTTCTGGCGGGAAGAGGGGTTGAGCGGGCAGGCGGTCACGGATCTGCCGGTGGCCCGGTACGTCGTCGACAATTCGCCGCCGGATGGGGGTGTCGGGATTCTGTTGACCTTCCTCGGTACCGCGCACGCGGGATTCGGCGAACGCTGGCCGGACGGGATTCTCGACGATCCCGCCGCGCGGCGCTCCGCCTTCCTCGCCGACCTGACCGTGCTTTTCGGCGAACGGGCGGCGAATCCTGTCGCGTACCTGGAGAAGGACTGGACGCACGAGGCGTGGATCAGCGGCTGCGTCGGCTCCCGGCCGCCGGGATCGCTGACCCAGTACACGGACGCGGATCGTCGCCCGGTCGGGCGGATCCACTGGGCGGGGACGGAGACCGCGACGGTCAATCAGGGTTACCTCGACGGGGCCGTCCGTGCCGCGGAGCGGGCCGTCGACGAGGTGCTGAACCGCGGGGCGGGGTCGTGACCGGGCTGGATCGGACGCTCGGCGTCCCGCAGATCGTCTTCATGGTGGTGGCGATGGCCGCGCCGCTGACGGTGTTCGCCGGGCTCATCCCGTTGATGCTCGGCTCGGGGAACGGTGTCGCGACGCCGATCGATTTCGTGATCGTCGGGGTGGTGCTCGTGCTGTTCACCGTCGGGTACGCCGCGATGACGCCCGAGGTGCGCAACGCGGGGGCCTTCTATTCCTATGTGCAGCGCGGCCTCGGCACCGGCGCGGGACTGAGTGCCGCGACGCTCGCCCTGGTCACGTATTCGCTGCTCATGGTGGCCGTGTCCGCCTATCTCGGGGCCGCCGCGCGGACCGTGGTCGAGACCTTCTCCGGTGTGTCGGTGCCGTGGTGGTGTCTCGCCGCGGTCGGGCTCGGGATCGTCGGTTACCTGGGGTACCGCAATGTCGAGGTCAGCGCGCGGGTGCTCGGGGCGCTGCTGGTCGCGGAGATCGGGATCGTGGGCGTCGTCGATCTCGCCATCGTGTTGCGCGGCGGCGATCACGGGCTGTCGGCGTACCCGCTGACCTGGGACGCGTTCACCAGCGGCGCGCCCGGAACTGGGGTCATGTTCGCCGTGTTCGGTTTCGTGGGGTTCGAGGCCACCGCCGTGTTCCGCTCCGAGGCCGTGCGGCCCGACCGGACCATTCCGCGGGCCACCTACCTGGCGGTCGTGCTGATCGGCGGGATCTACGCGTTCTCGTCGTGGGCCATGGTCAACGGACTCGGCGTCGAGCGCGCGGCCGAGTCGGCGGCGAACGATCCCGAGGGGCTCGCGGCCGGGCTCGCCACCCGCTATGTGTCGCCGGTGGCGCACGACGTCATGCAGGTGCTGCTCGTCACGAGCTTCTTCGCGTGCGTGCTCACCGTGCACAACGTGGTGGCCCGGTACCTGTTCACGCTCGGCCGTCAGGGTGCTCTTCCGGTCGCGCTCGGGGCGGTGCATCCCGCGCATCGGTCGCCGCACCGGGCCTCGCTGGTGGTCTCCGGGGTGATCGCCGCCCTGCTCGCGGCCACGGCGGTCGCGGGGCTCGAACCCGTTGTGGAGATCTACGCCTGGTTCGGCGGGGCCGGAACCCTCGGGCTGATCGTGTTGCTGGTGCTGACCTCCGCCGCGAGCCTCGTGCATCTGCGCAGGGTGCGCACGGCGAGCGTGTGGACGGGTGCCGTCGCTCCCGCGCTCGCGCTCGTCGCGCTCGGGACGATCCTCGTGCTCGTCGTGGGCAACTTCGAGCTCCTGGTGGGGTCGCGCATCGGAGCGGATGTGTTCCTCGCAGTCCTCGTCGCGGCGGGGGTCGGCGGCCTCGCGTGGGCGGTGGTGTTGCAGCGGCGGCGGCCGGAGGTTTACGCCGCACTCGAATAATCCGGCGCGCCAACAGGATTCGCCGCCGAAGAAAGGTACGACATTGACGGAAAGCCCGACGATCTCACCGGTGACGCAGGGCGTGCCGGTTCGGATCGATGACGATGCCACGCCTGTGGTCCGGCTGCTCGGCCGGACGCTGCGGGACGCGGTGCGGATCGGTCACGCGCCCGAGGTGCTCGGTCGCGGGAGCGGGACGGTCGCCGTTCTCTCGCACGACACTCCGCAGGCCGCCACGGTCACGTTCACCGAGGGTGCCGTGTCCGTGACCGGTGGTGTGTTCGCGCCGACCGACGCGACGCTGGTCGTGGACCTCGAGGCCCGCTTCGCGCCGACGCGGGAGCCGGACGGTGACGCGGATATCGCCGCCGGGGCGTTGCGCGCGCTGCGGCCCCCGCTGCCCTCGTGGCGTGTGGCCGCCGAACGGTTCTGGGATGTGACCCGCGAGATCCGGGGCATCCCGGACGTTCTCGTCGCGGTCGCGCTCGGACCGGACGGCCCGGAGGAGGCCCGGTTCGGCGCGGGTGAGAACACGTACCGCATGGTCGGTACGCCCCACGCGCTGGCGGGCGTGTTCACCGGCACGGACTACTTCCTCACCGCCCTGGATGCCGGTCTGCGGGTCCAGGGGACGCTCTCGCAGATGTCGGTCATGACGGCCGCCTCGTGGAAGGTTCGATTCGATGTCTGAGCGGGCGATACCCACGAAGGCGATCCGCCTGGAGGCCACCGGCCACGACGGGAGTTTCCTGGGCAAGACCATCACGCCCGCGAAGTTCGCCTCCGGCCGGGAGTCGGGCTTCGCCTTCGCCGACATCCTGTTCGCGATCGACCTGGGCCAGGGGTTGGTATTCGGCGACGCCTTCCCCGATTGGCGCGGCAATCTCTACGACATCGCGATGATCCCCGATATGGACACGTTGGTGGAGTGGCGTCCCGGCCTCGACGCCGTCATCGGCGACTACTGGCTCCGGGACGGGCGCCCGGTGCCGATCTGCCCGCGGAACATGGTGCGCGGGCAGATCGAGCGGCTGCGGGGGCTCGGCTACACGGCCACGGTCGCGGTGGAGATCGAGACGACGCTGTTCGAGGAGTCCGTTCAGCAGGCGCGGGCCCGCGGCTACCGCGATCTCACCCCGCTCGGCGGGGACACCGGCGCGACCTACCACCTGGCCCGGTCCAAGGACTGGGTGGACTACATGGACGCGGTCACCGACCGGCTCGACGACCTCGGCATTCTCTGGGAGGCGTGGACCGACGAGGCCGCCGCCGGGCAGACCGAGTTGAATCTCGCGCCCACCGATCCGGTGAACCTCGGCGACTCGTGGGTGCGCACCAAACAGGTGATGCGTGAGGTCGCCTTCGAGCAGGACCGCTCGGTGACGTTCATGGCCAAGCCGACCGCCGGATTCGGGCAGGGCTCGCACATCAACCTCTCCCTGCACCGGGACGGGGAGAATCAGTTCTTCGCCCCCGACGGGCCGTCCGAGGTGATGCTGCGGGCCGTCGGCGGGCTGCTGGCCACGATGGCGGGAAACACGCTGTTGGCGCTACCGCAGATCACCTCGTATCGGCGTCTGGTCGATATCAGCGGACCGCCGACCACCATCAGTTGGGGCGTCAACAACAAGACCGCGGCGGTGCGGGCCATCGTCGGGCACCCCAAGTACTCGCGGCTGGAATACCGGCTGCCCGGATCGGACGTCAACCCGTACTACGCGCTGGCCGGTGTGCTGGCCGGGGTCGTGGCCGGAATCGAACGTCGAATGCAGGCCCCGCCGCAGGTCGACGACATGGCGTGGTGCCTGCCCGACGACAGCGGGGTCGCGCGGATCCCGGACTCGATCACGAAGGCCATCGCGGCGCTGGATCGCGACGAGGTGCTCCGCGAATACCTGGGCGACGAGTTCGTGGACTTCTGGGTGGCCTCGCGCCGGTGGGAGTGGATGGAGTTCCACACCAAGGGCGGGGATCCGTACGCCGAACTCTCCGCGTGGGAGTCCCGTCGCTACTTCGAGTTCCCATGAGCCGCAAGCCATTGATCGGGATCACCGGACGCCGGTTCCGGCTGGGGCTGATCGCGGGGGCGGACGACCGGTACGGCGAGGCGTGCACGGACTCGTTCATGTCCGACTTCGCTACGCGTATCGCGCGAGCGGGCGGCGTGCCGGTGCATCTGCCCTATGACGCGGATCCGCGGGAGGTGTGCGGGTGGCTGTCCGGGGTGGTGATCTCCGGCGGCCAGGATGTGCACCCGGCTCGGTGGGGCGGCGATACGTCCGTGGTCCGGGACGTCGACCCCCGGCGGGATACCCACGCGCACGATCCCCAACGGGACGACTACGAGTTCGCCCTGGTTCGGGCCGCCCTCGACCGCGGCATTCCCGTACTGGGGGTGTGCCGGGGGATGCAACTGCTCAATGTGGCATTGGGCGGGACGCTCGTCGCGGATCTGCCGCCCGGCCCGGTGCCGCATCTGTCGCCGCTGGCCGCGCCCACCGACGGCGACGCCGGGCACCGCGTGCGGTTCGAGCCCGGTTCGACGGCCGCGCGGATCTTCGGCGACAGCGCCGTCACCAACTCGTGGCATCACCAGGCCGTCGACCGCTGCGGTGCGGGGCTCGTGGTCACCGGTCGCACACCCGACGGGGTGGTGGAGGTCGTGGAAACACCGGGCGCGCCGGTTCTCGGGGTGCAGTGGCACCCCGAGTGGATGGAACGGGACGATCCGGCCCTGACCTGGATCGTCGACGAATCGAGCAGACGGCGGGAGGCCGAGAATGACCACTGACACCGACCGGATACGCACGGTTACGGGCCTGCTGGCCGACCGTGCCGCCCGCACGCCGCGCGCCGAGTTGCTGCGCTTCGGCGACGAGTCGAGGACCTACGAGCAGGTTGTCGCCGCGTCGGCGCGGCTGGCGCACCGGTTGCGCGAGGCCGAGGGCGTGGCACCGGGCGATCGCGTCGCGATCATGTTGCCGAATGTGGTGTGGTGGCCGCTCACCTGGTTCGCGGTGCTCGCGGCGGGCGCGGTCACCGTGCCCGTGAACTCGGCGTATCGCGCGGCCGATCTGGCGTTCGTGCTGCGCGACTCCGGCGCGCGGGTGATCGTCACCGACGCCGAGCATCTGCCGCTGGTTCGTGAGGTGGTGTCCGAGGACAGCGCTCTCGCGGGCCTCCGCGTCGTCGATGTCGGCGACGGTGCCGACGCGGGCTTCCCGGCCACCGCCCCCGAGGTCGCCATCACCCCGGACACCCTGGCCAACCTGCAATACACCTCGGGCACAACGGGATTCCCGAAGGCGTGCATGTTGACCCACGACTACTGGACGCACATCGCGTGGCACTGCGCCGAAGCCACCGGACTCGGCGACTGCGATGTGCTGCTCACCGCGCAGCCGTTCTCCTATATGGACCCGCAGTGGAATACGGTGCTCGCCCTGACCGTCGGCGCGCCGCTGGTGGTGCTGCCGCGGTTCTCGGCGTCCGGATTCATGGCCGATGTGCGCCGCCACCGGGTGACCTTCTGCTACGTGCTCGGATCGATGCCCACCCTGCTGTTCAAGCAGCCGCCCACCCCCGCCGACCGGGACAACCACCTGCGCGTGGTGCTCTGCTCCGCGATTCCCCCGGCCCTGCACGCCCGGCTCGAGGACCGTTGGGGCGCGCCCTGGCGCGAGGTCTACGGCATGACCGAGAGCGGGATCGACCTGATCAGCCCGCTGGACGACACCGCGTGCGTCGGGACCGGCGGCCTCGGGCGGCCCGTGCCGACCAAGCGGGTCAGGATCGTGGACGCCGACGGCGTCGAGGTGCCCGCGGGCACCCCGGGCGAGCTGACCGTGTCCGGCGCGCCGATGATGCTCGGTTACTGGAACCGGCCCGAGGAGACCGCGCGGACGCTGCGGGACGGCTGGTTGCACACCGGCGATCTCGCGGTCGCCGACGAGCGCGGCGAGATCCGCCTGGTGGGGCGCATGAAGGATATGGTGCGCCGGGGTGGGGAGAATGTCGCCAGCGCCGAGGTGGAGGCCGCGCTGGAATCCGACGACGCCGTCGTCGCGGCCGCGGTCGTCGCCGAGCCCGATGCGGTGCTCGGCGAGGAGGTGAAGGCATTCGTCCAGCTCGCGGCGGGCGGCACCGGAGACCGGGCGACGGCCGAGGCGATCATCGGCCGGGTCGCGGAGCGGCTCGCGCCGTTCAAGGTGCCGCGCTACGTCGAATTCGTCGCGGACTTCCCCCGCACCCCGTCCGAGCGGGTTGCCAAGCCCGCGCTGAAGGCACGCGCGGCCGAGAACCCTGGCACCACCTTCGACCTGCGCGCACGCGAACGATCCTCCCCGGGGCCAGCGCCGGACGAGCGCGAACGACCCTCCCGGGGACCAGCCTCGGACGAGCGCGAACGACCTTCCCCGGGACCAGCCTCGGACGAGCGCGAACGACCCTCCTCGGGACCAGCGCCGGACGAGCGCGAACCACTCTCCCCGGGACCAGCGCCGGACGCGGCCGAACTCGTGCGCGTCGAGGTGATCCGCGAGACCGCCGTCATCACCCTGTGCCGCCCGGCGAAACTCAACGCGCTCACGGTCGGGATGCGCCTGCGCCTGGCCGCGCTCATCCGCGAGTACGGCACCGGCGAGCGGGCCCGGGGCATCGTGCTCACGGGCACGGGCCGGGCATTCAGCGCGGGCGAGGACCTCGGCGCGCCGCCGACCACGTTCGCCGAGATGCGGGAGACCTTCGAGAGCTTCCACGACGTCACCCGCGCGGTGATCCAGACCCGGGTCCCCGTGGTCGCGGCGATCAACGGCATCGCGGTCGGCGGCGCCTCGGAGATCACGCTGTGCTGTGACGCGCGCCTGGGCACGCCGGACACCACGTTCTTCCAGCCGGAGAACGCGCGCGGCCTCACCATCTCCAACGCGTCCAGCCTGCTGCTGCCCCGGATCGTGCGCACGCACGCCATGCGGATGGTCCTGGGCTCGGAGCGCATCGCCGCCGAGGAGGCGCTGCGGATCGGTCTGCTCGATCACATCGTCGAGCCGGACGAGTTGGTGGACCGCGCGATCGACACCGTCCACGCCTGGACCCCCGAGGGCGGCAACAACACCGCCCTGCACCTCGCGCTGCTGCGGCCCTCGTCGGTGGAGATCGAACGCGCCTTCGCGCTGGAGGACGCCGCCGCCGACGCGTCGTGGCACAGCGGCGCGCTGACCGCGGGCATCCAGGGCTTCTGGAACGCCAGGAAGTCCGCCACGACGACCGGAGAGAACCGATGATCACCACCCGCGCGGCCGTGCTCACGACCGTGGGCCAACCGCTGCACCTGACCCAGATCCACGTCGACGACCCCGAACCGCACGAGGTGCGGATCGCCGTCACGCACGTCGGGCTGTGCCACAGCGACCTGCACTACATGACCGGCACCGTCGCCATCGAACCGCCGGTGGTCGTCGGACACGAGGTCGCCGGGATCGTCGAGGCCGTCGGCGCGGCCGTCACCGACCTGCGGCCGGGCGATCATGTCACCGGCGCGCTCACCCCCTCGTGCGGCGCGTGCGCGAACTGCGACGCGGGCCGTTCGACCCAGTGCCAGCGGCTCGCCGAGATCCGCCGCCGCCCCCGGCCCGCGTACACTTTGCCCGACGGGACGCCGGTCGCCCGGCTCGGCGACGTGGGGGCGTTCTCCGAACACATCCTGTTGCGCGCGAACGCCGTCGTGCCGCTGCCCGACGACGTGCCCACCCGGGTCGGCTGTCTCTTGTCGTGCTGCGTCGTCACCGGGGTCGGGGCGGTGTTCCGCGGGGCGCGGGTCCGGCCCGGGGCCACGGTGGCGGTGATCGGCTGCGGTGGCGTCGGCTCGGCCGTCATCCAGGGCGCGCGGCTCGCGGGCGCGTCGGCGATCGTCGCGATCGATCTGGACGAGGAGCGGTTGCGCGCCGCGCGCGGCTACGGCGCGACCCACACCCTGAACGGCGGCGCCGACGACCTGGCCGCCGAGGTGCGCGCCCTGCTGGGCGACGGCGTCGACTACTCCTTCGAGGCCGTCGGGTCCGCCCGCACCGCGGCCGCCGCGCTCGACGTGGTCCGCCCCACCGGCACGGCCTGCCTTGTCGGCATCGCCCCCGAGGGCACCCGGCTGACCCTCCCCGCGGCCGACTTCTTCTTCGGCGAGAAGCGCCTGATCGGCTCGTACATGGGCTCGGGGCAGGCGCGCGCGGACATCGCCCAGTTCGCCCGGCTCTACCGGCACGGTCGGCTGCTGCTCGACGAGATGGTCACCGAGGTCATCGACTTCGAGCGGATCAACGACGGCTTCGAGGCCATGAAATCGGGCGATGTGACCCGCATCGTCGTCGCCATGCCGGCCGCGTCCGGCCGCCCCGAGGAGGAGACCCGATGACCACCCCGACCCTCCCGCGGCCGGTGAACTACATCGCGGGGGAGTGGGTGCCGTGCGCCCCGCTCGACGCGTGGAATCTCGACCCGAACACGGGCGAGCCGATCCACCGCACGGCGACCACGCCACCCGCCGACCTCGAACGCGCCCTCCGGCACGCCCAACACGCCTACGAGACGCAGCGCTGGGCCGACGACGACTTCCGCCGCGAGCGGGCCGAGGCGCTCGACCGGGCCGCGGCGAATGTCGAGCGACGGCTCGAGGAGATCGCCCGCACCGACGCGCTCACCAGCGGCACGGCGATCACCGCCACCCGCACCCTCGCCGCGTTCCTCCCGCCCCGGATCCGGGCCGCCGCCGCGGAGGCCCGCGCGATCCCCCGTGTCGCCCCGCTCGCCGCGGGCGGGCGCGACGTCCGGCTGTATCGGGTGCCGTGGGGACCCGCCGCGATCCTCACGCCGTGGAACGGCCCCAGCTTCATCCCGGCGGCGAAGGTCGCCAGCGCGGTGGCGTCGGGATGCCCGGTGCTGCTCAAGCCGTCCGAGCACGCCCCCGCCAGCGCGCAGGTGATCGTGGAGTGTTTCGTCGCGGCCGGACTGCCCGAGGGCGCGCTGCAACTCGTGCACGGCGCGGGCGAGATCGGTGCGGCACTCACCGGCGACCCCCGGATCCGGGTGGTGTCCTTCACCGGCGGTCCCGGCGCCGGGCGCGCGATCGCTCGCGCCGCGGCCGAGGACTTCAAGGTCCTCCAGCTCGAACTCGGCGGCAACAACCCCGTGCTCGTGCTCGACGACGCCGACCTCGACGTGACCGCCGACGGCATCCTCACCGGCATGACGAACCTGAACGGCCAGTGGTGTGAGGGCCCGGGCAAGGTCCTGGCACCGCATCGCCTGGTGGATCCCCTGCGCGAGGCCCTCGCCGAGCGCATCGCGCGACTGCGGATCGGGCACTCGCTCGACCCGCAGACCGACATCGGCCCGATCGCCAACGAACCGCACTACCGCACCCTGACCCAGCGGATCGAGGACCTGCGCGGACTCGGCGCCGAGATCGACCAACCCGGGCAACTGCCCGACCTGCCCGGCTTCTTCCTGTCGCCCACGATCGCCACCGGCTCCGACCCGGACCGCACGACCGCCGAACTGTTCGGACCGGTCGTCTCCGTGCACGGCGTGGACTCCGACGAGGACGCGCTGCGCGCCGCCAACGCGCACCCCTCGGGCCTGGACGCCTACGTGTTCGGCGCCGACACCGACCGCGCGATCGCGATCGGCGCCCGCCTCCGATCCGGCGAGGTGCGGGTCAATGGCGCGAAGATCGCCGACCTCGGCGACGACTCCGCCCAGAGTTTCTGGGATTCGTCCGGCATCGGCGGGCACGGACCCGCGGAATCGGTACGGGTATTCTGCGGAGATCGGGTCGTCGGGGTCGACTCGCCGGACCTGCCCTTGTGATCGACCGGCGTCAATCCCGCAGCTGCACGAGCATGAGCGCCGCGACCACGCTCGCGGCATTGTCGGCCAGCGGTGCGGGCAGCAGCTGATCGGCGCGGGCCAGTCGTCGCTCGATCGTGTTGCGGTGGGTGAACATTCGCTCCGCGGCGGCGGAGGCGTTGAACCGTTCCCGGACGTAGGTCAGCACGGTCCGCCGCAACACCGGGTCGGCGGTCGCGAGGTCGCCCAGGGTGTCGGCGACGAACTGATCGGCCTGTGCCATATCGGCGGTGAGCACCGACACCAACGCGACGTCCTCGTACCGGACGACCGAGCGCGCCGAGCCCAGCCGCGCCAGCAACCGTTGCGCGGACGCGGCGTCCAGGTGGCTGCGGCGGAATCCGTCGAGATCGCGCCCGGACCGTCCGAACGCGACATGGATCCCCGGGCGGGCGGCCAGTTCGGCCTCCGCGGTCTCCGCCGCCGGGACCGTATCCGCCGCGACCCACACCCACAGCGCGGTCGCGCTCGCGTTCAGGGTGATCCGACGCCGGGCCGCGCACATCTGCATCACGATCTCGGCGGCGGCGTCCAGTCCCGCGGACTCGTCGGGGGTATCGCTCCAGATGATCGCGGCGACATGGCTGCCGGTCAGCGGGTACCCGAGCCGCGATTCGGCCCGCGCCCGGGCGATCGGCGCGCCCTCGAGCAGGAGTTGGACCGTGGCGTGCCGCTCCGCGCTGGCCCCCCGCGCGAGATCCGCCCGCTCCCGCTCGACATACGCGTCGAGCGCCGCGATCGAATCGTCGATGAACGTCGCCATCGACCGCTCGGACACCTTCATCAGGTCGCGGAGCTCGTCCACGACGGTCGTCTCCGCGAAACACGCCTCGACCCACATGTCCCACGCCCCGTGCTGCGCGCCCCGCCACGAACCGAGGTCGTGCGTGTCCAGCCCGCGGCGCACCAGATCCCGCGCGAATTGCAGAACCTCCGGATCGAGACACGGCCCGACCCGCGCCCCCGGATCCTGCAAGGTGGCCGACAACCAGTGCAGCAGATACGCCTTGCTCATGTGCCGGTCCGCCGCCACCAGCTGCGGATCATCCAGCATCGCGCGATATTCGGCTCCCCGGTGCGCCGCCGCCAACACCTCCTCGACCGCCGCGTTCGTCGAGGCCAGCAAACGCTCGGCGACGTTCCGCATCAACTGTGCGGTCCGCTGGCTCGGTCGCGGCCATGCTGAATCCACCGTCGCACTGTAGCTCGAACGCTCCGGTTCCGGATTCCGCTCCGACGCCTCGGTGTATCAGGCACGATGGAGAAAATATGATGTTCAACGCCTTGGTCGACGGCCGGGGCGGGAAGGTGGTGTTCTCGTGCAACAAGCGGAGATCACCTCGTCGTGGGCGCGATCCCGATTGCACGGCCTGGGCGAGGACTCCGAACCGTCCCTGATGTCCGAGGACGTCGATCCCGAGGGCGGTCTCGCGCGGGCGGCGGGCCGCGCATTACGGCAGGCCGCCGCCGAACTCGACGGCAGCCCCGTCGCCCTGGTGCTCGCCGACCACGCCGCCCGCGTGGTCGACCTGCGGTGTGCGGACGCGACGATTCGCGGCGCCTTGGACGAGCTGGGAATCGGGCCGGGAGTGCGGCTCGGCGAGGATGTCATCGGCACCAACGCGCTGGGCACACCGGTGGAGATCCGCCAGGGCCTGCTGGTCCGGGGGCGGGAGCACTACTCGGCGGCCTTCCGCGACTTCACCTGTTACGGGCATCCGATCTTCCACCCGGTCACCCGCAGGTTGGAAGGTGTGCTCGGCATCGGCGGCCTGATCGACGAGGACGATCGGCTCCCCGTACCGCTGGCCCGGCGGATGGTTCGCGATATCGAGGACCGCCTCCAGACCCGCTCGCCGCGCGCCCAGACCAGATTGATGAGCGCCTTCCAAGCGGCGTCCGCCCGGCGCGGGCGCTGCGTGGTCGTCGTCGGGGACGGCGTCGTCCTGGCCTCGCCGTCGGCGCTCGATCTGCTCGAAGCCCCGGATCACGCGACCGTGCGCGCCTGCGCCGACGGGGTCCGCGCCGGGGGAGAGCGCAGTGTCCCGATCACCCTGACCTCGGGCCGCCGGGTCCGGTTGATCTGCACGCCGGTCGAGCGCGCCGACGGCGTCCTGATCGATATCGTCACCGAGAAACCCACCGCCGCAACGGTTTCCGTGATCGGCCACCGGCGGGCGCGCTGGCCGCTGATCGTGGTCGGCGAACCGGGCAGCGGCCGCACCACCGACGCCCGGCGAACCGCGGGGCCCGGGGCGACGACTCTCGACGCGACCGATGTCGTGCTGCGCGGCGAATCCGCGTGGGCCGGCGACCTGCGGGCCGCGCTGAACAGCGACGGACCGGTCGTGATCGTGGAGAACATCGACCTGCTGTCCGAGCGGATGACGGCGCTGCTCACCCGCCTGGTCCGCACCACACCACGACCCGTCGTCCTGACGTCCACTCCGGGCGACCACCTCGACGATGTGCACGCCCCGCTCCTCGCCCTGTGCAACGACCGCCGGGATCTGATCCCCCTGCGGCGGCGCCGCCACGAGATCCCGCGCCTGGCAGAGCAATTCATGGCCGAGCTGTCGGCCCCCGGCCGGGTCAGATTGACCGCGGAGACGTTGCGTGTGTTGGCCGCGCAGCCGTGGCGCGGCAATATCGCCGAACTTCGCCGAGTCGTCGAGGCCGTCGCCGGGGTGCGGACCGCCGGAGATGTCATTCCGTCCGATCTCCCGGCCTCCCATCGCGGCGGCCACGGCGTCGTGTCGCCGCTGCGGGAGGCGGAACGGGACGTCATCGTCGCCGCGCTCGAGGCCGCGGGCGGCAACAAACTGCGGGCGGCGCGCGCGCTCGGCATCAGCAGGTCGACGCTCTACAACCGGATCCGGGCCCTGCGCATCGCCTGAATCCCCGGCTGTCCGATTCTTGGACATTTTCCCCGGTCGCGCCCTCTTACGGTCGAGTCGTGGCCGAACGCATCGGCCGGCACGGTCAGGGAGCTGGAGGTGAAGATGACCGCGACATCGACCGAACAGGTCGCCGTGGATCGGAACGGAGTTCCGCACTACCGCATGTTCATCGGCGGGGAATGGGTGGAGTCCGAGGAGATCATTCCGGTGATCGATCCGGCCACCGAAGAGGTGGTGTGCACGGTCGCCCGGGCCGACACCTCCCATGTGGACGCGGCGGTGGCGGCCGCGAAGCGGACACACGAGTCCGGGGTGTGGCGCGAGACGGCGCCCGTCGAGCGGGCCGCGGTGATCGACCGGGTGATCGCCGCACTGAGCGCGCGGATGGAGGAGTTGGCGGCACTGAGCAGCCGCGAGACCGGAATGCCGGTGCGCGTGGCGGGCGCGATCGGCGTCGGCTTCCCGATCGTGCACCTCGGGCACTACGCGGAGCTGACCCGCACCTACGAGTTCGAGCGCCCGGGCCCGGTCACCGGTCAGGTGCTCTCGGCGAGTTTCATCCGCAAGGAGCCCCTCGGTGTCTGCGCGGGGATCGTGCCGTGGAACTTCCCCGCCCTCATCGCCGTGTGGAAGTCGATTCCGGCGCTGGCCGCGGGCAATACCGTGGTGCTGAAGACCGACGAGAAGACGCCGATCTTCGCGCTGGAACTGGCCGGGATCCTGCGCGAGGCGGGCCTGCCGGACGGCGCGTACAACGTCGTCGTCGGCGACGGCCCGACCGTGGGCCGACACCTGGTGAAGCATCCCGACGTGCGGCTGGTGTCGTTCACCGGTTCCACGGCCACCGGCCGTCAGGTGATGGCCGACGCGGCGGGCAATGTCAAGCGGGTGCTGCTCGAGCTGGGCGGCAAGGGCCCGAACATCGTGCTCGACGACGCCGATCTGACCGCGGCGGTGGACGGTTCGATCTACGCGTTCCTGCTGCACGCCGGTCAGGCGTGCGAATCCGGTACCCGGCTGCTGCTCCCCGCATCACTCCACGACGAGTTCGTGACCCGCTTGATCCAGCGGCTGCGCACGCTGAAGATCGGCAATCCGCTCGACCCGGCCACCGATATCGGCGCGGTGATGAGCAAGGCCCAGCACGAGCGCATCCTCGGGTACATCGAGAAGGGCAAGGCCGAGGGCGCGACCGTCGCCTACGGCGGTGGCGTACCGGCCGGCACCGAGTTCGAGAAGGGCTACTGGATCGAGCCGACGGTGTTCACCGGGGTGTCCAACGACATGTGTATCGCCCGCGAGGAGATCTTCGGTCCGGTGCTGTCGGTGCTGAAGTACGACTCGGTCGACGAGGCGATCAAGATCGCCAACGACACCGAATACGGCCTGGCCGCGGCGGTGTGGAGCCGCGACAACCAACGCGCGCTCGAGGTCGCCCGGCGGATCGAGGCGGGGTCGGTGTGGATCAACGACTACCACAACATCTCCCAGTACCTGCCCTTCGGCGGTTACAAGCAGTCCGGCACCGGGCGCGAGCTGGGGCCCGACGCCCTCGGGGAATTCACCCAGGACAAGGGGATCACCATCGATCTGTCCGGTGATGTGAGCCGTCGCGCGTACGGTCTGGTCCTGGGCACCCCGCCCGCCGCGGACTAGCAAGCCGCGAAAACGCCCGCCCCCCAAGAGATTTCGGGGGGCGGGCGTCGGATACCTGCTGCCGTGATCAGCCCGCGAGGTTCTTGCCGAAGAACTCCGTCAGCTTCTCCACGGCCGGGGTGACGTACTCGTCCCGGTCGTACAGGTCGATGTGGGACGCGCCGTCGACGACGAACAGTTCCTTCGGCTCGGCCGCCTTCTCGATGGCCTCGTCGCTGAAGTACTTGGTGTCGGCCTTCGATCCGGCGATCATCAGCAGCGGCCGCGGCGCGATCATGGCGATCTTGGCGAAGGCGTCGAAGTGGGCGATGCGGTCGATGCTCTGCAGCGGCCACTTGTTCTCCGACCGCGGGTGCTGTGCGCGCGGGGTGCGGTAGTAGTCGTGCGCCTCGCGGAACAGGTCCGGCGCGTCCTCAAGCCCCTCGGCGGTCGGCGGCGCCCAGATCTGGTAGGTCGGCTCCGCGCCGCGCGCCGCCGCCGTGCGCAGCGCGCCCGCGGCGTCCAGCATCTCGTCCAGCACCGACGGATCCTGGGTGCGGCCCAGGCCGTTGGACAGGTAGTCGCCGATGTCCAGGGCGCTCACGGTCGCGACGGCCTTGATGCGGTGGTCGGTCTGCGCGGCGAACGGGACGTAGCCGCCGGAGGCGCAGATGCCGAGCGCGCCGATGCGGCCGGCGTCGATGTCGTCACGGGTGGTCAGATAGGTGACCGCGGACTTCACGTCCTCGGCGCGCTGGAAGGGATCCTCCAGGAAGCGCGGTTCGCCCTCCGACTCGCCCTGATAGGCGGCGTCGAACACGAGCGCCGCGTAACCCTGCTCGGCCAGCCGCCGCGCGTACACGCTGGCGGTCTGTTCCTTGACCCCGCCGCCCGGGTGGGACACGACGACCGCGGGCAGCCGCTCACCGGAGCGGTCGTCCGGGGTGAACAGGATTCCGGCGAGCCGGAGTCCGTTGCTCGGAAAGCTCACGCTGGTCTGCATGACGGTGGTTGTCCTTTCGGGAGTTGGTCTGCCTCGATGGGCACACAACGAGACTCGCCCCGATGCGGGCCGCCGACAATGGGAGAGATCCTTCCCCGGCAGGACGACGGCCACCCGGCCGGGTTCGATCTTGTCGAATCAGGATTTCGAGACTATTCAATTGGTTCGGGCTGTGATGCAGGTTACTGTCGGAGCATCATTATCGGCTGCTGTCGCAGGAGAATTTCATGGCAATTCAGGTGAGCATCGACATGACCGCGAAAGAGGGATCCTATGACGATCTGCGTAATTGGTTCCTCGAACACATCCCCGGAACCCGCGGCTTCGAGGGCAATATCACCGTGGAAATCGCGCGCAACCAGGACGAGCCGAATCGAATCCTGTTCGTCGAGAAATGGGACAGCCGCGAGCATTTCGAGAACTACCTGGCGTGGCGGGACAAGACCGGTGTGATCACCGAACTCCTCGAAATGCTCGACGGTGACATCACCTTCCGCTACCACGATTTCATCGGAGTCTGACGGAGACGGGCCGGAATCAGCTGTCGTGGACGATGACCCCGCGCAGATTCCGGCCCGCCTTCATATCGTCGAAGCCCTGATTGATCTGATCCAATGAGTACCGCGTGGTCACGAGTCCCGCCAGCTCGAGTTTGCCCTGCTGGTACATCGCCAATTGCGCGGGGATGTCTGCGGTGGGCGCGCAGGCGCCGAACAGCGCGCCCTGCAATCGTTTCTGCGACAGCGTCAGCTCGTGAAGGTTGATATCGCCGTCCTTGACGAAGGTGTCGCCGATTCCGACCGCGACACACGTCCCGCCCTTGCGCACGGCTTGCAGACCTTGGCCGATATGCCGCCCTGTCGTCACACCGACGGTGACGATCGAGGAGTCCGCGCCTTGGCCGTCGGTCATCGACCGAGCGAGTTCGGTGGCCTCCTCGATGGTCGAAACCGCGTGCGTGGCACCGAATTTCAGCGCGGAGTCGCGTTTGAACTCCACCGGGTCGACCGCGATGACCGCGTTCGCTCCGGCGTGTGCGGCGCCCTGCACGGCGTTGATGCCGATGCCGCCGATACCCATCACGATGACGACATCGCCGGGCCGCACCGCCGCGGAATTCACCGCCGCACCCCATCCCGTTCCGACCCCACACCCGGTGAGGACCGCGACGTCGAGCGGAATGGACGGATCGATCCGGATCGCCGACGCGGTCGACACCGTGACGTGTTCGCAGAACGTGCCCAGCCCGGCGAGCTGCCCCACCGGGCGGCCGTCCAGCGACAAACGGAACGAGGTCGGATCGTCGAAACGCGCACCGGTGGCCAGGAACGCGCCGAGATTGCACAGATTCTGCAGGCCCTTCGCACACCAGGTGCAGCGGCCGCAGACCGGCAGAAAGGAGAAGACGACGTGATCACCCTCGCTGAAGCCGAGGGTGCCGGGGCCTACCGCCTCGACGATGCCCGCGCCCTCGTGTCCGCCCGCGATCGGCAGGATGCCCGGCGTCTGGTCCCCGGTGGCGAAATGGTCGTCGGAATGGCACAGGCCGCTGGCGACCATCTTCACCCGAATCTCCCCGGGCCGGGGATCGTCCATTTCCAGTTCGACGATCTCGTATCGCCCTGGAGATTCGAGCAGCACCGCGCCCCGTGTCCTCATCGACCCAACTCCTCCGAAAACAGCCGCCTATTACGCTCATTCGATGGTGTCAGCGGTTGTGGGACAGGTCAATTCGTATTCTTCGAATCGGTGATTCGACAGAATTCAATGGACAGCCGCCGGATCGGTTCACCCGTAGACGACCACACCGCGAATGTTGATGCCCGCGTGCAGGTCCCGGTAGCCCTGCGCGACCTCGTCGAGGGAGTACGTGCGGGTCACCATCTCGTCGAGTTTCAACGCGCCCGCCCGATACAGGCTCAGCAACCGCTTCACATCCCAGTTCCCGTTGGTCGCGCCGAACAGCGAGCCCTGCAACCGCTTCTGCGACAGCGTCAGCTCGTGCGGCGAGATCGGGGCGCCCATGGCCTCGTGCGGGCCGATCGCGGTGACCACGACCGTCCCGGCCTTGCGGATCGCCGAGAAGGCCTCGCCGACCGAATCTCGCGCCCTGGACCGCGCTGGCGCCGATGCCGCCGACACCCATCACGATGACGGTGTCGCAATGCCCGAGGCGACCATCTTCACCTGAAGCTCGTCGGGACGCGGATCGTCGAGTTCCATCTCCACGACCTCGAGGTCTCCGGGCGACGTCCTGATCACCGCACCACGTACCCGCATGACATTTCTCCTTGATTTCCGGTTACACGAGGAGCTGAGTTCGTGGGGTCGTGAGGTATGTGTGATCAGCGATCCAAAAACGTGATGACCGATTTGGTCTCGAGATATTCGTGGATGGCCTCCGGCCCGTTCTCCCGGCCCCACCCCGACTGCTTGAACCCGCCGACCGGCATCTGCACACCGCCCGCCCGGTGCACATTGACGCCGATCCGTCCGCCGCGGAGTTTGCGGGCGATGCGGTGGGCGTGCGCGACGTCGCGGGTCCAGACGCTGCCCGCCAGGCCGTATTCGGTGTTGTTCGCCATCGCGACGGCCTCGTCGATATCGGTGAAGGCCATCGCGCCGAGGACCGGGCCGAAGATCTCCTCGCGGATCATCCTCATCTCCGGGGTGACATCGGCGACGACGGTCGGCTCGAAATAGTAGCCCCGCTCACCGATTCGCTTGCCGCCGCTGACAATTCGCGCGCCCTCGGCGATGCCGCTGTCGACGTAGCCGCAGACGCGGTCGAGTTGCCGCTGGGAGATCAGCGGGCCGAGGTCGGCGTCCGGCTCGGTGCCGTACCCGACCTTCAGAGCACGGCCCGCCTCGGCCACGCCCTGGACGACCTGCTCGTACACCGACTCGTGGACGAACAGCCGGGTGCCCGAACTACAGATCTGGCCGGAATTCCAGAAGACTCCCAACGCGATTCCGGCGACCGCGGTCTCCAGATCGGCGTCGGGGAGCACGATCACCGGCGACTTGCCGCCCAGCTCCAGGGACACCTTCTTCAGATTGCCCGCCGCGGCGGCCACGATCTTGCGGCCCACCAGTGTCGAGCCGGTGAAACTGATCTTGTCGACGTCCGGGTGCTCGACCAGTGCGGCGCCCGCCTCACCGAAGCCGGTGACGATATTGACCACGCCGTCCGGAACGCCCGCCTCGAGCAGGATGCGGCCGAGCGCGAGCGCCGAAAGGGGCGCCAGCTCAGAGGGTTTCAGGACGCAGGTGCAGCCGGCAGCGAGCGCCGGAGCGATCTTCATCGACATCGCGATCAGCGGCCCATTCCACGGCACGATCATGCCGACGACGCCGATCGGCTCGAGATAGGTCGAGCCCTGGAAGCGTCGCTCGCCCGGACCGATGTCCACGGTGCGGCCGTGGATCTTGTCCGCCCAGCCCGCCTGATACCGGAACTGGGCGATCGCCTCGGTGACCATCAATCGCGCTTGCGAGACCGGAAGTCCGACATCCAGACTCTCCAGTCGCGCCAGGTCGTCGATGCGCGCTTCCATCAGCTCGGCCACCCGCCACAGCACGACTCCGCGCTGCGTCGAGGACAACCGGAGCCAGCGCTCGGTGTCGAAGGCGTGGCGCGCCGCCCGCACCGCGGTGTCGACATCGGCGGCGGTCGCCTCGGCCACCCGGGTGATGACGTTCTCGGTTCCGGGGTCGACCACCTCGAAGGTCTTGCCGGACACCGACGGCGCCCACGCGCCGTCGATCAACAGTTCGCCGGGCCGGTCGGCGGCGCCGAGGGCGACGGCCGTCGCCTCCGCGGTCGTGGTCATGGGAATCTCCAACTTCGAATGGGGCTGTGCGACCGGGCTTTTCAGCCCAGGACGTTTTCCTTGAAGATCGGGCTGAGGGAGACGAAACTCGCGAACTCCATCCGCCGGATCCGCCACCCGCCGTCGATCCGAGCGAAGACGAAATCGTAACCGCCGGAGAGCAATTGGTGGATTCCGTCGGAGGTCAACCGGTAGTAGGTCACATCGGTCCGGGCCGTCGCGGTGTCGCCGTCGAACTCGATCACCGGATTGGTGATGTGGTGGTGGCACCGCGGCACCTGCTGCCATACCTTGCGAACGAGTTCACGCACCCCCTCGATGCCCTTGCCCTCGCCGCGCGGCAGCACGTAGACGGCGTCGTCGGCCCAGATGCTCATGAACATCTCTTCGTCGTGTTTATCGATGCCCTGGCAGTACTTCGACATGAGCATCTTGATCTCTTCGACGTCGATGACCCACCGGATCTTGTCCTCGAGGCTGCGCTCGGTACTCATTTCGCTCCTGATTTCCGGACCCCGATCTCGGCGTCGAGGGTGAGCGCCGTCGGCCCGGCGTGAACGTATCGATTTCTGGACACCGAAAGTGTTGTCGTGAGCCTAATCACAGACATGTGCCGATCCAATTGAAAAATCTCGAAGGGGGAATTCGTTGCGGCCGAAGACCTACGGCGAGAACGTCAACCGGTCGGTGATGTGCCGGGCGTGGGCGACGACCGCCTCGGTGATCGGGCCCAGCCGCGCATCGATGCGAGCCGCCGGACCCGCGACGGTCACCACGGCCACGTGCACCCCGTTGCGGAACACCGGCCCGTGCACTCCGCCGAGGTCCGGGGTGGTGTGCCGATCCGCGAAACCGACGCCGTCGCGCAGCGTGCGCGCGAATTCGTCGTGCAGTCGTCGCCGGGTGGCGGCGTCGCCGATGTGGCGGGCGAGGTAGCCGTCCCGAAACGTCGGATCGCCGTAGGCGAGGAAGCAGCGTCCCGCCGACGACGGGTACAGCGCGCGGCGTTCGCCGACGCGCGCCGAAAACCTGATGGCACGGGTGGATTCGATGGCGTCGGCGTACACGATCTGCTCGCCGGCGCGCAGGCACAGCAGGACCGTCTCGTCGAATCGGCGATGCAGTGCCTCCAGATCGGCCCGCGCCGCGTGCTCGACCGAGGCCGACCGCGCGCCGAGCAGCGTCTCGACCGCCGGGCCGAGGGTGTAGACACCGGCGTCGGTGAGATACCCGGCGGCGACGAGACCCTTCGCGAGGTAGTGCACCGACGATCGCGGGGCCTCCAGCGCGGTCGCCAGCTCGGCGAGCGTCATCCCCGCGGGCGTCCGGGCGACGAGTTCGAGGATCGTGACCACGCGCGACACCGTGCGGTGTTCCTGCGGTGCGCTCGGCGCGGCCGTCTTCTGCCTGGTCGTCATCCGGTTGTCCCATCGCCGTTCACATATACGAACACGTCATTCGTACATATAATGTACGATACGGAATCGTAGTGATTCGCGCCACAGAGACGGTGGCGGTGTGATCGAGCTCGAAGGGGTCGACGCCGATCCCGCCGATGATTCGCGAGGTCCGGATGGGAACGTTCAACAGGCTGCACCTGATTCGCCAAGTCGACCTGTTCACGCTGCGGCTGTTTCTCTCGGCCATCGAAGAACGGCAGATAGGTCTCGCGGCGGTCCGGGAGAACATCGCGCCGTCCACGGCCACCAAACGCATCCAGGTTCTCGAGGACATCGCCGGGGTCGAATTGCTCGAGCGCGGGCCCAAGGGCGTGGTCCCGAGCCCGGCCGGTGCGGTACTGGAGCGCTACGTGCGGTCGATCTTCGGCAGTCTCGACGCCATGCGGTCGGAGATCGCGGCGATCACCGAGGGGGTGCAGGGGGAGTTGTCGATCGTGTCGGCGCGCACCATCGTCGTGCCGTTCCTGGCGAGTGAGATCGGCGCGTTCAGCCGGGAGTATCCGCGGGTCGAGGTGGGTCTGCACGAGACCGAGAACGTCCATATCGCGCGGCAGGTCGCCCGCGGCGACGCGGATCTGGGTGTGTTCGCCTCGGCCTGCGATCTGGACCTCGACGGCGTCGACGTCATCCCGTATCGGGAGGACCGGCTCGTCGCGGTGGTGCCCCCGGGGCATCCGCTCGGCGCCGAGACCGCGGTGACCTTCCAGGATCTGGCGTCGGAGCGTCTGATCGCACCGCTCGCCATGGTCGGCGCGTTCCGGGCGGCCGCCAAACGGCTCGGCGGCGAGTTCCGGTCTCCCCATCGGGTGCGCAGCGGTGAGGTCGCGATCGGTCTGGTGGACGCCGGTCTGGGCGTGACCGTCGTTCCCGAATGCCTGCTCGACCACGTTCCGCTGGCTCGGGTGGCGGTGCTGCGGTTCGACGAGTCGTGGGCCATCCGCCGAATCCACATCGCCACCCCGAGCGGTCGCGCGCCGAGCCCGGTGGCTCGGGCATTCATCCAACAACTCGCGGCCCGGGGCGAGGGGGCCGTCGAGGCGATCGAGGAGTCGGCCGCCGCATCGATTTGATATCCGCGCGCGGTTCGAATATCACGAATCGCCGATTTTATTTTCGCCAATTGGAATATCGAAGAATACGCAATAACCTCGGTGAATCGGGGCCGCGGCACTGCCGGGTTCATGAGGCACGCATTGTCGATCATCCCGGGAGCTGACATATGGTGTGGCAAGGCGAATACGATCGCTTGTTCATCGGCGGGCGGTGGGAGGTTCCGTCGACCGACGAGGTCATCGAGGTGATCTCGCCGTACACCGAGAAACCGATCGCGCGGGTGCCGGCCGCCGGGACCGCCGATGTCGACGCCGCCGTGGCGGCCGCGCGCGCGGCCTTCGACCGCGGTCCGTGGCCCCGGATGTCCCTCGCCGATCGCATCGAGGTGCTGGGCAGGCTGAGCGCGGGGATGCGGGACGCGGAAACCCTCATGGCCGAGCTCGTATCCGACGAAATGGGTTGTCCGATAACCCAATCGCATGGCATCCAGGCGGTGCGGCCGCGCCTGATCGTGGACGCGATGATCGACCTGGCGCGGGCGTATCCCTTCGACGAGATCCGCGAGGCGCCCTCCGGGCGGGCGCGGGTCACCCGGGAACCGGTCGGCGTGCTGGCGGCGATCGTCCCGTGGAACGCGCCGCATCTGGTGACGATGATGAAATTGGCCCCGGCGCTGCTGGCGGGCTGCACGGTCGTCCTGAAACCGGCGCCCGAGACGCCCCTGGACGCCTATCTCCTCGCCGAACTCCTCACCCGCGCGGGACTGCCCGACGGCGTCGTGAATATCGTTCCCGCACACCGTGAACCGAGCGAATATCTGGTGACGCACCCCGGCGTGGACATGGTGTCGTTCACCGGATCCACCGGCGTCGGCCGCCGGATCGGCGCGCTGTGCGGCGGACTCGTGCGGCGGGTCGCGCTCGAACTCGGCGGCAAATCCGCCGCGGTCGTCCTCGACGACGCCGATCCGGAGTCGACGGTCTCGGCCCTGCGGACCGGCGCGTTCCGCAATACCGGGCAGGTGTGCAGCGCCAAGACCCGGGTGGTCGTGCCGCGCGGGCGCGCCGCGGATTTCACCGACGCGTTGCGCGCCGCGACCGAGCGCATGCCGGTGGGCGATCCCGCCGATCCCACAACCGAATTCGGGCCGCTGGTCTCGGCGCGGCAGCGGGAGACCGTCGAGCGGTACATCCGGTCCGGGCGCGCGGAGGGCGCGACCGTCGTGCTGGGCGGTGGACGGCCGGCGGGACTGGACACCGGCTGGTTCGTCGAGCCGACCATCTTCGCCGGGGTGCGGCCGGATATGCGCATCGCGCGGGAGGAGATCTTCGGTCCGGTGCTCTCGATCCTGGAATACGACACCGAGGAGCAGGCGATCGACATCGCCAACGACTCGTCCTACGGGCTCAACGGCGCGATCTTCACCGCCGATCCGGGGCGGGCGGTGCAGATCGCCGAACGAATTCGGACCGGGACGGTCGAGATCAACGGCAATCCGGTCGGATTGGCCGCGCCAGTGGGCGGCGTCAAGGACAGCGGCGTGGGCCGCGAACTCGGGCCCGAGGGTTTCGACGAATTCATCGAATTCAAATCCGTGGGTCTGCCGCGCGATCTCGCAATGGAGTGGACATGAGTGAATCGGGCGGCCCGCTGTCGGGCGTCAAGGTCGTCGAACTGGGCGGAGTCGGGCCGACGCCGTTCTGTTGTCAACTGCTGGCGGATCTCGGCGCCGACATCATCCGGATCGATCGGCCCGCCGGATACGACGGCGGCGCACCGATCGAGCCGCGGTTCAATCTGCTCAACCGGGGCAGGCGCAGTGCGGCCATCGACCTGAAGAAGCCGGAAGCCGTTGCGGCCGTGCTGGATCTGGTGCGGCGAGCCGATGTGCTGATCGAGGGATTTCGGCCCGGAGTCGCCGAAAAACTGGGGCTGGGGCCCGACGAGTGCCTGACGGTGAATCCCGGTCTGGTCTACGGGCGGATGACGGGCTGGGGTCAGGACGGCCCGCTCGCGCAGGCGCCCGGGCACGACATCAACTACATCGCGCTGACCGGAGTCCTGCATTCGATCGGGTTCGCCGGTGGCCCGCCCGCCATTCCGCTGAATCTCGCGGGTGATCTGGGCGGCGGATCGCTGTATCTGGCCTTCGGAATCGTCGCGGCCCTGCTGGAACGGCACACATCGGGGCGCGGCCAGGTGGTCGACGCGGCGATGGTCGACGGCTCGGCCTCGCTCATGACGCTGTTCTACGGCATGCACGCGGCCGGATACTGGCGTGACGAGCGCGGGGTGAACCGATTGGATTCCGGCGCGCCCTGGTACAACACCTACCGCACCCGCGACGACCGGTGGCTCGCGGTCGGCTCCAACGAGGCGCGGTTCTGGCGCAACACCCTGCGCGTGCTGGAATTGGACGAGGCCGACATGCCCGATCAGCACGACCGCTCACGATGGCCCGAAATGCACAAGCGCTTGGCCGCGGTGATCGCCACCCGCACCCGGGACGAATGGTGCGCCCTGGCCGAAGGCCAGGAGGTGTGCTTCGCGCCGGTGCTGTCGCTGACCGAGGCGCCGCACCACCCCCACCTGCGGGCCCGGCACACATTCGTCGAGTTCGAGGGCGTGATCCAGCCCGCGCCCGCGCCTCGATTCAGTCGCACGCCGGGTGCGGTGCAGCGCCCCCCGGCGCGGCCGGGCGAGCACACCGACGAGGTACTCGACGACTGGGGCTTCACTCGAGAGCAGGTGGCCGCGTTGCGCGCCGCCGGCGCGATCGCGTAATGCGGTGCGCGGGAAAACCGGGAACACGCTGTTCGAATCCGTCGAATCGTTGATTCGCAACATATCACTTGGATCGCGGGGACCGGCGGTTTAGCCTCGGTGAGAGAGCGTATCCGAAATCGCGGGCCTCATATTTCCCCATTTGGAGCGGAGCGAAATGAATTCGAACTTCCTGACCGACTCGCAGGCCGACTGGCTCGATGTCGTCAACAAGTTCATGGACAATGAAATCACCGTCGAATATGTGCGCAAGTGCGATTACGGCCGGGAATATCCGTACGAGGCGTACGAGAAGATCGCCGCGCAGGGGTGGCTCGGGATTCTGATCCCGGAGGAGGAGGGCGGCTCCGGTGGTGACATCTTCGACTACTCGCTGATGGCCGAGGGACTCGGCAAATACGGCTTCGACTTCGCCTGCTCGGTCCTGGTTCCGACGTTCACCGCGATGAACATCATCAAGTACGGCACCGCGGAACAGAAGGCGCGCTACGTCGAACCGTTCATCGACGGCCGAATCCGGTTCTCGGTGTCGATCTCCGAACCCGACGCGGGTTCGGACGCCTCCAACACCAAGACCCGGGCCCGTCGCGACACGAACGGCGACTGGATCGTGTCCGGTCAGAAGCTGTGGTGCAGCGGCGCCGCGGCCAAGGACACGATCATCGCGATGCTGGTGCGCACCGACACCGGGGACAAGCACGGCGGCCTGTCGGTGCTGTTGATTCCCAACGACACTCCCGGCCTGGACATCCGCAAGCTGCCGACCCTGTCGCGGCACGCGACCGGCACCACCGAGATCTTCCTCGACGATGTTCGCGTCCCCGCCGACGCGCTGCTGGGCGAGGTGGGCCAGGGCTGGAAGATCATCACCGAGCATCTGGAGCTGGAGCGCTGCGCGGTGGCCGCGGCCTATGTCGGCAACGCCCAGGAAGCGGTCCGCGCGGCCAACAAGTACGCCCACGAGCGGGTGCAGTTCGGTAAGCCCATCTACGAATTCCAGGTGCTCAAGCACATGCTGGCCGAGAACCAGACCCGCGTCGACGCGGCCCGGCTGCTGTGCTACCGCGCCGCGCGGATGAAGGCCGCGGGCCTGCCGGCCGCGAGCGAGACCTCGATGGCCAAGCTGTACGGCTCGGAGACCCTCAAGCAGTGCGCGCTGGACGGTATGCAGATCCTGGGCGGCTACGCCAACCTGCCCGAGGCCGATATGGAGCGCTATCTGCGCGAGAGCGTGCAGTCCACCATCGGCGGCGGCACCTCGCAGATCCAGCGCACCATCATCGCCAAGTCGATGCGCCTGTCCGCGTAAGCGGAAACGCTTGTCCCGCAATACTTCTGGAGGAGATCGATGGTAGCCGTCAACAATCGTATCGATATGCCGCTCGACGAGATCGAGGTCGGCACGATCTTCCGCTCGGGCGGGCGGACGATCACCGAAACCGATGTCGTGAATTTCTGTGCGCTGACCGGCAATTGGATCGAGATCCACTCGAATGTGCACTACGCCGCGCAGACCCGGTTCGGTGAGCGGATCGTGCAGGGCTCGCTCACCTATTCGGTGATGACCGGGCTGATCCAGTTCGGCCCGTCGATTCAGGCGAACTACGGCATCGACAACCTGCGGTACCTGAAGCCGGTGATCATCGGCGACACCATCTACGCCACCGCCGAGGTGATCGGCAAGAAGGACAAGGACGACAAGTTCGGGGTCGTCACCTTCCTGATGAAGGCGCTCAACCAGGACGGCTACGTCGTGCAGAAGAGCGAGTGGAGCCTGTTGATGCTGCGCAAGCGTGCGGATCTCGACGCGCTGGTCGGCTCCTCCGTCCCCACCGAACGCCCGAAGGACTGATTCCGGTGGCCGCCACTCCCGTCGCCGCGATCATCGGCATGGGCGACGCCTACGCCTCGCGGGACAACCGCAAGGACCCCATGCAACTCGCCGTGGAGGCGACCTACGGCGCCCTCGCCGACGCGGGAATTCGCAAGAACCAGATCGACGCCGTCTTCACCGGTCGGTCCCCCTGGGCCGACAAGCGCTCGCAGTGGTCCAATATCTTCATCTCGCACATGCACATGCCGGTGACCATCGACAGCGAGATCACCATGCACGGCGCGGGTCTCACCTCGACCATCGCGATCGCGGCGCAGATGATCGCGGCCGGGCGGGCGGAATACGTGCTGTGTTTACAGAGCGACGCGACCGAACTGTTCGTCGACGCCGTGGCGATGGGGGCGGAGGCCGATTCGGATCCGCAGGTGGAGGTTCCCTACGGGGCGACGATTCCGTCGCTGTACGCGCAGGCGGCGTGCCGCTACCTGCACGAGTTCGGTATCACCGAAACCGATCTGGCGGATGTCGCGATCGCGAATCAGCGCTGGGGCGTGCGTCATCCGCACGCCGCCAAGGCCCGCTACGGCGAGATCGATCGGGAGAAGGTGCTGTCCTCCCCGTATGTGGCGACGCCGCTGCGGCGGTGGATGTGCTCGACGTGGGGCGGCGGGACGGGCGGCGCGCTGATCGTCACCTCACCCGACAATGTGGGCGACCGCGACGGCGTGGTCTACGTCCACGGGTACGGTTCGGCGAGTACCCACGAATATCTCACCGACCGAATGAACTTGCGGCACAGTCGTTTCCCCGGTCTCGGCGCGCTCCCGAACCTGACCCACACCGCGACCGCCGAGGCCGCCCGGCAGGCGTACGGCATGTCCGGACTCGGCCCGTCCGATATCGACATGCTGCAACTGTCGGTCAACTTCGCGCACATGGGCCCGATCGTGCTGGAGGATCTCGGATTCGCGAAGAAGGGCCACGGCGTGGAGATCTATCGCGAGGGTCGCACCGGCATCGACGGGGATCTGCCGACCGACACCAACGGCGGCTGGCTGTCGTTCGGACAGCCCGGAATCTCCTGCAATATGGACAGTCTCGTCGAGGCCGTCCGGCAGTTGCGCGGCACGGCACTCGGCGCGGCGCCGGCGCGCAGGCCGGAGACGGTGCTCGTCCAGGGCGCCGGGGGGATGCTCGCCGCGGGCAGCGTCATGCTGCTGTCGTCGGCCGCGTGACCAGGGAAAAGGACAGACGACATGACCGAAACACCACCGCTGGACGAGTGGCCGCGGCCCTACCGTCAGCTCGATGCCGAACCGTACTGGGCGGCACTGGCCGACGAGCGGCTGACCTATCAGCGCTGTGGGGCCTGTGGGGAGGCGGTGTGGCCCGCGCATTCGCGCTGCCCGCACTGCGATGCCGCCGAACTCACCTGGCAACAGTCGCGGGGAACCGGAACGGTGTACTCCTACAGCACGATCGGGCGCGGCCCGACGCCCGTGTGGGCGGCCATCGTGCCCTACACCGTGGGATTCGTCGAACTCGCCGAGGGCTATCACCTGTTCACCCAGATCGAGGGCGATCCGGACACGATCGAGATCGGGATGCCGGTCGAGGTGCGGTTCATCGAGCGCGGCGGGCAGGTCCTTCCGGTCTTCGCGCGCGCGGACGGATCGCGACGATGACCGGTCCGCTGGACGGTGTCCGGATTCTCGATCTGACCTCGAATTTCATGGGGCCGTACGCGTCGCTGCTGCTCGCCGACATGGGAGCCGACGTCGCCAAGATCGAATCCCGCGACGGCGACACCACCCGCGGTGTCGGACCGCGCCGCAACCCCGGCATGAGCGCGATCTTCCTGCACCTCAACCGCAACAAGCGCAGCCTGGTGCTCGACCTGAAGACCCCGGACGGCAATGCGGCCGTGCGGCGGATGCTGGGTTCGGCGGATGTGCTCCTGCACAGTCTGCGGCCGCGGACGATGGCGAAACTGGGTCTGTCCTACGACGCGGTCCACGCCCTCAATCCGCGCGTGATCTATTGCGGCGCATTCGGTTTCGGCCAGAACGGCCCCTACGCCGACCGTCCGGCCTACGACGACTTGATCCAGGCGGCGGTGGGGATGCCGGTGCTCCAGGCCCGCAAACAGGGACCTCCGGACTACGTGGCCACGGCGATCGCCGATCGCGTCGTCGGCATGGCCGCCGCCACCGCGATATCGATGGCGCTGTACCACCGCGAGCGGACCGGCCGCGGGCAGGAGGTGCAGGTGCCGATGTTCGAGACGTTCGCCCATTTCGTCATGGGCGATCACCTCTACGGGTACACCTTCGATCCGCCGATCGGCGACTGGGGTTATGCCCGGATGATGAATCCGGATCGCCGCCCCTACCGCACCACCGACGGCTACCTCGGCGTCAATGTCTACACCGATCGGCACTGGCGCCGGTTCTTCGAGCTGGCGGGACATCCGGAGATGGCGTCGGATCCGCGCTTCGCCGACATCCACGCCAGGACCGCGAATATCGCTGTGCTGTACGACTTCCTGGCCCGGACCTTCGCGACGAGGTCGACCGCGGAGTGGGTGCAGCTCCTCACCGAGGCCGATATCCCGGCGATCGAGATGAACACCCCCGATTCCCTGCTCGACGATCCGCACATGAAGGACGTCGGGTTCTTCCGGGACGAGGACCACCCCACCGAGGGCAGGCTCAGGACGCTGGGCATACCCCAGCAGTGGAGCGACAGCCGGCCGGACGTCCGGTATCCCGCGCCGCGCCTCGGTGAGCATTCCACCCGGCTGCTGGCCGAATACGGTTTCGGCGCAACGGAAATCGAAGACCTGTTGAACTCCGGAGCCGCGTACCAGGCCGACCGCGCGGCGGCGGACGACCGGGAACGGAGCCGACCATGACATCCGATCTACCGCTGGCCGGAATCACCGTGGTGGAGCTGGGCGACAGCGCCTCGGCCCCCTTCGCGGGCAAGATCCTCGCCGAACTCGGCGCCGAGGTGTGGAAGGTGGAACGGCCCACGGGCGACTCCGCGCGCGGCTGGGGTCCGAGCACCTGGCAGGGCAGCGGCGCGGCCTTCCACGCCCTCAATCGCGGAAAGCGTTGCCTCCGAATCGATATCAAGGATCCAGACCAGCTGGCGACCCTGCACGAGCTGATCGCCGCCCGCGCCGACGTGTTCATCCACAACCTGCGCCCCGGCTCGGCGGCCCGCTACGGACTCGACGCCGACAGCCTGCGCGCGACCAAACCGGAACTCGTCCACGCCGAGGTCGGCGCGTTCGGCCACACCGGCCCGATGAACACCCTGCCCGGCTACGACCCACTGATGCAGGCGTTCTCGGGCATCATGAGCATCACCGGCGAGGAGGGCCAGGCCCCGGTCCGCGCCGGAGTGTCGATCGTGGACTTCGGCACCGGCATGTGGGCGGTGATCGGCATCCTCGCCGCCCTGTTCCGCCGCCAGCTCCAGCACCGCGGCGCGACGGTGAACAGCTCCCTCCTCGAAACCGCGATCGCCTGGATGACCGTCGGCATCGCCAACTACACCGCCGACGGCGCGATCGGCGGCCGACACGGATCCGGAGTCGCGTTCATCGTCCCGCACCGCGCCTACGAGGCCGCCGACGGCCACCTCGTGATCAGCTGCGCCAACGACGCCCTGTTCGCCCGCCTGTGCGAGGCCCTCGACCATCCCGAATGGGCCACCGACCCCCGATTCGCCACCAACGCCGCCCGATTGACCCACCGCGACGCCATCGACCACCTCATCGGAGACCGAATCGCGGCCGCCCCCCGAGCCCACTGGCAAAACATCCTCCAATCCGCCGGCATCCCGGTAGCCCCCACCCAGAACACCGCCGAAATAGTCACCCACGAACAAACCCGAGCCCTGCAAATCCTCGGCACCCCCACCCCCGACGAAATCCCCCTCGTCGGCCTCCCCCTCTCCTTCGACGGCAAGCGCCCCCCACCCTTACCCGCCGCCCGCGCCATCGGCGCGGACAATCATTTGCTGGAGCAGGTGCTGAAGAACGGGGAAGAATAGGTGCGTGGCGCTGCGTGCCGTCGGAGATGCTCCGGATCCCTTGGGCGGCAGAGGAATACCCTCTTCGTTCAGGGCGTGACGATGTCGAAGTTCGGGTCGGGCTGGTCGAAGAGGCCGGCCAGGCGTACGAAGCTCTGCGCGTCGCCGTCGATGGTGATCGCGCCGGATTTCAGGGTGGCTTGCAGGTCCTGGCCGGCGAGCAGCACCGCGATCACGGTCGGCCGGTCGAGGGTGAAGGTGACCTCGGCGGGGGGCAGGTCGGTGCCGTCGGGTCGGTCATAGTGGAGCAGGACACCATTGCGTAGTTCCAGCCGGTGGGTGCGGTTCTCGTCGGTGAAAACCCAGTCGCTGACGGCCTTTTCGTGCCACGCCTTGGGGCCGTCGAGGCGGAGCGAGAGCGCGTCGAACACCTGCTCCACGCTGAGCGCGGCCAGCATGGTCGGCGAGGAGGCCTTGGTCGGGGTGCCGACGTTCCCGTTGCGCAGTTCGTAGGCGCCCATCAGGTAGAAACTGCGCCAGGTGCCGTTCTCCGCCCCGTAGCCGAGTTGCTCGAACGTGTTGGCCTGCAACGCCTTCGCGTCCTCGTTGGACGGATCGGCGAAGATGACGTAATCGACCACCTGCGCCACCCACCGGTAGTCCCCGGCATCGTAGGCGACGCGCGCCTTGCGCAGCACGTCGTCCGCGCCGCCCATGAATTCCACGTGGCGCTTGGCGGATTCGACCGGCGGATGTTCCCACAGATGTGCCGGATTGCCGTCGAACCAGCCCATGTAGCGCTGGTAGATCGCCTTGACATTGTGGCTGACCGACCCGTAGTAGCCATGGGTGTGCCACGCGGTCTCCAGCGCCGGCGGCAACTGGAAGGACTCGGCGATCTCGCTGCCCACATAACCCTGGTTCAGCCGCCGCAGCGTCTGGTCGTGCAGGTAGGCGTACAGATCCCGCTGTTGCGACAGGTATTCGATCAGCCGCTCGGTACCCCACGTCGGCCAGTGGTGCGAGGCGAACACCAGATCCGACCGGTAGCCGAACAGATTGATCGCCTCGGTCAGGTACTGCGACCACACGTGCGGATCGCGTACCAGCGCGCCCCGCAAGGTGAGCAGATTGTGCAGGGTGTGGGTGGCGTTTTCGGCCATGCACAGCGCGCGATGGTCCGGGAAGTAGAAGTTCATCTCGGCCGGAGCCTCGGTGCCGGGCGTGATCTGGAAGACGATGCGCACCCCGTCGACGGTCTCCTCCTGGCCGGTGACGCCGATGTCGAGGGTGGGCGCGATCAGGGTGACGGTACCGGTCGAGGTGGTCTGCCCCAGGCCCGCTCCCACCTGACCCTTCGGTCCGCGCGGCAGGGCGGCGCCGTACATGTAGGCCGCGCGCCGCGCCATCGCCGTTCCCGCGTAGACGTTCTCCGCGACCGCGTGCTCCAGGAACCCGGTCGGCGCCAGCACCGGGCAGCGACCGGCCTCGACGTCGTCGACCGTGGTGACGCCCCGGGCGCCCCCGAAATGATCGACGTGCGAATGGGTGTAGATCAGCCCGGTCACCGGACGCTCACCCCGGTGCGCCCGGTACAGCGCGAGCCCGGCGGCCGCGGTCTCCGCCGAGATCAGCGGATCGATCACGATCACCCCGGATTTCCCCTCGACCAGGGTCATATTCGACAGGTCCAGCCCCCGGATCTGATAGATCCCCTCGGTCACCTCGTACAGCCCCTGCCTGATGTTCAGCCCCGCCTGCCGCCACAGACTCGGATTCACCGACGCCGGGCACGAGCCCCGCAGGAACGAGTAGGAATCGTTGTCCCACACCACATTTCCGTCGTCATCGTGCACCACGCCGGGCTCCAGCGCGGCGATGAACCCGCGATCGGCGTCGTCGTGATCGGTGGTGTCGGCGAACGGCATCTCCGCCGCCACCCGCCGCTGCCGGGCCGCGATGAACTCACTCGGGTCGATCGCTGCGGTCATATCCGTCTCCTCCTCGATTGCCCTTGTCCCGGCTCCGGGCCGGGAATGGTCCGACTCACCCTCCGGCTCGCTCACGCCGACGCCGTGGGGACCCGCGGACGCAGGCTGCGGCGCACCCACAACCAGGTCACGGCCAGCATCACCACCAACGCCGGCTTCCCGAGCACCAACGCCACCGAGCCGAGCAGCACCACCTCGTTCGCCACATACAGTGGCACCAGAATCAGCAGATGCGCCGCCCAGAACGCGAACCAGGCCAGACTCACCCGGCGATGCAGCGCCCGCCGGGCCGCGGGGTCCGCGTGCTCGGCCGGCTCGAGCCCGATGCGGCGACACACCCACTGACTGAGCGGACGGCCGATCAGCACTGTCCCACCGAACAGCACCGCCCCGGCCGCACACACCAGCAGATCCGGCAGATAGAAACCCCGCCCTTCCCCGGTGATCCCGACGAACAGCGAGAACACGATCACCGCGGCGACCGAGACCATCACGACCTTGGCCGACTCCCCCCGCCACGTCCGCAGCCCCGCGAGCAGAACCGCCAGCACGAGCGCGACCACCACACCGATCTTCGCGTTCCAAACCGCGTAGCCGACCAGGAACCCCAACGCCGGCACCGCCCCGTCGACCAAATGCCCCACCCCGCCGAGCGCCCGAAACTTCCCCCAGATCTCGCCCGCATCCGAGCGGGTCTCATCACCGTCGCGCACTGTCACCACCTGGAGTCGACCGGCTGTTCGAACAGAGCAAGCGAATGATCAGCTAACAGAGATCATGGCATGGAAACCCGGGCTGCCGGGACTAGGTTGGCGAGCCGTGATCAGGAAATTGTCCGCCGTATTGTCAGGAGAGGACGACCGCTCGGGCCCCGTTCTCGCCCGCGCAGTATTCGACGGCTTTGCCGATATCGTCGAAATCGAAGGTCTCGGTGACCAACTGGTCCAGCAGGAGCGCGCCCCGCTGGTAGAGCTCGACGAGTTGAGGAATGTCGCGTGCGACGTGGGCCGAGCCGTAGAGACAGCCCCTGACTGTCTTGCCGGACATGACGACATTGTTGAACACCTCGTCCACGCCGACGCCCGGACCCGCGCCGACGAGTACGGCGGTGCCGCCGCGCCGGGCCATCGCGACGGCCTGATTGACCGTCTCCTGGCGACCGGCCACCTCGATCACGACATCGGCGCCTCGGCGGCCGGTGAGTTGCTGGACCTTCTTGACCACGTCGGGGCCCGCGGTCAGGGCGTGGGTCGCGCCGAGTTGGGTGGCCAGCGCGAGCCGGTCGGCGTGCACGTCGATGGCGATGATGGTGGTGGCGCCCGCGATCCGGGCGCCCTGGACGGCATTGAGTCCGACGCCGCCGCAACCGATCACCGCGACCGCGTCGCCCACCCGGACGCCGCCGGTCTTCACCGCGGCGCCGAATCCGGTGAGCACACCGCAGCCGAGCAGCGCCGCCGAGGCGATGGGCACCTCATCGGAGATGCGAATGGCCGCCCCGGCCGGTACGACCGTGCGCTGGGCGAAGGTACCGAGTCCGCAGAACTGACGTACCGGTGTGCCGTCGAGGCTCATCCGAGTGCTGCCGTCGGGCATGGTGTGCGCGCCGAGCATGGTGCGCGGGCGCCCGCACAGGTGCTGTTCGGCGCGCTGGCAGTAATAACAGACGCCGCAGCTCGCCAGCCAGGACAGCACCACGTGGTCACCGGCGGCGAGGCCCTCGACACCGTCACCGACGGCGGTGATCACCCCGGCGCCCTCGTGTCCGAGCACCAAAGGTAATGGGGCGGGCAGCTTTCCGGAGAAGACACCCACGTCGGAGTGGCAGACGCCGGTGGCCTTCACATCGACGGCCACCTCGCCGGGACCGGGTTCGGCGAGGTCGAGGTCGGTCAGTCGGAGCGGGGTGCCCGCCTGTTCGAACAGTGCTGCTCGTGTCATGGGTTCGTCTCCGTTGTCGTGGTCTGCCCGTAGGTGTCGCGCAGAACGTTCTTCAGGACCTTGCCGTTGGCGTTGCGGGGCAACTCGTCGACGACGTGAAAGTGTTTGGGCACTTTGTATTTCGCCAATCGCTCACCGAGCCAGGACCGCAGCGCGTCGAGGTCGAGGGTGCTGCCCTCCGCCGCGACGATCAGCGCCGCGCCGACCTCGACATAGCGATCGTCGGGGACCCCGATGACCGCGGCGTCGGCGACCTCGGCGTGCCCGGTGAGGACCATCTCGATCTCGGCGGGATAGACGTTCTCGCCGCCGCTGCGGTACATGTCCTTGGCTCGTCCGGCGATGGTGAGGAAGCCGTCGGCGTCGATGCGGCCGAGATCGCCGGAGTGACACCAGCCGTCGACGAAGGTGACCCGGTCGGCGTCGGGGCGGTTCCAGTAGCCGATGCTCACTCCGCCGCTGCGGACACAGATCTCGCCGACCTCGTCGATGTCGGTGGGCGAACCGTCGGGCCGGATGACCTTGACCTCGGTCATCGCCTGGGGCGTGCCGATACTGCTCTCGTGGCCGCGGGCGACGGCGAATTCCAGGCTGGTGCTCACCGCGCCGCCCTCGGTGAGGCTGTAGGACTGGACGAGTTCGACGCCGGGCAGCCGCTTCTCGATCTCGTCGTAGACCCAGGGCATCACGATGTCGCCACCGGTGACGACGCGGCGCAGCGTCCGCGGCACCCGGTCGATGACGGCGTCGTCGCGCAGCAGGTCGAACAGCATGAACGGGTAGAGCAGCACATCGGTCGCGGCGTGCCGTTCGGCGACCTCGAGGAAGCCGCCGAGGCTGAAGTTGCCGGACGGGAACGTGATCGCGGTGCCGTGGGCGAGCAGGGCGGGCAGGAGCAGGACCTCGAATCCGCCCGCGTGGAACAGCGGTCCGCTGGTCTGGCCGACGGTGTCGCTGCCGATGCGCCAGCGTTGCGCCTGGATCGAGCCGATCCACAGGGCGTTGCCGTGCGAGAACAGGGCGCCCTTGGGTCGTCCCGTGGTTCCCGACGAATACATCAGCGACACCGGATCATCGGCGCGGATCACCGGGAAACCGTCGGCATCGGACTCCTCGGCGGCGAATTCCGACAACGGAACGGCGCCGTCGAGCGCGCCGGGAGCGCCGCGTACGACGTAGGTGGCGACCGCGATCTCGTCGCGGATGGCGGCCAGGGTGGCGCCGAACTCGGGATCGAACACGAGGACGCCGGGGTCGGAATCGTCGAGTGCGAACCGCAGTTCCGGCGCGGTGAGCCGCCAGTTGAGGCGCACCGCGATGGCGCCCACCCGGCCGATGGCCAGGTAGAGGGCGACGTAATCGGTGCAGTTGCGCAGCAGCAGACCGACCCGGTCACCTTTGCGAACTCCCGCTTGTCGCAGGGCCCGCGCGTAGCGCAACTCGGCGGCGCGCAGTTCGAGCCAGCTCAGGGCGGGCTCGCCGCCGAGGGCGACCGCGGGCCGGTTCGGGTCGACGGCGGGCATCCGAGCGGCGATGGCGTCGGTGATGTAGTTCAGGCTCAGCGCCATGACGTGCTCCGGTGAGTGAGGCGGCGGTGACTCATTCGTGGTGTCCTTTGCTAGACGATCGCCCCGGCGGCGCGGAGCGCATCGACCTCGGGCGGGGTGAAGCCCCAGTCGATCAGTGCCGGAGTGGTATTCGTTCCCGCCGGGACAGCGGGCCCCTGCACGGCACCGGGAGTGCGGCTGAAGCGCGGCGCGGGGGCGGGTTGGAGGACGCCGTCGACCGGGATGAAACTGTTTCGCGTCAGCGCGTGATCGTGGCGCAGGGCCTCGTCCAGGTCCAGGACCGGGGTCGTGCAGGCGTCTGTGCCCGCGAACGCGGACTCCCACTCGGCTCGCGTCCGGGTGCGGAACACGGCCGAGAGCCGGGACCGTAACCACGGCCAGCGCGCGCGATCCCACTGCGCGCCGGCGAGTTCGGGTTCCAGTCCGAGGACATCGAGCAGCGCGGCGAAGAACGCGGGTTCGATCGCGCCCACCGCCATCCAGCCGCCGTCGGCGGTTTCGTACACGCTGTAGAACGGCGCACCGCCGTCGAGCATGTTCGTTCCGCGTTCGAGCCCGTGCATGCCCGCCTGCCGCTGGCCGTAGAAGACGCCGCCGAGCAAGGCGATCCCGTCGATCATCGCGGCGTCGACGACCTGGCCGCGTCCGCTGCCGCGCGCCTCCCAGAGGGCCGCGAGCAATCCCATCGCGAGCATCAGGCCGCCGCCGGCGTAGTCGCCGAGCAGGTTCAGCGGGATCGCGGGGGCGCCGCCGGCCGGTCCCATGGCGGCGAGCAGCCCGGACAACGACAGATAGTTCAGGTCGTGTCCGGCGGCCCGGCTGAGTGGCCCCTCCTGCCCCCACCCGGTGGCCCGGCCGTAGACCAGGCGGGGGTTGCGGGCCGCGCAGTCCTCCGGTCCCACGCCGAGACGTTCGGTGACGCCGGGCCGATTGCCTTCCAGGAGCGCGTCGGCCTGCTCGACCAGCCGCAGGACGGTTTCCACGCCGTCGGGGTGTTTGAGGTCGATGGCCACCGAGCGTCGCCCGCGATCGTTGACGAACGCGGGCTGGCGGCCGTTGCTCGCGCCCAGGTCGGTGCGCAGCGACCCGACGTCGCCGGGCCGGTCGACGCGCAGCACCTCGGCGCCGAGATCGCTGAGCAGCATGCCGCACCACGGTCCGGGTCCGAGCCCGGCCAGTTCGATGATCCTGAGTCCGTGCAGCGGGCCCGCCGCGCGCGTGCGGGTCGTTTCGGTGGGCTGTGCCGCCGGTTCGTGGAGGGTCACCGGTTCACGCCCCGATGAGGATCTGCTTGAGTTCGGTGAATCCGAGAATCCCCTCCGGTCCGGATTCGCGGCCCCAGCCAGACGCCCCGACACCGCCGAACGGGGCGCTCATCGCGGGCCCGAAGGCGTTGACGGCGACGGCCCCGGAACGGATTCGGCTCGCCACCTCGACGCCGAGGGCGATGTCGGCGGTGAACACCGCCCCGGACAGGCCGAACGCGGTGGCGTTGGCCAGGCGTACGGCGTCGTCGAGGTCGCGGTAGACCTGCACCGCGGTGACGGGTCCGAACACTTCGCGCTGGACCAGGTCGGAGTCCTCGCGCACGTCGGTGAACAGTGTCGGCTCGTGGAACCATCCGGCGTCCAGGTGCACGGGCCGGTTGCCGCCGGTGACCAACTGCGCGCCATCGGCCGCGGCCTTGGCGACGAAATCCTCGGTGCGCCACAGCGCGGCCTCGTTGATCAGCGGACCGAGATGGGTCTTCGGGTTGAGGGGGTCACCGATGGTCAGCCGCTCCCATCCCGCCCGCAAGTGGTCGATCACCTCGTCGTGCCGCCGCTCGGAGACGAGGATCCGCGACAGCGACGCGCAGACCTGGCCGGTGCCGTTGGTGGCCCCGGGGATCACCGCGCGCAGGGCTTGATCGAGTGGCGCGTCGTCGAGGATCAGCGCGGGGGACTTGCCACCGAGCTCGAGCTGCGTGCGCGCGTAGCGGCCGTGGGTGGCGGCGAGGACATCCTGCGCGGCGACATGGCCGCCGGTGAGCGAGACCAGATCGACGCGCGGATCACGGGTCAGCGCCTTGCCGACCTCGACCGGGCCGCACACGATGTTGACCACCCCTGCGGGAAAACCCGCCCGTGACGCGCACTCGGCGACCAACGCCATTGTCAGATGGGACTCGGGCGCGGCCTTGATCACGACGGGACAACCGGCGAGCAGCGCCGGAACAACCTTGGACGCGATCGTGACGAGGGGTCCGTTGTAGGGCAGGATCGCCACCACGACGCCGGCCGGTTCGCGGCGCAACAGGATCTCACCGAGTTCGGATCCTTCGCGGCGCTCGCGCAGGACCGCCTCGGCGCCGTCGAGCGCCGAACGCCACGCGGCGGTCGTGCCGAAGCGGTGCAGGGCGCGGCCGTGACGCACCGGCATTCCGGCCTCGACCGCCCACACCACATTCAGTTCGGCGGCGCGGGCGTCGACGAGGTCGAACCAGCGGCTCGTCGCGGCGATCCGTTCGCCGATCGGAGTCCGTGCCCATGCCTCGCGTGCGGAGTCCGCGGCGTCGACCGCCGCGGTCGCATCCGCCACCGACGGGTGACGCACCTCGGTGACCCGCCGGCCGGTCGACGGCGCGACGACGGTGTAGCCCGCACCCGTGGCAGGTCGAAACGCGCCGCCGATCAGTACCTGATCGGTATGGGCGACGGCTACTCCGGCGATATCCACGACTCCACCTTCTGCGATGACGATGGCCGGGTCCGAACCGAGACAGCACATTCGTCGCACGACCAGAAATTCTACTCGCGGCTAGATTAAATATATTATTGGACTCTGGCAAGGGGTCGTCGCGGTGCCGGCCGACCCGGGAGGTTCGTTAGACTCGCGCACTGTCGGGACTGTCGCGAGGGAGGTTGATGATGAACGCGCCCCAGGCAGGCACCGATGCCGCCCGCGGCGGCGCGGACGTCGACGGGAAACCCCGGACTCGCGCCGAACGCAAACGTGCCGGCCGGGTCCGGCTGATCGAACACACCGCGGCCCGGCTGTTCGCCGAATACGGTTACGAGGCAACCAATTTCGAAGCGATCGGCGCAGCGCTCGATATGCGCGGATCGAGCCTCTACTACTACTTTCCGTCCAAGGAGGAACTCTTCCTCCGGTGCATGGAACACGCCGCCGCCGAGGTCTTCCCGCGGCTGCGGGTGATCGCCCGAGCCGACGAACCGCCCCTGCGCCGGCTCCAGCGGATGTTTCGCGAGGAAGCCGTGATCACGCTGCGCGAATACCCCGAGTTCATCCCGCTGTTCCTCAAGGTCCAGGTTCCGATCGAGGCGCTCGCGCGTCGGCGCGACGAGCTGCGGCGCGAGCAGACCTCGATCTTTCGCGGCGTGGTCGACGAACTCGTCGGCACACCGCGGGCCATCCCGGCCGATCGCCTGCACGTCACGCTGAATCTGGCTCTGGGCGGACTGTCCCTCATCGGCGAATGGTTCGATCCCGGCAGCGATCTCGATATCGAGGAGTTCGCGGACCAGGTCTCCCACACCCTGATCGGGATGTTCCTCGCCGATCCCGATCAGCGGGATCGGCGAGGGCAGACGCCTAGGAATCCGTGACGACCTCGCGCGGCGCCACCGCCGACGTCGGTTCGAGGGCGAGCGAGCGGACTCGCGTCAACGCCAGCGCGGTGATCGCCGCGATCAGGAGGGGGACGACGACGGCGAGGTACATCGTGCGCGGCGTCAGCACGCTCAACGCGTAGCCCGCGATGATCGGCGACAGGATCGCACCGGCCCGGCCGACCCCCATCATGGCGCCGTACCCCTTGGCTCGGGCCAGCACCGGGTAGACCACTGTGGATGTTGCGGTATACCCGGTCAGTGCCGCGTAGATGGCCGCGCCGAGTACGGCCGCGGTGGTCAATGCGATGGGACCCCGCAGTGTCACCGCGAACACCGCGATCGCGACCGCCGCTACCACCGCGGTGACGACGGCGATCCGGGCACCGGCGAACCTCAATCCGATCGCGCCGAAGGCGGTCCCGCCGATGACCGCGCCCAACCCGATCATGATCCCGGCCAGCGCGCCGCTACCGGCGTCACCGCTGGCGTTCTTGATCAACTGCGGGGTCCAGGTGCCGACGAAGTAATAGGCGGCCGTCAACATCGAGTAGCCACCGGCCAGCAGGATCGTCCGGACACGCAACGTCTGCCCGAGCAGCTGGGGCGCCTCGGCGTGGATCACCGGTTGCCCGGCGGTCGCGCGGGCGAGGAAGTCCTCGGACTCCCGCAGGAAGACGGCCATGACCACCAGTGACAGTGCGCCGAAAGCGGAGCCGATCCAGAACATCCCCTGCCACGTACCGCCGACCCAGGTGATGAGTCCCGCCCCGGCGAACCCGGCCAGCATGGTGCCGATCGGATATCCGATCATCACGATGCCCAGTGCGACGCTGCGCCGATTCTCGGGAGCGCTCTCCTGGCCGAGCACGATGATCACCACGCTGATCGTGCCGATCGCGATGCCGGTGATGAAACGAGTCAGCAGCAAGGTCTCGAAGTTGAACGACAGGGCCGAGGCCGCGAGCCCGATCGTGTTGACCGCCAACCCGATCAGCAGGATTCGGCGGCGGCCGTGGACGTCGGCGAAGCGGGCGAGTCCGATCGCACCGACGGCCATGCCCGCGAGCGCGGCGCTGACCAGGTATCCCTTCTGGGAGTTCGACGCGAATCCCTCCGGGAGGTGTGGCATCGCGAAGCCCATCACCAGGACGTCGTAGCCGTCGAGCATGTTCAGGATCGCGCAGAACAGCACGACAGCCAGCTCGGCGGGGCGCATACCGATCGCGGTCGCCTCGTTCTTCGGTGAACTCATCGGATCTCTCTTGCTCTGTGAGAAGTGCCGCGCTCCCCGCCACGCCCTGCGGGCGAGGCGATGTGGGGGAGTGGGCGGTTCGGAACGGGATGCCCGGGGGTGCGCGGTCGGCCGGCCCGGGGAGCTGCTCCCAGGAGCAGAGTACGAGATTACGTATAAAGTTTAGTGCACTTTGCCCAAAGAGCTTCAGGGTGAAGTTCGCCTACCGCGCACGGGGAGCGAGGGCTCGCTGAGCGCCGGTATGGCGGGGGTCAGCGTTCGCTCGATGCCCCGAGAGGCCGATACGGCTACATCTGTGCAGGTAGAGACTAAATCTAGTCATCTGTTGAATATGGACTCGGTTGCGGATAGTATACGGTCCAGCATGTGATCCAGGGCACAGCGGAGGGTTGGGTGGTGACGGGAGTCGGCGTCCAGCGCCGATCGGCTGACGCCTTCGGAATGCGCAAACATAATATTTAATGCTGAATTCGGGTTGCCGTTGTCGACCATTCTCAGCATCTCCACGCCGGCACGACATTGGAGTCCCCATGGCAGCATCGAAGTCCGTCCGCCGCGTCTGGGCGCTGGACGCCCCGACCCTCACCGTCGACTGCGGCATCCTCATGCTCGGCACCGGTGGCGAGCAGGAAACCATTCCGTCGCCGACGTTCCTGATCGAGCACGACGAAGGGCTGCTGGTCTTCGACTCCGGGCTGGCCACCCTCGGCGCGGGCGACCCCGCCGCGGCCTACGGGGAGATGGCCGCCGCGTTCCGGATCGAGTTCCCCGAGGCGTACCGGCTCGACCGGCAGATCGAGGCCCTCGGTTACACCGTCCGCGACGTCCGCCGAATCGTGTTGTCGCACATGCACTTCGACCACACGGGCGGACTCGATCTGTTCCCGCACGCGCAGGGCTTCATCGGTGCGGGCGAGCTGCGCTACGCCAGGACCCCCTCGAATCTGGATGCCGCCTTCTTCCGGGAGGACGACATCGCGGCGGCGCAGCGGATCGCCTGGAACGAGGTGCCCGCGGGCTACGACCACGACCTGTTCGGCGACGGCAGCGTCACCCTGCTGTCGCTGCACGGGCACACCCCCGGCACGCTGGGTCTGAAACTGCGCATGCCCGACGAGAGCACGCTCGTCCTCACCAGCGACGCCGCGCACAAGTGGGACAACATCGACCTGACCATCGGCATGCCGTTCGATGTCGACCGCCCGAACAAGAACAGCGCCCTGCAGAAGATCAAACTGCTGGCCACCCAGCCCGGAACCACGATCTGGATCAGCCACGACCCGTCGGACTGGGCGGAACTGCGGGCCGGGGGCTCGGAGATCACCAGCGCCGCGACGCTGCGGTCCCGCTCGAAGGACTCGGTGCCGGCATGAAGACCCTGGCAGCCGTCATCGACGAGGGCAGTACCGAACTCGAGTTGCGGGAGTTGGACGTCGATGAACCCGGTTTCGGTGAGGTCCACGTCAAATTCGTCGCCTCGGGGCTCTGCCATTCCGACTATCACTTCATCGACGGGATTCTCGGCGGGCGCACGCCGATCGTCCTCGGTCACGAAGGGGCCGGGATCGTCGAATCCGTCGGACCGGGGGTGACCCGATTGCAGCCCGGCGACCACGTCGTCGGCAGTTTCGTGCCGACCTGTGGTTCGTGTCGCTACTGTGCGACGGGCCGATCGAGTCTGTGCGACATGGCGGCCGACACGATGAACGGCACGTTCCCCGACGGCCGCTTCCGCTACCACGACGCCGAAGGTCGCGACTACGGCAGCCTCTGCATGCTCGGCACCTTCTCCGAACGAGCCACGGTCCTGGAACGGTCGATGATCAAGATCGATCCGTGGATCCCGCTCGAGGTCGCCGTGCTCGTCGGCTGCGGCGTACCCACCGGCTGGGGCACCGCGACCGAGGCGGGAGCGGTGCACTTCGGCGACACCGTGGTGGTCTACGGCATCGGCGGGATCGGCATCAACGCCATCCAGGGCGCGGCGTTCGCCGGAGCCAAATTCGTCGTCGCCGTGGACCCCGTGGCGTTCAAGCGTGATACCGCCCTGAAACTCGGTGCCACACATGCCTTTTCGACCGCCGAGGAAGCGGCCGCCCGGGTCCACGAGCTGACCTGGGGACAGGGCGCCGACCAAGCCCTCGTCACCGTCGGCGTCGTGGACGAGCAGGTGGTCAGCGACGCCTTCGACATCGTCGGCAAAGGCGGCACGGTGGTGGTGACCGGGCTCGGCGCGCCCGAGGAGCGCACCGTGCACGTCTCCGGCGCCGTGCTGACCAAGTGGGAGAAGACGATCAAGGGCTCCATGTTCGGAACCCTCAACCCCCACCACGACATCATCAAACTGCTGCGTCTCTACGACAGCGGCCACCTGAAGCTCGACGAACTGGCCACCCGCCACTACCGACTGGACCAGATCAACGAGGGCTACGCCGATCTGAAGGCCGGAAAGATCATTCGCGGCGTGATCCTGCACGACACATAGCCCGACCTCGGCCACGAAACCCCCACTCCCCGAGAGACATTCACCATGGGACTGCTCGACGGCAAGGTCGCACTCATCACCGGCGCGGCCAGCGGACAAGGCCGCGCCCACGCTCGTGTCCTACCCGCCGGGCACGGCCGCCGAACTCGCCGAGACCGTCGAACCGGTCGAGAAACAGCGGGAATCGACGTCGAGCGGATCGTGGTGAGGTCGTGACCACCCTCCCGCGCACGGCCCTCGCCGCCTGGTGCGGGGCGTTGGTGCGTGCCAACGCCGCGGTCTACCGCCCGTTGTTGGGCACCCCGCCCATGCACAGTGAGGCCACCGGCGACGGCCGGGCGGTGCTGCTGCTCAATGGTTACGGCGCGAGCGGGCGGGTCTGGCCGCACGATCTGGCCGAGTGCGGACGCACCGTCGTGCGGGTGGATGCCCGCGGAACGGGCGAATCATGCGGGCGCACCGCGGCTTTCACGATCGCCGACCTCGCCGACGACGCGCGCGCCGTGATGCTGGAACGCGGCATCGCGACCGCGACCGTGGTCGGGTGGTCGCTCGGCGGCATGGTGGCGCAGGAGCTCGCGCTGCGGCACCCGGAGGCGGTCGACGCCCTGGTCCTGGTCGGCACCGTCCCGCCGTCCCCGGCAATGGAACTGCGCGTGCTGCGCACCTCGCTGGCTATCGGCAACGTCGTACTCCGCGGCTCGTCGGACGGGTTCCTGCGCGCGCTGTCGGATCTCGGCGGCCCCGGCGCGACGCACGAGCGGCCCGAGCGGATGCGTGAGATCGCCACCGCCATGCGCGGCAGCCGCCTCACCTGGTGGGCGCCCGCCATGCAGGGGCTCGCCGCCGGCGCCTGGCGCGGCCCGGAACGCCTGCGCCGCATCGCCGTTCCCGTCACCGTGCTGCACGGCGCCGACGATCCGATCGTGCCGCTCGCGAACGCCCACCGGCTCGGCGAGCTGATCCCGCACGCCCGCGTGGAGGTGCTCGACGGCGTCGGTCACCTCCTGCCCTTCGAGGCCGCGGACCGGTTTCTCGCCGTCGTCCGGGGAGCGGCCGGGCACGGGGAACTCGAAGGTGTGGACCACCCAGCGGTGTGAAGGTCCGCCGAGCCGCGCAACTTCGGAGCGATTGTGTGACTCGAGACACACTACCCTCGAATACCGTGTAATCTAACGGCCATTAGAGGAATCTAATGGTTGTTAGAATGCATGGAGGGCCAAGACGATGGGGATGAGCATCAACTACGTCACCGACGCGGTGGTGGGGCAGATGCCCGCGGTCGATCCGGACGCGATGGCGATCGCCCTGGGGGCCGAGGAGTCGGTCACCTGGACGGAGCTGCGGGCGCTGGAGCTGCGCTACGCCCGCGCATTGCAACGCGCCGGGGTGCGGAAGGGTGACCGCGTCGGCGTCCTGCTCCGCAACTCCATCGAGTACATCGCCCTCTACCTCGCGATCGGCCGGGTCGGCGGGATCAGCGTCCGGCTGAACTGGCGACTCACGGCCCCGGAGTTGCAGTTCGCGCTCAGCGATTCGGGCGCCACCGTCCTCATCTTCGACGCCGAGTTCAGCGGCGCGCTCGAGCCCATCCGAGACGACACGGACGTGCGTACGTTCGTCGCCCGCGAATCGGGCGCGCCGGCGCCGGCTTGGGCGCGGTCCCTGGACGCCTTCACCGCCCACCTGGGCGGCGCGGCCGAGGACGCATCGGGCTATCCGACGCTCGGCTTCGACGATCCGCTGTCGCTGATGTACTCGTCGGGCACCACGGGCCGGCCGAAGGGCGCGCTGTTCTCACACGGGAACGCCCTGTGGATCGGCGCGATCCAGGCGATGCGGTGGGGGATCACCGACCGAACCGTCGCGCAGACCTCCGGGCCGCTGTTCCATGCCGGGGGATTCGAGGTGCTGCTGCTGCCCACGCTCCTCGCGCACGGCACCGCGGTCACCTTCCCGTCGGGCGGTTTCTCCCTCGACAACTTCATGCGGGTGGCCCGCGATCGCGAGACCACGGCCATGCTGCTGTACCCGTTCATGCTGGGCGACCTCCTGCGCAGGGACGACGTGCGCGAGCTGATACCGCGATCGTTGCGGCGCATCGTGACCGGCGGCGACATCGTGATGCCCTGGGTGTACGACGCGCTGGAGGAGAAGCTTCCCGGTGTCGAGCTCACCCAGTCCTACAGCCTCACCGAGGGCGGGGCCGTCTCCAGCAGTCTCGAATTCGACGTGGCCCGCGGTCACGAGCGCAGCATCGGCCGCCCGCAGGCGATGACCGAGATCAAGGTGATCCGGCCCGACGGCAGCCGCACCGACGTCGACGAGGTCGGCGAGATCTGCGTCCGCTCGGGCGGCGTCTCGATCGGTTACTGGAACCGCCCGGAGGCCACCGAGGCCACCTTCCAGGACGGCTGGTGCCACTCCGGCGACCTGGGCCGGATCGACTCCGACGGCTTCCTCACCATCGCCGGCCGCGCCAAGGACATGTACCGCAGCGGCGGCGAGAACGTCTACCCGCCCGAGGTCGAGATGGTCATCACCAGCCACGACGACATCGCCGACGCCGCCGTGATCGGCGTGCCCGACGACAAGTACGTGGAGGTGGGCGCCGCGGTCATCGTGCCCGCCGAGGGCCGCGAGGTGGATGTGGAGGCGCTGCGCGTGTGGCTGGTCGGCCGGCTCGCCAAGTTCAAGGTCCCGGTGCATTACCACCTGGTCGAATCGCTGCCGCGCAACGCGGGCGGCAAGGTGCTCAAGAACGAGCTCCGCAAGATCTACGGCGCGGTGGTGAGCTGACGATGGGCCTCAGGGACGCGTTCGGCGAGGCCCTCGCCGCGGTCGGCAGGGCCGAGGCATTCGCCAGGAACGCCGCCGAGTACGCGCGGTTCGGCGGCCTCAGGGTCGACGAGGAACGCTCGCCGTACTCCGTCGAGCACACCGGCCCGGCCCTGTCGCTGCGCCGCTACTTCCCCGACGCGCTGCCCGGCACCGACCAGCCCTCGCTGCTGCTGGTCCCGCCGCTGATGATGATGTCCGAGGTCTACGACGTCGCGCCGCGGTCCAGCTCCGTCAGAGCCGTCCACGAGCTGGGCGTCGACGTCTGGGTCACCGACTTCGGCCGCCCCGAGGAGGTCGAGGGCGGCCTCGACCGCGGCGTCACCGATCACGTCCTCGCCGTGAGCGACGCGATCGAACACGTGCGCGCGGCGACCGGCCGCGACGTGGTGATCGGCGGGTACTCGCAGGGCGGCATGTTCTGCTACCAGGCGGCGGCCTACCGCCGGGGCGACGGCATCGACTCGGTGATCGCCTTCGGCGCGCCGGTGGAGTTCGCGTCGATGCCGATCCCGATGTCCGTGGACACCTTCACATCGATCGCGAAGGGCCTGCTCGACACCGGCCTCGTCGACAAGGTGTCGCTTCCCGGCTGGTTCAACCGCTCGGCCACCCGCATGCTGGAGCCGATCCGCAGCCTGCGATTCGAGCTCGCGTACATCAAGCAGTTGCACGACCGCGACAAGATCGAGCCGGGCGAGCAGCAGCGCAAGTTCCTCGCCCACGACGGCTGGACCGCCTACTCCGGCCCCGCCCTGCGGGATCTGCTGGAGGACGTCATCGTCGCGAATCGGATGCTCCGGGGCGGCCTGGTGATCGGGGACCGCACGGTCTCCCTCGCCGACCTGGACATGCCGGTGCTCATCGTGATCGGTGAGATCGATAAGGAGGGGCACCCGCGGTCGGCGCGACCGATCCTGCGGGCCGCGCCGCGCGCGGACATCTACCAATTGGATTTGCACACCGGGCATTTCGGCATCGTCGCCGGCAGCGGCGCCCGCCGGAACACCTGGCCCCGCGTCGCGGACTGGATCGCGTGGCGCGCCGGGCGAGCCGCGCTGCCCGAGCAGATCGTCCCCGCCCGCGAGCGGACCACCATCGCGGGCTGGCGCCCGGGCGAGATCGCCAGCCGGTTCACGGCGACGACGGATATCGGTGTCGAGGTGGTGAAGACGGTGTGGGGCGCCGCCGCCGAGGCGGGCGACCTGGCGTTCTCGGTGCTGCGCGACCGGGTGGCGGGGGTGCCCCTGATCAACCGGATCGAGGCGCTGCGCCCCGACACCGCGGTCTCCCTGGGCCTGCTGCTCGACGAGGCCGCGGCCCGCGACGAGGACGCGCCGGCCCTCCTGTTCGAGGACCGGGTGCTGCGCCGGGGCGCGGTCAAGCACCGCGTGGACAGCATCGTCAAGGGCTTGATCACGCTGGGGGTGCGGCCCGGCGATCGGGTGGGCGTACTGATGGAGACCCGCCCGACCGCCCTGTGCACCGTGGCGGCGATCAGTCGGCTCGGCGCCGCCGCCGTGCTGCTCCGCCCGCACGGCGACCCGATGCGGGAACTGCGGCTGGGAGCGGTCTCGGTCGTGATCGCGGATCCGCAACGCATCCCGGCGGAACGTCTCGCCGACGACGTGGTGTGGGCGGTCCTGGGTTCCGACGATGCCGACGAGCGCGCGATTCCGGGCTACGCCACCGACCTGGAGCGGGTCGACCCGGACAGGGTCGACGAACCCGCGTGGTATCGCGCCGATCCGACCCGCGCGACCGACCTCGCGTTCGTGATGTTCGCCGGCCGCGGCGACGACGTCCGCGTGCTGGAGATCACCAACCGCCGGTGGGCCCTGTCCGCCCTGGGCACGGCGAGCGCCGCCGGACTCGGGCCCGACGACACGGTGTATTCGGTCACGCCCCTGCATCATTCCTCCGCGCTCCTGATGGCCGTCGCCGGCGCGGTGGCCTCGGGGGCCCGCCTCGCGTTGGCCACCGCTCCGGATGTGGACACCTTCTGGCAGGAGGTGCGCCGCTACGGCGCCACGCACGTGAGCTACAACTGGTCCTCGCTGCGCGAGATCGCCACCGCGCCCGCCCGCCCGGAGGAGGCGCACAGCCCGATCCGGATGTTCATGGGTTCGGGCATGCCGCCCAACCTGTGGCGGCGCGTCGCCGAGCGGTTCGCCCCGGCGCGCGTGCTCGAGTTCTACGGCAGCGCACGGGGAGAGGCGATCCTCGCGAACGTCTCGGGCGAGCGCGTCGGCTCCGTCGGCCGCCCCGTGCCCGGCACGGCCCGGGTCAAGGTCGCGGCGTTCGACCCGGCGACGGGCCGGCTCACCTTCGAGCGGGACGGGTTCGCCCGCGAGTGCGATCCCGGCGAGCCCGGTCTGCTGCTCGCCCGGTGCGCGGCCGTGCCCGGCACACCGAACGTCCTGCGGTCCGTGTTCACCACGGAGGACGCCTGGCAGTCCACCGGCGACGTCTTCGTCAAGGACGCCGAGGGCGCCTACTGGTATGTCGAATCCGTCGACCGGCTGCTGAACACCCCGCGCGGGTATCTCGCGCCGCGCCGGATCGCGCACACGCTGCAACGGATCCCGAGCGTCGACCTGGCCACCGTCTTCCTCGCCGAGGGCCCGGCGGGCGCGCCCACCGTCGTCGCGGCGGTGACGGTGCAGCCCGGCTCCGATCTCAGCGGCTGGGCGCTGTCGTCCGCCCTGCGACGACTGCCCGCCGACCACCGTCCCGACATCGTCCGCGTGGTCGAGGACGTGCCGGTGCCGCAGTGGTCTCGGCCGGTGTGGGACAAGGTGATCGCGGGCGGCGTGGGCAGCGCCGCCGACGGCCCCCGGTTCGAAAGGGGCGAGGACGGCGAGACCTACACCGCCGCGAAGGTGTGACGAGGAAAAGAGAAAGCATGTCTCAGACCTATGGCGGCGACGACACGCCCGCCGACCGTACGGTGACCGCCCGGGGGTTGGTGCTGTACACGCGCCGCCGCCCCGGAAACACCGAGCCGCCGTTGCTGTTGATCCACGGACTCGGCGGCTCGATGGACTCGTGGAAGCCGCTGCTGGCGAACCTCCCCGGCCGCGATGTCATCATGATCGACACCCCCGGCATGGGCCGTTCCGAGCTGCCGCGGCGCCCCCTGCCGATCCACGGGGTCGCCGACGTCCTGGCGGCCGCGCTCACCGAACTCGGCGTGGACCGGGTGGACGTGCTGGGCTACTCGCACGGCGGCACCGTGGCCCAGGAGTTCGTGCACCGGCACCCCCGCCGCGTGCGGCGCCTGATCCTGACGGCCACCGTCGCCGGCGTGCCGTGGCTGCCGCCCCGGCCACGATCCACCCTCGCGTTGCTCTCCACCCGCCGGTACCGCGACCGCGCGGCGGCGGCGCGCGACATCCCGCTGCTCGCGGGCGGCCGTACCGCCCGCGACGCGGGCACGCTCGCGGCCGTGCTCGCCGACCGCGAGGCGAACCCACCCGGTAAGAAGGGGTACCGGTACCTCCAGGCCGCCGTAATCGGCTGGTCCAGCCATCCGTGGCTGCACCGATTGCGTTGCCGCACACTGGTTTTGCAGGGCTCCGACGACCCCGTCGTCCGGACCTTCAACGGTCGCCTCCTGGCCGGCCGGATCCACGGCGCCCGCCTAGAGGTGCTCGGGGGCGCCGGGCATCTGATGCTGTTCGACGAGCCCGAGCGTCTCGGCCGCCTGATCTCCGACTTCCTCTCCGCCCCCTGACCAACGGTCCCCGAATGAGCCTGGCGGATCACCAGTGCGGACGCCGCACCGACCGAACCGGCGGCAGGTCGTTTCGTCTTCTAACGACCGTTCGGTTATGCGAAAATACTTGTCCATGACCATGTTCGACCTGGCGTCCGGGCCCCGCCTGTCCAAGTCGGAGGACACCCGCCGCCGCATCGTGCTGGGCGCCGCGGCCGTGCTCGTCGAGAAGGGCTACGCCGCCACCCGGCTCTCCGATATCGCCGCCACGGTCGGCATGCAGGCCGGCAGCCTCTACTACCACTTCGACTCCAAGGACGACCTGGTCGAGGAGGTGCTCGGCTTCGGCGTCCGGTACACCCACGACTACGTCCGCAAGGCCGTCGAGGCCCTGCCGTCCGACCGCACCCCCGGCGAGGTCCTGTTCGAGGCCGTGGCGGCCTTCCTCGAGGCCCTGCTGGCGATCGGCGACCTCTCTCCCGCCCACCTGCGCACCTTCCACCAGGTCCCCCTCGAAATGCAGGAGCGCCTCCGCCCACCCCGCCGCGAGTTCGGCCGCTACCTGGACGAACTCATCTCCGCGGCCATCACCTCCGGCGAGGTCCGCTCCGATATCGACACCGACGTCCTGCGCCTGTTCATCATCAATTCGCTGGAGCGCGTAGTGGATTGGCCACAGCCCCTACGCGAGCGCAAGGGCAATTCAGCGGTGAAAATGATGCGCACCCTCATCCTCGACGCCATCCGCGCGCCTCGATGACCGCACACTGGAACACGCGACACGTGGATCCTGTGGGAGAGTAGAGAATGTGTGCGCCATCAGGGACTCGAACCCCGAACCCGCTGATTAAGAGTCAGCTGCTCTGCCAATTGAGCTAATGGCGCTGGTGTCACCCGGAGGAAGTGAACGCTTCCGTCCGGTGCGGGGAAAACCATAACAGGCAAGCCAGGCGAACGTGAAATCACCTGGTCAGGGGTGGTGCGCGCGAGGGTGTTAACGGGCGTGCCCGTGGGCGGGATGTAGGGGGTGGCGGATCTGGTGTGTCGGGTGTCTCGGTGGCCCGCGTGCTGGCAAAATGATCGGACGTGGTCTCGGGTGATCCCGGTGGGATCGTCCAGCGTGGCGGGTGCGGGCTCGGTGCGCGTGAGGCAGGGAATCGGGGTTGGACATGAGCATATGGCGGGTGCGGCGGCGGTCTCGGGGGCCGTTCGGCGCGATGGCGGTTCTCGCGGTGGTGGCGCTGGCCGCGACCGGGTGCAACAACTCGGGCGCGAGCGAGGCCGGGCCCGTACCGCAGGGGCCGCCGGTCGGGGAGCTCATGCGGCCCAAGCTGGTCACGCCGGTGGCCGATGGGGCGGTCGGGGTCGCGGCGGGGGATCCGCTGCTGGTGCGGGTGGACGACGGACAGCTGGCGGGGGTGACGCTGTCGGGCCCGGACGGGGAGGTGCCGGGGCGGATGGCGCCGGACGGGCGGTCGTGGACGGTGGCCGAGCCGCTCGCGTTCGGGCGGAGCTACCGGTTGCAGGCCGAGGCGGTCGGACTGGGCGGAAAGTCTTCCAGCGCAGTCAATTTCACGACGATCACCCCGCGCAGCAAGACCCATCCGTGGCTGCTGCCCGCCGACGAGGAGGTGGTCGGCATCGGCCAGCCGGTGGCCGTCCAGTTCGACGAGAACATCCCGGATCGGCGCGCCGCGCAGGACGCGATCAAGATCACGACGGTGCCGCCGGTGGAGGGCGCCTTCTACTGGGTGAACAACCGTGAGGTGCGCTGGCGCCCCGAACACTTCTGGCAGCCGGGCACCCGCGTCACCATCGACGTGAACACCTACGGCCGCGACCTCGGCAACGGCCTGGTCGGCGACACCAGCATCCACTCCACCTTCACCGTCGGCGACGCGGTCGTCTTCACCGCCGACGACGACACCAAGATGGTGACCGTCGAGCGCAACGGCGAGGTGATCCGCACGATGCCGACCTCGATGGGCAAGAACTCGTCGCCCACCGACAACGGCGTCTACATCCTCAGCGACCGCTTCGACCACATGATCATGGATTCCTCCACCTACGGCGTCGCGGCCACCGGCCCCAACGGCTACCGCACCCCGGTCGACTGGGCCACCCGCATGTCCTACAGCGGCATCTTCATGCACTCCGCCCCCTGGTCGGTCGGCCAGCAGGGGTACACCAACACCAGCCACGGCTGCCTGAACCTCAGTCCCGCGGACGCACGCTGGGTCTACGAGACCGCCAAGCGCGGCGATATCGCGATCGTGAAGAACACCGTGGCGGGCACCCTGTCCGGCGTCGACGGCCTCGGCGACTGGAACATCCCGTGGCCGGAGTGGAAGGCGGGCAACGTCGACCGTTGACCCGTCGGCGGCCGCCGCGCAATATCGTTGCGGCACAACGGTTCACGGGTCTCCGGGCTGCGGGACGGCAGGTGAAGCATCATCATTTCAAAGGGAAGTGTACCGCGACCCGCCGCGCCGACCGTCGACTTCCGGCGAACCGCCCGAGTATCCAGCAACTTTCTGGCAAAATATGGTGTGAGGCCGGGGCCCTCGCGCTCCGGAGGGGACGCGAGGGACACCGGTGATACCGCTCACTGACTCGGCTGTGGCAGTTCGCAATTGCCCAGATGCGGATTCACACCCATGTAGTTGAGCGGCCCGGACACGATCGTCAACGCGATATTCCCGAAGCTCGCACAGGTGATCGGCCCGCTGTCGAAGTAGTGCCGCTGCGCCGCGGCGATGAACCCCACCACCAGCCAGATGAGCAGAAGTACGGATCCGGTCCTGGTCTTCATGGGCCATTCCAATCGTCGCCGCTCACTCGCTCGCGGTAGGGCGATTGTCCCATTCGTGGGGGGTTCGGATCGAGTCCTTCGGCGTGGCGAACGGGCCGGGCGCGTTGGGGCGGGGGATTAGGATCGATGGTCATGAGCGAGGGCGGGGGGAACCCGGATCTGTCGGTCGTGCCGGACGAGGTCGCGAAGCTGGGCAAGTACGCGTACGACCTCGCCGATATCCTCCGCTCGGCCCTGGCCGACGCGAGTCGGGAGGTGACCGCGTTGACCGAGACCGGTTGGACCGGTACGGCCGCCGCCAGCTTCGCCGAGGGCTGGGACGAATGCCGGGACGGCGGACAACGGATCATCGAGGCGCTCGGCACGCTGGCGGCGGCCGTGGGCGTCACCGCGGAAACCTATGCGGCGCACGACAATCAGTTCGCCGCCGAGGTGTCGAGCCTGGATCTGTCGTGAGCGAGGCGTTCGACGTCGACCTGGACCGGCTCGAGAGCGTCGTGGCGCGGCTGTCGGGTCTGGCGGGATTCGTCGACGACCATCTCGCCACGCTCGATCGGAAGGTGGCCGCCGTGCACGCCGGATCCTGGACCGGCGTCGCCGCCGAGGCGCACCGGACCGCACATCGCGAATGGGCTGCGGGCGCAGCCGAATTCGTCGCCGGGATCAGCGAGATGAGCGCGGCGGCCAGGCAGGCGCACGGCCACTACAGCGAGGCGCAGGACGTCAACGACAAGATGCTGGGCGGGGGCTGAGGTGCCGTCGGTCGATCCGCAGGTCTATTACGACGCGGCGAAGGCATGCCAGCAATTGGCGCATGATCTGGAGGCTCCGGTCAACGCCCTGCGCGGAAGCCTCGACGGCTGCGCGGGAATGGCGGGCCATTACGACGCGGTCGCCGGGTGGGCCGGTGAATACGACCAGCACGCCAGGTCTTTCGATCAGTACGCCACGAATTACGTTGGCGCGCTGTACCATTTCGGCGATCTGCTGTACGCCGCCGGGCACAACTGGGCGATGGCGAACTGGAAGGCCGATCGGAATCCGAACAAGGGCGATCCGCCGACCAAGCCCGCCCCGGCGTTCTCGCCGACGGTCACCGTGCAGCAGACGGTTCCCTCCGCCGGGAGCAACGGCAAAGGGCTGGACACCAATATCCCCGGTCTGCTGGAGCAGGTGGGCATTCCGATTCCCGACGGCGACAGCCGCAAACTGGGAGTGGCGGCCGACGCCTGGAAGGCATTCGCCGCGCACGCGACTGTGACGGGCGCCGAGGCTCGCCTGAAGTCGGTCGCCGGAATGTTCGACGAGTTGCAGGCCCGGGACGTCACCCATATCAACGAGCACTTCAAGACGCTGGGCAGCGGCGCCCACGCGCTCGCGGCCTTCCCGGGCAGCCTCGCCGTTCCGGTCGCCGATCATCGACAGGCGTTGACCGAATTGCGCGGCGGCGTGGACAGCGCGCTGTCGGATGTGAAGCGGGATCTGGCGCTCGCCGTCGGGTTCACCGTGGTGGCGATGACGATCGAACTGGTCGGGACCGCGGGGTTGGCCACGCTCGGACCGGAAGAGGCCACCGCCGCCGTCGGCACCGCCTCGGGTGCCGCGGCGGTCACCCGCGCCGCGAAGATTCTGCGCGACCTGGTGCGAGACAGCCGATTGCTCATGATTCTGGGCAGTGCCGCGGCCGGATGCCTGGCGTTCAAGGCCGTGGAGAGTCTCGATATCCGATCGGCCATCGTGGGGATTCTTTCGCTGGCGATTCAGCAGATTCAAGAGGGTGGGCAGGTCAATGCCACTCGGTATGAGGATCTGCCGCTGGCCCCGGAGGTTCCGGAGGCGGGGTTGACGGACGAAGGCGAACAGTACGTTCGTAGAAGGCATTTTCCCGGCGGGTCGGAAACGAACCCGGGCAAGAGCATCTTTCTGGAGGGCGAGGATCCCGATGCGCTGGTCGAGGCGGCCGAGGGCGTTACGGCCCGCGGGCCCAACCACGACAACCACTACGAACGCGAGGTCGATGCCGGGCGGGTTATCGGCAACCTGTCGCCACGGAGCGGCGGTGAGCCGACGACGAAGTACAAGGTGATCACCGACAAGTGGGGAACGGTTCTGTCGATGTTTCCGGTGAAGTAGGAGGGTGAAGTGGGGATCGATGTGTTCATTCAGAATCGGCTTCATGAACGGACCGAGACGATTCTGGACTACGACCTCGACGCCTTGGACAGGCTGATAGAACGGGCCCCTCGGGGATCGCTGACGCAGGCGATTCATCCCTATGCCGACACGATGTTCAATCCGCGGCAGTTGCAGTCGTTCCTCGCGGAACTGTCGGAATTCTCGCCCTCGGACGACAAGGAAGCGCAGCTGATCGCGGTTCTTCGACGGGCCGCCGAGACCGCCCTGGAGCGGTTCGGCTACCTCTGGTTCAGCGGCGACTGAACGAAAACGGCCCAGGCCGTAACCGGCCTGGGCCATCAGGGTGAGCGACGGGACTCGAACCCGCGACAGCCAGGATCACAACCTGGTGCTCTACCAACTGAACTACGCTCACCATCACCGGGAGACCCGGCGCGCTAGATCGTAACGCCTGTTCCGGTTCGTGACCTAATCGGCCTGGTCAGCGCCGGTTGTGGGGGTGGCGAGGCGGGTCGCCACGGCGGCGATCTCGGCGGTCGAGGGGCCGGGGGGCGCGACGAAGGCGGTGCGGCGGTAGTACTCGAGTTCGCGGATGGATTCCTTGATGTCGGCCAGGGCGCGGTGGGTGAGGCCCTTCTCGGGCTGGCCGAAGTAGATGCGGGGGTACCAGCGGCGGCACAGTTCCTTGATCGAGCTGACATCGATCATGCGGTAGTGCAGGTAGGAATCGAGGTCGGGCATGTCGCGGGCGAGGAAGCCGCGGTCGGTGGCGATGGAGTTGCCTGCCAGCGGGACCGTGCCGGGGGTGGGAACCCACTTCTTGACGTAGTCCAGGACCTGCTGCTCGGCCTCGGCCAGGGTGACGGTGGAGCGCCGCACCTCGTCGGTGAGCCCGGAACGGGCGTGCATCTCCTGCACGACGGGCGGCATCGCGGCCAGGGCGTCGTCGTCGGCGTGAATGACGATGTCCACGCCGTCACCGAGAATGTTGAGGTCGCTGTCGGTCACGAGTGCGGCCACTTCGATCAGCTTGTCGCTGTCGAGGCGCAGACCGGTCATCTCGCAGTCGATCCACACCATGAGTTTGTCGCTCATCGGTGACACCCCGAGGTCACGCTCGACCGAGGCATCGGATTGCGGCGTATCGCAAGCACCAACTTCGACTCCATAAGTTTGTCGGACACCCGGGCCACATTACTGGGTTGACCTGCCGGGTTTACCCACTGCGTTCGATATGGTGTGGCCAGGATTCGAGCTTGGTCCAGGTAGATCGGCAATGTTGGCGCGCAGTTGGCAGGGCGGATGGAGGATCGGCGATGACTACTCCCCAGGAACGGGCGGCGGCGGCCCGCAAGGCGGCCGAGGAGGCGGCCCGGGTGGCGGCGGAAGCGCAGGCCGCGGCGGAGGCGGCGGAGCGGGAGGCGGCGGGCGAGGTCGCATCGAATTCCTCTGAAGCCGAGGCAATTTCGGAGTCGTCGGCGAGACCTGAGAGCGAATCAGGCGCTGCCGCATCGGATTCCGATGCCGCGGCGCTGAGGATTGCCGCGGGCTACGCGGCCGAGGGCGCGGCGCTCGAGCTCGGTGCGGTGCTGGTCGACGGCCAAGTGAATCCCGCTGCGCGCGTCCGTATTCCGTTGCGGACGATCAATCGGCACGGGCTGGTCGCGGGGGCGACCGGCACCGGGAAGACCAAGACCTTACAGGGAATCGCCGAGCAATTGTCGGCGGCCGGGGTGCCGGTGGTGCTGGCCGATATCAAGGGCGACCTGTCCGGACTGTCGAATCCCGGTGTCGCCGAAGAGAAAACGAAGGCGCGCGCGGCGCAGACCGGCGCCGCCGACTGGGCCCCCGCCGGTTTCCCGACCGAGTTCGTGTCCCTCGGCACCGAGGGCATCGGGGTGCCGATCCGCGCGACGATCACCTCCTTCGGTCCCGTGCTGCTCAGTAAAGTATTGGGACTCAACGCGACTCAGGAATCGACCCTCGGGCTGATCTTCGACTGGGCCGACAAGCGCGGACTCGGGCTGCTGGATCTGAAGGATCTGCGATCGGTCATCCAGCACCTCACCAGCGCCGAGGGCAAGGAGGATCTGAAGGGGATCGGGGGGGTGTCGGCCGCGACGGCCGGGGTGATCCTGCGGTCGCTGGTCAATCTGGAGGGCGAGGGCGGGGACACGTTCTTCGGTGAGCCCGAACTCGATCCGGCCGACCTGCTGCGCACGGTGGACGAGCAGGGCGTGATCACGCTGTTCGAGCTGGGCACGCAGGCGGCGCGGCCGGTGCTGTTCTCGACATTCCTGATGTGGGTGCTGGCGGATCTGTTCCAGACCCTGCCGGAGGTCGGCGATGTCGACAAGCCAAAACTCGTCTTCATCTTCGACGAGGCTCATCTGCTTTTCGACGGCGCCTCCAAGGCATTTCTCGATCAGGTGGAGCAGACGGTGAAACTCATCCGCTCCAAGGGCGTCGGCGTCTTCTTCTGCACCCAACTCCCCACCGACATCCCCAATCAGGTCCTCTCCCAACTCGGCGCGCGCGTCCAGCACGCCCTACGAGCCTTCACCCCCGACGACCAGAAGGCCCTGACCAAAACCGTACGCACCTACCCCAAAACCGACGTCTACGATCTCGAACAGGCCCTGACCTCCCTCGGCATCGGCGAGGCGATCGTCACGGTGCTGTCCGAACAGGGCGCCCCCACCCCCGTCGCCTGGACCCGCCTGCGCCCACCGCGCTCCCTCATGGGCACCCTCAGCGCGGACGAGATACGGTCACGAGCCCAGGCGAGCCCGCTGTACACCAAGTACGGCGAAACGATCGATCGAGAATCGGCCTACGAGGCCCTGTCCGCGAAAGTCGCCGCGGCTCAGCCCGATTCGCCACCCCAGGCCCACGACGAGCCGTCCGCCGCCGACCGCATCATGAGCAACCCGGCCGTCAAGAGTTTCCTGCGTTCGGCCGCGAGCGCCGCGGGCCGGGAAATCAGCCGCAGCATATTCGGCACTCGTCGGCGGTAGGCGGGGTCGACGCCTCAGCCCAAATCGCGCGACATCAAATCGCCGTACGTCTCCCGACGCACCATCTCCCGCGACCGCCCCTCGTACACCGACACGATCGGTGGCCTGCCGACGCCGTTGTAGGACGAGGCGAGGCTGTGGTGGTAGGCGCCTGTGCTGGGGACGGCGAGTACCTCGCCGGGGCGGAGGTCGGCGGGGAGGCGGATGTCGCGGGCGAGGATGTCGCCCGCCTCGCAGTAGCGGCCCGCGACGGTGGCCGTCAGGTGTGGGCCGGTGGGGTGGCGGCTGGCGACGACGGCGTCGTAACGGGCGTCGTAGAGGGCGACGCGGGGGTTGTCGTTCATGCCGCCGTCGACGATCACGTAGGTGTGGCCGTTGTCGATGTGCTTGATCGCCATGACGCGGTAGAGGGTGACGCCCGCGTGGGCGACGATGGCGCGGCCGGGTTCCATGGCGATGTGCGGGCGAGGGTGGTGGGTGCGGGCGCAGGCGGCGTCGAGGGCGTCGTCGATGATGTCGGCGAGTTCGGCCAGGTTCAGCTCGGGGTCGCCGCGGCGGTAGGCGACCGCGTGGCCGCCGCCCAGATCGAGTTCGGTGAGTGTGACGCCGTGGTCGTGGCGGACGCGGGCGAGCTCGGCGACCAGGCGGCGGATCGCCTCGCCGTAGAAGTCGGGGTCGTGGATCTGCGAGCCGAGGTGGCAGTGGAAGCCGACGAGGCGCAGATTCGGTTGGCGCAGAACGCGTTCCACGGCCTCCCGGGCCTGCGCGCTGCCCAGCGGGAGACCGAATTTCTGGTCGGTCGCGCCGGTGCGGACGGCCGGGTGGCCGGGCACGTCGATGCCGGGGGAGAGCCGGAGCAGGACCTGCTGGGGCGCGGTGGCGAGCGCGGCCAGCAGGGTGATCTCGGCGAGCGAGTCGACGACGATGCGGCCGACGCCCGCGGCGACGGCGGCCTCCAGTTCGCAGAACGGTTTTCCGGTGCCGTGCAGGACGATTCGCGCCGGATCGACCCCGGCGGCCAGGGCGATGGCCAGTTCGCCGCCGGAACACACGTCGAGCGACAGGCCCTCCTCGGCGATCCACCGGGCCACCGACCTGGTGAGCAGCGCCTTGCCGGCGTAGATGATCTCGGCGTCCGGGAAGTGCTTGCGGTAGGTGCGGCAGCGGCGGCGGACCTCGGTCTCGTCCAGAACGTAGGTCGGGGTGCCGTACTGGTCGGCGATGTCGGCGAGGGCCACGCCGGCGACGGTGATGCGGCCGAGCTCGTCGTAATGGGTTTCGCACGGCCAGACCGAGGTGTCCACTCGCGGAGACGGCATTCCCGAACGCAGGGACGGGAAGATCTCGAGCAGCGTCACGGCTTCTCCTGTGGGTTCCCCGCTTTCTCCTCACTGCGGGGCCACCCTCAGGACTACGCCGCTTCCGTTCGGAAGGATCTCGTGGTTACGGGTCCTTGACACCCTCGGCGCGCGTCTTGACGCCGCGCTGACGCCGGTGTGATCAGCCGCCCAGCTTCTTGTAGAACGAGCCGACGATGGGTGCGGTGATAGCACGGGGCGCGTACTGCCCCGCGACGCTCATTCCCTTGCTGATCAGGCCGGGAACCACGCGCATCTTGTTGCGGGCCAGCGCGTCGATGGACATCTTGGCGGTGGCGGCGGCGGTGACCCAGATGAACTCCGGGATCTTGGTACTGACCTCCTCCTGGTCCGGGTTGTCGGTGCGGACCGGGCCCGGGGCCAGCAGGGTGACATGGACGCCGCTGCCGGTCAGCTCGCCACGCAGGGATTCGGAGAAGCTGTTGGTGAACGCCTTGCTCGCGGCGTAGGTGGCGTTGTTGGGGATGGGCATATTGCCCGCCGCGGAACCGGTGATGAGGATGCCGCCGCCGCGGCGCTCGATCATGCCCGGCAGCACGGCGAGCGTAAGGTCGTGCACCGCAACGGCATTGAGTTCCATGATGGACCGCTCGAAGTCGGCGTCGAGTTCGGCGACGGGCCCGAAGGTGGCGACCCCGGCGTTGTTGCACAGGACGGCGATATCGCGGGAGGCCAGTTCGGTGCTCAACGGCGCGCGCTGCTCCCGATCCGACAGATCCACCGCCCGCACCTCCGCGGTGACCCCGTAACGCTCGGTCAGCCGCTGCGCCAACTCGGCCAGCAACTCACCCCGCCGGGCCACCAGGATCAGCGAATATCCGCGCCGCGCCAGCTCTTCGGCCAACGCGGTTCCGATCCCGGACGACGCTCCGGTGACAACGGCACGATTCTCGGCAGTGGGTGCGGGAAGGCTCACGCCCGGGGAGCCTACCCACGTCTCCCCACCCCACCAACCCCAGCCACTGACCCGCCCAGCCTTCCCCAGGCCATACCACCTCCAGCTTGAAGCAGCACAGCCGCACCCTTTATTCGAATCCGCACCCTCTGTAGTGCCATGCAAGGGGTGCGGATCCAAATAAGGGGTGCGGCTGGGTTCCCGCCCCTTGAAGCGCCCAGCCTTCTCCAGGCCGTACCACCTCCAGCTTGAAGCAGCACAGCCGCACCCTTTATTCGAATCCGCACCCCCTGTAGTGCCATGCAAGGGGTGCGGATCCGAATAAAGGGTGCGGCTGGGTTGCCGTGCGTTGAGGTTGTGCGCCGGGGGAGGGTCAGGGGCCCATGATGGCCAGGCCCCAGTCGAGGTGGCCGTGCCAGATGGTGGCTATGCGGCCGCCTTGGACGGCGGGTTTGGGGTCGCCGATGGGGCCGCCCGCTTTGCGGATCTGGGCGATGGTGGTGTCGAGGTCGGCGGATTTGAACGCGAGGCCGGGGAGGGTGGGGGGTCGGTCGCCCGCGCCGACCACCTCGAGGAAGGGGTCGCCCACTCGGTAGAAGGCCATTTCGGGGCCGGAGGGGCCGCGGGGGTGGAAGCGGCGGCGGGGTTCGGGGACGTTCAGAACCTTGTTGAGGGTGGTGACCGCCTGGTCGAGATCGGGGACCCAGTAGACGAGGTGGTCGATGGCGGTGACACCATTGGGATGGGCCGTTTTTGGAGCGTCGTGGGCTGGCGGATTACAAGGAGCCGAGGGATCTGTGTGGCCGTGGTGGGCGTGTGTCGGGGCCTGGGCTGATTGATGTTCGGGAGTCGAGAGGTCGGTGTGGCCGCTGTGGGCAAGCCCCGGGGCCGTGGTGTGCTGGGCTGGCTGATGCTCGGGACCCGAGGGATCGGTCCGGCCGCGGGCGAGCGTCGGGGCCGCACCGGGACGGAGGGGTTCGAGAACGGGAATCCCCAGCGCGGCAGGGTCGGCGGCGGGATGATCGAAACCCCAGGCGGTCCGGCCCACCAGAGCGCAGACCACCGACCCGATCCGAACAACCCCATCCTCGACGACGAAACCCAATGCCCCCCAAGCCTTCTCGTCCCCAGGCACCCCCACCCGGTCCACCGACACCCTCACAACGCCGCCGCCAGCCGCGTCCCCTGATCGATCGCCCGCTTGGCGTCCAACTCCGCCGCCAGATCCGCCCCGCCGATGAGATGCACCCGCACCCCCGCCGTCCGCAACGGCTCCTCCAGCTCTCGCACGGATTCCTGTCCGGCGCAGACGATCACGTTGTCACACTCGATGACCCTGGCCCGGGAGCGCTTGTCGCCGAAGCTGATGTGCAGGCCGCGGTCGTCGATGCGTTCGTAGTTGACGCCGCCGATCTGTTCGACGCCCTTGGCCTTGACGGCGGCGCGGTGAACCCAGCCGCTGGTCTTGCCGAGAGTCTTGCCGAACGGGCCCGATTTGCGTTGCAGGAGAACGACTTCGCGGGCGGCGGGTGAGGGGTTGGGGGTGGTGAGCTGGCCGGGGGCGTCGGGGTCGTCGGCGAGGACGCCCCATTCCTCCTTCCACTCGTCGAGTTTCAGCGTGGGGTGGCCCTCGACGGTGAGGAATTCGCTGACGTCGTAACCGATTCCGCCCGCGCCGATCACGGCGACCTTCCTGCCGACCGGCTTGCCGTCGCGGACCAACTCGGCGTAGGTGAGGACCTTGGGATGATCGATGCCGGGGATGTCGGGGACGCGCGGCCGCACCCCGGTCGCCAGGACCACGTGGTCGTAGCGTCCCTCGATCAGCTCCGCCGCGCTCACCCGCCGGTTCAGGAACACCCGCACCCCGCTGAGTTCCAGCTTGCGGGTGTAGTAGCGGATGGTCTCGCCGAACTCCTCCTTGCCGGGAATCCGCCGCGCGATGTCGAATTGGCCGCCGATCTTGTCGTCGGCCTCGAACAGGTCCACCTTGTGGCCGCGTTCGGCCAAATTCACCGCCGCGGACAGCCCGGCGGGGCCCGCGCCCACCACGGCGATCCGCTTGGTGCGGCGGGTCGGCGACAGCACCAGTTCCGTCTCGTGCCCGGCGCGCGGGTTGAGCAGGCAGGAGACCGTCTTGTGCACGAAGGCGTGGTCCAGGCACGCCTGATTGCAGGCGATGCAGGTGTTGATCTCGTCCTCGCGGGTCTGCTCGGCCTTGCGCGCCCACTCGGGGTCGGCCAGCAGCGGGCGGGCCAGCGAGATCAGGTCGGCGTCGCCGCGGGTGAGGATCTCCTCGGCGGTCTCGGGCATGTTGATGCGGTTGGACGCGCACACCGGAACACCCACGCGCGCTTTGATCTTCGCGGTGAACTCGACGAAGGCGGCGCGCGGCACCGAGGTCACGATGGTCGGCACCCGAGCCTCGTGCCAGCCGATGTCGGTGTTGATGATGCTGACCCCGGCCTGCTCCAATTCCGTTGCCAGCGCGAGGATCTCGGTCTCGGTCTGACCCTGCTCGACGAATTCGGCCATGGACAGCCGGAAGACGATGACGAAGTCCGCGCCCACGGCCGCGCGGATGCGCCGCACGATCTCCACGGCGAAGCGCCGCCGGTTCGCCGCGCTGCCGCCCCAGCGGTCGGTGCGCTTGTTGGTGCGCGGGGCCAGGAACTGGTTGATCAGATAGCCCTCGCCGCCCATCACCTCGACGCCGTCGTAGCCCGCGAACTTCGCCAGCCGCGCGCAGCGCACATAGTCCTCGATGGTGCGTTCGACGCCCTTGTCGGAGAGCTTGCGCGGCTTGAACGGATTGATCGGGGCCTTGATCGACGACGCCGAAACACTGAAAGGCACATAGGCGTACCGCCCGGCGTGCAGGATCTGCAACGCGATGCGCCCGCCCTCGGCGTGTACCGCGCGGGTGACGGCCCGATGCCGGTACGCCTCGGTCTTGTTGGTGAGCTTGGCCCCGAACGGCAGCAGCCAGCCCTCCCGATTGGGCGCGTACCCGCCGGTGATGATCAGGCCGACGCCGCCGCGGGCGCGTTCGGCGAAGTAGGCGGCCAGCCGGTTGATGTCCCAGGCCCGGTCCTCGAGCCCGGTGTGCATCGAGCCCATGACCACGCGATTGCGCAGGGTGAGGTGCCCGAGGTCCAGCGGCTCGAACAGATGGGGGTAGGCGTGCGACGACATGGCGTCACCTTTCGGTCGGAGGCTGCGGCGACAGGTCCCGGCGCAGGCCGTCGAGTACCTCGTCGCACCATTCGATCAGGCCCGTCTCGGCCCGAATCCCGCCGCGCAGCACCAGATATTGATGCAGCGCGGAACCGGTGAGCCGGTGGGGGTCGGGGAAGTCCTTCTTCTCGATGAGGCGGTACACCTCGAGCCGCTGCGCGTGCCGCTCGCGGTGGCGGGCCACCTCCGCGCACAACGCGGCCGCGTCCCCGTGCGCGGCGGCCCGGACCTTCACGCCGAGTTCGCTGCGCATGGGTCCGATGTCCTCGGTCGGTTCGGCGATCCAGCGGCGCAACTCGGCGCGGCCCGCGGGGCTGACGGTGTAGACCTTCTTGTCCGGACGGCCCGCCTGGGCGACGGCCCGCCCGCCGACCCAGCCCCGCTCCTCCATGCGCTTGAGGACGCGGTAGATCTGCTGGTGGGTGGCGTTCCAGAAGAAGCCGATGGACTTGTCGAAGCGCTGCGCCAGCTCGTACCCCGACCCGGCGCGCTCGGTCAGCGATACCAGCAGGGCGTGCTCGAGGGCCATGGCGTGAGGGTATCGGCGAACCCGTCCCTATGCAACGGGGTGCATAGCAAATTCCCCGTTCAACGAGAAACAATCAGAGACATTGCGTATCGTCGGCTCCGGCGCTCCGGCGCCGATCTTGGATACGGGAAGTGCACCTCGCGAATCCGGGAGGTTCGCGGGGTGCGCTTCTGTCCGTTCGGGTCAGCGCACCGCCCGGCTCGCGATCGCCGCGGCGACCACGACCGTCGCCCCGGTGGCGATCGAGGTGGTTCCGGCGGCGGCCGCCGCTCCCGATCCGGCCAAGGTCAGGTAGATCGAGCCGAAGACGGCCACGCCCAGCACCATGCCGAGCTGCGAGGCGGTCGCCAGGATGCCGCTGGCGTCGGCCGCCAGCACCGGCGGAACCTTGCTCAGGGCGCGATTCATCAAGGGGCTGAACGCGATTCCGTAGCCGAGGCCGGTCGCGGCGGTCAGCGTCAGCTCGACCGGTCCCATGCCGTGGCCCGACCGCACCAGCGCGCCGAGCGCGACCATGGTGGCCGCGGCGAACAGCTGTCCCGCGGGAATCATCGCCGCGTGATAGCGCGCGGGGACGCGGCTCCAGTTCATGCTCGCCAGCGCGAACGTCACGCCCATGGGCACGAACAGCAGGCCCGCGTGCAGCGCCGAGTAGCCGAGTGTGCCCTGTACGTGGATAGCCATGAGGAACAGCCAGCCGCTGAAGGTCGTCATCACCACCATCAGGGTCAGCGCCGCCCACACCAGTCCCGGCGCGCGCACCACCCGGTCGGCGAACAGCGGTTCCCCGCCGCGCCGGTGCACCAGCCGCTCGACCGCGCCGAATCCGGCGAAACCGATTGCGGCGCAGGCGATCGCGAACCAGGTCCAGGCGGGCCAGTGTTGTTCGTGACCGAGCACCAGCGGCAGCACCAGCAGCAGCACCGCGGGGGTGAGCACCGCGAGCCCGGCCAGATCCAGCCGGCGGTCCACCCGGGCGGTCGCCGCGGGCAGCAGGCGCGGCGCGACCGCGAGCAGGGCGACGCCGATCGGGACGTTCACCAGAAACACACCGCGCCAACCGGTTTCGGCGATATCCGCGGTGACGATCAGCCCGCCGACGATCTGCCCGACCACCATGCCGCCGGAGATGACCGCCGCGTACGCCGACAGCGCGCGCATCCGCGCGGTGCCGGTGAAGTTCTTCTGGATCAGGGTCATGATCTGCGGCACCATCGCCGCCGCGCCCACCCCCTGCGCGAAGCGGAAACCGATGAGCGCCACCGCGTTCCAGGCCAGTCCGCACGCCAGCGACGCGATCGTGAACAGCGCCAGCCCGGTCAGGAACATGGTGCGCTGACCGAACCGATCGCCCAGCCGCGCGCCGGTGACCATGAGCACCGCGTAGGCGATCACATAGCCGGAGACGATCAGTTGCAGCGCGGACCCCGTCGCGCCGAGCGAGGTCCGGATCGAGGGAATGGCGACATTGACGATGGAGGCGTCCAGCACGGCCATGAACTGTCCGAGCAGGATGACGGCGAGCAGGGTGTAGACGCGCCGGGGCGCGGGGTCGAGTGCGCCGACCGCCGGTGACGGTGGGGCTTGGGTCAGCGGTTGTGTCATGGGACAGAGCCTGCGCCGCGCCCGATCCTGGTAGAAGGAGCCTGCTCATACTGGTAGTGCCAGCACCTGGATACCGATCGGGCGATGCGCGACGATGGTCGGGTGACCGCCATCGAGACCCCCGCCGCCGATTCCCGCGAGGTGCGCAAGGCGCGGCGCGGCGAGTTGGGCGCGTTCCTGAAATCGCGGCGCGCGCGCATCGCGCCCGCCGAGGTGGGCCTGCCCGCCGGATCCCGCCGTCGCACACCGGGATTGCGGCGCGAGGAGGTCGCCCAGCTCGCCGGGGCTAGCCTTGGATAAGTGGCCCCTTAGCGAGAGGGAGTGGTCACCGTGCCGAAACCGCAGGTCAAACGCACTAGCTACAGTGACGTGACGCT
>NZ_JBIAMW010000020.1:0-131162 GCF_042874315.1 Nocardia sp. NPDC004068
TAACGCGGAACATCGTGGGGTTCCGTCTGCCCGACCCCCGTTGTCCCGTTTCCGCTGGTCAGCTAGTATGCACTAAATACATGCTGATCGGGGTGGGGGTGTCCTGGTACACCTGGCTCGAACAAGGCCGCGACATCACCGTGTCGGTGGAGGTGCTGGACGCGGTGGCGCGAGCGCTGGCGCTCGGCGACGCCGAGCGCGCGCATCTGTATCTGCTGGCGGGTGTGAACCCGCCACCGGTCGTCCCGGAGTTCACGGCCGAGATCGACGTCGAGGTCCGGGAGATCCTCGACGGGGAGCGGCGTCCCGCGGTACTGCGGGACCTGTACTGGAATGTGCTGGGTTACAACGACTTCGCGCGCGAGGTGTTCGGTTTCGGGGCCGGGCCGGACAACTGCTTGATCACCTTCTTCACCAATCCCCGCTACCTGACCGTCCCCGAACAGTGGCGGGCGGCGGCGCCCGGGGTCGTGGCGGCCTATCGCGCCGACGCGGCCCACGCACCCGACGATCCCGGTTTCACCCAGGTGATCGATGAACTCCGTTCCGCGAGCGTTGATTTCGCCACACTCTGGGACCGTCACGAGGTAGGCGTCCCGGCGCGGGCGACCAACACCCTCCACCATCCGGTGGCCGGTCTCCTGAGCTTCACGGCCACCACCCTGACCCCTGCCGACGACCCCACCCGGCGGCTCGTCCTCTACACCCCGCGATCAGGCACCGAGACCGCCGCCCGTCTGGAAACCCTCGAGCTTCGGCAATCCGCGTGACCGACCCCGCCTCGCGCGCGGGCCGGGCGACCCGAGCCTGGTGGTGCCACACCCACGATCACCGCGCACTGTTCCCTCCCGCCGCCCGCGCGCACGCTGAACCCATGACAGCCAATGCTTTTCGTTTCCACGACAAGACTGCCCTGATCACCGGGGGGACCAGCGGAATGGGGCTCGCCACCGCGCGCCGCCTGCGCGACGAAGGGGCGCGGGTCGTGATCACGGGCCGGGACGAGTCGAGGCTCGCGGCGGCGGCGCGGGAACTGGGCGACGACGTTCTCGCCGTCCGGGGGGACGCGGCCGACCTCACCGACCTCGACGCCCTCGCGGCGACGATTCGCGACCGGTACGGCCGTCTCGACATCCTCTTCGCCAACGCGGGCATCGGCGCGTTCCAGCCGTTCCACGCCGTAACCGAGCGCGACTTCGACCGCGTCGTCGCGGGTAACGTCAAGTCCGTCTTCTTCACCGTCCAACGGATGCTCCCCCTCTTGCCCGACCACGCCGCGATCATCCTCAACGCCTCCTTCGCCGCCCACCGCGGCACGACCTCGGCCGCCCTCTACTCCGCCACCAAGGCCGCCGTTCACAGTCTGGCCCGCACCCTCGCGACAGAACTGGCTCCTCGCCGCATTCGCGTGAACTCGATCAGCCCGGGCTACACCGACACCCCGGCGTTCCGCGCGGAAACCTCCCCCGAGGCCCAAACCCGCGCCGCCGCAACGGTTCCCGCCGGACGCCTCGGCGCCCCGAACGACATCGCCGCCGCCGTCGCCTTCCTCGCCTCCGCCGAGGCCGCCTATGTCAACGGCCGAGACCTCACGATCGACGGCGGCCTGACCTCCGCCCTCACGGCTCCGCTGTAACCGCCTCGCGCTCGAGGAATTCCGAGAGCAACGCCACCAAGGTCTCGGGCGCATCGATCGGAATGATATGACCGCAATCCGGAATCACCTCGGTGGTCAAATCATCGGCGAGCGAACGCAATTGGTCTCCCAGCGCCCGCCCGACCGGATGGGAGCCGATCGCCAGTGTGGGCACGGTGAGGCGCGCCGAACTCGCCGCCGCGATCTGCCGGGCGCTCTCCGGCATGGCTCGGTAGTACTCGAAAGCGCTTCGGAGGGCGGCACTTCCGCGATAGGCGCGCAGGAACGCCGAACGCACCGGCTCCGGCACCCCACGCCCCAGCGTCCCGGTCCGCAGGAACCACTCGATGTACTCGTCCTCGTGCCCGACCAGCACCGTCTCGGCCAGTCCGGGAACGGCGTGAAACCCGAACCACCAGGGCGCACCACCCGAAAACCCCTCCGCCGCAGGCAATCCCCCCAACAGCGACTCCATCAGCACCACACCCCGCACCTGCCCCGTGTACGCCGTCAGGAACGCCGGAGGCGCCCCCGCATCGATGCCCACGACAACCGCGTCCCGCTCGCCCAACGCGTCCAGCAGCCCGACCACATCCGCCGCCACGGTCCCCGCGTCGTACCCACCCTCCGGCCGCGAACTCGCCCCCAGCCCCCGCAGATCCGGCGCGATCACCCGATACCGCGGAGCCAACGCCCCCATCACCCCTCGCCACAACTCCCACGTATGCGGGAACCCGTGCAACAGCACCACCGCGGGCCCCCGTCCCGCGACCGCCACAGTCAGCTCCACCCCATTGGTCGCGACGCGTCGCACAACCGGTTCGAAAGACATTGCCGCACCTCACTGCTGGTAACCATCGGTTACCATGAGAACTTAGGTAACGGCATTCGCCGTGCCAAGAAGGCACTTTCCGAACAGGTGGTGAGCTCGAGGTGACCGCACGCGGCGATGTCTTCGATCCGGCCTGCCCGACCCGTCGCCTGCTGGACCGGGTCGGCACGAAATGGGTGTCGATGGTCGTGAAGCTGCTCGCCGAGGCCGAACCCGACGAACTACGGTTCGCCGAACTGCGGCGGCGCATCCCGGGCATCTCGCAGAAGATGCTGTCGGCGACCTTGCAGAATCTGACGGCCGACGGCCTGGTCGCGCGGCGCGTCGAACCCACGGTTCCGCCGCGGGTGCACTACCGGCTCACCGATCTCGGCCGCTCCCTGGAGATTCCGCTCGCGAGCCTGCGGGCGTGGGCCGAGGAGCACATGGCCGAGATCGATGCGGCCCGGTCGGGGTCAGGCGCGTAGCCGCCCGGCCAGCTCCGAGGCGAAGAAGTCGATGAAGCCCTCGGGGTCGGGTCCGGCGTTCTGGAGGACGATGTGGTCGAAACCCGCCTTGGTGTACTCGCTGACCGCCTCCACGAACGCGGACGGGTCGTTGCCGCAGGTGAACTGTTCGCGAATGTCGTCCGGGCGCACCGTCTTCGACGCGGCAGCGAAGTTCACCGGATTGGGCAACTCGCTCATGACCTTCCAGCCGGTCAACGCCCAGCGGGAGGTCTCCAACGCGGCCTGCACGGCGGCGTTCTCGTCGGTCGCCCACGCCACCGGGACCTCGGCGTAGCGCGGGCCCTTGCCGCCGCTCTGCTGGTACTGCTCGACGATGTCGCCGCGCGGCTCGGTGGCGAACAGGCCGTCGCCCAGTTCGGCCGCGAGTTCGGCGGCCTGCTTACCGCCCGCGGCGACCGCGATCACCGGCGGCTCGGCGGGCAGATCGAACACCTGGGCGTCGGCGAGCTTCAGGTACTTGCCGTCGTAGGACTGATAACCGCCCTGCCACAACAACCGGATGATCTCCAGTGCCTCGCGCAGCAGCTCGTGGCGGCCGTGCACCGACTCCGGGAAGCCGGGGCCGACCACATGCTCGTTCAGGCGTTCGCCCGCGCCGACGCCGAGGGTGAACCGGCCGTCCGAGACCAGGGCCAGCGTGGCCGCGGCCTGCGCGATGATCGCCGGGTGGTAGCGGACGGTCGGGCAGGTGACGCCTGTGGCCAGGCCGATGCGTTCGGTGCGGGCGGCGATCGCGCCCAACACCGTCCACGCGAACGGCGAATGTCCCTGATTGTCCAGCCACGGGTGGTAATGGTCGCTGATCTCCACGAAGTCGAATCCGGCCCGTTCGGCCAGCTCGGCTTGCCGGATCAAATCGGCGGGCCCGAACGCCTCCGCGGCGAGCTTGTATCCGATCTGCACGCGTGCCTCCCTCCGAGAGATGGTCCCCGGCACCGGCTACCCGGGTGCCCGGGCGGCAAACGATCGCCTCCGCACTCGTGGGTTTCACTCGCCGAATTCGGTCAAGATCATCTCCATGACCACGATCGCCGATCAGTTGGTGCGGATGTTGGTGCGGGCCGGGGTGCGGCGGGTGTACGGGGTGGTGGGCGACAGCCTCAACCCGATCGTCGACGCCATCCGCCGGACCGAGGGAATCGACTGGGTGCACGTGCGGCACGAGGAGACCGCCGCCTTCGCCGCCGCGGCCGAGGCGCAGATCGCCGGGCGGCTCGCCGTCTGCGCGGGCAGCTGCGGGCCCGGCAATCTTCATCTGATCAACGGCCTCTACGACGCGCATCGCTCCGGCGCGCCCGTGCTGGCCATCGCCTCGCACATCCCGTCGAAGGAGATCGGGACCGGCTACTTCCAGGAGACCCATCCCGAGCGGCTGTTCGTCGAGTGCAGCCACTACTGCGAACTCGTGTCCCAGCCCGAACAGCTGCCCCGGCTGCTGAACATCGCCATGCAGACGGCCGTGGGCCGCGGCGGGGTCTCGGTGCTCGCCCTGCCCGGCGACGTGGCCGCCCGCGACGCCGCGCACCCCACTCCCCGCGCGGTGTCGATCGCCACCCCCGCGCCCGTCGTGCCGCCGCCGGACCGGATCGACGAATTGGCCCGGCTGCTGGACGAATCCGAGAAGGTGATGCTGTTCTGCGGCGCGGGGTGTCGCGACGCGCACGACGAGGTCATGCGCCTGGCCGAGACGCTGGCCGCCCCCGTCGGCCACTCGCTCGGCGGCAAGGAGTGGATCCAGTACGACAACCCCTACGACGTCGGCATGAGCGGTCTGCTCGGCTACGGCGCCTGCTACGACGCCATGCACGCCGCCGACCGAATCCTGTTGCTGGGCACCGACTTTCCCTACGACGACTTCCTGCCCCAGGCCCGCACCATCCAGGTCGACATCGATCCCGGTCGGCTCGGCAGGCACACCGCCCTGGATCTGGCCGTGCACGGCGACGTGGGGGAGACCATCCGCGCCCTGCTGCCGCGGCTGCGGCCGCGCTCGGATCGCTCGTTCCTGGATCGGATGCTGCGCGAACACGAGCGCGGGTTGCAGAAGGTGGTCGACGCCTACACCCGCGACATCGAACACCACACCCCCATCCACCCGGAGTACGCGGCCGCGATCCTCGACGACGTCGCCGCCGACGATACCGTCTTCACCGTCGACACCGGCATGGGAAACGTCTGGGCCGCACGGTATCTCACCCCCAACGGCCGCCGCCGCGTCATCGGCTCGTTCCGGCACGGCAGTATGGCCAACGCGCTGCCGCACGCCATCGGCGCGCACTTCGCCGACCCCGGGCGGCAGGTGGTGTCCATCTCCGGCGACGGCGGGCTGTCCATGCTCATGGGCGATCTGCTCACCGTGGCCACCTACGATCTGCCGGTCAAGGTGGTGGTGTTCAACAACTCGTCGCTGGGCATGGTCAAACTGGAGATGCTGGTGGATGGCTTCCCCGACTTCGGAACCGACAGTCCGCCAATAGATTTCAGCGCCATCGCCGCCGGATGCGGCATCCCCTCGGTCCGGGTCGAGGACCCCGCGAAGATCCGCCCAGCCCTCACCGACTATTTGAACCGCCCCGGTCCCGCCATGATCGAACTGATCACCGACCCCAACGCCCTGTCCATCCCCCCGAAGATCACCGCCGCCCAGGTCCGCGGCTTCGCGCTCGCGGCGGGCCGGACCGTTCTAGACGGCGGTGTCGGCAAGATGATCGAACTGGCCCGGACCAACCTGCGCAATGTTCCGCGGCCGTGACGGCGCCCCCGCGGCCACCCCGAGCGCGGGGACGCCCGTCGAATCGAATTCAGCCCACGCTGCGCGAGACCCGCGGGGTGGAGCTGTCCCCCCGCATCACGGCGTCCCACCACGAACTCAGCGGGCTGGGGTCCGGCCAGACCACCGACGTCTCCGCCGTGCCGGAATCCTGCTGGGTGTTCCTCTGGTCGATCACACTGTCCTCCTGAGCGCTTGACCTGCCCAGACTCGGGCCGCGAAGGCGCGGACGCCTTCGTCCCCGTCATACCCCCGGTGGGTGCGCCCAATCAGGGTGCGCGACAGTTGTGACCTTCGGCATGACCGAACGGCCGTGGGGTATCTCCCCGGCGTACGCGTCCAGCGTTGCCACAGGAGGTCGAGATGCCGGGTCGTCGCTTCGTCGCTCATGCCGCGTGTGTCGCCTTGCTGGCGCTCGCGCCCGTTTGGTCCCCCTACGACATCGTCCCCAATCCGTTCAACTGCCTGTTGAGCACGGGTTCCGCGCGGTTCTGTCTGAATGTGTAGAACTTCGTGATGTTTGACTGGTTCCCGGTTGGTAATAGCCGTGAGGCCACTCGAACGGACGGAGGAGACCCTTGGCATCGTGGGTGCCGCTGATCGCTGCCGTATTGGGCGTACTCGCCACGGCGGTATTGCTCGCCTACGGCGGATACATCGCGGACTACCGCCGCCGCGTCCGTGCGGCGTTCCGCACCGCCCCCCTCGCCGCCGACGAACCGGCAATGTCCGCCCCACCCCTATCCGGAGCCTCGTAGGTCCCATCCCACCCGAACGGTCCCACCGCTTCAACAGCGCCGCAAGCACTTCCGCCGGACCGGCACACCGCGGGGATATCGGCCCCCTCATCGCACCCCGCTCAGCCCCACCGCTTCGGTAGCGTGGTGGGTAAGGGTCGCAGGGGTGCGGCCGTGAAGGGGAGTGGGACATGGTCCAGGCCGAGGCGGTGGATCGGACCGAATTCGTCGGCGAGGATTTCCACCAGGATCCGCACAAGTACTACGAGCGCTGGCGGCAGCGCGGGCCGGTGCACCGGGTGCGCTTTCCCGCCGGGCTGCCCGCCTGGGTCGTCACCGGGTACGCCGAAGCCCGTGCGGCGCTGGCCGATCCGCGATTGCGCAAGGACGCGCGCGGAATGCGGGCCCTGTTCGATCGCAAAGGCGTTCCGCCGCGCTGGAATTCGGGATCGGTGAGCCTGTCGATCCACATGCTCAACAGCGATCCGCCCGACCACACCCGGCTGCGCAAACTGGTGAACAAGACCTTCACCCCGCGCCGGATGACCGAACTGCGCCCGCGCATCGAGGAGATCACCACCGGCCTGCTGGACGCGATGGACCGCCACGACACCGTCGACCTGCTCCAGTCCTACGCGATTCCCTTGCCCGTCACGGTGATCTGCGAACTGCTCGGCGTCCCCTTCATCGACCGCGAAGGCTTCCAGAGCTGGACCAAGGTCCTGCTCGGCGCGGCGCCGTCGAGCCCGGAGGAGATCTCCGCCGCGGCCACGAGCATGCAGGGCTATCTCGAATCCCTGGTGGCGGACAAGCGCGCCCACCCCGGCGAGGATCTGCTGTCCGCGCTGGTCCAGGTCAGCGACGACGGCGATCAGCTCAGCGCGGGCGAACTGGTCGCCATGGCGTTCCTGCTGCTGGTCGCGGGCCACGAGACCACCGTGAACCTGATCGGCAACGGCACCTACGCGCTGCTGCGCGACCGCCGCCAATTCGACGCGCTCCGAACCGATCCCGAGGGCATCCCCGCCGCGATCGAGGAATTCCTGCGCTACGACGGCCCGGTCGGCTGGGCCAGCCTGCGCTACACCGTCGAACCGGTGCGCATCGCCGGCCGCGAGATCCCCGCCGACGAGATCGTGTACGTGGCGCTGGCCGCGGCCAATCACGATCCGAGCCGCTACACCGGCGCCGACCGCCTCGACATCACCGCCGACGCGGGCGGGCACCTCGCCTTCGGGCACGGCATCCACTTCTGCGTGGGCGCGCCGCTGGCCCGGCTCGAGGCGAACATCGCGTTCTCGGCTCTGCTGCACCGCTTTCCGGACCTCACGCTCGCCGATCCGGAGTTCGCCCCGCACTGGCAGTCCAGCTTCCTCATCCGGGGCATGAACGAACTGCCCGTGAAGTTGCGCGGCTGACTCACCCCGTCGCGGGCAGCCCGAGCAGGGTCTCGCGCTGCTCGCGCACGGTCTCCCGGATCGCCTCGACCACGGCCGCGACCTCCGGACGGCGCAGCGTCTCCGCCCGCGCCACCAGCCAGTAGGTCAATCGCACCGCCACCCGCTCGGGCAGCACCCGGACCAGATCGGCGTGCCGGTCGGCCATGAAACACGGCAACAGACCCAGCCCGGCCGCGGCCCGCGTCGCCTCGACGTGCACGAAGACATTGGTCGAGGACACCGACTGCCGCATCATCGGCGCGAAGTTCGACGCCAGATCCAGATCGTCGACCTGCAACAGGGATTCGATGAAGTACACCAGCGGATAACGACCCAGCTCCTCGATCGTCCCCGGCATCCCGTGCTCGCCCAGATAGTCGCGCGACCCGTACAGCCCCAGACAGTAGTCCCCCAGCCGAATCGCCCGCGCGCGCAACACTTTAGGCTCCCCGACCACCACCTCGAGATCCACGCCCGAGCGCTGCACCGACGCGCGCCGGGTCGCCGCGACGATCTCCACCGCCAGGCGCGGATGCCGACGCTGCACGCGCGCGGCCGAGGGCGCCGCGATATAGGCGCTGAAACCATCGGTGGCCGAGACCCGCACCATGCCCTCGAGCGTGCGGGCGCCGTCGGCGTCGGCGGCCAGCGAACGCACCGCCGACTCCACCGACTCCGCGGCCGCCAGCGCCTCGCGGCCCAGTTCGGTCAGCTCCCAGCCGCCGGTCACCCGGGTCAGCACCCGCCCCCCGAGCGCGTGCTCGAGCGCGGCGATGCGCCGGGAGACGGTGGTGTGGTTGAGGCCGAGTTCGTCGGCGGCGGAGACGAATCGGCCGGAGCGGCCGACGGCGAGCAGAACGAGCAGATCGTCCGCGCTGGGACGGCGGCCGAGGTCGGGCATATCTGCATTCTCGCAGACGCGTCCTGCGGATCTGGGCATTGCGGGCGCTGTTATCTGCACCAATACTCGGGCACATCGAGTTTTTGTGTCGGCCATCACAATTCGTTCGCGATATGGCCGAGGTCATGAAGGAGCAGTGCCATGACGTCCAGCGCAGTACCGCCGAACCCGCCCGACGCACCGGCCCCGCGCGGTCTGCGCCGGGTCGTGGCCGCGTCCATGGCCGGGACCGTCGTGGAGTGGTACGAGTTCTTCCTCTACGGCACCGCGGCCACGCTGGTGTTCGGCAAGGTCTTCTTCCCCGCGAGCTCGAGCGATCTGGACGCGATTCTCGCCGCGTTCGTCACCTACGCGGTCGGATTCGCGGCCCGGCCGCTGGGCGGGGTGGTGTTCGGGCACTTCGGGGATCGGTACGGGCGCAAGAAGCTGTTGCAGTTCAGCCTCGTATTGGTCGGCGCGGCAACGTTTCTCATGGGCTGCCTGCCCACCTTTCACCAGGTCGGATACTGGGCGCCCGCGCTGCTGGTGATCCTGCGCTTCGTGCAGGGCTTCGCGGTCGGCGGCGAATGGGGCGGGGCGGTGCTGCTGGTCGCCGAGCACAGTCCGGCGAGCAGGCGCGGATTCTGGGCGAGCTGGCCGCAGGCCGGGGTGCCGATGGGCAATCTGCTCGCCACCGTCGTGCTGCTGGTGCTGACCTCCACGCTCTCGGACGCGGCATTCCTGAGCTGGGGCTGGCGGGTGGCGTTCTGGCTGTCCGCGGTCGTGGTGCTGGTCGGCTACTACGTGCGCACCAAGGTGACCGACGCGCCGATCTTCGTGGAGGTGCAGCGCGAAATGGAACAGCACGCGGCGACGTCGTTCAGTGTGGTGGAGGTGCTGATGCGTTATCCCCGTGGGGTTTTCACCGCCATGGGCCTGCGCTTCGCCGAGAACATCATGTACTACCTGGTGGTCACCTTCTCGATCACGTACCTGAAGGTGCACGCCGGGGTGAACACGCGAAACATCCTGTGGTGGCTGCTGATCGCGCACGCCGTGCACTTCCTGGTCATCCCGCTGGCCGGGCGGCTCAGCGACCGGATCGGGCGGCGGCCGGTGTATCTGCTCGGCACGGTCGCGGCGGCGACCTGGGGCTTCTTTGCCTTCCCCATGATGGACAGCAAGCACAACGCGGTCATCCTGCTGGCGATCATCATCGGGCTGGTGTTCCACGCCTTCATGTACGCGCCGCAACCGGCGATCATGGCGGAGATGTTCCCGACCCGCATGCGGTATTCGGGTGTGTCGCTGGGCTATCAGGTGACCTCGATCGTGGCCGGATCGCTGGCCCCGATCATCGCGGTGCGGCTGCTGGACTCGTTCGGCTCGTCGGTGCCCATCGCGTGGTACCTCGCCGCGGCCGCGGTCGTCACGGCGGTGGCCGTCGGGTTCGCCCGCGAAACCCGGGGCCTGGCACTGGAATCGGTGGATCGCGCCGACGCGGGGGCGCGGACGGGAAAGGTGGAGGTGAACGCGCGATGACGGATCTGACCGGACGGGCGGCCCTGGTGACGGGCGGGGCGAGCGGGATCGGGGCGGCCTGTGCCCGCGAACTCGCCGCCCGCGGGGCGACGGTCACCGTGGCCGACGTGGACGCGACGGGCGCGGAGAAGCTGGCCGCCGAACTCGGCGGGCGGGCGTGGGCGGTGGATCTGCTGGACGTGGCCGGGCTCGAGGAGCTGCGGCTCGAGATCGACATCCTGGTGAACAACGCGGGCGTGCAGACGGTTTCGCCCCTGGAGTCCTTCCCGCCGGAGCGGTTCCGGCACATCCTCACCCTCATGGTCGAGGCGCCGTTCCTGCTGGTGCGTGCCGCGCTGCCGCATATGTACGCGCGCGGCTACGGCCGGATCGTGAACATCTCCTCGGTGCACGGCCTGCGCGCCTCGCCGTACAAAGCCGCCTACGTCACCGCCAAACACGCGCTCGAGGGACTGTCCAAGGTGACCGCGCTCGAGGGCGGCCCGCACGGCGTCACCAGCAACTGCGTCAACCCGGGCTATGTGCGAACCCCCTTGGTGGACAAGCAGATCGCCGACCAGGCCGCCGCCCACGGCATCCCCGAACGCGAGGTCGTCGAGCAGGTGCTGCTCACCGAGAGCGTGCTGAAACGGCTCATCGAACCGGACGAGGTCGCGTCCCTGGTGGGCTGGCTCGTCTCCGCGCCCGCGGGCATGGTGACCGGCGCGTCCTATGTGATGGACGGCGGGTGGACGGCCCGATGACCGACAGCCAGTGGGAGCCGACCCCCGACGAGATCGCCGCCGCGCCAGTGACCGCCTTCGCGCGCTTCGTCACCGCGCGGACCGGCCACGAATTCGCCGACTACCACTCCCTGTGGCGCTGGTCGGTCGCGGACGTGGCCGAATTCTGGGGCGCGCTGTGGGAGTTCCTCGGCTTCGGGCCCGCACCCGAACGAGTGCTGACCTCGAGGGAAATGCCGGGCGCGCAATGGTTTCCGGACACCCGGCTGAACTACGTCGACCGGGTCATCGCCCAGGCCCGCACCGACCGTCCCGCGATCGTCGGCCTCGGCGAGGACGCCCCCACCCTCGAACTGTCCTGGGCCGAAACACTCGGTCGCGCCGCCGCTTTCGCCCGCACCCTGCGCTCGCTCGGCGTCGGTCCCGGCGACCGGGTGGCCGCATATCTGCCCGACATCCCCGAGGCCGTGATCGCCTTCCTCGCCACCGCCAGCCTCGGCGCGATCTGGAGCGCCTGCGGCCAGGACTACTCCGCGCGCGCCGCCCTCGACCGCCTCGGCCAGTTGGAACCGGTCGTGCTCGTCGCCGCCGACGGCTACCGCTACGGCGGCCGTGCGCACGACCGGACCGGCGAGATCGCGGCCCTGCGCGCCGGACTGTCCGGCCTGCGCGCCACCGTCGTCGTGCGGCGGCTCGGCGCGACCCCGGTCGAGGACGCGCTCGACTGGGCGGAGGCCAGCGCGGGCGGCGGCGAATTGCGCCCGGAGCCCGTGCCTTTCGACCATCCGCTGTGGGTGCTGTTCTCCTCCGGCACCACCGGCCTGCCCAAGGGCATCGTGCACGGCCACGGCGGCGTACTGCTCGAACACCTCAAGGCGGTCGCGCTGCACTTCGGCATCGGGCGCGACGACACCTTCTTCTGGTACACCAGCCCCAGCTGGATGATGTGGAACTTCCGCAACGCGGGCCTGCTCACCGGTGCGACCGTCGTCTGCTACGACGGCAACCCGGCCCGCCCGCGTCCCGACGCGCTGTGGGAGCTGGCCGCGCGCACGGGCACCACCGTGCTCGGCACCAGCCCGGGTTACGTGCTCGGATGCGTCAAGGCGAACGCGGTGCCGCGCACGGACTTCGACCTGTCCCGGCTGCGCGCGGTGGGCGTCACCGGCTCCGCGCTGCCGCCGTCGTCGTCGCTCTGGCTGGGCGAACACGTCGGCGCGCGCGTCCAGGTCGCCTCGATCAGCGGCGGCACCGACGTGGTGTCGGCGTTCTTCGGCGCGACCCCGACCGTGCCGGTGTGGCCCGGGGAGCTGTCCGCGCCCTACCTCGGCGCGGCCGTCGACGCCTTCGATCCCGCGGGCCGGTCGGTGCGCGGCGAGATGGGGGAGCTGGTGGTCACCGCGCCCATGCCGTCGATGCCGGTCGGCTTCTGGCGCGATCCGGACGGAAAGCGTTATCGCGCGGCCTATTTCGACATGTTCCCGGGGGTGTGGCGGCACGGGGACTGGATCACGATCACCGATCGCGGCAGCGTCGTCGTGCACGGGCGCTCGGACTCCACGCTGAACCGGCACGGGATCCGCATGGGGTCGGCCGATATCTATCAGGCCGTGGAACAGCTCCCGGAGGTCGTCGAATCGCTCGTCGTGGGCGTCGAACGGCCCGACGGCGAGTACTGGATGCCGCTGTTCGTGGTCCTCGCGGCGGGCGTCGAGCCGAATGCCGCACTGCGCCAGCGCATCACCGACGTGATCCGCACCCACGTCTCGCCGCGGCACGTCCCCGACGAGATCATCCCCGCCCCCGCCATCCCGCACACCCGCACCGGCAAGCGCCTCGAGGTGCCGATCAAGCGACTGCTGCAAGGCGCGGACCCCGACACCGTCGTCGCCCGCGGCGCGGTGGACGATCCGGACCTATTGGACTGGTTCGCGGCGCGGCGACCCGCATAATCGAGGGGAAACATGGAGGTGGAACATGGAACCGATCGTGACCGTGACCGGTGGCCGGGTGCGCGGCTTCGTCCGCGACGGCGTATCCGTCTTTCTCGGCATCCCCTACGCCGCCGCGCCGGTGGGCCCCGCGCGCTGGCAACTGCCGCAACCGGTTCCGGCCTGGGACGGCGTGCGCGCGGCCACCGAATTCGGCGGCACCTGTGCGCAGTCGCCGTACCCCGCGCCCATCCACGCGCTCATCGGCAGTGACGGCATCCCGGGCGACGAATACCTGAACGTCAATGTCTGGACCCCGGATCCGGGCGCGGCGGGGCTGCCGGTGCTGGTCTGGATCCACGGCGGCGCGTTCAGCCGCGGCTCCAACGCCCGCCCGATCTACGACGGCGGCACCTTCGCCCGCGACGGCGTGGTCACCGTGGCCATCAACTATCGGCTCGGCGCGTCCGGTTTCGCCGCGGTCCCCGGCGCACCGCACAACCGGGGTCTGCACGATCAGATCGCCGCGCTGCGCTGGGTGCGCGAGAACATCGCGGCCTTCGGCGGAAATCCGGACGACGTCACCGTCTTCGGCGAGTCCGCCGGTGGCATGAGCGTGGCGACCCTGCTGGCCGCGCCGCCCGCGCGCGGACTGTTCCGCCGGGCCGTCGTGCAGAGCGGCAACGGATCGGCGGTGTGCGAGGCGGGCGACGCGGAACGGTTCGGCGGCCTGCTCGCCGAGCGGCTCGGCCTCGAGGCCGGCGCCGCCGCGTTCGGCGAGCTGACCCCCGCGCGACTGATCGAGGGGCAGAACGCGATCGCCCTCGACCTCATGCTCAACCCCGACCCCGCCCGCTGGGGCGCCTCGATCGTCGCCAACGGGCTGGGCATCCTCGGGTTCTTCCCGGTCGTCGACGGCGAGCTGGTCCCCGACCGGCCCGTGGATGTCGTAGCGGCCCAGGGTGATTCCGCGGTACCGCTGCTGATCGGCTGGAACACCGACGAGTTCCGCTTCTTCACCTTCCCCACCGGCCTGGCCGCGGGCATCACCGACGAGACCCTCCCGCTGCTGCTGCCGCGCTACGGCCTCGATCCGGCCGTCGCCGACGACTACCGCGCCAACCGTCCCGGCGCGAGCGCCGCCGACGTGTTCGCCGCGATCATCACCGACGCCGTCTTCCGCGACGACGCCACCCGCATGGCCGAGGCCAACCCGGACGCGCACGCCTACGAATTCGCCTGGCGCTCGGGCGTTGCCGACCTGGGCGCGTGTCACGTCCTCGAGATCCCGTTCGTCTTCGATCGACTCGCCGCCGCGCACGACCTGACCGGACCCACCCCGCCGCAGGCGCTCGCCGACGAGGTCCACGCCGCCTGGGTCGCGTTCGCCACCCACGGCGATCCCGGCTGGCCGCGCTACACCCCCGACACGCGGCTCGTGCGCACGTTCGACTTCCCCGAGTCCCGCACGGTCGCCGACCCGCGCGGCGACGAACTCGCGGCGCTGCGCAAGGCCCACATGCGCGTAAACCTGTGAGAATCAGCGGAAAATCATAGGAACGGCACAGGATCGCGCCAGGCTCGACGGTCACTCTGGAACCAGTACAGGTACTCGGCGACAGGAGGTGCGGACGATGGTCGAAATCGAGGTCTCCGGCACGACGGTGACGGTGCACGTGCTGGGCGCGCACCGCTTCCTGGGCCTGCGCGAGCAGATCACCTTCGACCTGAGCGAGGTCACCGGGGTCGGCCGCGCGGAGGTGGACCGGCGTCCGCCCTGGGTGCGCACGCCGGGCACGTTCTTCCCGGGCGTGATCGCCGCGGGCACCTTCCGCGGCAAGGGCCGCAAGGAGTTCTGGGACACCCTGTTCGACGGGCGCGCGGTGCGCATCGACCTGTCCGGCTCGGATCTGACCCGGCTCGTGGTCGACGTGGACGATCCCGAGGCCGTGCTCCGCGCACTGGTGTCGGCCGCCGCGCGGGCGGCCTGACGGGTCGCGTCCGTCTCACATCGTGGGAGTGTCGGGATGGTGAGGTTTGAGTACATCCCGAAAATGGTGAATTGTCGTGGTGGTCAGCCTGTTTGAATGAGCCATTATCGGCGTGTCGTGCGCGCCACGCCGATGCGACACGCGTTTTGGCAAATCTGCAGTTTCGCTCGCGGGTCGAATCGACTATTAATGTCGTGTGTCGTTTCCACCCGTGATCACGTGTGTGCCACCGCATCTCACCGGGCGGTGGTCGAGGTGACCGTCGAACACCCCATGGGAGACGAGGTCACGCAGCTGGCGAGGCGGGTCGAGAAGGCCCGCGGGCGTATGGCCTTCCAGTTCGACCCGTCGCTGACCGAGGCGCTGTCGGAGGACGAGCTCAAGGCCGAACGCGAACTCGCCGAACGGATTCGCGAACAGGAACGCGAACAGCGTTGGAAGAACGTGCAGGCGGCGGCCTCGGCGTCCGATCGCGCACGGCAGACATCCGAAGAGATCGCGAAGGCCGACATGCGAGATCTCCTGATGGCTCGAAAGGCGATCGCCGCGCAGCGGCGCGAGTCCAGCCCACATGCCAAGCTGGCCTCGCTGTATCGGCATCGGGCCTGGTCACAGCGCGCCCTCGCGGGCGTGGTGATGGCTGGCATGCTGTGGTCTGCCGTCAACGTCCAGCACAACATCGCGCCCGGCGGCCCCACCGACCCGCTCTATTGGTTCAGCTACCTGCTCGAGGCCATGATCAGCGTGTGTCTGGTCATCATCATGATCGGCACCAACAAGGTCTCCGAGTGGGGAATCCTGGAGAGCCGCAGGCAGATCGTCGTCGCCGAACTGGCGCTGCTGGCCTTGACCGTGGGCCTGAACACCTATCCGTATCTGCGCTCCGGCTCGTGGTACGACGTCGGCGTGCACGCGGTCGCCCCGATCATGGTCGGTGTCGCGCTGCTGGTGCACGATTCGGCCAGCAACCGCTACGGACAGGCCATCGCCCGCGCCACCGATCAGGTGCAGGACCTGCCCGATCCGGCCGAGCAGATCCGGCGCACGTTGCCCACCTTCGTCAGCTTCATCCGCCAGGCCGCGCCGGACACCCGGCCGTCCACCCCGCTGCCCGCGCTGCCCACGGCCCCCGGCGAGCAGCCGCAGCAACAACAACAGCAGCAGGCCGCCGCCGAGCCCGGCAAGGCCGACGTGCGCGACGCCGAAACCGTCGATCCCATGGTCGAACCCGATATCTGGCTGCCGAAATCCTCGTCGTCGGCGGACAATTCGTCGGCCAAGAGCTGGATGTCGGACCTGAAGGACGCGCCGAAGACGGGCGGTAAGAAGGCCAAGCCGAGCGCGGAGGCCGAGGCCGACGACCCGTCGAATCTCTATGACACGGGCCAGTTCCGGATCGCGGAGACCCTGGAACAGGAGCTCGCCGAACTGCGTGCCGAACGCCGCCGCGCCCGCGCCAAGAAGCAACAGCGCGCCGGGGCGACCAACGGCGCCGGGGACGACGAGTAGGTGACCCCCTCTCCGGCCCTCGGCGAAATGCCGAGGGCCGGAGTCGTTTTCGGGCCCCGATCAGGTCAGATGATCGAAATCGCCACGGACCCAGCCGATGTAGCGGTCGGCCGAGCGGCGGATGACCGCGCGGGCGTCGGCGTCCACGACATTCGCGAAATTGTCGTAGAGCCGGTCGAAGTCGAGCTCGAGCACCGTGCGGGTCACCCGCTCGACCACACCGGCCGACAACGGGATTCGGTTCGGATAGCTCCGCATGAACGTCACCGACGTGTGATCCGGATTGGCCTGGATGGTGTCGGCGCTGAACAGCGCGCCGCGCCCCCCGGCCCCCGCCGCCCAGTGCGCGACCGCGCTGCCCGGGAAGTGCCCGCCCACCTGACGCAGCGTCAGGCCGGGCGCCACCTCCAGCCGGCCCGACCACGGCCGAATCACCGGATCGGGCCGGGCGATCCATTCGGTATCCGCCTCGGCCACCAGCACCGGGACCCCGCCCAGCGCCCGGCTCCACTCGATCTGCTGACCGAAGTGATGCGGATGGCTGGGCGCGATGGCCACCACCTCGCCCAGTTCGCGCACCCGCGCGACGGCCGCGTCGTCGACGGACCCGGGCAGATCCCACAGCAGATTCCCCGCGGGCGTGCGAATCAGGTGCGCGCGCTGGCCGATTCCGAACTTCGGCTCGACGGTCAGCCCGAACAGGTCGGGTTCGAGTTCGCCCACCCGGACCCGGTGCCCGGCCGCGACGACGTCGCCGAGCGTGCTCCAGTGCTGGCCGTCGGCGGGCATCCACTGCCGCTCGTCGGCGCAGATGCGGCACACCCGCGCGGCCTCCTCGTGCTCGACGGCGCAGGTGCTACAGATCTTCCACGTCATGGGTTCACTGTCGCACGGCGTCCCGCACGAAGCCGTCGGCATCGCGCAGGAGTCGCCGGGCCCGTTCGGCGTCGGAGCCGGTGAGCTGCATGACGATGGCCGTCTTGGAGTTGCCGTCGGCCGCGTCGAGCAGGGCCGCGGCGGTCGCCGCGTCGACGCCGGTCGCCTCGGCCACGATGCGCAGCGCGCGGTCGCGCAGCTTGGTGTTGGACGGATGCAGATCGACCATGAGATTGCCGTACACCTTGCCGGAGCGGACCATCACCGCGGTGGAGATCATATTGCACACCAGCTTCTGCGCGGTGCCCGCCTTGAGCCGGGTGGAACCGGTGAGAACCTCTGGGCCCGTGGGGATTTCGATCGCCACGTCGGCGTGCTCGCTCAGTTCCGCGGCCGGATTGCAGGAGATCGCGACCGTGCCCGACCCGACCGACCGCGCGTACCGCAACGCGCCGATCGCGTAGGGCGTGCGCCCGCTCGCGGCCAGCGCGATCACCACGTCGTCCGGGCGCAGCTCGATCGCCGCGAGATCGCGCACCGCGAGTTCGGCGTCGTCCTCGGCGCCCTCGACCGAGCGGATCAGCGCGGTGGGGCCGCCCGCGATCACGCCGACCACCTCACCGGGATCGGTGCCGAAGGTCGGCGCGCACTCCGCGGCGTCGAGCACGCCGATCCGCCCGCTGGTGCCCGCGCCCACGTACAGCATCCGCCCGCCCGCGCGCCGGGCCGCGACGATCCGCTCCACCGCGGCCGCGATCCGCGGGATCGCGCCCGCCACCGCCTCCGGCACCGAGGCGTCGGCGGCGTTCATGGTGCGCAGCAACCGTTCGACCGGCATGGTGTCCAGGTCCGCGGTCGACGGATCGGTCGCCTCGGTGTCGAGGGTGGCGAACTCGGACAAGGGGGCCTCCTGGTTCGGCTACGGTTCTCTGCTCCGGCGGTCGATCACGGCGTCGTGGGTGCGGCGCAGCGCCAGCCCCGCGGCCGGGGTGCGTTGCAGCACACCGATGTACAGCGCGTCGACCACCAGCAGCTGACTCATCCGGCTGGCCATGGCCGCCGAGCGGAAACCGTCCTCGCGCCCGGCGACCAGGATCGCGTGCGTCGCCGCGCGGGCCAGCCGCGACTGCGGGCTCGCGGTGACCGCGACCGTCCGGGCCCGGGTGCCCACGCGGCGCACGGCCTCCACGATCGCGGCGGTCTCGCCCGAATGGGAGAAGGCGATCACCACGTCGTCGGCGTCGAGCAGGCTGGTCTGCACCAGCGCGTCGTCCTCGGAAGTGCTTGCCCGGCACCACTTTCCGATGCGGGTGAGCTTCTGCTCCAGATCGGTGGCGACCAGACCGGACGCGCCGATGCCGAGCAACTGGATGCGGCGGGCGGCGACCAGCGACTCCACCACCGCCGTCAGGGTGGCCGGATCGGCCAGATCCGCCGTGGCCACCATGCCCTCGGTCTCGAAGGCGCTGAGCTTGTGCAGCACCTTGCCCAGCGGGTCGTCAGCGACGATATCGGTCGCGAAGACCGGCGTGCCGCCCTCGCCGCCGACCGCGGCCAGGGCCAGGCGGAGCTGGGGATAGCCGTCGTAGCCCAGGGTCTTGGCCAGGCGCACCACCGCGGAGGTGCTGGTGTCGGCGCGCTCGGCGAGCTGGTTCACCGTGAGCTGCGCGGCGCCGGGCGGGTCGTCCAGGATCACGCGGGCCACGCGCAATCCGGTCGGCGTCAGCCGCGGCATCGCCGTCAACAGGCGAGTGCGGACGTCGTCATCCTCAGCCATGGTTCACCAGTTTGCCTCTACGGGTCGCGCGGGAGTCGGAGCGGGATGCAGTCGGCTGGCCAGGCCGCCCACCGCGAGGGTGACCGCCACCCCGATCGGGACCAGCCACTGCGCGGCGATCGCCTTGTGCGTGGCGACCCCGTCGACGGTGACCTCGATCTTGATCACCCGGACCACGAACGTCATCACCAGCACGGTCGCCACGAACGCCGCGATGGCGTCGATCTGGTTGGCGCGCTTGACGATTCGGCCCAGGACGAACGCGCCCAGCAGCGCGCCGTAGGTGTATCCGGCGATGGCGAGCGCGGTCAGGTAGACGTTGCCGGTGGTGGTGCTGAAGGCCATGGCGAACACGGCCATCAGCGCCGCCCACACCAGCGTCATGACGCGGGCCAGCCGCAGCATGGTGGCGTCGGGAAGCTCGCGGGTCGAGAAACTGTGCACGATATCGGCGACGGTGGAATTGGCCATCGAGTTCAATGCCGCCGACAACGAGCCCATCGCCGCGCCGAGGATTCCGGCGACCAGCAGGCCCGAGATCACGACCGGTAGCCCGTGCAGGATGAAGTCCGGGTACAGGTTGTCGGCGGTGGCCAGGCCGAGTTCCTTGGGGGTGCGCCCCTCGTTGTAGGCCCACAGCAGCGCGCCGACGAGGGAGAAGGCGGCGAACTGCACGGCGACGAAGACCCCGGAGCCGATCATGGCCCGGCGGCTGTCGGCGAGCGAGCGGGTGGCCAGGATGCGTTGCACGATGAGCTGATCCGACCCGTGCGAGGCCATCGAGAACAGCGCGCCGCCGATGATCGCCGTGGGCAGGGCGAAACTGCTGGTGAGGATGTGCCCGAGCGCGAAATCGGTGTCGAAGACGCGGAACTTGCCCGCGTGGTAGGCGTCGGCCCAGCCGGCGGCGCCCACGTGCCCGGTGAGCACGCCGATCGCGATGAGCGCGCCGATGAGGTACAGGCCCATCTGCACCGCGTCGGTCCAGATGACCGCCTTGATGCCGCCGAGGTAGGTGTAGAGCACGGTCACCAGCGTCAGCGCCGCGATGATCACGTCGTAGCCCAACCGCACCCCGAATTCGGCCAGCAGCAGATGCAGCGGGATCGCGGAGGCGAACAGCCGCACGCCCTCGGCGAGCAACCGGGTGAACACGAAGGTCACCGACGCCACGCCCTGGAGATATCGCCCGAACCGCAGCCGCAGGTATTGGTAGGCGCTGACGAATCCGCCGCGCTTGTACAGCGGGATGAGCGCGAAGGCCACGATCGTGCGCCCGACGATATAGCCCAGGGCCAGTTCGACATTCCCGAAGCCCTGATCGGTGTACGCCCCGCCCGGGATCGAGATGACGGTGAGCACGCTGGTCTCGGTGGCGACCACCGAGAAGCACACCGCCCACCACGGCATCCGGCCCTCGCCGACGAAGTAGTCCCCGCTGGACCGCTGCCGCCCCGACCGCCGCAGCCCGATCCAGCCCACCACGACGAGGTAGACGACGATGACGGCGACATTCAGTGCGTTCATCGTGACTCCCCGGTGGCAGAACAGGCTGCTGGGTAATTCTCATTTGAACTATGTGTTCTGTCAATAATTGTCACGCCGGATCACCAATTTCTCCACGGCGGTCGCGGTGTCGAGCGCCAGCAGCGCGGCCCCGTCGATGGGCGCGCCGAGCGGTTCGCGGCGCTGGACCCGCCGCGCGATGGCGATGTCGAGCGGGTTCAGCAGCGGCGCACCGAGATTGGTGAGACCCCCGATGATCGCGCACGGCACGGGGTCGAGGTCGCAGTGCTCGGCGGCGGCGTGCACGGTGGCGGTCAGGTGGCCGACGGCCGTGGTCATGATGTCGGCGGCCACGGCGTCGGTGTCGGCGGCGGCCGCGACGACCGGGGCGAACCGGGCGGTGAGCAGGGGCGGATTGTCGTGGCGGCCCAGCACATACGGCAGTTCGGTGAGCGGTACGCCGTACTCCTCGACCGCCTCGGCCGCCAGCACGGTGTGCGGACCGCGCCCGTCGAAGGCCCGCAACGCGGCGCGCAGCCCCGCCGACCCGATCCACGCCCCGCCGCCCTCGTCGCCCAGGAACGGACCCCACCCGTCGATCCGGACGAGTTCCCCGCCCGTGCCGACGACCGTGGCGACCACCCCGGTGCCGAGGGTCAATACCACCCCCGGATGTCCGCCGAGCGCGCCGACATGGGCGGTGACGGCGTCGGAGGCGACGGCCACGGCCGCCACGCCCGGAAGTTCGACCAGCCGATCGGCCAGTTCCACCGCCGCCGTCGGCGCGGACCACGCCCCCGCCGCCCCCACCGCCACGGTCAAACCCGTTGGCGCCCCGTCGATTCCCGCGATGATCCGCTCGATCGCCCGAAACGCCGCGGGCCCACCCTCCGCATCCGCGAGCCCCCGAGTCCCCGCCGCCGTCGTCGCCCGGACCTCCCGCCCGCCGACCCGCAGGGAACTCCGACAGCTCGTCTTCCCGAGATCCACAGCGAGCACCGCCCGCCCGGCAGACGGATCGCCAGCCGATAGCCGAGCGCCCGATTCGCCCCACCCACCCCCGCTTTCGGCCCCCTCGCCCCCGAGTTCGTCACAAACCATCCGGTACTACCCCCCAGCAGGCGAACACCGCCCCTAACGCGATCAACACCGCCAGCACGATACTCGAGATCCGCTCCCGGCACCGGCTGGACAGGCCATTCGACCGAGATTGCTACGCGGTGTCTGACAATTCGGTTCACACACAACGCGGAGCGCGGCACGGTCGAGCGGGCCATGTGTCGACTATGACGTTCGGGTAGTTCCGGTGTAAATCATTCGAAGACCCGACTTTTGGGGGCTGGGTTGATCGGTATCGTGCCGGACAAGACGCTGGACCCTTCGGGGCGCGGTAGGATCGACCCGAAACGTTCGGAAGGGAGGGCTGTGGTGACTGAGCCGAAAATCCCGGTATGGGAATACAATTCACGGATTGCCGCCGCCGACGACGCCGAAAAGGACGCCGTTCGAGCCGAGCTCTACGCCTCACCGTTCCGGGTCCGGATGTACAACGGCGGCGAGATGACCGCCACCATCGATAACGCCCGTGCCATCCTCGGATTGGATGATCCCGATCAGGTCCTCGAGATATTCCAGGCATTCGAGGCGGCGGGCGGCCTGGCTTGGGATCCTGAAGCCCACGTGCACATCGAACTCATGCCCGCCGCCGAATACACGAAGCTGGCAAAGCGCCCCGATAGCCTGCCGAAAGAGCCGCCCACCGATTTCGATGGGCAGCCCAAGGAGATGTTCTACCGGACGCAGTCGTAGTTTGCCCGGAAGGCGTTCCCGTCGATCGATGGTCCATCCCGCCGGATTCTGCCGAATGTCCCGGCGGGATGGGTAGATCCACCACCCCACGGCCTGACCCTGATCGGTCAAGCCCTATTGTAAAGGGACGTCACCCCATTGGGGCCGACCTCGGTGCAGCGCCACTGGCCGACTTCCCACGGGTGGGTGAATTCCCGCCAGGTGATCCAGTTTTCGCAGGCCTCTTTGCTGCTGAAGAGCTCCGGAGGCGGTGCGTCGATGAACCGGGGCTCCGCGCCGACGGAAGTCTTGTGATCATCGAAAACGCTGGATGCCAGCGTGTTTGACGTAGGGGAGGCATCTAACGGTGCGGCCCAGGCATCCACCGTTGCCCCACAGAGTATCGCGCCCGTGGCCGCCAGGGAGGCGGCGTACGTGGCGAATTTGCGAATGAGCATGGCTGTATTCCTCTACTCGACGTTCATTTGAGACGAGTCCCCCCGGGGAATTCAAATTGCCGACACTCGCTTCGACGCAATGGATGGTGGATCTGGTTCCTTGCGGATTCTGTGACGTGCGTCATATTCGAGAGATGAGTGATTCGAATTGAGATGCGCGAGCTCTATGCCTCCCCGCCAGAGGTCGGGCAACAGTGGGCGCACAGAGCCTCCGTGAATTACTCCACAGATCGACCTGCGGCTGGCTCAGTTCCTGGCCATCATCCCCAGGAACTCCGCCACTTCCGGCACCGACACGTGGGGCTGCACCTCGGTCGCCATGGCGTCGAGTTTGTGGGCGATTCGGGTGGAGGCGATCTGTCGGATGAGCGCGAAATTGTCCGTGAGTACTCGGCAGCCCTCGGCGATCTCACCCGCGCGGATCAGGTTTCGGGCGAGTTGTACGTACCACTCGGCTTGTTCGCGGGGCCAGGGTGACGAGCCCTCGATGGCCGCGCGGATGCCACGGGAGGCGGCGGCGTGTTCACCCAGATACATGTGCGCGATGCCCGTCATTCCGCTGAGTAGCGCCTCGGGGAGATAGACCCACTCCGGATCGATACCGCGCGTGGACCCGTACGCGCGATGCGCGCGGCTCAGCGCATCGGTGATGAGTGACTTGCTGGCCTGCGGATCATGCATGCCCAGGGCGTCCGCTTCTCGAATCGCCATGAGCGACCGGAGTTTCGGTCCGCCGTGGCTCATGGCGGCCCGGGAAGCGGTCTGTGCGTATTGCACGGCCTGGTTGGTTCCGGCACTGACGCCCCCGTGCCATTCGCTCAGCAGACAACTGGCGTTGCCGAGGGCATGGGCGGTCGCGATGCCATCGCCCGCCGCCGTGGCGGCCTGAACCGCACTCGCGTAGTACCGGCGAGCCTTGTCGAGGCGGCCCGCGTCGTAGTGAACCCAGCCCGCCGCCGTCATCATCTCCGCGGCGGCGCTGTGGAGCGACCGCCCGACCGTGTCCGTGCAGCTGGCGGTGTCGAGCAATCGCTCAACATAACGCACGCCGCCGGCCGCCAGCTGACACAGCCGATCACCGCCGACGAGAAGGTCCAGCTCATGAATCTCGTTGGTACCGGCCGCGATTTCGGCCACGTCCCCGGCGCCGATCCGAACACCAGCGGAGGAGGCCGAGGCGGCGGCCGCGCCCCCGGCAGCCGTCGTCACCGCCCCCAAGGTGCCCGCCCGTAGGAAGTTGCGACGGTCCACATCCGCCTCCTCGTTCGACTCCACCACCAGTATGGCAAGCGGAATGCGAAGCGCCTTGGCGATCCGGCGCAGTACGCGCACGTCGTGAACGGCCGGACCGTTGTGTTCGAGTTGCGAGATGGCGGGCTGGGTATATCCGAGTACCTTCCCCAATTCGGTTTGGGTCATACCGAGGGACATGCGTACCCGGCGGATCACCTCGCCGGTTGTCAGATGCATCCTGTCTACTCCGCTTCGTCGGACGGTGCATGAGCAAGATCGACCGAGCCTTCGGACCTATTGTCCCGCAGGAGATTTCATCTGAGGTGCGGATCGTATACGGATCGCGTTATATCCCGGGCTTTCGGCGATCCGCTGAGACCCGGCGGGCGCGCACGGTCCAGGCGGGGAGCGGGCCAGGTGTCGGGACACGTGTTCGCGAAGGCCGCGCCGGTCAGGCCGGGGGAGCGGCGGCGTCGACGAGGCGGCGGCCCCCGGAGACCTTCCCACTCTGGGTATCTGACGAATCAAGCGAACCCACCCGCCCCGGGCGGGACAATGGAGCCGACCCCGTTCGACTGCATTGGAGCTCGTGATGACCGACCGGAAATCGTTCGACTACGTCGTCGTGGGGGCGGGCAGCGCGGGGTGCGTGCTCGCCAACCGGCTCACCGAGGACTCGTCGGTCAGCGTGCTGCTGCTCGAGGCCGGGCCCGCCGACGACGCCGACGAGATCCACATTCCCGCCGCGTGGGGGAAACTCATTCGGACGCAATGGGATTGGCGCTACGAGACCACGCCCCAGAAACATCTCGGCGGACAGCGGTCGTACTGGCCGCGGATGAAGGCGCTCGGCGGGTGCTCGTCGATGAACGCCATGATCTACATCCGCGGCAATCGCGCCGACTACGACGACTGGCGGCGGGACTTCGGCGCGGTCGGATGGACCTACGAGGACGTGCTGCCCTACTTCGTGCGGGCGGAGACCAACACCGGGCTGCGCTCGCCGTACCACGGCACCGACGGCCCGCTGCATGTCGAGAACCTGCGCTACGCCCACGAGTTGACCGACGCCTGGGTGTCCGCCGCGGCCGCGGCCGGGCTGCCGCGCACCGACGACTTCAACGGCGCCGAGCAGGACGGCGTGGGCCGCTACCAGGTGACCCACAAGCGAGGTCGGCGGTGGTCGACCGCGGACGGCTATCTGCGTCCGGTGCTGTCGCGGCCCAATCTCACCGTGCGCACCCGCGCGCACGCGACCCGCATCCGGTTCGAGGGCACCCGCGCGGTCGGCGTCGAGTACCGGAACGGTACGGGAGAACACACGGTTTTCGCCGAGGCGGAGGTGCTGCTCTGCGGCGGAGCCGTGAACTCACCGCAGCTACTGCTGTTGTCCGGGGTGGGTCCGGGTGCGCAACTGCGCGAGTACGGGATCGACGTTGTCGCCGACCTGCCCGGGGTGGGGGAGAACCTGCACGACCATCCGGTCACCCCGGTGCTCTGGCACACCCGCGACACCACCGACCTGGCCCAGTTCGAGACGCCCGCCCGGCTGGCGCAGTGGCAGGCGCTGCGGCGCGGGCCGCTGGTCTCCAATGTCGGCGAGGGCGGCGGTTTCACCCGCACCGATCCGGCGTTGCCCGCGCCGGACATACAGTTCCACGTCGCGCCAACGGCGTTCTACGACAACGGATTTCACGAGAACCAGGCCCCGGCGTTCACGGCCGGAGCCACCCTGGTCCAGGTGCACAGCCGGGGACGGCTGCGGTTGCGGTCGGCCGATCCGCTGTGGAAACCGGAGATCGACCCGGCCTACCTGTCCGATCCCCGGGATATGGACACCCTGGTGGCCGGGATCCGGATCCTCGTCGACATCGCGCACCGGCAGCCGCTGGCGAAGTACCTGGCTCGCCCGTTCCTGCCCGAGGCCCTCGACGCGCTGAACGAGGACCGGCTGCGCGCGCACATCGAGCGCTGGACCCAGACGCTGTTCCATCCCGTCGGCACCTGCGCCATGGGCACCGGTGAGACGGCGGTGGTCGATCCGGAACTGCGCGTGCACGGGGTCGAGGGCCTGCGGGTGGTGGACGCCTCGGTAATGCCGCGGATACCGCGCGGCAACACCAACGCACCCGTCGTCATGATCGGGGAGAAGGCCGCCGATCTGATTCGTGGCCGCGATACCGGTATCGCGGCCGTCCCCGCCGCGAAGGAGGCCGGTCGATGACCACCACCAGCGAAACACGTTCCGCCGCTACGCATTCCACCTTCGAGGTGCGCAATCCGGGGACCGGCGATCTGGTCGGCACCTATCCGGTGCACACTGCTGAGGACGCGCTCGCCGCCGTCGAGCGGGCGCGCACCGCGTTCGTCTGGTGGTCAGGGATCGGCTATCGCGAACGGGCCGAACGGCTTTCGCGGTACGCCGGGGTTTTGGCCCGGCGGCTGGGGCAGATCGGGGCGCTCATCCACGACGAGACCGGTAAGCCGTATTCGGACGCGGCGCTGGAACCGGCGCTGGCGTTGGAACATCTGAAGTGGGCCGGGCGCAATGCCGAGAAGGTGTTGGGGCGCAAGGGTTCTCGGGTGGGTCTGCTGACCTTCGATCAGGCCGCCTCGGTGGAGTACAAGCCGCTGGGCGTCATCGCGGTGATCGGGCCGTGGAACTATCCGGTGTTCACGCCGCTGGGATCGATCGTCTACGCGCTGGCCGCCGGGAACGCGGTGGTGTTCAAGCCGAGCGAGTTCAGTCCCGGCGTCGGGAAATGGCTGGTGGACATGTTCGCGGAGGTGGTGCCCGAACAGCCGGTGCTGCAACTGCTCACCGGGGACGGCGCGACCGGGGCCGCGTTGTGCCGGGCCGGAGTGGACAAGGTCGCGTTCACCGGGTCGACCGAGACGGCCAAGCGGGTCATGGCCGTGTGCGCGGAATCGCTCACGCCCATGGTCGCCGAATGCGGCGGCAAGGATGTGCTGCTCGTGGACGCCGACGCGGATCTGGACGACGCCGTGGAGGCGGCGGTGTGGGCGGGGATGTCGAATGCCGGACAATCCTGTGTCGCCACCGAACGCGTCTATGTGCATCGGGCGGTGTACGAGGAGTTCGTGGATCGGCTGGTGACCCGGTCGCGCTCGCTGCGGGCGGGGATCGATGCCGAGGCGCCCATCGGGCCCATCACGATGCCCAAGCAGGTCAATGTGATTCGGCGTCATCTCGAGGACGCCATCGTGCGCGGGGGCCGGGTGCTGACCGGCGGCATCGGCGAGATCCTCGGCCAGGTGGTGCAGCCGACGGTGTTGGTGGACGTGCCCGAGGACGCGCTCGCCGTCACCGAGGAGACCTTCGGGCCGACGCTCACGGTCGCCGCCGTCGACGATATGGACGCCGCGATCGAACGGGCCAACGCCAGCCGCTACGGCCTGTCGGCCGCGGTGTACTCCAAGGCCCGCGGCAAGGAACTGGCCGAGCGACTGCGCGTCGGCATGGTCAGCGTGAACGCCGTCTTCAACTTCCCCCAGATCGCCTCCCTGCCGTTCGGCGGCGTCGGCGACTCGGGCTTCGGCCGCATCCACGGCCCGGACGGCTTGCGCGAGTTCACCTTCGCCCACGCCGTAGCCCGCCAACGCTTCGGCCCGTTGATGAAACTGACCACCTTCGACCGCACGCCCAAAACCGACGCGTTGATCGAGAAGGCGATGACAATCCTCCACGGCAAGCGCTACTTCGGAGGGTAAGCGCGGTGTCCCCCGCCTCGGCCGCAAGGCGGCCTCGGCGGGGGAACAGGGAAGCGTCGGCGCGGAATTTAGAGCTGTCGGCAGGAGACGGGAGGGCCGTCGATGGTCCGCGGACTGGGCCGTTGATGGGTGGCGTAGAGCGCGCGTTGTCCTCAACGTGCGGCAGCCCAGCCGCACCCTTTATTCGTTGTCGCACACGTTGCAAGGTGTGCGGATGGGAATAAAGGGTGCGGCTGGGCTGGGGTAGCTGGGGAGGTGGCGGTCAGACTCGGGCGCGGACGGCCTTGTAGATCACCAGGAGGATGACCGCGCCGATGATCGCGCCGAGGATGGCGTGGTTGACCGGTGGGCGGACGTCGAATTTGTGGGGGGCGAAGACGAGGCTGCCCAGGGTGCCGCCGACGTAGCCGCCGACGATGCCGAGGACGATCGTCCAGAGGATGCCGAAGTCCTCTTTGCCGGGGACGATCAGGCGGGCCAACGCTCCCGCTATGAGTCCGATGATGATCATCACGATGATGCTGCCCATGACGTTCGCTCCTCGAGGCAGGCGGATTCGGGCATACCGAAGGTAGCAGGACTACCGGACCCCCGGTGTGTTTGTGTCGCAGTCGTTCTCGAATCACCGAGGACCCGCCGGTACACCACGCCGCCGACCCCGGCCGTCGCCTCCGCCGTCGGACCGAAGCCCTCATGGACACTGCTGATGGACGCTGAGCCAGATGACTTCGCCTGGAAGGCGATCGCGCCTCACGCCTGGCCCACGGAACCCCCCGAGCCCCGAACGACCGCGCCCCGGACCCAAGGCCCGGGGCGCGACAGAACAGATCCGACTCAAACGTTCTGCGGAGCGTTCCGAGCGGCCGACCGCACGCCGAAGGCGTACACCACGTCCATCACACCGATGAAGATCAACCACCACCCCACCACCAAGGTGAGCGCGGCGATGGAGTGGATGGGCCATACCACCAGGGCGATGCCGCCGATGATGAGCATGACGCCGAGGAAGATCGACCATCCGCGTCCGGTTTGGCCCGGCGCGCCCTCGGCCCCGGCGATCAGGGCCGTGATGCCGCGGAACATCCAGCTGATGCCGATCCACAACGCCAGCAGCACCAGCGCGTCGCCGATGCTGCGGAAACAGAAGAACGCCAGGATGAAGGACAGCACACCGCTGATGAGTGTCAACACCCGCCAGCCCGTGCTCACGTGCGGCCCGAACGCCGCGACCAATTGCAGTATGCCCGAGACCAACAGGTAGATCCCGAACAGGATGCCCGCCACGACCAGTGTCGGCCCCGGCCAGGCCAGCACCAGAATGCCGACGATCACCGACAGAATGCCGATGACCAGCAACGACTGCCACGCACTGCGAGCCAGCTGGTGCAGCGGACCCTCGTAAACGCTATCGCTGGTTGCCATCCTCGAAGAATAGGTCTCCCGGGCCGAAGATCAGGACATATCGGCGTGTTCGTTTACACGCGCGCGGTGGCCCGACCCCGGTTGGCCCGCGCGAACTGGCCCGGCGGCTGACCTTTCCAGGCCCGGAACGCGGCGGTGAACGCCGAGACGCTGGAGTATCCCAGCCGCTCGGCCACATGCTCGACGGTCAGCCCGGCGACCAGCAGTTCCTCGGCGAGCATGCCGACGGTCTCATTGCTGAGTTCGCGGAACGTGGTGCCCTCGTCGGCGAGTCGTCGGCGCAGCGTGCGGACGCTGATATCCAGATCGGCGGCGATGCGCGCCTGATCGGCCAGCCCCCCGCGGCGGATCAGCAGCTGCCGTACCCGCCCGCTCACCCCCGCCCGGCCGCGCCGATGCTGGATCAGGTCCGCGCACTGCTGTTCGTAATACCGCTGCGTGGACGGATTCGCTTGCGGCAGTGGCATATTCAGTGTGCTGGCGTCCCAGATCATGAGCGAGCGGTCCCGGTCGAACACGATCGTGTCGACGGCCAGCAGCGTGCCGAACATCTCGTAGATGGGGTGCGCGCTGATCGACAGCTCCACCCGTTTGGTGGGGATGCGCGAGGGCAGCAGGTCCTGCTGAATGGTGGCCACCGCGGCCACATCCCGTTCGAGCACGAACCGGCGCAGATCCTCGGGGATGAACCGGTCCTCGCGCAGCACCCACACCTCGTCGCCGTGGCTCTCGATCCAGTGGCGGCCGAGCGTGGAGGACAGATCGGCGTAGCGCAGGCCGACCTCCACCGCCTGGCGCAGCGTCGCGCAGCTCATCACCGCGAAGCCGAGCACACCGAAGTTCGGTGCGTGACAGAGCAGTCCGGCCATCAGGCCCAGACCGGGTTCGTCGTCGACGCCGCGAACGACGTTGCGGGTCAACGTGATCTCCTGGCCGAGCGTGAGCTCGGAGGTGGGATCGCGCAGTTGTTCGACTCCGATTCCGGTGTTGCGCAACACATCCGGCATCGACATTCCGCGGGTCTCGGCGAAGTCGGCCAGCAGGGCCGCACCGGCGATGGAGCGGAGTCGGAGCGGCTCGTCCGTTGCTCTGTCATCGTCCACACCGAAATCGTCGCAGAATCGGGTGCCCGCGCGTCCCATATTCGCCGATTTGTGGCCCAATGCGCACTGGTCGCCCGACGGAGTTAGCCATACGGTTTCTCTCATGCCGCATCGCGATCGGCGACCCCATTCCACCCGGGCTTTCGTCCACTTCGTCCGGGTGCTGCGCGGTCGCGGTGCGGTTCAACTGAATCATCGACGCGCCGGAGTGAGCCCCGAATGCTGTCCGCTCGTTCGAATTTCGCCAGTTCCCCCGCCATCACCGTCTCCGCTCCCGTGGACGGCCGCCCGCTGGGCGTCGTCTCGCCGTACCCCGCGGCCGCCGTGCACGCGCTGGTGGATCGGCTGCGCGGCGACCAACCCCCTTGGCGCTCATCGGGTGTCGTGGGCCGGGTGCACTGGCTGACCCGATTCCGGGACTGGTTGCTGGACAACCGCGATCATCTGGTGGAACTCCTCGCCGCCGAGACCGGCCGCTCGGCCGCGGCGGTCGTGCGCGAGTTCCGGCTGGCCATCGACGCGGTCGACTATCACCGCACACACGGCGCCGACTTCCTCGGCGCGCAGTGGACGCGCCCGCCCGGGGTGCCGAACGCCGCGCCGAGTCTGGCGCTGGCGCATCGGCCGTGCGCGGTGACCGGGGTGCTGGCCGGATGGTCCTATCCGCTGGCGACCGCGCTGTTCGCCGCGGTGCCCGCGCTGCTGTCCGGATCGGCTGTGGTGGTGCGGCCCTCGACGGCGACGCCGCTGACCACCCGGGCCGTGCTCGACGGCTGGGCCGCGGTCGGCGCGCCGCCGGTATTGGCGTTCGCGGTCGGTCCCGAGGCCGGTCCCGCGATCGTGGACACGGTCGACTCGGTGCATTTCACCGGTTCGCCGGAGTCGGGCAAGATCGTGGCGTTGCGCGCCGCCGCCAGGCTTATTCCGTGCCGATTGGATATCGTTGGCAAATCCTCGGCGATCGTGCTTTCCGACGCCGATCTCGAATGTGCCGCGGTGGGAATCGCTTTGGGCGGATTGGCCGAATCCGGGCAGAACTGTCACAGCGTCGAGCGGGTGTATGTCGCGGCCTCCGTGTACGACGAATTCGTCGAACGGCTGACCGCCGAGGTGCTCGCGTTCGGCGCGGACGAGCCCGACGACACCGGCGCGGAGGTGCTGATCTCGGCCGCCCATGTGGAACAACTCGGCGACCAGGTGCGCGACGCCCTCGCCCGCGGCGCGACCGTCCGCACGGGCGGCGCCGGTGCCGGGCATCGTTTCGCGCCCACCGTGCTCACCGACGTCGCGCCGGGCGCGCAGGTGCTGACCCGGCAGACCCTCGGCCCGATCCTGCCGGTCGTCCGGGTCGCCGACGTCGAGCGGGCCGTGGCCGCCGCCAACGAGACGTGCGGGCCGTCGGCCAGCGTGTGGACCGCGGACGAGGCGGTCGCGGCGTATGTCGCGGGCCGACTGCTCGCCGCTCGCGTCGGGCACAACGATGTCGCCGTCCATCTGGTTCCCCCGATTTTTGCGTAAAGACCTGTGGCAGAAGCGGTTTTGTCTCTTCGGAGGTAGAAGAATGGGTGCCTGGCAGGTTTTCGCGCTGACGATGCTCATCGTCGCCGCGTCGGCCGTCGTGGTCCTGACCGTACGTCCGCGACCCGGGCTTCACGGCCGCACCGTGGCCGAGATCAGCGACCGCATCCTCGCCGAATCCACCACCCCGCACGCCGCCCCCGACCACCCCCTCGCCCTCCCCGAGGCCCACCGCACCATGCAACAGCACCTCGACTGCACGGTGGCCGCCTGCGAACGCAAGGCCGCGGCCTACCGAGTCCTGGTCGCCGCGGGCCGACTGCACCCGCGCTGACCGCTGGTTCCCACGGGTCAGCACTGCGGCGGCACCACGCGTGCGCCTCCGGCCCGATGCGTCCGTGCGGCAACGGTCCTGCACAGAGGTGGCGTTCCCCTTCCTCGGCCAGCGTGGCGCGCGCCCAATTGTCGGTATCGGGGCCGGGCAGGTTTACGACGGGGATCGCCACCGCGGAACCGGCCCGGCGCGCTGCACGGGGGCAAATTCGGCCCCCGCCTGAGCGGCCCCACGCGGGCCGCGCCGCCCGACCCTACGCGCGGCTCGTCGGACATGGCGTCCATGCGGCTCCGCGTGAACACCTTCGCGGATGTTGGTTGCGAGCCGGGCCGCTTGGCTGTTCGCGCGGCTCGTCGGAGATCGCGTCCCGCGGCTCGGCGTGAACACCCTCGCAGCCGCTGGTTGCGAGCCGGGCCGCTTGGCTGTACGCGCGGCTCGTCGGACATCGCGTCCACGCGGCTCCGCGTGAACACCCTCGCGGATGTTGGTTGCGGGCCGGGCCGCTTGGCTGTTCGCGCGGCTCGTCGGAGATCGCGTCCACGCGGCCCCGCGTGAGTGGCCTTGCGGAGGTTGCTTACGGGCCGTGCCGCAAGGCCGTTCGCGTGCGATGCGGTTCGGGCGCGGACCTCCCAGTGGCGGCGCGGCTTTCCAGTGCCGTGGTGGGAAATTCCGGACGCGCCCCGCACGCTTGTCGGGAATTCTTCGTTCAGCTGGGCAAAATTGGGGCAACAGCGTTTGGTTGGGGAAGGGGTGTGCTTGTGACGACGTTCGAGACTCCCACGCGGCAGTTCTGGCCGAAGGCGGTGCGGGCGTGGCGGGAACGGCGTACCCCGGCGCTGGTGGTGCTGGCCCTGTTGGCGGGTGTGCCCGGGATCGACGCGGCGGTGCACTCGTACGCGTTGCCCGCGGCGCGGTCGGAACTGGGAATGTCCGGGCAGGTCGCGACCGCGGCGGGCGGGGTCGCGCTGCTCACGTCGGCGGCGAGCATCCTGTTCGTGGGGATGCTCGGGGATCGGACCGGGCGGCGGCGAGTGTTGTTGGCGGGGGCGGCGATTCTGGTGGCAGGCGATGTGCTGACCGCGTACGCGGGCGGACCGATGTCGTTTCTGATCGGGCGGGCGCTCACCGGGGTGGGGGTTGCCGCGGTCGCGGGGACGGCGTTGGCGTTGCTGCCCGCGTTGTTCTTTCGGCACGAGTTGCCGTGGGTGTTCGGGTTGTGGCTGGGAATCCAGGCGCTCGGGGTGCTGGGCGGGGGTTTGGCGGGGCAGCTGGCGAGTACCGAAAGTCCCTGGCGCAACGGCTATCTCGTGACGGGATGGATCACCGTCGCATTGTGGGCGGCGGCGTGGTGCACGGTTCCCGACGGGCGTGCGGGCGGGTCGCGGCGGCTCGATGTGGGCGGGGCCGTGTTCGCGGCGGTGGCGTTGGTGGCGGCGCTGCTCGCCGTCGGGCGGTCGGCCGATCATTCGTGGGACGAGCCGGGGGTGTTCGGGACGCTGGCCTTCGCGGTGCTGGCCTTCGCCGTGTTCGTGCGGTGGGAGCGGCGGCGCGGGCGGCCCGCTTTCCCGGTGGCGCTGCTGGATTCGCTGCCGTTCGCCGCCGCCTGCCTGGCCGGGGTGGTGTTCGCCTTCGCCGAGGTGGTCTACCTGCGGCAGACCGCGACCCTGCTGGCCGACTACGTCGACGGCCCGGTGCTCACCATCACCCTCGCGGTGGTGCCGCTGTCGCTGGGGATGCTGCTCGGCGCGGTGCTCGGCGGGCAGGCGCAGGAGAGCGGCGTGTCGGCGCGCGCGGTGCTGTCCTCGGGCCTGATGTGCTGCGGGCTCGGGCTGCTGATCCTGGTCTTCGTCGGCGAGCGCACCGAACTGTGGGTGCACGCGGCCGCGGGCGCGCTGGTCGGCGTCGGGCTGATGGGGGCGCAGAACGCGCAGTCGGTACTCATCATGTCCGCGGCGCCGCCCGCGCAGGCCGGTGCGGTGGCCGCCGCGAAATTCGGTGTGGCGCAAGTGGGTTACGCGCTGGGAGTGAGCACGCTGGCGCCGCTGGTGGCGGTCTTCCCGACGCCGGGTCCGGCGGGCAGTGTGCGCGCCGACATCCACCACTACACCGAGAGCATGTTCGTCTCGGCGGTAGTCGTGTTCACCGCCGCGCTCGGGGTGATCATTCTCGTGTCGGGCAATCTGGCCCGGGTCGTGGTCCGGACGCCGCTGCCGCATCGGCTCGGCAGCGTGCGGCCGGTGCCGACCCGGCTGTGGTACCGCGGCGCGCGCTGGCACACCGAGCAGTTCGGCACGGCCGTTCCCGATATCGAGATCCCGATTCGGGCCCGGTCGACCGACGATCTCGCCGCGGCCTTGGAAGGCTCGTCCAGCGGCACACCGTCCGTCTGGTCTCGTTCGATGCGGAATCGGGCACGCGCGCAACGGAATTCGCGTTCGATCGCGCACCAGTTCTGCACGGCGAATCGCGCTGAGCGGTTTCGCCTCCAGGCCCGCGCCGCACACCACGGCGGTCGCGTTCGACTCGCGCATCAGATTTCCGGCGGCCGTCGGGCCTCGAGAAACGGGATGCTGTCGATTCGAGGGAATTTTTGGAGGTTTCGAACGCGCCGCCCGCCTCGAATGGTTCGAATCGTCACCCCGCCGCACGCTGACGGTGACGCGGGACAGCCCCGCCGTCACTGAACCGAGGAGTGGTGATGATTCTCGTGACCGGTGCCACCGGAACCGTCGGACGAGCCGTGGTCGAGCGTTTGTGCGCGCGAGGCGTTCCCGTGCGCGCCACCACCCGACGACCCGCGGCCGCTCACCTCCCCGACGCCGCCGAGGTTGTCCGCGTGGATCTCGACGAACCCGACACGCTGATCCCGGCGCTCACCGGAGTGGACCGCGTCTTCGCCGTCGCCGACGGCCCGCTCATCCCGCGCCACGACGCGGCGCTCGCTAAGGCGGCGAGCGCGGCCGGGGTCGCGCACATCGTGAAGCTGTCCTCCGGCCGGGTCGCCGACGAGACCGCCGACGACCCCATCCCGCGGTGGCATCGCGAGGGTGAGCGCGCGATCCGCGAGAGCAGACTCGCCTGGACCATGCTGCGCCCCTTGGGTTTCATGTCCAACGCGCTGCACTGGGCGCACTCGATCCGCGAGCACGGCACCGTCCGCGCGCCCTTCGGCCAGGGCCGCATCGCCGTCGTCGACCCCGCCGACATCGCCGCCGTGGCCGTGCGCGCGCTCACCGAACCCGGTCACGACGGCCGCGCGTACCTGCTCAGCGGACCCGAGGCGCTCACCCCCCAAGACCAGACCCGAATCCTCGGCGAGGTCCTCGGCCGCACCCTGCGCTATATCGAGACCACCCCCGCCGACGCCCGCGACGCCCTACTCGCCGCCGGATTGTCCGTCGAAATGGCCGACGCGGTCATGGCCCTGCGCGCCGGAGCCCTCGAATCGTTCACCGCCCGAGTCGTTCCCACCGTCGAGGAGATCACCGGCCACCCACCCCACACCTTCGCCGACTGGGCCACCCAGCACCGAGCCGAATTCGCTTGATCGGCGCTCGGGCAGGGTGCGGCTCTATGCGGAGAGTGTCAGCGCCGGGTGGGTTGCGCGCGATGCGCAGGGGTGGCCAGCGCCAGGCGCGGCGCGATGGGGAGGGGACTCAGGGTTGGAGTGGGGTGCGGCGGGGGACGATGCGGCGGTGGGTGATGCGCCAGCCGTCGGGGGTGCGGCGGACGATGTCCTCGTAGGTGACGCTGGCGACCGTGCCGCCCGCGCCGATGCCCAGGCCCTTGGAGTGGACCAGGGCGGCGTCGGCGTCCAGGGGGGAGACGACGACATTGGTGACGTGGTGGGCGAGGGGGTTGCCGTCGCCCAGTTCGATCGCCATGTCCCGCAAGGCGTCTCGGCCGTGTACCACCTCACCGCCCAGTTCGGTCAGGTTGTACTCCACGTCCGCCACGAAGACCTCGCCCATTCGGTCGAAGTCCCCGGCGTCGCTCAGGTGACCGTGCAGTGCGAGCAGTTCGTGGATCGCCAGCCGGTCCGCAGTCGAGATCGCCATGGGCGTCAGTATCACTCGTCCGGCGTCCAGGCGGCTACCAGATTCAGCAGGCCGGGGAAGCGGGCCTCGAGATCGTCGATGCGCACCTGACTGCGTCGCTCCAGCCCGTACTGCCGCTGCCGCAGCACGCCCGCCTCGCGCAGGGCCCGGAAGTGATGTGTCAGTGAGGATTTCGGGCGCGGGATGCCGAACCAGCCGCACGGATGATCGAAATCCTCGGCGTCGAGCAGCAGGGTGCGCACGATGCCCAGCCGCAATGGATCGCTCAGCGCGGCCAGCACCGTCTCCAGTCGGAGCGCGTCCGCCGCGGGTTCGGGCAGCGGGTCGGGGGTACCGGGCGGTTCGGGGTGACGCGCCCAGGCGGCGCGGGTCGAGGTGGCGGTCATGTCACACACAGTACGAGATTTTCCGTACTGCTGCTACAGTTCGATTACACTCGTACTGGTACGAGAAAACTCGTACATACCGTGGAGGATCGGATGACCACTGTGACCTCGGCGCACCCGGATGCGCCCCCTTCCGTCCCGGCGAGCCGAATCTGGTTGGCGGCCTGGCCCGTTGTGGCCGTGTTCGTGCTCTCCAATGCGGCGACCCCGCTGTACCCGTTGTGGCGCGAGCGGCTGGGCTTCTCGTCGGGCACGCTGACGGTGATCTTCGCGGGATACATCGTCGGGCTGATCGCGGCGCTGCTGTCGGCGGGCGTGTTGTCGGATCGGATCGGGCGGCGGCCCGTGCTGCTGCCCGGAATCGCGCTGGCGCTGGTGGCGTGCGTGCTGTTCGCGACGGCGAATTCGGTTGTGGCGCTGGGGATCGCGCGTGTGCTGACCGGTATCGCGGTCGGCGCGGCGGTGTCGGCGGGAATGGCGGCGGTCGCGGATGTGGCGGGTGAGCGGCGGTCCGGGCTGGCCGCCCTGGCCGCCTCGACGGCCATGGTGTGCGGCGCGGGTACGGGACCGCTACTGGCGGGCGTGCTGGCGCAGCTGGTGCCGGGGCCCACGGTGGTGGTGTTCGTGGTGGAGGCGGGGTTGCTGGTCTCGGCGGCCGCGGTCGTGTACTGGCTGCCGCTGCCCGCCGTGACGGCGAAAGGCATTGGCTGGGTTCGTATTCCGGGTGTGCCGCGGGCGAACCGCCGGGCGCTCGCCCTCGGTGTCGCGGTCTTCGCGCCCGGGATCACCGCCACCTCCTTCGTGCTCTCACTCGGCCCGTCGCTGCTGGTCGGCCTCCTCGGCACGAGCAATCGCATCATCGCCGGAGGAATGGCCTTCGCCATGTTCGCCGCCGCCACGGGAGCGCAGTTCCTCGCGCGCCCCTGGCCGACCCGGCGAGTCCTGCTCCTGGGCGCGCTGCCGACCGTGGCCGCGATGGGCACGCTGGCCCTCACGCTGACCACCCATCAGGCGGCCGGGCTGCTGATCGCCGCGATCCTGGCCGGAACAGGCCAGGGCTTGGGCCAATTCGGCGGCCTGACACTCCTGTTCACCGGCGTCCCCGACACCCGCCGCGCCGAGGCCAACGCCGCCCTCAACATCGGCGGCTACATCCCGGCCGCCGCCCTCCCCGTGACCGCCGGATACCTGGGCGACGCCCTCGGAACAGCCTGGGGCGCAGGAATTTTCGCGATCGCCTTGGGCACGGTCGCCGCCCTGGCCGCGGCTTTCGTCGCGCGCGGATGAAGCGCCCCGCGTTCTCGACCGGTCGCCGCGCTGGCGGCGGGTTCGTCGGGCGCGGATGAAGCGCCCGCGTCCCAGAACGGTCGACGCGCTGGCCGAGGCTTTCCTCGCGCCCGGATGAAACGCCCGCGTTCTCGAACGGTCACCGCGCTGGCTGCGGCTTTCGTCGCACGCGGATGAACCGCCCATGTTCTCGAACCGTCGCCGCGCTGGCCGGGTTTCGTCACGCGCCGGTGAGGCCGCCCGGCGGACTCGCCTTCGACGGCGGGAGCCGCTGTGCTGGCGGCCGGGACCACACAGCGCGCCTCCTTGATCTATACCCTCAGGGGGTATACCTTCGCTCGGGTGCGTGGTGTGGGGCCGCGCGGTGAGAGGAGGCCGGGATGGACCCGATCGTGCATGCGCTCGCCTTGGCGGGGTCGATGACCTGGGAGATTCTGTGGGCGTTGATTCTGGGCTTCACGTTGTCGGCCGTGGTGCAGGCGGTGGTTCTCAAGTCGACGATCGTGCGGGTGTTGGGGGATGATCGGCCGCGCACGCTGGCGGTGGCGTCGGTGTTGGGGGCGGCCTCGTCGTCGTGCTCGTACGCGGCGGTGGCGCTGGCGCGGTCGCTGTTCCGCAAGGGCGCGAACTTCACCGCGGCCATGGCGTTCGAGATCGGATCCACCAATCTCGTGGTCGAGTTGGGGATCATCCTGGCGCTGCTCATGGGGTGGCAGTTCACCGCGGCGGAGTTCATCGGCGGGCCGATCATGATCGTGCTGGTGGCGGTGCTGTTCCGGATCTTCGTGCGGGCGCGGGTGGTGGACGCCGCGCGGGAGCAGGCCGATCGCGGGCTCGCCGGATCGATGGAAGGCCATGCGGCCATGGACATGTCGGTGACGGGGGAGGGGTCGTTCCTGCGGCGGCTGGCGTCCGGGCGCGGCTTCACGGCCGTGTCGCACGTGTTCGTGATGGAATGGGCGGCGATCCTGCGCGATCTGGTGATCGGCCTGTTGATCGCGGGGGCCATCGGGGCGTGGGTGCCGAATACGTTCTGGCAGGGCTTCTTCCTGACCGATCACCCCGTGCTGTCGGCGGTGTGGGGGCCGCTCGTGGGTCCGGTGGTGGCGATCGCGGCGTTCGTCTGCTCGATCGGCAATGTGCCGTTGGCGGCGGTGTTGTGGAACGGCGGCATCAGCTTCGGCGGCGTGACCGCGTTCATCTTCGCCGACCTGCTGATCCTGCCGATCCTCAACATCTACCGCAAGTACTACGGCACCCGCATGATGCTGACCATCCTCGCCACCTTCTACGCCGCCATGGTCGTCGCGGGCTACGCGGTCGAAATCCTGTTCGGCGCAACGGGTCTCATCCCGGAGCAGCGCGACGCCATGGTCATGGAGGAGGGCATCCGCTGGAACTACACGACCTGGCTGAACATCGTGTTCCTCGCGCTGGCCGCGGTGCTGGTGGTGCGATTCGTCCGCAGCGGCGGGGTGTCGATGCTGCGCATGATGGGCGGCGCGCCCGAGGCCGGACACGAGCATCACCATTGAGGAAGGATCGAACCATGACGATCGATGGAACGGTGGAAACCGGATTCGAGGATGTGCGGAAGGTCTTCGCCGCCAACTTCGACGAGTACGGCGATGTCGGCGCGGCCGTGACGGTGTATCGGGACGGCCGCCCGGTGGTGGACCTGTGGGGCGGCGTCGCCGATCGGGACACCGGAAAGCCCTGGGCGCGCGACACGATGACGCTGGTCTACTCGGCCACCAAGGGCGTCACCGCCACGATCGCGCATCTGCTCGCCCAGCGCGGCCTCCTCGATCTCGACGCGCCCGTCGCCCGCTACTGGCCCGAGTTCGCGGCCGCGGGCAAGGACGCGATCCCGGTGCGCTGGCTGCTGTCGCATCGCGCCGGACTGCCCACCCTGGACGAGCCGGTACCGCTGGCCCAGGCGCTGGCGTGGGATCCGATGGTGCGCGCGCTGGAACGGCAACGGCCCGAATGGGAGCCGGGCACCGCGCACGGCTATCACGGGCGCACGTTCGGCTGGCTCGTGGGAGAGGTGATCCGCCGGGTCGCGGGCCGCGGCGTCGGCACGATCCTGGCCGAGGACATCGCGGGCCCGCTGGACGTCGACTTCCACATCGGCCTGCCCGATTCGGAACGATCGCGGGTCGCGCGGTTGGTGTTCGCGCCCAAGCCGGACCTGTCCGCCGTCTCGCTCGACGACATCCCCGAGCCGATGCGAGACATGGTGGCCGCCATGCTCGATCCGGACTCGCTCACCAATCGCGCCTTCGCCGTGACCGATCCGGCCGATCCCGATTTCAACTCCCCCGAGGTGCGGGCCGCCGAGATCCCGTCGAGCAACGGCATCGGCACCGCCCGCGGACTGGCCCGGCTCTACGCCGCGCTCATCGGCCCAGTCGACGGCACGCGGCTGCTCACGCCGGAGACCCTCGCCGACGCGGTCCGCGAGCAGGCGTCGGGCATCGACCTCGTCCTGCGCCTGCCCGACCGCTACGCCTCCGGCTTCATGCTGCCGACCGAGACCTTCCCGCTCAGCGGCCCGAACTCGTTCGGCCACGCCGGGCGCGGCGGCTCCCTGGCCCTCGCCGACCCCACCCGGGGCCTGTCCTTCGCCTACGTCACCAACCACATCGTCGAGGGCGCCCTCGACCCACGCGCACCCGCACTGGTGGACGCGGTGAATCGGGCCGTGGCGTAACGCGACGGGTTCACACGGTGAACGTCAGCCGCGCGGGCGCGAGGTAATCGTCCCGGTCGAGCAGCATCCGCAACTCCGGTCGCCGCTCGGCCGGAATGCGGGAAAGCTCCTCCCGCAACGGTTCTCGATACGCCGCACCGCGCGTCGTCATGATCGGAAACCAGTTGTCGTGGTGGCTCGGCGCGAAGACGGCCGGGCGGAGCGCCTCGATATAGCTGCGGGGATCACGCAGCCCATTGGTGTACTGATTGAACCCCTGGACCGCCCCCAGGTGGAGATCGCTCGCGGGCAGCGAACGCAGCACCTCCAGCACCCGCGGCGCGCGATCCAACAGCGGGCCGGACGAATCGTGCCACGTCAAAGTGAAAGCGTCCGTTCGGAATTGGTACAGCAGCGTCCCGCCCTCGGCATCGGCGAGGTGCCGCGCCAGATGCCCGACCTCCGCCCGCCCCGGACGATAGGCGGCGATATCGCACGGACACGGCCGGGGCCGCAGCGCCGCCGAACCGCGCGGGGTCCGGTCCTTGGCCGTCGGCGCGGAATGCAGATGACGAACCACCGTCACCGCGATCGGGTCGGCGAACTCCGGATCGAAGCGGTCCCCGGGCTCGGAGGCCGCCGAACCCAGCTCCACACACCGCAATTCGGCATCGCCGACCCGCCGCCGCACCGCCGCGCAGTGCTCGGCCGTCCCGTACACCACCGCGCCGCTGGCCCGCGCGATCGGGCCCGCGTCGGCCGCGTGATCGAAATGCCCGTGCCCCAGGAAGATCGCCGCCGGGCGCAGCGCCGCCACCTCCGCGGGCGTGGTGGGAACGTAGCCCGCGGTCAGCCCGCGCGGCACCCAGGCGTCGAGCAGGAACACCGTGCCGCCCAGGGCGACCGCGAAACTCGCGCACCCGAACCACGAGACCACCACCCGATCCGGGCGCACCCGCCCGGTGCCGGGATCGACGACCTCGGTCCCGAAGAACCGCTGCCGCGCGGCGATCATCGGATCGGTCACAGCACCGCCTGGGTCTGGGTCACCTTCGCGACGAGTTTGTCGGCGTCGTCGCGGATCTCGGTCTCCACCACGATAAAACTGCGGCCGGCGTGCAGCGGGCGCGCGGTGGCCGTGGCGTGGCCCGAACGGACCGCGCGCAGGAAGTTGGTCTTCGACTCCACCGTCGTCGTCCCCTGTTTGCCCTCCGGCAGATTCAGGAAGGCGCACACCGCGGCGGTCGCGTCCGCCAACGCCATGAGCGTCCCGCCGTGCAGCACACCGCCGAGCGTACACAGGCTCTCGTCCCACGCGATCCGGCTGCGCACCACCTCCGGGCCGTGCTCGAGCACCTCGACGCCCAGCTTCTCGGTCAACGGCATGGTCGTGTGGAACAGCTTCGTGCCCTCGGAATCGATCATGGTGTCGAGTGTGGCCGACGGCGAGTGCCGAGTCGATTACCCCGCGGGTAATCAGCTGACCCGCGCCACCACCGCACGCGGCAGGCGCGGCAGCACCACGTCCAGCAGCCGCCACGGCCAGGCGGGCACGCAGGCGCGCACCGGCTCGCGTTCGATCGCGGCCACCATGGCCGCGACGCCCTTGTCCAGCGGGACCAGCAGTTTCGCGTCCCCGGCCGAGGCGGACAGGTCGGTCGCGATGAACCCGGGTTCCACGGTCGTCACCCGGATCGGGCCGCCGCGCAGCTCCGTCGCCAAAGCGTCACCGAGCGCGGACAATCCGGCCTTGCTCGCCGAGTAGGCGGCCTTCTTGCCGGGCAGCCCGCGCACCGCGCTCATCGAGGAGATGAGCACGAGATGCCCGCCGCGCTGCTCGCGGAAGATCTCGAGCGCCGCCTCCGCCTGCGCCAGCGCGCTGACGAAGTTGGTGGTCGCGGTGGCGATATTCGCGTCGGCGCGGCCCGTGCCCAGCCGCGCGCCCTTGCCGATTCCGGCATTGACGACGACCCGATCCAGACCGCCGAGCTCGTCGCGCAGGGCGGCGAACGCGGCCGGAATCGCGGCATGATCGTCGACGTCCAGAGCGCGCACCGCGACCGTGATTTCCGGATGCGCGGCGGTCAGCTCGCCGCGCAATTCCTCGAGCAACTCCACCCGGCGCGCGCACAACGCGAGATCGCGTCCCCGCGCGGCGAATTCACGGGCCATACCCGCGCCGAGTCCGGAGCTCGCCCCGGTGATGAGTATCCTGCGCCTGGTCATGGCACGACCCTAACGCCCGCCCCGGGGGTCAGGTCGTCAGGTCGTCGAATTCGCCCGCGCGGCAGCCGAGCAGCCAGGCCCGCCACTCGGCGGGCGTGAACACGAGGGCCGCCGCGTCGGGATGCCTGCTGTTGCGGACCGCCACGGAACCGTCGGCCAGCCGGGCGCATTCCACGCAGTTGCCGTCCGGCCCGCTGAAACTCGATTTGCGCCAACCCATATCGCTCATCGGTCTACCTCCAGCGATTGATCGACTTTCCACCATACCGGGCGGTTTTCGCCGGTTGTGGCTCGTTCAGCGGATTCACAAAATCCGTTGCCATATTTCGTTGCGGCCGTGGCGCATTCGCGACAGAAAGGGGTCGTGTCGCCGAAAATTCATCTGATCGATCGTTTGCGACCACGAATTCGCGGACGATTCAGTCCGCGTCCGGCACGCGGCGCGCACCTGCCGACGGCACCGCCACGAATGTGCGCGGGGCGTCGAAACCCCGCTCGCCGAAGCGGTCCGCGACGGCCGCCGCGATCGACTCGGTGCGGTCGGCGTCGGTCAGGGCGATTATGCTGCCGCCGAATCCGCCGCCCACCATGCGCGCGCCGTACGCCCCGGCCGCGAGCGCGGTGTCCACGGCGGTGTCCAGCTGTGGGGTGGAGATCTCGAAATCGTCGCGCAGCGAGGCGTGCCCGGCGGTGAGAACGGGTCCGATCGCGCGCGGATCGCGACCTTCCCGCAGGCGGGCCACCACATCGAGCACGCGGGCGTTCTCGGTGACGATGTGCCGGGCCCGGCGGCGTACCACCGGATCGTCGATGCGCTCGGTGTCGGCGACGTCGGCGATCTCGCGCAGCGACGCGACACCTAGTGCGGCCGCGGCCCGTTCGCACTCCTGGCGGCGGCGGGCGTAGCCGCCGTCGGCGAGCTGATGCGGGGTGTTGGTGTCGATCACGAGCAGTTCCAGCCCGGCGGCGGCGAGATCGAACGGCACCTGGGCGCGCTCGCCGGTGTGGAAGTCCAGGAACAGGGCGTGCCCGGCCCGGCACAGCACCGACGCCGACTGGTCCAGCGTTCCGGTCGCGGCGCCCACGTAGTCGTTCTCGGCGGCGCGGCCGATATCGATCAGATCGTCGTCGGAGACCGGCAGCTCGAACAGGTCGCGCAGCGCGACGGCCACCGAGCACTCCACCGCCGCCGAGGACGACAGGCCCGCACCGACCGGCACCGACCCGTCGAGATCCAGGACCACGCCGGGGATCCGATGCCCGCGCCGGACGTACTCGTGCACCACGCCCAGCGGGTAGCGGGCCCAGCCCGCCACCTCGGCGTCCGCGAGAGTCGAAATGTCCTGGGCCACTTGCTCATCGGGATGTTGACGCGAGGTGACGCGCACGAGGCCGTCCGAACCCGCGCGGGCCCGGCACGTCACCACCTGGGGCAGGGCGATGGGCAGCGCGTAACCGCCGTTGTAGTCGGTGTGCTCGCCGATGATGTTCACCCGGCCCGGCGCGGCCCACACCCCCCGGTTCACCGCAGCTCCCGCAGTTCCGCCGCGACCGTCTCGGGCGTGGTGTCGCTGATGAACACCTGCATGCCCGACTCCGAACCGGCCAGGTACTTCAGCTTGTTCGCGGCCCGGCGCAGCGAGAACAGTTGCAGGTGCAGCCACCAATCCTCGCGTGGCGCACCGGATTTCGGGGTGGGCGCCTGATTCCACGCGGCGATGTAGGGCATGGGCGTGTCGAAGCGGTGCGCGAAGCGGCGCAGCATGTCCAGGTAGAGGACGGCGAAGGCGTCGCGCTGGGCGTCGTCGAGATCGGGCAGGTCGCGGACCCGGCGATGCGGGAACAGCTGGACCTCGTAGGGCCAGCGGGCGAACGGCGGGACGAAGGCCGTCCACTCCTCGTTCGCGGCCACCACGCGCAGCCCGGCCTCGCGCTCCGTGGCGAGCAGATCGCCGAACAGGTTGCCGCCGTGGGCCTTCCGATGCGCGGCCAGATTCGCGGTGATCTTCGCGACGCGCGGGGTGACGAACGGGTAGGCGTAGATCTGGCCGTGCGGATGCGAGAGCGTCACGCCGATCTCCTCGCCGTGGTTCTCGAAGCAGAAAACCTGTGCGACGCCGTCGATCTCGGCCAGTTCCGCGCTGCGCTGGGCCCACACGTCCACGACCAGGCGGGCGCGCGCGTCGTCGAGCCGGGCGAAGGAACTGTCGTGGTCGCTGGTGAAGCACACGACCTCGCAGCGCCCGAAGCCGTCGCGCAGCGGCGTGAGCGGCGAGCCCTCGACCGTGCCGACCGCGGCGGGATCGGCCGCGGTGGACAACGACGGGAAGCGGTTCTCGAAAACGACCACCTGGTAATCGGATTCGGGCACCTCGGTGGCGCGCTCCGGGGTGGACGGGCACAGCGGGCACAGATCGGCGGGCGGCAGGAAGGTGCGCGTCTGTCGATGCGAGGCGATCACCACCCACTCGCCCAGCAGGGGATCCAGCCGCGCCTGCGAATGCGTGGTGGTTCGCGGCAGGTCGCGGGTGTCGACGGCGGTGCGGGTCGTCGGCTCGGCGTCGAAGTACAGAATCTCCCTGCCGTCGGCGAGCCTGCGGCGCGTGATGATCACCGCGTCACAGTACCGCACCGATGTGAGCGCTCACATGAGTGTTCCCCGGAGGGGCGCCCTCGGAGCCGCCCCGGCTCCCGGAGTCCCGGGATCAGTACTCGCTGCCGAACAATCCGCCCGGTCCGTAGGAGCCCGTGTTCGGGGGCGGCGGAACCAGCGTCCACGTCCCGCAATTCGTCGTCGCGAAGCCCACGTCGGTGGGTTTGATCAGCACGCGTACCGGGGTGAGGTAGGTGAAGTTGCTGTCCAGGAACAACGAGTTGGGGTCGCGATGATCGTCGGCGCCCGGGATCTCGCGCAACCGCCGCCAGAAGCAGCCGGTGTTCGGGTCGGGGCGCCCGGGGGTCTCGTAGATGCCGGGCTGGATGTCCACGCCCACGCGGTACACCCCGTCGGCGGGAATGGTGGTCGCCGGATCGGCGACCGCGGTCCCCGAACCCAGCATGGTGGCCGCGGCGGCCGCGGCCCCCGCGATGACGAACGTGCGTCCCTGCACGACGGTCCTCCTCGAACTCTGTTCCGGGCTTCGGTGGTCGGGCCCTCGGAAGGCCCCCGCGGCTTCCGGGACTCGGGTCTATCAGACCAGAGCGGACCGTTTGGTCGAAATCGGCGAATTTTGTGATCCGGGGGAAAATGCGTGGGATGGATGTCGTTCCGGGTCCGGGCCGCGATATCTCTGCATGAGAGTTCTCCGGCCTGTCACCCAGGACAACGACCCGTGCCGCGCGCGCTGTGCGCGCCTGTGCACCCACGAGGGTCTCGCGGCCGTGCTGGCCGCCGATCAGGGACTGCTGCACTGGCGCGCGGTCCGCCGGCTCGGCGATTCCGGACAGGCCGAACACGCCGTCCAGGAGACGCTGTTGCGCGCGTGGCGCAAGTGCGCGAGCTACGACCCCGACAAGGGCAGTGTGCGGACCTGGCTGCTGTCGATCGAACGCAATGTGCTCACCGACATCTGCCGGATGCGCGCGGTGCGGCCCTCGGAGACCAGCTGGGACGAACTCGTCGACGCCGAGAGCCGTTGGGCCGGACCGGATTTCGCCGACACGCTGGCGGACGGCCTGCTGGTCACCCAGTTGCTGGACGTGCTGCCCGCGGCGCAGCGGGACGCGGTCGTGCAGGTGATCATCAAGGATCGGGCGTATCAGGACGTGGCCGAGGATCTCGGAGTTCCGGTGGGGACGGTCAAGACTCGGGTGCACTACGCGTTGCGGTCGTTGCGGCGGTTGCCGATCGGCGCGTGAAATCGGCTGGGGGGCGGGCTGTTTCGGGCTTTCGCGGCGCGGGTGGCGTTCGATAGCCGATAATGTGCTGGTTGGGATGCCCGGATGCCTCGATCGGAGGCGGTGGGCGCGTGTCGTGGTCCGACGCGCTGGTTCGAGATCGAATTTCGTGGGCTCGACCGGCCGGATCGGCGGTCTGCGCGGCTCGCGATGTGGGTAACGGTTCAGTAACTGGTCTTGCTTGTGTGATACTGACGTGGTCAGAGTTAACCACTGGGTTTGGTGTTACTAGTGGGAAGGGAGGGGTGCGCCCGTCGCGGCGTGCCGTCCGCACATGAAACAGCCAAGCGTCTTCGGTTCCGGTCTCTGCCTCGCCGTCGGAGCGACGGTCCTCGCCGCCGCGGTCCCCGCGCTCGCCCATGCCGGGCCGGCGCCACAGACTCCGCCGTCCGTCCTGTCCGCGCGGCTCGCGGGCAAGACGGTCTTCCTCGATCCGGGCCATCAAGGGTCCGAGCACGCCGAGAATCTGGATCGCCCGGTGAACGACGGCCGCGGCGGCACCAAGGCGTGTCAGACCACCGGAATGACCACCCTGCACGGCGTGCCCGAGCACACCATCACCTGGAACGTCGCGCAGATGGTCCGGCAATCGCTCGAGGCGCTCGGCGCGCGGGTCGTGCTGAGCCGCCAGGACGATTCCGGGTGGGGCGGGTGCGTCGACGAACGCGCCGCCGCCGCCAATGCCTCCGGCGCCGATCTCGCCATGAGCATCCACGCCGACGGGGCCCCCGCCTCCGACCGTGGCTTCCACCTCATCGTTCCGCAGCTGCCGATCCCCGACCCGGAGGCCGATCGGGTCCAGTCCACCACGGGCCTCGCCGCCACCCGGACCATGCGCGCGGCCTACCTGCACGCCGGGTTCCCGACCGCGAATTACGCCGGGGCCGTGGACGGTCTACAGACCCGCGCCGACATCGCGGGCCCCGCGCTCACGCACGTGCCCGAGGTCTTCCTCGAGATGGGCAACGGCGCCAACCCCGACGACGCGCAACTCCTGGAATCCCCCGAGGGCCGCCTCCAGCACGCCGTCGCCATCACCACCGGGCTGGTGAGCTACTTGCTGAACATCCCGGTGGACTCCATCTCCGCGCCGTCGCCCCAGGCGGCCGCCAGCGTCCAGCCCGACGCCCCGCACGATTCGCGAGACTGGTTGCGCACCAAACCCGATGGCTCCCCGGTCACGCCCGAGACACGGCCCGCCCCGAGCGGGCAGCCGAGTCCGAGCACACAGTCGCCGGGAGCGCAGGGCTCGGTCGGGGCTCCGGCCCAACCGGCCCCGAAGACCCCCGGTGCGGAGCAGGCTGTGCCCGGCGCTCCGCAGGCATCCGGTGCGGGACAGGCCGCGCCCGGGGCGCAGTCGGGCGGCGTGCAGGGGTCGGAAGTACCTGCCGCTCCGCAGGCTCCCGGCACGGAACAGGTTGCGCCCCGAGGAGATTCGGGTACGCAGCCGTCTCATGGGACGGCCCCCTCGGGGAGTCCGGCCGCGCCGGGTACTCAGTCGCCGGGAGTGCCCGCCGGTCCGCAGTCGTCTTCGGATTCGCAGTCGCGTCCGGGTGAGCAGGGCTCGGCCGGAGGCCAGTCGCAAACGGCCCCTGGCCCGAGCGTGCCCGGCGAACAGCCGGGAACACAGCCGTCCCATGGCACGCCTCCGTCCGGGATGATGAGCGCCCCGGTACCGCAACCATCGCCCGGGTACTCCGGCACGGATGCGCGGCCGCAGCCGGGAGAGCAGGCGCAATCGAGTGTGCAAGGGCGGCCCGGTGTTTCGCCGCAGCCGGGGGCGCAGGCACAACCCGGAGTCCAACAGTCGGGGGCGCAGCCGCAGCCTGGGATTCAGCAGCCCGGGGTTCAGCCGCAGCCGGGGACCCAGCAGCTCGGGGCTCAACAGCCGGGAGTTCAGCCGCAGCCGGGGACTCAGCAGCTCGGGGCTCAACAGCCGGGAGCTCAGCCGCAACCAGGTGCTCAGCAGTCCGGGGCGCAGCCGCAACAGGGGACTCAGCAGCTTGGGGCTCAGCCGCAGCTAGGGGCCCAACAGCCGGGAGCTCAGCCACAACCGGGGACTCAGCAGTCTGGGGTTCAGTCGCAGCCGGGGACCCAGCAGGCTGGCGCGCAGCCGCAACCGGGGGTTCAGCAGCTTGGGGCTCCGCCGCAGTCGGGGGCTCCACAGCCGGGGGCGCAGCCGCAGCCCGGGATTCAGCAGCCGGGGGCGCAGCCGCAGTCAGGGGCTCAACAGCCTGGGGCGCAGCCGCAGCCTGGGACCCAGCAGCCGGGCACGCAGCCGCAGGCGGGGATTCGGCCTTCTGGGGCGCCGTCCACTCCGGGGACTCAGCAGCCCGGGGTGCAGGCTCAGCCAGGGACTCAGGCTCCCGGGGCGCAGGCACAGCCTGGGCAGGGGCAGGCGGGGGCCGGGGATCAGGTGGGGCCGTTGGTTACGGCGGCGTTGGGGTTGTTGGCGCCGTTGGCCAAGGCGTTGGGGGTGGGGGACGGGACCGTGGATTCGGAGTTGGTCAATCTCGCCTACAGTTTGGTGGCGACGCTCATCAGTCCGTGGGTGAAGTAGGGCGGTAAGGTTGCTCGGATGGGTCGGGGTATTCCTGTACTGATCGTGGCCGGGTTCCTCGGGGCCGGGAAGACGACGTTGCTGAATCACCTGCTGCGCGGGCGGGATGCGCGGATCGGGGTGGTGGTCAACGACTTCGGGGCCGTGAACATCGACGCGATGTTGGTGGCCGGACAGGTCGATGCCATGGTGTCGCTGGGCAACGGGTGCGTGTGCTGCGCGGTCGATGTGGACCAGCTCGACGAGATGTTCGAGCGACTCGCGCAGCCACGCAACCGGATCGACCTGATCGTGGTGGAGGCCAGCGGACTCGCCGAGCCGCGCAATCTGATTCGCATGGTGGTGGGCAGCGACAATCCGCGCATTCACTACGGCGGCCTGCTCGAGGTGGTCGACGCCGAGCATTTCGACGACAGCCGCGCCCAGCATCCGGAGCTGGCGACGCATCTGCGCCTGGCCGATCTCGTGGTGCTCAACAAGGCCGACCGCGTCCCGGCCGAGCGGCTCGACCGACTGCGCGGCGAGATCGCGGAACTCGTCGCCCCCGCGCCGGTGTACGCCACCACACGCGGCCGGATCGATCCGCACCTGTTGTTCGACGTTCCCGAACGCCCGGAGCCCACCGTCGCCGAACAACTCAGCCTCGACGCACTGCTCACCGAACCCGACCATCCCGACCACGACCACCACCACCTGCACGACGGCTACGAAACCGTAACCTTCAGCAGCGCAACACCTCTCGACCCCCGCCGCCTCGTCGCCCTGTTGGAGAACCCGCCCTCGGGCCTGTTCCGGGCGAAGGGCCACGCGGACTTCGCCGTCGAGGGCGAACAGCGCCGCTTCCTCTTCCACGTCGTCGGCCGCCACATCGTCTTCGAACCCGACCCCGCCGCCCGGGGCGGAACCGACATCGTCCTCATCGGTTCCGGCCTCGACGCGCACACCGCGACCGCCCGCCTGCGCGACACCGTCCACCCCGATCCTGAGCCCTTGGACGCCCGGACCCTGCTCGGCGTGTGGCATCACGTCCCGCGCGAGCTGAGCGACGCCCTCGCCTACGCCGACGTGCCCGAGTGATCCCGCCCGCCGTGACATCGGCGAAACAGCCCGGCAACACCGCGCTTCTACCGTGACCACAGATTGGTCTCTTGTTCACCGGAGGTGCGCCGTGCAGTTGCGCGAGATGTTGGCCGAGCCGCTGGGCCTGCGGCTGCTGCACGGTGAGCACGCGCTCGATCGGCGCGTCGACCGTGCCTGCGTCACCGATATGCCCGACCCGGCCCCGTTCGTCACCCCCGGCGCGCTGGTCTGCACCGGCCTGGTGTGGCGCCGCGGCCCCCGCGACAGCGACCCCTACATCGGTTTGCTCGCCGAGGCGGGGGCGGCGGCGATCGCGGCCGGGCGGACGCTGCACGGCCACGTTCCCGACGATGTGATCACCGCCTGCCGCGCGCACGGCCTGCCCCTGCTGGAGGCCCCGCGGTCGCTGCCGTTCAGCCGCATCATCGAACACCTCGCCGCCCGCCGGGCCGAAACCCGTTTGCGCCGTGTCGAATCCGGCTTCGCCCGCCAGCGCCGCCTGCTCGCCGCGGTCGCCGACGGCGGCGACGCCCACCACCTGCTCACCGAATTCGCTACGGACCGAACGGCTTCCGCGTGGCTGCTGACCGCCACGGGAGCGCTCGTCGCGGGCACCGCCCCGCTCGCCGACACCGAGATCGACACCCTGATCGCCGCGGCCGCCGCCGCACCCCGGCTGCCCCTCACCACGTCCGGCGGCTACACGATCCATTCCGTCGGCAGTCGCCTGGGCGATCGAATCACATTGTGGTACTTGGTGGTTCGCGCCGAGACCGACACCGAGGACATCGGCTCCGATCTCGCCCCCATCGCCGAACTGTACCGAATGCGCCATCGTGAACGCCTCCGGCTCCGCTGGGAACTGAGCGACCATCCGATCCCGGACGCGGACGCCGCGGTCGCCGTCGTAGCCGATACGGCCGCCCCGCGACGAGCCGAGGGCCGGGAAATCCTGCCCGAATCCGACCGGCCGAGGCTCGCCCCGGAGGAACTCCGCGTACTCGTGCACGACATCCTGCCCGGCGCGCCCACCGAGGTGGACCGGTACGGGCGCGTGGTGGCCTGGACCACGGGATCCGAACGGGACGTCGCGGCCCGGCTGACTCGGCACCTGAACCGATTGCGCCCGGCCGTGCGCGGATTCACCCTGCGCGTCGGCGTCAGCGCCGCCCGCCCCGGCGAATCGCCCTCCGGTGCCGTGGCTTCCGCGGCCGCCGCGGCCTCGGCCCTCGGGGACGCCGCGGTGATCGTGCGGATCGCCGAGGTGGATTCGGTCGTCGGCCTGCTCACCGCCGTACCGGACGACCTGCAACGCCGCTTCGCCGCCCGGGTGCTCGGCCCGCTCCTCGAGTACGACCGTCGTACGGGAACGGGACTGCTGCGCACCCTCGAGGTCTTCCTCGACTGCGCCGGCTCCTGGCGTACCGCCGCGGACCGAATGCACCTGCACCTCAACACGATTCGCTACCGGATCGGCCGCGTGGAGGAGCTCACCGGACGCGATCTGGGGCGGCTCGACGACCGGCTCGACCTGTATCTGGCCGTGCGGGCGTACGGCTCTCAGACCGCACCCGTGTAGGGGTCCCAGGCGATTCCGGCGTCGGGCGCGTCCTCGCGCAGCACGCTCGCCTGGATGAGGCCGTACGGGCGGTCGTCGGCGTGGAACACCTCGTTGGCGTTGTCGATGCCGAATCGGCCCAGATCGTAGGAGAAGTGATGTTTGTTCGGGGCCGACAGCCGGATCTCGGCCAGACACGGATACGCCTCGAGAGCGGCGCGGCCCATCTCGAACAGGGTCTGCTGCAACGCCTTCGAGTGCAGGACCGCGAACCGTTCCACCAGCACCGCCCGGATGCCCGCGTACGCGGAATCCCAATCGTCCGGGGCCGCGGCGAAGCGCCAGCGCACGTCCAGACTGGTGGCCAGCACCCGATCCGTGGTCGGCTCCAGCACGGTGAACGGATCGGTCAGGAAGCCGCCGAACTCCGAACCCGTCGATTTGAGGATCACCAGATCCTTGACCCCGCCGATCACCCACTCCCGGCGGTCGGACCCGCGGCCCGCCGCGGTGATCGCGGCGACCCGCACCTCGGGTCCGGTACGGGTCCAGGTGTGTTCGTGCGGGCGGCCCTCGACGAGCACTCGCTCCCAGGCGTACTCCTCGATCTCGACCCGGGCCGATCGCACGGGCGCGATGTCGTCGACGAAGTGCCGGGCCAGTGCCAGCCCGTAGTCCTCGACGCTGCCCGCGCCGTGGGTCTTGGCGTAGGCGTAGACGGTCTGCTTCTGCGAATCGGTGGGCAGCACGGCGCCCTGATCGCCGGACACGTGCGCGGCGTCGAAATCGCCGTGCAGGCAGGTGGATACGTTCAGATCGCGGATCTCGTGCCGGTCGGTGTCCCGATACACGCGCACCACGCGGTTCTCGGCCTTGCCGTACCGGTTCGGGCCGAGGACGATCTTGCCGGACATAGCGGTCATGCCCTCACTCTGGCGCACCGCGCCCGCGCCCGGTCCTGTACTTCGCACAAATCCGTACCCCGCCCGCACCCGGCTTTCTGGCCGCGCGCACGAGCCGGACCGCGCGGCGGCGGCTCTACCGTTGGATTCTCGTCATCCGGCGTCCGCCGGAGCTACCCGTCACGGAGTCACCCATGACCACACCGCAATCCGTCGACACCCGGTTGCCGCTCGGGCAGCTCGCGCTGTTCGGCGTTCAGCACGTGCTCATCATGTACACCGGCTGCGTCACGGTACCGCTGGTCTTCGGCGCGGCGGCCGGACTGGACCGGGCCACCATCGGGCTGCTCATCAGCGCCGATCTGCTGGTCGCCGGGGTGATCACGGTCGTGCAGAGCCTCGGGGTCGGGCGCGTGCTCGGCGCGCGGCTGCCCATCGTGTGCGGCGCGACATTCGTGGCGCTCACCCCGATGATCCTCATCGCCCGGCAATACGGCCTGCCCGCGGTGTACGGCTCGATGCTGATCGGGGGCCTGGTCGGGCTGGCGCTGGCGTGGCCGTTCGCGATGATCGTGCGCTACTTCCCGCCGCTGGTCTCGGGCACGGTGCTGACCGTCGTCGGCGTATCGCTGATCGGCGTGGCGGGCGGGCTGATCGTGGGCAGCGATCCGAAGGCCGACTCGTTCGGCGCGCCCGCCCGGCTCGCGCTGGCCGCGGTGGTGCTGGTGATCGCGACCGTGCTGACCTGCCTGGGCCGGGGCGTGTGGTCGCGGCTCGGGGTGTTGATCGCGCTGATAGCCGGTGTGGCGCTGGCGATTCCGATGGGGCTGCTGCATCTGGACGGCGTCTCGGCCGCGGCGTGGTTCGGGCTGCCGCGGCCGTTCCGCTTCGGCGCGCCGCAGTTCCCGCTCGCGGGCGTGGTGGCGATGAGCGTCGTCGTGGCCGTGGTGTTCGCCGAATCGACCGCGAGCCTGCTCGCGGTGAGCGAGATCACCGGAAAACGCCTGAGCCGCAACGACATCGCGCGCGGGCTGGCAGGGGACGGGTTGTCGGCAGTGCTGGCCGGGGTGTTCGGCTCGTTCGTGGACACCGTGTTCAACCAGAATGTCGGCGCGGTCGCCACCACCCGCGTGCACAGCCGCTACGTGACCGCGGTGGGCGGCGCGATTCTCGTTGCGCTGGGCCTGGTTCCGCGCCTCGGCGCGGTGGTGGCCGCGGTGCCGGGGCCGGTGGTGGGCGGGGTGGGGCTGGTGCTGTTCGCGACCATCACCGTTGTCGGCGTCGACACCCTGCGCCGGGCCGATCTGACCGATCGGGTGAACTTCACCATCGCCGCGGTGTCGATCGGCGTGGGGCTGATCCCGGTGCTGACCAAGGACATGTTCACGAAATTCCCCTCCTCGGCGCAGATCCTGCTGAACAGTGGAATCACCCTGGCCGCGGTCACGTCGTTCGCGCTCAACCTCGTGTTCAACCACACCCGCGTCGGCGCGATCGCGCGCCGGGACGCCATCGTCCGCCCGACCGCCGCGGGAGATACCCCTGACGCCGTCACCGCGTAAGCCGTTCGACGTGCCCCGTCGTCGACCTCGCGGTGGTTCGTCGCCGGAGTGACTGAGCGGAAACCATTGCACGCCAATGGGTTAGGCGTGCTCTCGGGTCGGTTTCATGCGGGTCGTCCGGGTGACGCCGCCGCGGGGATCAGAGCGCGTGGATCTCGGGCAGCAGCTCGGCCAGATTTGCCAGACTCTCGGCTGTCCACGGGACCGTCGGGGCGAGCATGGCGTGGTCGAAGCCGAGTTCGGCCAGTTCGTGGACGCGGTCGCGGAAGCGGTCCACCCGCTCGGGGTCGTAGCGCATGCCCACCGTCTTCTCGATCTCGGCGTAGTCGCGGCCCAGATCGGCGCAATGCTTGCGCAATACGTCGAGCTTGTGGGCGACGTCGTTGCCGAGGCCGATCTCGGGCATGTCGGAGATATTGCAGGCGTCGGCGTAGCGGGCGACCATTCGCAGCGTCTTGCGTTCGCCGCCGCCCGCCACCAGGATCGGTGGGTGCGGGCGCTGAATCGAGTTGGGGGAGTTGAGGGTTCGCATCAGCGTGTAATGCTTGCCCTCGTAGACGCTCTGGTCCTCGCTCCACATCAGCTCGGCGATCCGCAATGTCTCCTCCAGGCGTTCGAACCGCTCGCCGAGGCGCGGGAACGGGATGCCCAGACCCTCTGCCTCCCACCGGGTTCCCGGTCCCATGGGTTCCGGATCGATGTGCGCGCCCGCGCCGATGCCGAAATACATGCGGCCGCCGCTGAATACGTCCAGCGAGGTGACCTGTTTGAGCAGGACGCCCGGATGCCGGTAGGCCACCGAGGTGACCAGGGTGCCGAGCCGGACGCGGCGCGTGTGCGCGGCCAGAAAGCCCAGTGTCGCATAGGCTTCCGGCAACGGTGACTCCGGCGGCCGCCCGGACAGGTAGATCTGGAAGAAGTGGTCCATCACCCACAGGCTGTCGAAGCCCGCGTCGTCGGCCCGACCGGCGAGGTCGGCCAGGAGCGGACCGAGCCGCTCGGTGGGGACGTCCCAGGAGAAATCGGAGAAGGCAAGACCCAGCTTCATCGCGCACACCCTTAAGTTGTTAGCCGGACAATGACACTATCGTGAGCCGACTAACGAATTCAATACCCTACGCTGAGTCCACCATGACCGACCAGCCCGAGGCCGAATTCCAGAACGCGTTCTGGGCGGCCAAACACGCGATGATGAACGCCGCCGCCACCGCCTACGCCCAGCACGGCGTCTACGAGGGACAGCAGTTCATCCTGCGCTGCCTGTGGGCCGAGGACGGGCTCACGCCGGGCGAGGTCGCCAAACGGCTGAACCTGTCGACGCCGACGGTCACCCGCGCGACCACGCGCATGGAGACCGCGGGACTGCTCCGCCGCGAACCGCACGCCACCGATCGGCGGCTCGTGCGCCTGCGTCTCACCGAGCGGGGGCGCGAGCTCGAGCACGCCATCGAGGCGGAGAGCGAACGGCTGGTCGCCCGCGCGCTGGCGACCCTGGATCCCGGCGAACGCGCGTTCCTGGTGGCGAGCCTGCGGGCGATCGAACGCAACCTCACGCGCGAGGAATAGCGTTCAGCCGCAGGCGTTCACCCACTCGGACATGCCGTCGGCGAAGCGCTGTCGCTTCCAGATCGGCACCTCGTGTTTGATGCGGTCGACGAGTTCGGCGCAGGTGCCGAACGCCTCAGCGCGATGCGGCGCGGCGACGGCCACCGTCACGGCCACGTCGCCGACGCCGAGGGCACCGATCCGGTGCACGGCCGCGACGGGCAGATTCGCCGCGGCGGCGACCTCGGCGCAGATCGTGTGCAGGAAGCGGTCGGCCTGCGGGTGCGCGGAGTACTCCAGCGCCGAAACCGCCTGTCCGCCATCGTGATCGCGCACCTTGCCGGTGAACACCACGACCGCGCCGTACTCGGGTCCGCTCACCGCCGCCTCGACCGCGTCCGGTTCCAGCGGGGTGTCCACGATCGCGGTGAGCCGCACCAGCTCACTCATGTCCGCCTCCTCCGGCGACCTGCGCCAGCAGGTGATCCAACAGGGGTTCCAGCACCGCAATCCCGTCGCGCACGCCGCCGGGGGAGCCGGGCAGATTCACCACGACGGTGCGCCCGGCCAGCCCCGCGACGCCGCGGCTGAGAGCGGCCAAGGGGAATGTCGCGACACCGCGCGCCCGGATCGCGTCCGCCACCCCCGGCAGCTCCCGGTCGAGGACGGCTCGGGTCGCCTCGGGAGTCGCGTCGGTCGGAGAGGCCCCGGTGCCGCCGGTGGTGATGACCAGCCCCGGCCCGTCGGTGAGGGCGTCGGCGAGCCCGGCGGCGATATCGGCGTCGGCGTACACGAGGGGGCCGCGCACCGAAAAACCTTGCGCGGCCAGCCATTCCGCGAGAACGGGGCCGGTCTTGTCGACCCGCGTTCCGGCCGCGACGCCGGTCGAGGCGACGAGGACGGCCGCCGTGCGGGAGCCTTCGGCGCGCGGGGGGTGGGCGTGCGTGGTGCCGGTCCTGTGCGCGGGGTGGGTGCCCTTCATGCCGGACCCTTCGGCGGGCGCGTCGTGGTCCATCGGGCGGGAGCCTGCGCTGTTCGCGTCTCGAGCCGCCCGGTGCGCGACATTCGCCGCCCCGGCCGGGGCGGCGTGGGAATCGGCCTGGGCGACAGGCGTTTTCGGCCGCTCCCAGTGGCCGTGTTTACCGCCGTCCTTGGCGACGAGCCGGATGTCGGTAAGTACGGCGGCGGGGTCGACGGCCTTGACCATGTCGTGCAGGGTGAGGCCCGCGACGGCGACGGCGGTGAGGGCCTCCATCTCGACGCCGGTGGGGCCCTTGGTCTTCGCGGTGGCCTCGATGGTGATGGCGTCGGCGGTGAAGGCGAATTCGACGCGGACCGAGGACAGGGCCAGCTGGTGGCAGAGGGGGATGAGTTCGGAGGTCTTCTTCGCGCCCGCGATCCCGGCGATGCGGGCGGTGGCGAGGACGTCGGCCTTGGGCATGTCGTCCGCGCGGACGAGGGCGATCACCTCGGGGGTGGTGCGCAGCGCGCCCGCCGCGACCGCCACGCGCGTGGTGTCGGCCTTGGCGCTCACGTCCACCATGCGGGCGCGGCCCTCGGAATCCAGATGCGACAGCTCGCTCATAGCTCCCACACTGTCACAAGCGATCCGGCCGCCAACTCGGTGACCTCCTCGGGCACGTCGATCAGGACGTCGGCCTGGGCCATGGTCGCCACCAGGTGCGAACCCGGTCCCGAGGCCAGCGCCACCCCGTCGATCTCCATGCGCCCGCGCAGATACTGGCGGCGGCCCGCCGGAGAGCGCGCCGAATCCAGCAGCGGCACCTCGCATTTCGGAACGGGCGGCAGCCCCGACAGCTCGCGCAGGACGGGCCGGGCGAACACCTCGAACGACACCACGGTGCTCACCGGATTGCCGGGGAAACTCAGCACCGGCACGCCGTCGACGACCGTGACGCCCTGCGGCCCGCCGGGCTGCACCGCCACCGTGCCGAAATCGCCTCCGCGCGTGGACAACACGTCCTTGACCACCTCGAAGTCGCCCTTGGACACCCCGCCGGAGGTGAAGACCACATCCGCGACCTCGGTGGCGCGACCCAGTTTGTTCTGGAACTCGCCCGCGTCGTCGCGGCTGTGCTCGACCGAGACCACCTCCACGCCGTTGACGGCCAGCGCGGACGCCAGCGCGATCCCGTTGGAGTTGTAGATCTGGCCGGGCCGCAGCGACGCGCCCGCCGATACGAGCTCGTCGCCGGTGGTGAGCACCGCCGCGCGCACCCGCCGGAAGACCGGCAGCCGCGCCAGACCCACGGCCGCGAGCGCCGCGACGTGCCGGGGCGCGACGAGCGTCCCGGCCGGCACCAGCAGATCGCCGGCCCGCGCGTCGGTACCCGCCTCGCGCACGAAATCCCCTGTGCGCCGGCCCTTTTCGACGATCACCTCGGAGCCGTCGACGCGGGTGTCCTCCACCGGCACCACGCAGTCGGCGCCCGGCGGGATCGGCGCGCCCGTCATCACCTTCATCGCCGCGCCCGGCGGTAGCGGTGTCTGCCCGGTCTGCCCGGCGGCCACCACCCCGGCCAGCGGCAGCGTCACGGGCGTGACGGCCACCGACTCCGCCCGCACCGCGTAGCCGTCCATCCCGGAATTGCGGAACACCGGCAGATCCAGCGGCGACCGCACGTCCCGCGCCAGCACCCGACCCAGCACCTCGGTCATCGACACCTCCGCGACATCGCGCAGGGCGAGCGGACGCAGCAGTTGCTCGACGTGCTCGCGGTGCTCGTCGACCGAGCGCGCCGAGGTCGTGGGCCGGATCGTCATGAGGTCAGAGTAGTCACCCCGGACCGGACGGCTCCCGGCTAATCCTCGCGGGCGTGTTTGGGGCGGCGGGATTCGGCGGCCGCGGTTCGCGGGGGGAGCACGACGGTGTCGGCGAGGGGGTCGGCGTGCAGGTGGCGGATGAAGTCCTCGACCGAGTGGTAACCGGCGGCGAGGACCGCGGTGAGCAAGCGTCGGGCCGCGTGGTTGGTGGTGTCGGTTGCCATGGCTCCCCTCCTGCGTCGGCTTCCGTGGATGGTCATCCCGCCGCTGTGTGGTATTCGTGACCGGACCGGCGCCGGATGGGGGCTTTTCACAGCGCGACGGCGGCGGGCGAGGATACTGATCGGGTGAGTGAGCCGGGAACGACCGAATCCGACGATGCCGTGTTGGCGGATGCCGAGGGTGCCGCGCCGCGGGCGGGCAGCTTCCGCTTCTGGTTCGCCACGCGGCGGTGGGAGTGGTCGGCGGAGGTGTACCGAATGCACGGGTACGTGCCCGGCGAGATCGAGCCGACCACCGAACTGCTGCTCGAGCACAAACATCCCGACGATCGCGAACACGTCGCCGAGCTGATCACCCGCGCGGTCGAGCACGGCGAACCGTTCTCCAGCAGGCACCGGTTCCTCGACACCGCGGGCCGCGAACATCAGGTGATGGTCGTGGCCGATCGGATCCTCGACGCCCAGGGCGGCGCGGTCGGCACGACCGGCTTCTACATCGATCTCACCTCGACCCTGGCCGAGGCGGAGAACGCGGCGGTCACCGCGGCCGTCTCGGAGCTGGCCGAGGCGCGGGCGGTGATCGAGCAGGCCAAGGGCGTGCTCATGCGGATGTATCGGATCAGCGCGGACCAGGCGTTCCGGGTGCTGGTCTGGCGGTCGCAGGAGACCAATGTGAAACTGCGGGTCCTCGCCGCCCAGCTCATGAACGACCTGCCTATGGTGCCCCCGGCCTCCGCGGAGACCGTGGGCGCCTTCGACCACGTGCTGCTCACCACGCATCTGCGGGTGCCGCGCGAGGACCACTGACGACTACGTCGATCCACGTACAATCGAACAATGCCGCTCGTCCATCCCGCCCGCGATCAGATTCGCATCGAGACCGTGCTGTCGGCACTGGGGCATCCGATCCGGCTCGCGGTGCTGCGCGTGCTCGACGCGGGCGGGGAGTACAACTGCACCGGCGTGCTGAACGTCCTCGGCATCACCGCCCGATCGACCATGACCCATCATTGGCGGGTGCTGCGCGAGAGCGGGGTCATCCGCCAAACCGCTTCCGGCAGAGAGTTTCTGCTCGAGCTGCGCCGCGCGGACCTCGACGCCCGCTACCCGGGCCTGCTGGACGCCGTGCTCGCGGGCGCCGAGGTGGACGAGGCTCGTGGTCGGGATGCCGTGCTCGCGGGCGCCGAGGTCGACGAAGCCCGCGATTAGAAGGCCGTGCTCGCGGTTGCCGAGGGGACGAGGCTCGCGGTCAGGACGCCGCGCTAGCGGGTACCAAAGTGGACGAGGCTCATGGTCGGGATGCCGTGCCCGGGGGCTCCCTGCTGGACGAGGCTCGCGGTCAGGACGCCGGATAGAAGGCGTCGATCTCGGCGGCGATGCGGTCGGGTTGCTGGTCCACCAGCCAGTGGCCCGCGCCGGAGACCTCGTCGCCGGAGGCGTCGGGGGCGGCGTCGCGGACGGCGGGGAGCATCACCCCGCTCAGGCCGTCCTGGGTCAGCATCCGGACCGGTTGGCGCAGCGGTGACTGTTGCAGCGCGGCGTTCTCGGCCTCGTCGGCGCTCCAGGTGCGATACAGCTCGAAGCCCGCGTGCAGGACCTGCGGGCGCGAGTAGACGCGGACGTACTCGGCCAAAGACCTTGGCGCGACGGGCAATTCGTGGGTGGCGCTCGCGCGGGCCTGCTCGGAGACCTCGCTGTGGCGGAAGAAGTAGTCCAGGAAGGTGCCGACGCGGCCGGTGACGAGGTCCTCGGCCAGGGGGTTCTGCACATTGAACGAGAAGTGCCAGGATAGGGGCTGCACGGACGCGAAGGTGAGATTCCGCCCGACCAGCGGGAAGTCCATGAGGAACAGCCCGGCCACCTGATCACGATGCTCGGCGGCGAGCGCGTAGGCGACCCCGACGCCGAAATCGTGTGCCACGACGCGGGTTTCGCGCTCGACGCCGATCCTGGTCAGCAGGCCCGAAACATACCGGGCCATGGTCGTTTTCGTGTAGGACGGGAGTTCTCCCGTGCTGTCGCCCAGGCCCGGCAGGTCGATCGCGATCACCGTGCGGCCCGGCAGCAGCCTCGGCATGACCTCGTGGTACTCGTACCAGCTCTCCGGCCAGCCGTGCAGCAGCACCAGCGGCTGCGGGCCCGTTCCGCCGATGACGTAGTGCATCTGCACCCCGTCCACGGTCGTGAAGCAGTGCCGGAACGCGCTCGTGAACGCCGGATCGTCCCTGGTCGCCGCGTCGTAACCCGGACTGCGCGGTTCCTCTCCGGCCGCGCACGCCGGTGCGGCCGACGGAACCGGTCCCGCATCCGCGTGCGAAACCGCTACGCCCGCAACGACGCCGAGAACGACGGCCAGCGCGGTCGGCCACAGGATCCGCCACCATCGGCGGATCGGCGAGGAGATCGCCATGACACCTCCATATTGTACGTATATACACGTACAAACGTAGCATGGGCCGAACCGCCAGGCCACGGGCCTTCGGCTGTCCGTCCCCTCGGGAGGTGGCAATAATGGGAGCCGTGACCGTGGTTGTGATGGGCATTCCCGCCGTGCGGGGCAAGCGCCCCACGTTGGACGGCAGGCCCGACACGCCGTACCTGGTCGACCGGTTCGGGCGGGTGGCGCGAGATCTGCGCGTCTCCATCACCGAGAAGTGTTCGCTGCGGTGCACGTACTGCATGCCCGAGGAGGGACTGCCCGCGATCCCGGCCGACGAGCTGCTCTCGGTCGAGGAGATCGTGCGGGTCGTGGCGCTGGCCGTGCGCGAGCTCGGGGTGAACGAGGTCCGTTTCACGGGTGGGGAACCGCTCATGCGCCGCGACCTGGAACGCATCGTGGCGGGCTGCCGCGCGGAATTGCCCGCGACGCCGTTGGCCATGACCACCAACGCGGTCGGGCTCGAGCATCGCGCGGCCGGGCTGGCTCGGGCGGGTCTGAACCGGGTCAACGTCTCCCTCGACACCGCCGACCGCGCCGCGTTCGCCGCCCTCACCCGGCGCGATCGGCTGCCCGCGGTGCTGGCCGGAATTCGCGCGGCCCAGCGCTCCGGTCTCGCGCCGGTCAAGGTGAACGCCGTGCTCATGCGCGAAACCCTGTCCGGCGCAAGCGATCTGCTGCGCTGGTGCCTGGACGAGGGCTGTGAGTTGCGCTTCATCGAGGAGATGCCGCTCGACGCCGATCACGAATGGGCGCGGGCCGAGATGGTCACCGCCGCCGACCTGCTCGACGTGCTCGGCGCCCGCTTCACCCTCACCGAGGTCGGCCGGACGGACCCGTCCGCGCCCGCGGAGAACTGGCTGGTCGACGGCGGCCCGGCGACCGTCGGCATCATCGCCTCGGTGACCCGCAAATTCTGCGGCGACTGCGACCGCACCCGCCTCACCGCCGACGGCATGATCCGCTCGTGCCTGTTCAGCGATCAGGAATACGATCTGCGCACGCCGCTGCGCGCGGGCGCGAGCGACGACGAGCTGGCCACGCTGTGGCGCGGCGCGATGTGGAACAAGTGGGCCGGGCACGGCATCGACGCCGCCGGATTCGTGCCCCCCGAACGGACGATGGGAGCGATCGGTGGTTGAGGTCCGCTATTTCGCCGCGATCGCCGACGCGGTCGGCAAGGCCAGCGAACAGCTCGACCTCCCCGGCGAGGCCACCGTCGCGGACCTGCGCCGCGTCCTCGCGCGCGCCTACGGACCGGAGCTGGATCCGATGCTGAAGGTCTGCGCGTTCCTCATCGGCGACGAACTCACCCGCGACGACACCGCGCCCCTGGCCGCGCGGGTGGATGTGCTGCCGCCGTTCGCGGGGGGCTGAATTTCGTTCCGGCACCGCGTGTTTCGCATCAGTTTCGCCACCAGGTGTCGAAGGGCGACACCGGAAGTGCGCGCTTGTGCCGGGTCGTCGTGTAGATCGACTCGATGCGCTCGGCGATCTCCGGCGCGACGTCCTCGCCCTCGAGGTAGGCGTCGATATCGGCGTACTTCAGGCCGAGGGCGACCTCGTCGGGCAGGGCGGGCCGGTCGTCCTCGAGGTCGGCGGTCGGCACCTTGCGCCAGGTGCTCTCGGGTGCGCCGAGTTCGCGCAGCAGGGCCGCGCCCTGGCGTTTGGTGAGGCCGGCGAGCGGGGTGATGTCCGCGCCGCCGTCGCCGTACTTGGTGAAGAAGCCGGTCACCGCCTCGGCCGCGTGATCGGTCCCGACGACGAGCAGATTCAGCTGACCGGCGATCGAGTACTGGACGACCATGCGTTCGCGGGCCTTGATGTTGCCGCGTACGAAATCGCGCAATCGCGGTTCGCCGCCGAGCAAGTCGCGCAGGCCCGCGGCCGATTCCGCGGCCACGGCGTCGGCGCCGGGCTTGATGTTCACCTCGATCTCCCGGTCGGGCCGGATGAAGTCGAGCGCGACGCGGGCGTCGTGCGCGTCGGCCTGCACGCCGTAGGGCAGCCGGACCGCCACGAAGGTGGCCGCGCGGTCTTCGGCGCGCAGCTCCTCGGCGGCGAGCTGACCCAGCCGACCCGCCAGCGTCGAATCCTGGCCGCCGCTGATCCCGAGCACGAAACCCGTTGCGGGCGTTGACCTCAGGTAGTCCTTCAGGAATTCGACCCGGCGGCGGATCTCGTCCTTCGGGTCGATCCGCGGTCGGACGCCCAGTTCGGCGATGATCTGTTCGCGCATGGTCGCCACTCTAGGCGGCGGGGACCAGGGCACGGATCAGCCGCTCCCAGTGGTCGCCGATCTGGTCGAGGGTGTAGCCCAGGACGCGGGTCTGATGCAGCACCAGGGTGGCGTCGAGCGCGTTCAGGAGGGTGTCGGCCAGCAGCGGGATCTCGCCGGGCGTTCCGGCCTGCCGAAGCAGCAGGGAGACATGGGTTTTCACGACGTTGTAGGGCGGGGTGGCGAAGCGGCCCGGATCGTCGGCGGCCCGGCGGACCTCGCCCGCGACCTCGATATCGGCCAGCCGGGCGCGGCCGAAGGCCACCAGTCGCTCCACCGGCGGGGCGCCCGGACCCAGCGGCGGCGGCCCGAAGATGTAGGCGGCCTGGAGTTTTCGGTCCGAGTGGTCGAGCAGGGCCATCATCAACCCCGCGCGGTTGCCGAAGCGGCGGAAGACCGTGCCCTTGCCGACGCCCGCGCGTTTGGCGACGGCGTCCATGGTGACCGCGTCCGCGCCGTGCTCGCGGACCAGCTCCTCGGCGGCGTCGAGGAGCAGCTGCCGGTTGCGGGCGGCGTCGCTGCGCTCGGTATGTTCGGCGACCGGGAGGGGCTCGAGGTGGTCGAACGGGGGTAGCGGCACCGAGACCGGCTCTATCGGTAAGGATTTCGATGTGTCGTGGTTCACAGGGGTCTACCTAGGGGCCGGGAATGAAGCGGACCGGGGTCCGGTTATTGTGACATGACGGCGGAACACCCCGCCCTGTGCAGCACAAGGAGTGATCATGTCCCAGACTCGCCTTCTCGCTCTCGTCGGTAGCCTGCGCGCCGGGTCGATCAACCGGCAGCTCGCCGAGGCGGCCGCCCAGACCGCGCCCGAGGGCGTGCAGGTCGACATCTTCTCCGGTCTTGCCGACATCCCTTTCTACAACGAGGACCTCGACGTGCCCGGTAGCGTGCCCGCCACCGCGGTCGCGTTGCGCGAGGCGGTCGCCGCGGCCGACGGCCTGATCTTCTTCGTCCCCGAATACAACGGCACCATCCCCGCAGCCCTGAAGAACGCCATCGACTGGGCCTCCCGCCCCTACGGCCAGGGTTCCATCAAGGACAAGCCCGCCGCCGTCATCAGCGCCTCCATCAGCTCCAACGCCGCCAAGTGGTCGCACGCCGACACCGTCAAGGCCCTCGGCGTCGCCGGAGCCTCCGTCGTCGAGAGCGCCCACCTCCACTTCGGCACCATCGGCGAGCGCTTCGCCGCCGCCCACCCCCGCGAGGACGCCGAGGCCCTCACCCAACTCTCCGCCGCCGTCGCGGATCTGGTTGCGGCCGTTCAGGTTCGGGTCAACGCCTGAGTTCCGCCCTGGCCCCGGCGCTGGGCGCCGGGGCCAGGGACTGGGAGGGGGCTCGCCATTCCAGGGTGCCCCTTCCGAGCGCATTCCGGTCCTTGCTCCCGGCCCCAAGCGTCAGCCTCTTGCCCCTTGCCCCTGGCCCCTGGCCCCAGCGCTAGCCCCTTGTCCCTGGCCCGGTGCCGGCGCTTCCTGCCTTTGGCCGCGGCGCTAGCCCTTCTTGTCTCTGGCCCCAGCGCCAGCCCCCCTTGTCCCTGGCCCCGGCGCCCCAGCGCCGGGGCCAGGGTCTCTCTGCCTCCAGGGAGCGGAATGGATACAATATGAAAACCGTTTTCATTAACCGGAGGTGACCCAGATGAAGGTGCGTAACTCGCTCAAGTCCCTGAAGGACAAGCCCGGCGCTCAGGTCGTGCGCAGGCGCGGACGGACGTTCGTGATCAACAAGAAGGACCCGCGCTTCAAGGCTCGCCAGGGCTGACGGGACGCGGGGGAGGGCCGCCCGGCCGGTAGCGGACGGGCGGCCCTCGGCGTGAACGGGATGTGAACGCGGGTGATCAGCGGGGTGCGGGAGGCTGATGGGAACGAACGAGACCGGTGGGGCGGTTGGGTTTGCTGGGAAAGAGCTGAGTCGTGAAATCGTGATCTGCGCCACTGCCGTGTCGGGTTGCGAATCGGCTGTCCAGGTACTTACGACGATCGAATTACAACTTTGGGACTCGCAACATGTCGTGTTGTAGGAATCTGTCGGCCACTAGGTGTAGTGTCTTGGACACTGGAGAACGAAGCGGGCTCCGCGCAGGTCAAGCCTCGGCGACCTGGGGATCCGCAGCCGGTTCCAGGGGTTTGCGCAGTACCACAGGATGTGGCTCTTCACAGTCGTGCACTGCATACCGGACTAGGCAAGGAGAAGAGGGACACCAATGACCATCACCGTCTACACCAAGCCCGCTTGTGTTCAGTGCAATGCCACCTACCGCGCTCTCGACAAGGCGGGTGTGGACTACGAGGTCGTCGACATCTCCGAGAACTCCGAGGCCCGCGACTACATCATGGCCCTCGGCTACCTGCAGGCCCCCGTCGTCGTCGCCGGTGACGACCACTGGTCCGGCTTCCGCCCCGACCGCATCAAGGCCCTGGCGACCGTCGCGGCCTGACCTTCGCGCGGAGGCCCCGGCCGGAGAGCGCGGCCGGGGCACTCGGTAGGGAAGCGGCCCGGAGCTTCGAAGGGAAGCGGCCGGGGCCGCCCCGAAGGGAAGCGGGGCGGGGTGTTCCGAAGGCAGCGGCCCGGGAATCCGGAGAGGCGCCCGGCCTCCTTCGCGAAAGTGCTTGTGGCCCTTGACAAAGGGAATCCGATGAAAGGGGGAGTGGTGCCGAACCTGGTCTACTTCTCGAGCGCGTCGGAGAACACCCATCGCTTCGTGCGGCGGCTGGGCCTCCCGGCCGAGCGCATTCCGCTCCACACCGCCGACTCGTTGCGCGTCGACGAGCCCTACGTCCTGATCTGCCCGACCTACGGGGGCGGCAAGAGCGTCTTCGACGCCGCGGGCCGGGGCGGTCGATCGGACAAGGACTTCGTGCCCCGACAGGTTGCGAAGTTCCTCAACGATCCGCACAATCGTGCGCTGTTGCACGGCGTCATCGCCGCGGGCAACACCAACTTCGGCGACACGTACTGCTATGCGGGAGAAGTGATCTCGCGCAAGTGCGGGGTGCCGTACCTGTACCGCTTCGAACTCATGGGAACCGCCGAGGACGTCGAGCGCGTCCGAGAGGGATTGGGATTGTTTTGGCAACGACAACAGCACCGGCCGGAAAGACGGCCCGCCTGGAGCGCCCGGTGAGCAGTGAGGCGTCCACCGAGGGTTTGGACTACCACGCCCTCAACGCGATGCTCAATCTGTACGGTCCGGGCGGCGAGATCCAGTTCGACAAGGATCGCGAGGCCGCGCGGCAGTACTTCCTGCAGCACGTCAACCAGAACACCGTCTTCTTCCACAACCTCGACGAGAAGCTCGACTACCTCGTCGAGGAGAACTACTACGAGCCCGAGGTCCTCGACCGCTACAGCCGGGCGTTCGTGAAGAAGCTGTTCCAGCAGGCGTACGCCAAGAAGTTCCGGTTCCCCACCTTCCTCGGCGCGTTCAAGTACTACACCTCGTACACGCTCAAGACCTTCGACGGCAAGCGCTACCTCGAACGGTTCGAGGACCGCGTCTGCATGGTCGCGCTCACCCTGGCCGACGGTGACGAGATCCTCGCCCGAGAGCTGGTCGACGAGATCATGGACGGCCGCTTCCAGCCCGCCACCCCGACCTTCCTCAACTCCGGCAAGAAGCAGCGCGGCGAACCGGTCAGCTGCTTCCTGCTGCGCATCGAGGACAATATGGAGTCCATCGGGCGCTCGATCAACTCCGCGTTGCAGCTGTCCAAGCGCGGCGGCGGAGTCGCGTTGCTGCTCAGCAACATTCGCGAGCACGGCGCGCCGATCAAGAAGATCGAGAACCAGTCCTCGGGCGTCATCCCGATCATGAAGCTGCTGGAGGATTCGTTCTCCTACGCCAACCAGCTCGGCGCGCGGCAGGGCGCGGGCGCGGTCTACCTGCACGCGCATCATCCCGACATCTACCGCTTCCTCGACACCAAGCGCGAGAACGCCGACGAGAAGATCCGCATCAAGACGCTCAGCCTGGGCGTGGTGATCCCGGACATCACCTTCGAGCTGGCGAAGAAGAACGAGGACATGTACCTGTTCTCGCCCTACGACGTCGAGCGCATCTACGGGCAGCCGTTCGCCGATGTGAACGTCACCGAGAAGTACTACGAGATGGTCGACGACAAGCGCATCCGCAAGTCGAAGATCAACGCGCGCGAGTTCTTCCAGACCATCGCCGAGTTGCAGTTCGAGTCGGGCTACCCGTACATCATGTTCGAGGACACGGTGAACCGCGCCAACCCGATCGCGGGCAAGATCACCCACTCGAACCTGTGCTCGGAGATCCTCCAGGTCTCCACGCCCTCGGTCTACAACGACGATCTGTCGTATGCCGTTGTGGGCAAGGACATCTCGTGCAATCTGGGTTCGCTCAACATCGCCAAGACCATGGACTCGCCCGACCTCGGCAAGACCGTGGAGACCGCCATCCGGGCGCTCACCGCGGTGTCGGATCAGACCAGCATCTCCTCGGTGCCCTCGATCGAGCAGGGCAACAACGAGTCTCACGCCATCGGGCTGGGGCAGATGAACCTGCACGGGTATCTGGCCCGGGAACGGATCCACTACGGGTCCGAGGAGGGTGTGGACTTCACCAACATCTACTTCTACACCATCGCCTATCACGCGATCCGCGCGTCGAACAAGCTGGCCATCGAGCGCGGCCGCGCGTTCGGCGGCTTCCCCGAGTCGAAGTACGCCTCCGGTGAGTACTTCGACAAGTACACCGACCAGGCGTGGGAGCCCAAGACCGACCGGGTCCGCCAGCTGTTCGCCGACGCGGGCGTCCACATCCCCACCCAGGACGACTGGCGCGACCTGAAGACCTCGGTCATGGCCCACGGCATCTACAACCAGAACCTCCAGGCCGTCCCCCCGACCGGCTCGATCTCCTACATCAACCACTCCACCAGCTCGATCCACCCGGTGGCCTCCAAGATCGAGATCCGCAAGGAAGGCAAGATCGGCCGCGTCTACTACCCGGCCCCCTACATGACCAACGACAACCTCGACTACTTCGAGGACGCCTACGACATCGGCTACGAACGCATCATCGACACCTACGCCGCGGCAACCCAACACGTCGACCAGGGCCTGTCCCTGACCCTGTTCTTCAAGGACACCGCCACCACCCGCGACGTGAACAAGGCCCAGATCTACGCCTGGCGCAAGGGAATCAAGACCTTGTACTACATCCGCATCCGGCAGATGGCCCTGGAGGGCACCGAGGTCGAGGGCTGCGTCAGCTGCATGCTGTAGATCCGGCGTACCCCCGGCGTGTCGGAGGTCGTTGAGCGGTAAGCTACTTACGGAAGAGTCGTGCGCCCGGCGGCGCATACCTGTGAAGGCCGAGTCGAGGAGGTGGGTAGCTGTGCGTAGCGAACCCCCGAGTCGAAGGCCGCGCGGCGCCGCCCTGGTGTTCTGCCGGTAGTTCGTCGGCGGCGGGGTCGGTGCCTCGCGGTGTGATTCGAGATCTCGATCGCCCCCGTTCATCGCTCGCTTGTGCCGAGGAATCACCATGTCGCCGACCGAAGTGTCTGTTGCCGTCCCCACGCTGCCCGTCGAGGCCGCGCCCACCGAATCGCTGTTCGAGGTCGTCGAGACGCTCGGGGTCGAGGCGACCCTGCGGTGGCTCGACGATCGGCCGCCGCATCTGATCGCCGACGAACTGGCGCGCATGGACGCGCTGCACGCGGGGATGGCGTTCCGGTTGCTGGACAAGGACCGGGCGCTGGCGGTGTTCGAGGAACTCGAACCCGTCGACCAGCAGCAGATCCTGACCAGCCTGCGGGATCAGAGCTTTCGCGAACTCGTCGAGCGGATGGATCCCGACGACCGCGCCCGCATGCTGCGCGAGGCCCCGGCCAAGGTCGCCAAGAAGGTGCTGGCGGGGCTGAGCCCGCGCGAACGGCGGATGACCGCGGCCCTGCTCGGCTATCCGGAGGGCTCGGCCGGGCGATACATGACGCCGGAAGTCGTTGCGCTGCCGCGTGATCTGACCGTCGAACGCGCGTTGCGCACCGTGCGGGCCAAGGGCGCGAGCGCCGAGACCGTGTACACGCTTCCCGTGGTCGACGGCGGCCGCCGCCTCATCGGCATCGTCGAACTGCGCGAACTCGTCCTGAGCGAGCCGGAGACGATGGTCGCGGATCTCGTTGTCACCGAACCGGTTTTCGCCCGCGCCACCGACTCCGCGGAGAAGGCCGCGCGGCTCATGCGCGAGACCAATGTCCTCAACCTGCCGGTGGTCGACAGCGAGGACCGGCTCGTGGGCCTGCTCACCATCGACGACGCCGTCGAGGTCATCGAGGCCGCCGACAGCGAGGACGTCGCGCGTCAGGCCGGCACCCAGCCGTGGGCCGGACATTACATGGCCGCCAAGGTCTTTCAGCTCGCCCGCTACCGCGCGATGTGGCTGTTGCTGTTGCTGGTCGCGGCCACGCTGACGGTCACGGTCACCGACGCGTTCGAGGGGACGCTCGCCCGGGCCGCGCACCTGGCGCTGTTCATCCCGCTGCTCATCGGCGCGGGCGGCAATGCCGGTGCGCAGGCGGCCACCTCGTGCGTGCGCGCGCTGGCCGTCGGCGAGGTGCGGGTGTCGGATCTGCTGCGCGTCATCTGGCGCGAACTGCGCGTCGGACTCGTGCTGGGCGCGATGCTGGCGGCGGTGGGCATGCTCATCGGCGCGATCTTCGTGGGCGCGCAGATCGCCGTCGTCGTCGGCATCACGCTCGTGGTGATCTGCGGCTGGGCCGCGACCATCGGCGGCACGATGCCGTTGCTGGCCAAGAAGTTGCGGATCGATCCGGCGGTCATCTCCGCGCCGATGGTGACGACGCTGGTCGACGCGACCGGTCTGATCATCTACTTCATGACCGCGAAGCTCGTCCTGGGCATCTGACGCGCTTGGCGGCCAACGGGTATCGCATGGCCTTGTGTCGGTGGCCCGCCACCTCCCGAGCGGATGAGACTCGTCTCCACGCGGCGTGATCCGACGCCGCGGTTGCCGAAAGGGAGACAATCATGGCGACGTTCGTGCTGGTGCCCGGCGGTTGGAAGGGATCCTGGGCGTACGAGGCGGTGATTCCGCTGCTCGAGCGGGCCGGGCACACCGTGCACGCCCTGACCCTGACCGGGCTGCGGTCGGACGACGATCCGGCGACCGTCGCGACCGCCAACCTCGACACCCACGCCGACGACGTGCTGCGGGTGCTCGATCGGGCTCACCTCACCGACGTGACCCTGGTCGGTCACAGCTACGGCGGAATGGTGGTCGCCGCCGCGGCCGACCGCGCGGGCGGCCGGATCGCGCGCGCGGTGCATCTCGACGCGTACGTTCCCCGCGACGGCGAATCCTGTTGGGCCGCAATGAACGACCACTTCCGCCGAGTGATCGCCGACGGAGCCGAGACCACGGGTTACGCCGTTCGCCCGCCGGGCGACGGCGATCCGCGCCGCCGCCCCCATCCGTTCGCCGCGTTCATGCAAACGGTCCGGCTCACCGGCGAATTCGCGCGGGTGCCGCGGCGGGAGTTCGTCTACTGCTCGGGCTGGGAGGACCGAACGCCGTTCGCGGAGCAGCGTATTCGGCTCGCGGCCGATCCAGGGTGGCGGGTGCACGAGCTCCCGACCGGACACGACGTCATGCACGAGGCTCCGGAGGCCGTGGCGGCGCTCCTGCTGGACGAGTGAGTGCGGCGGTCATGCGTCGTCGACCTCGATGTCGCACTCTTCTTGTCCGCAGCTACTCGGAAATCGAAGTGTTACAGGCGCTTTCGAACGTAGCGAGGATGGTTTCGGCTATCCGAGTTTCCATATGGAGACCGCAGTAACCGTCGCCTTTCTTCTTGTCGTACTGTTCAGGGACAAAAGCTGAACCATACGGCACACGGAAGGGTGAGTGAGCGGGCGTGAAATTGATCGATCGAGTGTCTGCGATCAACTGGAATCGGGTGCCCGACGAGAAGGACGCCGAGGTGTGGGATCGCCTCGTCGGCAACTTCTGGTTGCCCGAGAAGGTTCCGGTGTCCAACGACATTCCCTCGTGGGCCACCCTCAACGCGCAGGAGAAGCAGCTCACCATGCGCGTGTTCACCGGCCTCACGCTGCTCGACACCATTCAGGGCACGGTCGGCGCGGTGAGCCTGATCCCCGACGCGCTCACCCCGCACGAGGAGGCGGTGCTCACCAACATCGCGTTCATGGAGTCGGTGCACGCCAAGAGCTACAGTTCGATCTTCTCCACGCTGTGCTCCACCCGCGAGATCGACGACGCCTTCCGCTGGTCGGAGGAGAACCGCAACCTCCAGCGCAAGGCCGAGATCGTCCTCGAGTACTACCGCGGCGACGAACCCCTCAAGCGCAAGGTCGCCTCCACCCTGCTGGAGAGCTTCCTGTTCTACTCCGGCTTCTACCTGCCGATGTACTGGTCCTCCCGCGCCAAGCTCACCAACACCGCCGACCTCATCCGCCTGATCATCCGCGACGAGGCCGTCCACGGCTACTACATCGGCTACAAGTACCAGAAGGGCCTCGAACAACTCGCCCCCGCCGAACGCGACGAACTCAAGAACTACACCTTCGAGTTGCTCTACGAGCTGTACGAGAACGAGGTCGAGTACACCCAGGACCTCTACGACGAGGTCGGCCTCACCGAGGACGTCAAGAAGTTCCTCCGCTACAACGCCAACAAGGCACTGATGAACCTCGGCTACGAGGGCCTGTTCCCCAAGGACGAAACGGACGTGAATCCGGCCATCCTGTCGGCACTTTCGCCGAACGCGGACGAGAACCACGACTTCTTCTCGGGGTCGGGGTCGAGTTATGTGATCGGGAAGGCCGTCAATACGGAGGACGAGGACTGGGAGTTCTGAGCTCCCTGGGCGGCGGGGTCGAGGGAGTGTCCGTGCCCTGTCTGATCAGGAGGACGAGTCGCTCCGCCTGAGTGGCGTCGGTGGTGGTCAGGGCGATCCCGTTGGCCAGGGCGAGGAGTTCCGATGCGGTGAGGTCGGCGCGGACGGTGCCCGCGTTCTGTGCTCGGGTCAACAGTGCGGACGCCGCTGCGTGCATCGAGTGGTGCCAGCGGTCGAACAACGCGGGGCGCTGGCCGGTGCTGTCATCGGTGATCGACAGGGCCAGTTCCCGCTTGGTCGTCACGTGTGCGATGAAGTTTCGAAGCCAGTCGAAGAGGGCGTCGTCGGGAGGATCCTCGGCCAGGAGGGACCGGCTCGCGGCGCACAGCTCGGCCACTTCCTCGGAATAGACGGCGATGATCAGTTCGCCACGCGTCGGGAAGTGCCGATACATCGTCGCGTTGCCGACGCCGGCCCGGCGGGCGATGTCGTCCAGCGGGGCGTCGACGCCGTGGTCGTGGAAGACGGCCCTGGCCGCGGCCACGAGCTGGTCGTAGTTGCGCTGAGCGTCCGCGCGACGACGACGCTGGGGTTCCGAACCCGGCGCGGGTCCGGCGCTGTGCGATGACATGACCCTCCTTGCTAATCGGGGACTTCCCCGGTTACGGTAGCCGGACACCACAAGTGGGGAGTTCCCCGTTTGTATCCCCGCCAGAGGAGAGTCCGCATGTCGCAGGGGGCAGGCACCGCGCACCCGGGAGAGATTCACCGGCAATGTAGTGAGAGCTACGCGCAGATCCTGGAAGGTCACCTGGAGGACGCGCTGAAGCTGATCGACCCCGAGGTCGTCGACCACCGGGGCGGCACCCAGGGCGATCACCATGGACGCGACGCCTGGCGACAGAAGTGGGAGCGGCTGAGCGCGGACAGCGCGTTCCACGACGTCTCGCTGACGATCGAGCAGAACGTCGTCTCCGGTGACACCTCCGTCAACCGCTACACCATGCGGGGCACCCACACGGACTCCGGCCGACGCTACGAGGTCCTCGTCATGGATATGGTCCGCGTCCGAAACGGCCTCATCGTCGAGCACTGGGTCCTGCTCGACACCGACGCGATGCGCGACCAGCTGGGCCTGTGAAGACCCGGCCTCCAACCCGCTTGCAACCTCAAGCAAAACGCCCCCCTGCCAGCGCGCTTGACGTGTCAGTATCGGTAATATTCGAACATGAGTTCGAGTGGTGACGGTGAGGTACCTCGGACCGAGGGCACCGCGCCCGAGTTGCAGTATCCCAATGAGCAGGGGTACTACTACCGGGCGCTGGTGCATCCGCCGAAGCCGGTGTGGGTGCGGCTCGACGCCATTCTCATTCGGGATCCCGGGACGCCTCGGCATGTGAACGGGGCGGGGCTCGATATGACGGGGGAGCGGCCGGGGACGCTCACGCATTGGGTGCCGACGTTGAACGGGGAGTGGATGGGGCGGGTGAACTTCTCGGTGCCGTACGCGGATGGGCGGACGCCGTTGCAGTTGACCGATCAGCTGGTTCCGGCATACGCGTTGCGGCCGCGGCCGGGGCCGATGGGGGTCAGGTGACCAGGGCGTGGGCGGTGGTGTACGCGAGCACCGTCGCGCCCAGCCCGGCGAACACGCTGATCGCGACATTCAGTGCGGCATAGAGGTATTCGCGTTCCTCGGCCAGTCGGACGGTCTCGTACCCGAACGTGCTGTAGGTCGTGAGCGCCCCGCAGAACCCCGTTCCGGCGAGGGCGAAAAGGGGAGACGAGGTCGTCGCGCCGGTCAACGCGCCGAGGATCAGGCAGCCGGTGATGTTGACCAGCAGCGTGCCCCACGGGAACGTCGTGCGCAGCCGGGACTGCACGGTCCGGTCGAGCAGATAGCGCAGCGGCGCGCCGACCGCGGCGCCGAGGACGATCAGCAGCACGGTCATGCGGTCGCCTTCCCGTCCCCGCGCAGACAGGCCGCGCGGGTGATCCGGACCGCCAGGAGGGTGGCGAGCAACGCGCAGATCAGCGTTCCGGCCAGATAGCCGAAGGCCACGCCGATCGAGTTGGGCTGCAACAGGTTTCGTGTCTCGTTGGCGTAGGTGGAGAATGTCGTGAACCCGCCCAGGACCCCCACGCCCAGAAACGGCCGCAGCAGCCGGTGCGCGCTCCACACATCGGTGATCAGCACCATGAGCACGCCGAGGAGGAAACACCCGGTCACATTGGTGGCGAAGGTCGCCCACGGGAATCCGCCCGGAGTGGTCGGCCAGAGCTGGGCGAGACCGTAGCGGCCCAGCGCGCCCAGGCTTCCCCCGATCGCGATGACGCCCATCAGTACGCCCCGCTCGCGCGCCGATTCCCGTTGCGGCCGTGGGAGATCCGGTTCGAGGTCGGGGTCGATCGGCTCCCGGGCCAGTTTCTCGGACACGCGCGTCTCCCACTCGATTCGCACCACATCGGGTAGGGACTGTCGGTGGCCCGGACGCCACGGTTGTTCCGGTCTCCGGAGCGGCGAGCCCCACCGCCGCATCGACTTCAGGGTAGTCAGTCCGTGACGAAACCGTTGAGCGTCTTGCGCAAGTCGTCGACCATCGCGCGGGCGGCCGTGACGCCTGATCCGTGCCAGATGACGTCGTCCACGGCGAATTCGCGTCGGTCCGACACCGCTCCCAGTTTCTTGAAGTCCTTGGACTTCAGCACCCGTTCGCCCCGGCTCTTGCCGTCGGGCCCGTCGAACATGACGTAGATGATGTCGCCCTCGACCCGATCGCGCTCGTCCTCGCTCCCGACCCCGGAAACCGTGAAGGTCGGCCCGCGTTGCGCGCCCGGCCGCTGCACGCCCACGTCCGCGAGCACCTGCCCGGCGAAACTGTCGGTGCCCAGCACCTGAATGTCGTTGCCGGAGAAGCGGATCACCGACGCCTGCGAGAAGCTCGCCGCGATCGCGGTGCCGGTGTCGCGGGCCTCGGTGCGGTAGTCGGCGAGGATGCGCTCGGCCGCGTCCCCCCGGTTCATGGCGTCGGCGAGGTCGCTGAACTGCGTCTGCCACGGGGCCGTGCCGACCAGTACGGTGGGGGCGATACCGCGCAGCGCGTCGGCGTTCGCGGCGGCGGTGCCGATGATCAGATCCGGCCGCAACTCCGCGATCCGCGCGGGATCCGCGGCCCCGATGCCGCCCACACTCGGAATCCTCACCACTCCGGTACCGAGATAGGACGGCTGCGGTACGGGACCGGCGAGGGTCGCCGCGCCGACCACCCGCTCCCACAGCCCCACCGCGCACACCGCGTCGAGCGCGGTGGTGTCGAGCACGACGATCCGCTGCGGATCGGCCGGAACCTGGCTCCCCGCAACGACATGCGACCCACCGGGATCCGGCGCGGTCGGCAACGGACACGCCGTCCGGGTATCCCGTTCGACCCCGACCACCGAGGCCCCCGCGATATTGGTCGTCGTCCGCACGATGCTCGCATCGTCATCGCTCCCGTGCGCACACGCGCTGAGCAGCGCGACGAGCACCGCCAACACCAGCCCCCCGACCTGTAAGCGCCGCGCGCGGACACGGTCGCCAGCAGGGATGTCGCGGGTGGGTTCGACCTCGGGCACCGGCATGCGAGGAAGGGTACACATGCCCGCGCGCGGGTCGATTACGACACAGAGTAGGACCGGACGCGATGCCTGCCGCGGCAACGATTACGATCTGTCGTAGCGCAAGCCACCCGTCGTTCGCCGTGCGCCGGAAGCCCTGCGTACGACAACGACCAGAAGGCACACCTTCAGGAGGATCAGTGACTGCTGTAGAGCCCCAGCCAGTCCCCAAGTTGGAAGCGACTCGGCCTTATCCGCCGCGTCTGGGTCCGAAGGGTTCGTTCATCTACAAGGCCGTCACCACGACCGACCCGAAGGTGCTCGGGGTGATGTACCTCGTGACGGCCATGACGTTCTTCATGATCGGCGGCCTGATGGCGCTGCTCATGCGCGGTGAGCTGGCGCGGCCGAATCTGCAGTTCCTCTCGCCCGAGCAGTTCAACCAGCTGTTCACCATGCACGGCACGATCATGCTGCTGTTCTACGCGACCGCGATCGTGTTCGGCTTCGCCAATATCGTGCTGCCGCTGCAGATCGGCGCCCCCGACGTCGCCTTCCCCCGCCTGAACGCCTTCAGCTACTGGCTGTACCTGTTCGGCGCGACCATGGCGACCGCGGGCTTCATCACCCCCGGCGGCGCGGCCGACTTCGGCTGGACCGCCTACACCCCGCTGTCGGACATCGTGCACTCCCCGGGCGTCGGCGCCGACCTGTGGATCATGGGTCTGGCCGTATCCGGTCTGGGCACCATCCTCGGTGGCGTCAACATGCTCACCACCGTCATCTGCCTGCGCTGCCCGGGTATGACGCTGTTCCGGATGCCGATCTTCACCTGGAACATCGCCGTCACCAGTGTGCTTGTGCTGCTGGCCTTCCCGCTGCTGACCGCCGCGCTGATGGGTCTGGCCTACGACCGGCACCTCGGCGGGCACATCTACGATCCGGCGACCGGTGGCGCGATCCTGTACCAGCACCTGTTCTGGTACTTCGGCCACCCCGAGGTGTACATCATCGCGCTGCCGTTCTTCGGCATCGTGTCGGAGATCTTCCCGGTCTTCAGCCGTAAGCCGATCTTCGGGTACACCACGCTGGTCTACGCGACCCTGGGCATCGCGGCGCTGTCGATCGCGGTGTGGGCGCACCACATGTACGCCACGGGAGCGGTACTGCTGCCGTTCTTCTCGTTCATGACGTTCCTCATCGCGGTGCCGACAGGCGTGAAGTTCTTCAACTGGATCGGCACGATGTGGCGCGGCCAGTTGACGTTCGAATCGCCGATGCTGTTCTCGGTCGGCTTCATCGTGACGTTCCTCTTCGGTGGTCTGTCCGGTGTCATCCTCGCCAGCCCGCCGCTGGACTTCCACGTGTCCGACAGCTACTTCGTGGTCGCGCACTTCCACTACGTGCTGTTCGGCACCATCGTGTTCGCCACCTTCGCGGGCATCTACTTCTGGTTCCCGAAGATGACCGGCCGCATGATGGACGAGCGCCTGGGCAAGTGGCACTTCTGGGCGACCATGGTCGGCTTCCACACCACGTTCCTGGTGCAGCACTGGTTGGGTGCGGAGGGCTTCCCGCGGCGCTACGCCGACTACCTGCCGACCGACGGATTCACCACGCTGAACACGATTTCCACGATCGGCGCGTTCATCCTCGGCGCGTCCACGCTGCCGTTCATCTGGAACGTCTTCACCTCCTACCGCTACGGCGAGGTCGTGACCGTGGACGATCCGTGGGGCTACGGCAACTCGCTGGAGTGGGCCACCACCTGCCCGCCGCCGCGGCACAACTTCTACGAGCTGCCGCGCATCCGGTCGGAGCGGCCGGCGTTCGAGTTGCACTATCCGCACATGGTCGAGCGGATGCGAGCCGAGGCGCACGTGGGCTGGGGCTCCAAGTCCCACCAGGTCCAGGAGCTCGAGAAGGTGTCGAGCTAGCGTTTCCGATCACCTCCGGCGCGGCGGCCGTCTTTCGAGACGGCCGCCGCGTTCGGTTTCGACCACCTGCGACAATGGGCGGGATTTCCCGCGCACGACAGAATGGGAGTTCTCGCTGTGGGCACGTCCGAGACGACGGTGCTGATCACGGTCACCGGCCCCGACAAGCCGGGCGTGACCTCGGTGCTGCTGGCGACGCTGTCGCGCAACGGCGTGAGCCTGCTCGACGTCGAGCAGGTCGTGATCCGTGGCCGCCTCACCCTCGGCGTGCTGGTGACGCGCCCGACCGATCCCGAGGAACTCCAGGATCAGCTCGAGGACGCCATGGCCACCGTCGGCATGCAGGTCGACGTCGAGATCGGCGCGAATTCCGTTACGGGAGCGCGACTTTCGACGCACGCGGTGGTGGTGTTGGGTAGCCCGGTGACGGCCAAGGCGGTCAGCAAGATCGCGAGCAAGCTGGCCGAGCAGAACGTCAATATCGACGCCATCCGCGGCATCGCCGACTATCCGGTCACGGGTCTGGAGCTGATGGTGACCGCGCCGCCGTCCGAACTCGCGGAGACCCGCCTACGCACGACGCTCGCCGAGGTCGCGGCGAAGGTCAATGTGGACATCGCGGTCGAGCGCGCGGGTCTGGCCCGGCGGGCCAAGCGGCTCATCGTGTTCGACGTCGACTCCACGCTCATCCAGGGCGAGGTCATCGAGATGCTGGCCGCGCACGCCGGGGTGGAGGACGAGGTCCGCGCGGTCACCGAGGCGGCCATGCGCGGCGAGATCGACTTCGCCGAATCGCTGCGCCAGCGCGTGGCGACGCTCGCCGGGCTCGACGAGACCGTCATCGAGGAGGTGGCCGACGCCATCGCCCTCACCCCGGGCGCCCGCACGACCATCCGGACGTTGCGGCGTTTGGGTTTCCGCTGCGGCGTCGTGTCGGGCGGTTTCCGTCAGGTGATCGAGCCGCTCGCCCACGAGCTGGAACTGGACTTCGTGCAGGCCAACACGCTTGAGATCGTCGACGGCAAGCTGACCGGCAAGGTCGTCGGCGACATCGTCGACCGCCCCGGAAAGGCCGTGGCCCTGCGCCGTTTCGCCGCCGAGGCCGGAGTCCCGATGGAACAGACGGTAGCCGTCGGCGACGGCGCCAACGACATCGACATGCTCAACGCCGCCGGCCTCGGCATCGCCTTCAACGCCAAACCAGCCCTCCGCGAGGTAGCCGACGCGGCCCTCTCCCACCCCTACCTGGACGCCATCCTCTTCATCCTCGGCGTCACCCGCGACGAGGTAGAAGCCGCCGACGCCCGCGACGGCCTCCTCCGGCGTGTGCCTTTGAGCTGAACGAGGTTCGGCTCAGCCTCCAGGCCCGCCCCCCAAGGTCCGGTATCCAGGGCCCGGCCCAGCCTCCAGGTCCGCAACCCCCAGGTTGGGCACTTCAGGTCCCCGCCCAACCTCCAGGTCCGCTACCCAGGTTCGGCAGCCCGGGGTCCGGCGCAGCCTCCGGGCCCGCCATTCCAGGTTCGGAAGTCCAGGGCGCGCCCAATCCCCAGGTCCGCTGACCCCAGGTTCGGCAGCCCAGCCGCACCCTTTATTCGAATCCGCACCCCTTGTAGAGCCCTGAAACGGGTGCGGATTCGAATAAGGGGTGCGGCTGGGCTGGTGGGGCTGGGGAGGTAGGCGTTCAGTTCGGCGCGTCGGTTCTCGGGGCCGCATCGGGTCCGGCATGCTGTGCTCGGAATTCGACCCGGCCATCGAGAGGAGTCCGATGCGCGGCCGCTTGGTGCCGGTTGTGGTGGGGCTGACGTTGGTGGGTTGCGGGACAGGGGATTCCACGCGGTCCGCTGGGCCGGTCGCCGTGCCCGCGGCGGTGACGGTGGATTCGGCGGCGAACGGGACGCGGGTGGCGCTCGCGGTGGGGCAGCGGCTGATCGTCTCCCTGCCCGCCGAGCCGACCACCGGATTCCTCTGGCAGATCCGCGAACTCGATCGCGCCATCGTCGTGCAGAACGACGATCCGGACTTCCGGCCCGATTCCCGCGCGGATGCGACTGTGGGCGTGGGCGGTTCGTCGGTGTGGACCTTCACCGCCGCCGCGCCGGGCACCACGCCATTGAGCATGGGATATCAGCGGCCCTGGGAGGCCGGGAGCGACCCTGATCAGACTTTCGGAGTGACCGTCGTCGTTGGCCGATGAGGCCCGTTGCCGCGGTCCTGTCCCGGGCAGATGCCTGAGGTCTCGGTCGTCGGCAACCCCAAGATAGCGAGGTGTTCGCCCACAGAACGCTAGGCTGGTTCGGTGACTTCGGAGGCGGTGACCGGCCTGGACGCGGGATTCCGTGCGCGCCACGCGGAATTGGCGCGCGGGTACGGAGGCGGCGGCGATCCGGCGGATCCGGCGCGGGTGCAGGCCATGCAGATGGTGCTGCACATCCCGAAAAACGAACCGCCGCAACGGAGTACGCTGCTGGCGGCGGCCGCGACGGCGGTCGTCGCGCTGTGCCTGGATCCGCGGGTCGGGCCGGAGGGGGAGTGGGAGGAGCGGTTCCTCACCTGGAAGCGATCGCGAATTCGCAAGGTGGCCCGCCGCGCTCGCGGCGCGCAGTGGCTGGCCGCGAACGAGGTCGACGGACTGACCGTGTCGAGGGACGGCGCGCAGGCGCGGGCCCTCGTGCCCGGACCGGTGGGCGATGTCGACCCGCGTATCAGGAAATTGCAGATCGGCGGCACCGAGCTCGAAGCCGACACGCCCGGCCCGCCCGATCCCGAATTTCCGGTGCTGTGGGTGAACGCGGAATTGGGTATGTCCGTGGGTAAGGCAGCCGCACAGGTCGGGCACGCGAGCATGTTGCTCGCTGGTGCGCTGCCGGTGCGACAGGTGTACGCGTGGTCGCTGCGCGGTTACCGGTGCGCGGTGCGCGACGCCGGATCCGAGCGGTGGTCGGCCTTGTGCGACCGGGTCCGGAACGGCTCGGCGACCGCGGTGCGCGACGCGGGCTTCACGGAAGTGGCGCCCGGTTCGATGACGGTGATCGCCACGGCGCCCGATACGTGGTGACGTACCTGCGCCGCACGGTCGACTCGCCGACCGGGCTGCGGGAGGATCGGGGGACGATTTCCGGAGGTGCACGGAGATGACGACACTGTGGATAGTGCTCGGCGTGTGGATCGTGTGCTCGATACCGGTGGCGCTGCTGCTCGGCCGGATGTTGCGGTCGCCGCGCCGGCGCCCGCCGGAACACGGCGAATCGCGCCGCTACGACGACGAATTCACGCCGGGCCCGCGCCCCGGCGGCCGGTGACACGAATCGAGCGACCGCCACAATTGGCACGGGTTCGCGCGCGTGGGCCAAGATGGAGCCCGTGCCGCAACCCGATCCCGATCTGCTCATCGATTTCACCGACGTGACCGTCCGGCGTTCCGGCCACACCCTGGTGGGCCCGCTCTCCTGGCAGGTGGAGCTGGACGAACGCTGGGTCGTCCTGGGCCCCAACGGCGCCGGGAAGACCACCCTGCTGCGCATGGCCGCGGCGGAGCTCTACCCGACCAACGGCGTGGCCAACCTGCTGGGGGAGACGCTGGGCCGCACCGACATCTCCGAGTTGCGCCCGCGCATCGGCATGTCCTCGGCGGCGGTGGCCGCGCGCGTGCCGCTCGACGAGAAGGTGTGCGATCTGGTGGTGTCGGCGGGCTACGCGGTGATGGGCCGCTGGCGCGAGGAGTACGACGACGTCGACACCGACCGCGCCATCGACATGCTGGAAAGCCTGGGCGCCGAACACCTTTCCGATCGCGCGTACGGAACCCTGTCGGAGGGCGAACGCAAACGCGTCCTCATAGCCCGCGCCCTGATGACCGACCCGGAACTGCTCCTGCTCGACGAGCCCGCCGCCGGACTGGATCTCGGCGGCCGCGAGGAACTGGTCGAGAAACTCGGCGACCTCGCCGCCGACCCCGACGCCCCCGCCACGGTCCTGGTCACCCATCACGTCGAGGAGATCCCGCCCGGCTTCACCCACGCCCTGCTCCTCAACGAGGGCAGCATCGTCGCCCAGGGCCTCCTCGACGACGTCCTCACCGCCGAGAACCTGAGCGAGGCGTTCCGCCAGTCCATCGCCCTGGACCGCATCGATGGCCGCTACTTCGCCCGCCGCTCCCAACGCTTCGGCCGCCACCGCCACAAGCGAGGCTGACGCACCCCAGGTTTCGGCAACCCAGCCGCACCCTTTATTCGAATCCGCACCCGTTGCATGGCCCTGCAAGGGGTGCGGATCCGAACAAGGTGTGCGGCTGGGGTTGCCGGGCGTTTCGAATCCGCACCCCTTGCGGGGCCTTGAAACGGGTGCGGATCCGAACAAGGTGTGCGGCTGGGCTGCCGGGCGTTTCGAATCCGCACCCCTTGCGGGGCCCTGGAACGGGTGCGGATCTGAATAAGGTGTGCGGCTGGGTTGCCGGGCGTGGGGATGCGGAGGGCGGGTGCTGGTACTGCCGTCCCAAGCAGGCGTTAGGGTGCGGATTGTGAGCGAGACTGATGCGGTGCCGCCCGCGCCCCGGGATGCCTCCACGGTGATGCTGGTGCGCGACGGCGCGAACGGGCCCGAGGTGTTCCTGCAACGGCGCGTGGACGCCATGGCCTTCGCGGCCGGGATGACCGTCTTTCCCGGCGGCGGGGTGGACGCCTCCGACGCCGCGGCCGAAATCGGTTGGGCGGGACCGGATCCCGTGTGGTGGGGCGCGCGGTTCGACACCGATCCCGAGCGGGCGCAGGCGCTGGTGTGCGCGGCGGTGCGCGAGACGTTCGAGGAGTGCGGGGTGCTGCTGGCCGGGCCGACCGCCGACACGGTCGTCTCCGACACGAGCGTCTATCGCTCCGCGCGCGAGCGGCTCGAGCGCCGCGAGGTGTCGCTGAGCCAGTTCCTGGCCGCCGAGCACCTGGTGTTGCGCGCCGATCTGCTGCGCCCGTGGGCCAACTGGATCACCCCCGTGATCGAGCAGCGCCGCTACGACACCCGCTTCTTCGTCGCCGTCCTCCCGCAGGGCCAGCTCGCCGACGGCGCCACGTCCGAGGCCCGCGAGGTCCGCTGGTGCACCCCCGCCGAGGCCCTCGACCGCTGGCACGACGGGCTGGACGTCCTGCTGCCGCCCACCTGGTCCCAACTGGTGGCGCTGTCCGAATTCGGTTCCACCGCAGAGATTTTCGCGGCCGAGGCCGAGATCGAGCCGATCATGCCGGTGCTCCCGGCCGAGGGCGGGTCGCGGCTCGAATTCCCGCACAACGAGCGGTATTTCGCCGACCTGCCGGATCCGTCGCGGCTGCGCGGGTCGCGGTAGACGTTCCAGCTCCCGTGACGCGGCTTCGTTCCAGCTCCCCTGATCCCGCCCTCGTCCCAGCTCCCGTGATCCCGCCGAAGCCACGACCAGTAGGCTCCTGCGTCGTGGCCGAATTCGTGACCGTGGACCGACCCGAGGCGGGGATCGCCGTGTTGCGCATCGCGCGGCCGCCGATGAATTCGATCGATCTCCAGGTCGCCTCGGAGTTGGCCGCGGCGGCGGAGGGGATAGGGCGGGACGAGGCGGTCGCGGCCGTGGTCGTCTACGGCGACGAGCGGATCTTCAGCGCGGGGGACGACGTCGCCGAACTCGAGCGGTTGACGGTCGAGCAGGCGCGGGCGATGGTCGACGATTTGCAAGCGGCACTCGGCTGCCTGGCCCGCATTCCGCGGCCGACGGTCGCCGCGATCACCGGGTACGCCTTGGGTACGGGATTGGAACTGGCCTTGGGCGCGGACCGCCGCATCGTCGGCGACAATGTGAAACTCGGGCTCCCGCAGATCCACACGGGCCTGATCCCGCTGGCCGGAATCCGCCGCGCGAGCCTGCTCATCGGCCCAGCCCGGGCCAAAGACCTGGTCTACACCGGACGCCTCGTCGATGCCGCCGAGGCCGCGGCCATCGGACTCGTCGACGAGGTCGTCGCCCCCGACGACGTCTACCACGCCGCCATGCGCTGGGCGCGACAGTTCATCGCCCGTCCGGGCCTCGCCCTCGCGGCAGCCAAACGCGTCTTCGAGGCCGGTCCGCACGGCCAGGACCGAGCCCGCGCGGAGTGGTCCGAGCTGTTCGCGACCGAGGACCGCAGCATAGGAACACGTTCCTATCTCGCCGACGGTCCGGGGGCGGCGGAATTCGTGGCCCGCTGAGGGCGCGCCGAACCGACCTCGAGTACGCTTTGCGACCATGACCGTCCGTCCTGACGACCCCGCGCCGAACCCGCACGCCACCGAGGCGGAGGTCCAGGCCGCGCTCGCCGACAACAAGCTCGCCCAGGTCCTCTACCACGACTGGGAGGCCGAGACCTACGACGACAAGTGGTCGATCTCCTACGACGAGCGCTGTATCGCCTATGCCCGCGGCCGCTTCGACGCCGTCGCCCCGAATGCCCCGCTGCCCTACGAGCGGGCCCTCGAACTCGGCTGCGGTACGGGTTTCTTCCTGCTGAACCTGATGCAGTCCGGGGTGGCGAAGCGCGGTTCGGTCACCGATCTGTCGCCCGGTATGGTCAAGGTGGCGCTGCGCAACGCCGAGCACCTGGGGCTCGAGGTGGACGGCCGGGTCGCCGACGCCGAGACCATCCCCTACGACGACGACACCTTCGATCTGGTCGTGGGACACGCTGTGCTGCACCACATTCCGGATGTGGAGCTGGCGCTGAAGGAGTGCCTGCGGGTGCTCAAGCCCGGCGGCCGGTTCGTGTTCGCGGGCGAACCGACCACGGTCGGCAACCTGTACGCCCGCAAGCTCGGCCAGATCACCTGGAAGGCCACCACCGAGGTCACCAAGCTGCCGTTCCTGCGCGAGTGGCGGCGCCCGCAGGAGGAACTGGACGAGTCCTCGCGGGCCGCGGCGCTCGAGGCCGTGGTGGATCTGCACACTTTCGATCCGGCGCAGCTCGAGGCCATCGCGCGCTCGGCCGGTGCGGTTGGGGTACGGGCCGAGACCGAGGAGTTCGCCGCCGCCCTGTGGGGCTGGCCCGTGCGCACCTTCGAGGCCGCCGTGCCCGCCGAGAAGCTGACTTGGGGTTACCGCATCGCGCAGTACCGCGCGTGGCTGGGCCTGAGCTGGCTCGACGAGAACGTCCTCAAGCACGTCGTGCCGCGGCGGTTCTTCTACAACGCCATGATCACGGGCGTGAAGCCCACGCCCTCGGCGAAGTGACGCGCTCGTAAATCGTTGTGGGATACCGGTTCTCCCGCGAGGACGTCGACTATCTGGCCGGTGCCGCCGGTCAGGCGGCGCTGGCCGAGGTGGCTCGGCTGGATTTGACCGAGGCGTCGCTGCTCCGTGATCTCGGCCGGGTGCGGGGCGAGTACGGGGATCGTGCGGGCGTGCTGGTGGAGACGGTGCGGCTGCGGCGGCGGGCCGGGGCGAAGCTCGTCGGGGTGGGGGAGTGGCTGTTCACCGACGACGCGTTGCAGCAGGCGACGCCGACGGCGGTGGCGCGGCATCGGTCGCGGCGGTTGGCGGGGCGGTTCGTGCATGATGTGACGTGTTCGATCGGTGCGGAACTCGTTGCGCTGCATGATGTTTGCCCCGGCGTGATCGGCAGCGACCTGGACGAGGTGCGGTTGGCGATGGCCGCGCACAATCTGTCCGGTACGCGAAATGTGTTGCTGGCCAAGGCCGATGCGCTCGTGCCCTGTAGTACCGATACGGTGGTCATCGCCGATCCGGCCCGTCGCGCGGATGGCCGTCGCACCCATGACCCGGCGAAACTCCAACCGCCGCTTCCGGATTTGATCGCCGCCTACCGCGGCCGCGAGCTGGTTGTGAAATGCGCTCCCGGTTTGGATTTCGACAGCTTCGTCACGGGCGGCACCGGGCGGGTCGGTAAACAGGCGGGGCATCCCGATCTCACCTGGGAGGGTGAAGCCGAGGTGGTTTCCCTCGACGGCTCTGTGCGCGAGGTCTGCCTGTGGCCCGCCGCGCTCGCGGAGCCGGGCGTCACTCGCCGGGCCACGGTCCTGTCCGGTTCCGGCGATTCTTGGACCGTCACCGACGCCGACCCCGACGACATTCCCACGCGCGCGCCCGGCGACTGGATCGTCGACCCCGACGGCGCGGTCGTCCGTGCGGGTCTGGTCCGGCATTACGCTGCGGCGCAAGGTCTTTGGCAACTCGACCCGCGTATCGCCTATCTCACCGGCGACAGCCCACCACCGGGCGTCCGGACCTTCCGAGTCCGCGACCGCCTGCCCTTCCGCGAGAAGACCCTCCGCGCGGAACTGCACCGCCGCGACTGCGGCCCGCTCGAGATCCTGGCTCGCGGCGTCGACATCAACCCGGACGCCCTCCGCTCCCGCCTCAAGCCCCGCGGTGTGGTGCCGCACACCCTCGTCGTCACCCGAATCGGTGAGACGCCAACAATTTTCGTGTGCGACACCCCTTGACACGAGCCTGCGCGAGCTCGAATCGTCGGCCGTGTTCGATTCCGAACACTGCCCTCACCCCGCGCCCGGCTCCAGCCGGTCGACAGGCACCCGCTCGATCCGCGTCCACCCCCGCCACCCCCGCTCCTCGAGAATCGCGATGACCCGCTCCACCCCCGGCGAGGACTCGAGCACCACCGAATCCAACAGATTCACCAATCCGTCGTCGAAGCCGTCGCCGTCCACCGCCCCGGCACGCACGGCGCGAATGCGCAAGCGCTCCAAGATATCCGCGATCTCGACGATGCGGGGATCGTCGGCGGGCCAATCGAGCGCGCCGCGCAGGAAACCGTAGAGCTTCACCATGTCGGGATCGTCGAGTTGCCGGTGCTTCTCGGCGATCACGGCCTCGATCAGGTGCGGGACCTGGGCGGCGACCATGATCCAGGCGTCGCGTTCGCGTTCGATGTAGGGCTCCTGGACGCCGAGCCCGCGTAACCGGTCGAGGTAGGCGACGACGCTGCGGGGGAGGGCCAAATGGTCTCCCGCGGCGAGGCACGCGAGGCGTCGACGGGTGTCGCGCAGCCGCCGGATCTCGGTGCGCAGGGTCTCGTCGATCTCGTGGATCGCGACGGCGAACTCCCGTGGTTCGGCGTCGAGCAGGTCCTGGACCCGGGCGAGCGGCACCCCGGCGTCGGCGAGGGTGTGGATCCGGATGAGCCGCACGATCGCGGCGGTGTCGTAGACGCGGTACCCCGACCGGTCGCGTTCGGGCTCGGGCAGCAGCCCGATCTTGTGATCGTGGCGGACCGCGCGCACCGTCACCCCGGCGTACGCCGCGAGTTGACCGATGGTGAGCATGAATCCAGCCTGCCTCAGGCGATTTTCCGACGGTAGGTTGTCATCGCCGCGAGACAGGCGACGACGAGGACGCCGACACACCAGGCGAGAGCGGACCAGATGTCGTCGCCGACGGGCTGTCGAGCGAACAGGGCGCGGATGGTATCAACTACAGCTGTCACCGGCTGATGCTCGGCGAACCAGCGCACCGGGCCCGGCATCGTCGCCGTCGGCACGAACGCCGAGCTCAGGAGCGGCAGGAAGATGAGCGGATACGAGAACGCGCCCCCGCCCTCCGCCGTCTTCGCGGTGAGACCGGCGAGCACCGCGACCCAGGTCAACGCGAGCGTGAACAGGATCAGGATGCCCGCGACCGCCAGCCACGCCGCCACGCCCGCGCGCGAGCGGAAGCCCATCAGCAGGGCGACGCCGACGACGATGACGAGCGAGATCAGATTGGCGGTCAGCGAGGTGAGAACGTGCGCCCACAGCACTCCCGCGCGGGCGATCGGCATGGACCGAAAGCGTTCCAGCATACCGCTTTTCAGGTCCGTGACCAGCCGCAGCGCGGTGTACGCGACGCCCGACGCGATGGTGATGAGCAGGATGCCGGGCAGCAGGTAGGTCACGTACGACGCCGATCCGGTGTCGATCGCCCCGCCGAAGACGTAGACGAACATGAGCATCATGGCGATCGGCGTGATCGCGGTGGTGATGATGGTGTCCGGGCTGCGGGTGACGTGTCGCAGGGAGCGGCGGGTGAGCACGCCGGTATCGGCGAGGAAGGGAGTGGTCATCGCTGGTCCTGGTGGTCGGCGCCGATGACCGCGAGGAAGATCTCCTCCAGACTCGGCCGTTTCTCGACGTATTCGATGTGAGCGGGGGGCAGCAGCCGGGTGAGTTCGGCGAGGCTGCCGTTGGCGATGATCCGGCCGCGGTGCAGGATCGCGATGCGGTCGGCGAGTTGTTCGGCCTCTTCGAGATGTTGGGTGGTGAGCAGCACCGTGGTGCCGCGGTGCGCGAGGTCGGCGACCGTCCGCCACACCTTGAGGCGCGCTTCGGGGTCGAGACCCGTTGTCGGCTCGTCCAAGAAGATCACCGGCGGGTCCCCGATGAGGCTCATGGCGATGTCGAGTCGGCGGCGCATACCGCCGGAATACGTTGCGACCCTTCGCTTCGCCGCGTCGTCGAGGGCGAATCGGGTCAGCAGGTCGTCCGCGATCTCGTCCGGGTTCGCGAGGTGCCGCAGTCGGGCGATGAGGGCGAGATTCTCACGGCCGCTGAGGATCTCGTCGACGGCGGCGAATTGTCCGGTCAGACTGGAGGATTCACGCACACTGACCGCCTCGGTGGCGACGTCGTAGCCGTTCACCTGGGCCGTACCGGCGTCGGCCTTCAGCAGCGTCGCGAGTATCCGCACGATCGTGGTCTTGCCCGCGCCGTTGGACCCGAGCAGGGCGAACACGCTGCCGCGCGCCACCTCGAAGTCGACCCCGCGCAGTACCTCCACATTCCCGTACGACTTCCGTAGTCCCCAGACGTGAATCGCGGGATCGGGTGGGCACATGGTCATCGGTCTCCTCCTGGTGGCTGGTCGCTGCCAGCAGGATGAGGGGTTGACCCTGCGTCAGGGTCAAGGGAGAAGCCTCGCCCAGCCGATCAGCCGAGGGCGTTGTTTTGCGAATGAGTTTCGGCAGGCGAGTGAGCGACTGAGGGCTGCGGGCCGCCCCGAGTGTCACACGATCGCTCGCCAAACCACCGACCGGTCGTCGTTTCGCAGCGAATCCACCCGGCGACGTAGCTCGGCCGCGGCTGCGGGTTTGTCGGGGGCGAGTCGGAGGTAGCTGCCGAGGGAGTGCAGTTCGATGATGTCTCGCAGCATCGTCCAGCCTGGCCAGGCGAGAAGGTCGTAGCCGTAGGCGTCGGCGAATTTCGCTCGGGCGCTGAGGGATTCGTGGAAGTGGTCGGGTAGTTGGCCGACGAGGTCCAGTTCTCGTGGGCCGAGTGCGGTGTTGTCCCAGTCGATCAGGACCCATTGGCCGTTGTCGCGGAGTGCGTTCTCGGTGTGTGGGTCGCCGTGGATCAGTCCGACGCCGAGCGGGAATTCCGTGCGGTCGAATCTGTCGATGAGACGAGTGGCTTCTTGCCGTAGCCACTCGTGATCGGTGGGGTCGAGCGCGGGAACGGCACGCGCACTGTCTATTTCGAGAGCCTCCGACAAGCGCCGGAGCGGTCGATAGCGGGGAAGGCGCACTGCGGCTGGCGGCTCTCCGGCATCGTGTAAACGTCGGAGCAGGTGGCCGAGTTCGGATGCGGTGGCCTCGTCCGGGGTCGGGCGGTAGGGCCAGAAGGTCGCGACGGCGTTGGCGACAACGACGGGTTGGGGGCCGGAAAGCGGGGCCAGGGCTACTGGCGGATGGGTCTTCGAGAGCCATCGAGTGACCTCGACGGCCGCCCGCGCCCGTTCGCGTCGCGTCTCGGTATCGGGGGCCAGGCGGACCACCACGTCCTGCTCGGACAGCAACCATACGGCGTTGGAACGCTAGTGCAGCAGAACGGCTTTCGCGACATGTCCCGAGAGGCCGAATGCGGAGCATGCCGCCGCCAATGCCTCGCGCCCGGGAAGGCCGCTGTCGATTCCCATGCCCTTGCTCATCCCAGGTACGGCTGCGACCGCCGTTCGGCATGATGTCGAAGGCGGAGCCGAACAGTCGGATGCACCGGCAATTCCGCAAGCTCGTCCAACCCGAGAAATCGAACGGCCGTCGACTCGTCGCTCACGGCGATCCGGCCGCCGATCACCCGGCCGTAGAACGTAATGGCAAACGCTTGCCGAATCTCGCCGTCCTCGTACTCGATGATGTGTTGTGGGTCGGTGTAGATGCCGAGGAGGCCGGTGATCTCGATGTCGAGTCCGGTCTCCTCTTTCGTCTCGCGAATCACGCACTGCGGCAGAGTTTCCCCGAGTTCCATAGCTCCCCCGGGGAGCGACCAGTTACCGGAATCCCCACGGCGTTGCATCAGGATGCGGCCTTCGGAATCGGTGACGAGGGCGGACCCGCCGGGAACCAGGCTGTTCGGCGTCGGTGCGTTCGGATCTCGGTAATGGTCACGTCTTCCGCCCATGCCAAAGTCCTCCTACACGGTGATGCCGACCCAACTGGCGAAGGCTCCCAATGATTCGCTGCGGCGGCGTTCCGCGGCCGCGATTCCGTAGAGCGTTTCGCGGACGCTGGGGTGCAGTTTCGTTTGTTGTGGGGAGATCCTTCGGGCTTGCTGTAATGCCTTCAGGGACTTGTCGGGCTTGCCGACGAGGAGCCAGGCGCGGCCGACGTCCTGCCAGAGGTGGCCCGCGCGGGAACGGGTGATCGTCGGCGGAAGGGACAGTTCCGAACCGATCGTAGCGGCTTTTCCGGGGTCTCCGGCCTCGAGTTCCACTCCGACGGCGTGGATTTCGGTATTGCCCGGGCCCATGAGGGTTTCGTAGGCGCGGGTTTCGTGGCCGAGGCGGGCGCCGATGGTCCGTGCCTCGGCGATGTGGTCTTGCGCAATTTCGAGGCGACGGCCGCGGGCGGCGGCGACCGCGCCCGCGAGATGCGCTGTGCCCCAGACGGACAACGCACCTTCGCTTTCCCCTTCGATCAAGGCGATCGCCTCGTCCACCAAGCGCAGCGCGAGATCGGTGTTGTTGTGGTACATGAGCAGCCGGGTGCGCATGATCTTCCCGAGGGCGATGTTCAATGGATCACCGGAATGCGTAGCGGCCCAATCGAAACGGTCCACGGCGGGGATCGTGAGCGACATGTGGCCGAAGCGGCGGCACATCCGATCCGCCGCGTTGTAGGCGTCGGCCAACATCGCGTATGTCTCGGGGCTCGGGTCGGTCGCCAGCGCGCCGTACAGTTCCCGAATGAGCTTCGGCAGCCGAGCGAGCGCCTGACGGCTTTGGCCCGCCCGATCATCATCGTTGATCGAATTCAGTTGAGCGCGAAGCCGATCGAGCGGCGAGGGGTCCGCACCGCAGACGCACTCGCCCTCGGACAAGATCGCACGCAACTCGGCCAGGCCGTCCAGCGTGCCGTCCTCATCCATCGCGTCCCGATACGGCGTCCCGTAGATCTGTTCGGGCTCGACGCCAAGCGCGGCGGCCACCGCAGCCACGAACCCCGGCGACGCGGGATCGCGCCCCTGCTCGACCGCCCGCACGGCATGCGCGCTGTATCCCGCCTTGGCGGCCAACTGATCCTGCGTCATCTTCGCCAACCGCCGCAGTGCCGCGATTCGCTTACCAAATCCACTTGTCTCGGTTGCCATGACGAAGAACCTCAGATCGCTGAAGGACCTTGTCATCTCCAGCGTAACGAGCTTCGAGGGCTCGGGTCCACGAGATCACCGAACTATTGGTTCTTCAATATCGGGTTGGCATTAACCCATTCGATCGAGCAGCTCCAGCAGTTCGTTGGCGATCGACGGAGAGACCGCGACCGTCTCGGCCGAGGACAGCGTGTGGGGAGTGCCCGCGAGATCCGTCACGACAGCTCCCGCCTCGCGAGCGATGACGACCCCGGCCGAGGTGTCCCAGGGCTTGTTCGACATCATGACGCACGCGTCCGTTTTGCCCGATGCGACCCAGGTGAGGTCCAGTGCGGCTGATCCGAACATGCGGATTCGCTCGACGGAGTGTGCGAGCGTGTGGGTGAGGGCGAAACGTCGCTGGTTCTTCTCGGCCGCGTCGGTTCCGACCGCGTAGTCGCCCAGGGAGATTATCGCGGCGGCGAGGGAGGATGGTCGGCTCGTCGAGATGGGCTGGCCGTTGCAGAAGGCTCCGGTTCCGGAAGCTGCGTAATACTCGAGCCCGAGGAATGGCGCGACGACCACGCCGATTGTCGCGGTTCCCTTTTGTGCCAGGGCCAGCGATACGGCCGAAAAGGGCAGTCCGTGAATGAAATTCGACGTGCCGTCGATCGGGTCTAGAACCCATACCGCTTCCAGTGTCTCCGGGTGGGCCGGAGTCTCGATTTCCTCGCCGAGAAAGTCGATTCCTGGCACCATCTCTCGAAGACAGTCGCGGATCTCCTGCTCGATACGACGATCGAGGTCGGTGACGAAATCGCGGTCTCCCTTCTGTTCTATCCGGCCCGGCGCCGTCTCCCTCAGCAGAGCGCCACCGCGGGCTGCCGCGTGCCGGGCGATACCCAGCAGATGCTCACGATTCGAAGTCATTTCGCGCCGAGTTCCTTCCCGGTGGCCCACATGCTCTCGAATACCTGGCTGAATGTCTCGAAGAGGCCCGGCTGCTCACTCCGCCGAGCGATAAGAGTCGGTGATTCCACTCCGCGAGCTCGGTGTAGATAGGGCTGAATTATGCAGGTCCTCTTGTCGATTACGGTGATATTGAAACGTGCGGGTTCGTCATAGGTGCGAATGAGTATGGCGCCCGGGCTGTCTGCTGGAATTCTGGTTCGCAAACGCTGAGAGGAAGCTATATTGATCTCGGTCAGCTTTGTGAGTACGTCAGCGTCATGTCCTTCCTCTCGCTCACGGGAACGAATATGTACTCCGCGTGGCTCGAGGAAGAGGCAACGGAAGATCGTGCCGGACGCAAGCAGCCGCAACGTGTCGCTGTCGGAATGTTGCTGACAGAACAGATTCAGCGACAGCCCCATCATATCGACGGTTTCAGCTGACTTCAGTATTTCGCGCGGCGGCATTTTCTGAATGAATTCCGCCCGAGTCGGAAATATCGCCTCGACATCGGCATATTGCCGTTGTGGTTCTGGCTGTGGCCAGAGATAGCCTTCCGGCTCTTGCAGCAAGGCGGCGAGGGCGTAGCGGTGCTTCGGGTAGGGGATCCGCTCCCTGCTGATCCAGCGTTCCACGGTCTTCGCGTCCACCCCCAACGATTCGGCGGCTGTTTGGGGAGTCAGGCCGCGCTGCAGCAGGGCGCTCCGAAGACGCTCATTGGCCATTCCATCACTTCCTTTTGGGGACGTCCGGGGACGACTATAGCCCTGCCCGGACGTCTCGGAGAAGATTTTCTCGGCAGTGGAGAAGTCCCCGACCGCTGCGGAAACTTGCCTGTGATCGGAATGTGCACCGGGAAGGACGATCCGAAGGAGAACGCACCCATGCTCATAGAAGACGCCGGAGGCAAGCGCCGATACAGAGCGAACATTCGGGACAAACAAGTCGTTTGGGAAGTCGGCGAGGATGGGATCCCGCGAATCCTGTCGGTGACTGACAGCTCCAGTCTCCGTCCGGCGTTCCGCTGGCCCGATACTCCGTTACCGGGGTACCGAGTCGGGCATATCGAGTTCGAGCCCGACAACCACCCCACCCTCGCTACCGCAATCGATTGGCTACCGGAATATGAAGAGAGCCTGTGGGAAGCGGTACGGGTCGAGCACCGGGTCGCACAGATCATTCGAACAACTACTCATTGGAAATGAGGAACTGAAATGCCCCGAGTGGGTTCCACGCTCGCCCGCCGAGCACTCGGCCGAAAACTGAACACCTTGCGTGAGCAGGCAAACTTCAGCAAAACGAAAGCCACTCGCATACTCGGCATCTCATGCCAAACGATGAGTCGCTTGGAGGACGGCCTCTCGGTGCCGTCGGCAAGCGATCTCTACATGAACACCCTGTGCGACCACTACGGCGTAAACGACGACACTCGCCGGACCATTCTCGCACTGGCGACGGAAGTACGGGCAACAGCCAAGTACGGCGGAGGGTGGTGGCGAGCGCACATGGACCATAAGACGGGAGATTTCGATCCCTACGCCTCGGCGGAGGAGGCGGCCACGCGAACGACGGTGTGGTCGACCGTTCTCGTGCCGAGAATCGTGCGGACACTCGACTACAGCCGGGCCGTCGCCTGGGCCGAATCGCCCAATGCGCCGACCGATGACATCGAGGAACGTGTCTCGAAATCCCTCGAATATCAACGGCGACTGGATGGTTCCGATCGCACCTTCGAGTTCCTCATATTCGAAGCCGCACTCCGCGAGGAATGGGGAGGCCCCGCCGTCATGGCCGAGCAGCGCCGCTACCTCGCCGAAGCATCCGAACGCCCCAATATCTCGATCCGCATCGTCCCCTTCGACGCCCGCAGCCACCTCGGAGCCCTGGTCGGCCCGTTCACCCTGCTCGAATTCCCCCTCCTGCCCCACACCAAGTTCGTCGAACCACCCCTCGTCCGCATCGAAGAACACGTCGGCACCCTCTATCTCGAACGACCGGAAGAAGTTTCCCGCTACCAGACCGTCCTCGCCGAACTTCGTCGTGTGGCTATGACCAAAACCGATTCCACCGCAAGACTTCTGACTACAACTCCCGACTGAAATCCCCCACGAACCGCGTCAACAACCGCGCGAACTGAACCCGCTCCGACGACGACCACCCCGCAATACTCCGAGCGAACACCTCCCGCCGAACCCGATGCCCCTGCTCGAGCGCTCTCCGCGCCACGGGCGTCAACCGCAGCAGAACCCGCCGCGCGTCCGACTGATCGGCCTCCCGGCGCAACAACCCCTCCGACACCGCCCGGGCCACCAACCGGCTGGCCCGGGGCTGGTCGACCGACAGGGCTTGGGCGATATCGGTGACCGTGGCCGCGTCGTCGTGGGATTCCACGGCGTCCAGAACGAGGAAAAGGGTGGGGTCCACGGAGGATTCGTGCAGGCGGGAGAGGTTGCGCCGGGACTGGCTGCGGCGGATCGCGACCATGGCTCGCTCGATGGCCGCGACGGCCTCCTCGTCCTTCATGGTTGTCATCTTACAAATACATGTTAAGTTACAAGTACTTGTAAGAAGGCATGGAGGTATCGATGTCCAAGCCCCTGGGCTACTGGCTCAAGCAGATCGATCGCGGCATCGAGCGGAACTTCGCCGCGCTCTTGGCGGACGAGGGTCTGGTGCGCCGCTCATGGCAGGTCCTGCACACCCTGGCCGACAATCCCCGCACCCTCGAGGAGTTGGATCAGGCCGTCGCCCCGTTCCTCGACGACACCGACAAGACGGTGGCCCCGTACCTGGACCGGATGGCGGCCAAGGGCTGGCTCGACCGCACGGAGACAGGCGAATACGCCCTCACCGGACAGGGCCGCGCGGCGCACGAAGCCCTCTTCGAGCGCATCAAAACCCAGCGAGAAGCCATCCTCGACGGCCTCACCCCCGAGGACTACGACACCCTCACCACCCTGCTGCGCCGCATCGCCCACAATGTCGAAACCCATGCGCCGCAACCGAACTGACTACTCCGGCTCGAACGCGAACAGCTCCCCGATCCGACTGGTCACCACGACCTCCCCCTTCGCCCCCACGGCGATCCCGGAGGCCGCGCCCTGCGCCCCGGCGAGCGCGGTCGACGCGACCGTATTCCCGTTCTTGGTCTCGAATGTGACCAGATTCAGCTCGTCGCGAATCGGCGCGACCGTGTAGCCGGTGTCCCCGGCCGTCTGCACGACCGGCCCCCGGACGAGCAGATCCTTACGCTCCCAAGCGATCTCGGCCTTGTCACCATCGTCGCGCAGCGCCAGCAGATGGCCGTCGTCACCGCTGGGGATCAGCAAACCGTCCCGCAGCGACACCGCGCCCCGCGGCTGAAAACCAAGGGGCTGAACCCATTTCGTGCGGCCGTCGGAAGTGTCGACCGCCAGCAGTCGCCCGCTGTTGTCCCCGACGTAGACCGTCTTGCCGTCCCCGGACAGGGTCGGACTCGTCGCGCTGCCCTCGGCCAGCACGTCCACGCTCCACTCCTGCGTGACGCGGCCGTCCGCGTAACGCAGCGCCACCAGCGACGCCATGCCGACGCCGGGTCGCCACGCCGTCACGAAGAAACGGCCCGAATCCTGGTCCACCGCAGACACATTCGCGATCGGGCACTGCGGGCCGCCGGCCACGCAATCGCCGATTCCCAACCCCGCGGGCGGGCGCGGCAGATCGGGTTGCTTCAGGAAGTCCGGCTCGCCGAGCACCTGAAACGTCGCCGCCGCCCGATCGCCGGTCTGGCGACTCAGCACATCGACCTGACCGAACTGTGTCACCGACAGGACATTGCCGTCCCCGGTGAACTGCAACGACACCGGCACTCCGGCGACCGGTGTGCGCCAGCGCGGCTGGCCGAGCGCGTTGAACGAGCCGACGCCGCCGACGTCGAAGGCGTCGTCGCCGAGGTAGACGTTCGTTGAGCCGTCCACGGCCGTCGGCGCGCCGATCGCGGCGGGGCCCAAGGCATTACAGAACCGTTTGCGGCCGGTGGCCATCTGGAAGGAGAAGATCAGGCCCGTCGGGCCGGGCTTGCCGACGCAGTCCACGTCGGTGCGGGTGGTGAGGAACAGCTGCCCGTCCGGTCCCACGGTCGTCGCCAGCGCGACGGGGCCGCCGATCGGGCGCGACCACGACAGCTTCAGGTGTCGCGAACCCGTGACCGGACTCGACCCGCTGTTGCGCGCGTCGTGGAACGCCGTGGGCCAGCCCTTGCCCGGCCCCACCGTGATGTCGTCGGCCTTGGTGCCCCCGCATCCGGTCACCAGCAGTCCGACCGCGCCGATCGTCGCGGCCAGCCGCACGGCGGTACGCCGCACCGCCGTCCGGTGGTTCCCGGCCACTCCGCTCAGGTCGTGCACGGTACTCCCCTCTGCTCGTACGGGCCTGCACGAGATTAAACCCCCGGTCCTCCCGCCCGTGTACCAGCCTGCGGGAGACGCCCAGCGCCTCCGCCTCCGCACCCCGCCCCTCCGCACCCCGCCCCACGACACTGGGTCCTCGCCCTCCGCCGTAATCCCTCGCTCCGCGATAAGTACCCTGGTACGTCAACGACCGACACACCTCGAGGAGCAGGTTCGTGACGAGTATGTGGGGCGCACCGTTGCGCTCGCGTTGGCGCGGGTCGCGCCGCCGGGATCCCGAGCAGGCGCGGTTTCTGACGCTCGCCTCGCTGCGGTGGGTCCTCGCCAATCGCGCGTACACGCCGTGGTATCTGGTCCGGTACTACCGGCTGTTCAAATTCCGGCTCGCCAATCCGCACATCGTGTTGCGCGGCATGGTTTTTCTCGGCAAGCGCGTCGAGATCCACGCGACCCCCGAATTCAGCCGCATGGAGATCGGGCGGTGGGTGCACATCGGCGACGGCAATGCCATTCGCTGCCATGAGGGTTCGCTGCGCATCGGCGACAAGGTGGTGTTCGGCAAGGACAATGTCGTCAACACCTACCTCGACATCGAGATCGGCGAGTCCACGCTGGTGGCCGACTGGTGCTACATCTGCGACTTCGACCACAAGATGGACGACGTCACGCTGCCGATCAAGGATCAGGGCATCGTCAAGAGCCCGGTCCGCATCGGCCCCGACACCTGGATCGCGGCCAAGGTGACCGTGCTGCGCGGCACCCGGGTCGGGCGCGGCTGCGTGCTCGGCGCGCACGCGGTGGTCAAGGGCGAGGTCCCCGATTTCAGCATCGCCGTCGGCGCGCCCGCCAAGGTCGTCAAGAACCGCAAGGACGCCTGGGACGCGGCCGCCGAGGCGCGGGCCCGCCACCTCGCCGCGCTGGCCGACATCGAACGCAAGAAGAACGGCGTCGCCGCCCATGACTAGGTACGCCGCCTGGCTGCGCGGCATCATGCCGAGCAACCCGAACATGCGCAACGAGAAGCTGCGCGGCGTGTTCGAGGGGCTCGGCTTCGAATCGGTGAGCTCGCTGCTCACCAGCGGCAACATCCTGTTCACCAGCGACGAAACCGACGTTCCCACACTGGAATCCACGATCCAGCAGGCCCTGAACGCCGAGCTGGGCATCGGCGGCGGCACCATCATCCGCAGCCGCGACGAACTCCGGGAACTGGTCGACAGCGACCCGTTCGACGGCCTCGAGCACAGCCGCGGCACCTATCTGACGGCCACGTTCATCAAGGACGGCAGCAAACTCGGCCCGCCCGGCCCGCTGCCCGAACCGCTGACCGCCGCCGTGCGCATCGCGGGCTACGACGAGCGCGCCCGCGCCGTGCTCGCCGTGATCGACAACATCACCCCGACCACCGCCAATCACATGTCCTGGCTGGAGAGCATCTACGGCAAGGACATCACCACGCGTACCTGGCTCACGGTTCAGAAAGTGTTGGCCAAGCTATAGGTACGTGGGGGCGTCGTCCGGAAGGTTCTGGCCAAGCTGTAGGTCCATGGGGGTCGTCGTCCGGAAGGTCCTCGCCGAACTATAAGAAGCGCAACGCCTTACGCGCGCAACGCCCGATCCAACAGCCTCCGAGCCCGCTCCAGCACCGCCGGGCGATCCGGCTCGGCGGTCTTGTGCAGCAACGCGCCCAGCATGGCGATGGCCACGAACGCGTCCTCGACGGTGAGGTCGGCGCGCAATCCGCCGCGGCTGCCCGGGTCGGCGAGTTTCGTGGTGAGCAGTTGCATCACCCGGCTCAGCGGCCCCTGGAGGCGGTCGTCGGACATGGTGGCCGGGTTGAGGACCGCGATGAAGCCCATGGATTCGGTGATCTGGCCGATGATCGCGTCGATCACCGTCTCGGCGGTCGCCTCGGGGCGGGCCGCAAGCTCCTCGAGTTCGGTCACATTGTCCTCGAAGACCGCCACCACCACCGCGTCCCGGGTGGGGAAGTGCCGGTAGAGGCTGCCCTTGCCGACCCCGGCGCGCTGCGCGATGAGGGCCAAGGGGGCGTCGGTGCCGTACTCGGCCAACACTTCTCGCGCCGCCGCCACCAGCGCCGCCCGATTCTCGCGTGCGGCGGCCGGGCCTCGATTGACACGCCGCTCGGTGATCATCGCTCAACTGTATAGACCCGGCTCATGGCCGCGTGTCCGCCGTCGGGCCGTAGAGGGAACCGACGGCCGCTCTTGACGCCGAGGTCGGGGTCGGCCAAACTACGCGCAGTAACCGGACCGTGAAGTCCGGTTGCTGGCACCGCGCTCCGTTCCACCAGGAAGGACCCTCACCGTCGAGGGCGAATCATGACCATCTCACGCATTCGGCGCTGGGTCGCGCTCGCCGCGGTCTGCGCGTGCGGAGCCGCCGGACCGGCCGTCGCGCAGGCCCCGGCCGGGCCGGTGCAACAGATCACCGACGTATTCGCCACGGCCGCACCACCTCCCGTGTGCGGACCGGGCTCCGACCCCGAGACCGGACTCCAGGGCGATGTGCCCGCCGCCGATCGCGACAACGGCCGCAGCGCACGGGGTTACCACTGCAACCTCACCCGGCTCGGCGGCTATCCCGGGCGCGGCGGGGGCATCACCTCGACCAGCTTCGACCACTGCGCCTATGTCGGCAGCTTCTTCCCCGGCGATCTGCTCGGCCCCGCGCAGGGCGTGCAGGTCCTCGACGTCGCCGATCCCGAAAACCCGGTGCTCACAACGACTCTCACCGAACCGGCGATGCTCGCGGGCACATGGGAGAGCCTCAAGGTCAATACGACTCGAAAGCTGTTGGTGGGCACGGGCGTTCCCGCGCTCACCGGCGTCGGGCTCATCGCGGTCTACGACGTGTCCGACTGCGCGCACCCGCGGCTGCTGAATCCCGGGCCGGGCAGTCTCGCCATGCCGCTGCCGATCACCGCGCACGAGGGCGCGTTCTCGCCGGACGGGAACACCTACTGGTCCTCGGGCACCGCGCCCGGCATCGTCAGCGCGATCGATCTGACCGATCCGGCGAATCCGCGAGTTATCTGGCAGGGCATGCCCGGACTGTCCATGCACGGCATGGGCGTGAGTCCCGACGGCGATCGGCTGTACCTGTCCAACAACATGGGCGGCATCACCGTCCTCGACACCAGTGCGGTGCAGCGCCGCGATCCGAACCCGGTCGTGCCGGTGCTGTCGCAGACCAGCTGGACCGACGGCTGGGCCACCCAGCACAGCATCCCGGTCACCTACGGCGGCAAGCCCTATCTGTTCACCGTCGACGAAGCCGGTTCCGGCGGAGTCAAATTCATCGATGTCGCCGACCCGGCCCGGCCGCGGCTGGTCGGGTCGATCAAACTCGCCATCAATCTGCCCGAGAATCAGGACGCCGCACTGGCTTCCAGCATGGGCGGTTCGCTGTTCGCCTACGACCCGCACTACTGCGCGGCCGACCGGGCCGTCGATCCCACCGCGCTCGCCTGCGGGTGGGAATCCTCCGGGGTGCGGGTCTTCGACGTCCGCGATCCGGGGCGAGTACGGGAGATCGCGTACTACCAGCCGCCCGCCCGTACCGGGCACAACACCGAACTGTCGAATTCCCCGCACGCGCTGGCCTCGCTGATCGGCGTGCCGGTGCTCAGCGCGCCGTCGGTGATGCAGGCGCTGGCGCAGGGGATGTTCGATCCCGCTCGGGCGGTGAGCCCGCGCAGCGGCGATGTCGCCTTCGGTGATCTGTCGGCCGACTGGTGTTTCTCGGCGCCCGAGTGGCGCGGCAACCAGCTCTGGGTCACCTGCGCCGACAACGGTTTCCAGGCTCTCGAACTGTCTCCCGATGTCTACACCCCGCCCGCGAACCAGCGTTCGACGGTCGGGGCCTGATCAACCGAGGATATTCATGTCATCGTTATCTCGCCGTGCGCTGCTCACCGGAGCCGCCTCGGCTGGTCTCCTGCTGGCCGGAACGCGAGTCGCCAACGCGCACAACCCTATTGGCGTGCGGGCCACCGGCGCCCCGGCCACCAACGTCCCACTGACCCGCGAGGAGCACCGGGTCGTCGTGGTCGGCTCCGGATTCGGCGGCGGCGTGACCGCCCTGCGCCTGGCCGAGGCGGGGGTGCCGGTGACGGTGCTCGAACGCGGAATGCGCTGGCCCACCGGGCCGAACGCGGACACCTTCCCGCGGCCCGCGACGCCGGACAAGCGCATGCTCTGGTATCGGTCGAGTCCGGTGGTGTTCGGCAAGCCCATGCCGTTCGACGCCTACACCGGACTCGTCGAGGCGGTGGCGGGGGAGAATATGACCGCCCTGTGCGCGGCGGGCGTCGGCGGCGGATCGCTGATCTACCAAGGCATGTCGCTGCAACCCAGCGAGGCGGTGTTCACCACGCACTTTCCCGACGGGTTGGACTGGTCCGCGCTGGATCGCGTCTACTACCCGCGCGTGGCGCGCATGCTCGGCCTCGAGGTCGCGCCCGACGATCTGATCGCGAGCCCGAACTACGCGGCGGCCCGCTTCTTCGCCGATCAGGCGCGCCGCGCGGGCCTCCCGGTGTCGAAGATCCCGATGCCCATCGACTGGAACTACGCGCTGGCCGAACTGCGCGGCGAGATGAAGCCGTCCTACACCAACGGCGACGGTTCGCTCGGGGTCAACAACGGCGGCAAGCATTCGGTCGACGTCACCTATCTGGCCGCCGCGGAGGCGACCGGACGCGCGCGGGTGCTGCCGCTGCATCAGGTCACCGATATCGAACGCGCCCCCGACGGCCGCTGGGTCGTGCATGTGGACCGGATCGACACCACCGGGACCGTGCGGGAGAACAAGATCCTCACCACCGGCACGCTGGTACTCGCGGCGGGCAGCCTCAACACCACCAAGCTACTGGTGCGCGCCGGGGCCACGGGCCGCATCCCCGATCTGCCCGACGGCGTGGGCGCGGGCTGGGGCACCAACGCCGACCGCATCTACGTGTGGACCGACCCAGCCGCGAATTTCGGTGTCGCACAGGGTGGTCCGGTGGTCTACGGCAGCCTGAACTGGTCCGACCCGCACGCCGCGCACACCGTCATCCAGGCGTCGATCCCGCCGCTGTCGATGGGTGCGCACAGCACCATGATGGTCGGCTACGGCGTCAGCGACGGCCGCGGCCACTTCGCCTACGACCCCGCCAGCGACGAGGCGAAACTGCACTGGCCGCTCGACGGCGACGCCTACATCCAGGAGAACCACATCGGCCCGACCACCCGAGCCATCGCCGGGAACGACGGCCTCCTCCTCGACACCAACCTCGCCTTCCCCTCCACCTGGCACGGCCTCGGCGGAGCGAGCATGGGCTCGGTATGCGACCTCGACGGCCGCGTCCTGGGCCAGCGCGGCCTCTACGTCCTCGACGGCGCCCTCATGCCGGGCAACACCGCCGCCTGCAACCCCTCGATGACCATCGCCGCCCTGGCCGAGCGCGCCCTGGATCGCCTGGTGGCCAAGGATGTTGGCGCGGTGATCTGAGTCCTCGCCCTCGGCCCCCTGTTCCCCGTTGCGTCCGCCCCCATGTTCCCGCCGCCGAAGGCGGCTGGGAACACGGGGGCAGCGGGACTACCCAAGCAGCACAGGCAGTTTCGTGTGCCCATTCGAGATGAAACTGCCGATGTGCTCGAGCTCGCCCGGATCGACGGCGAACCGCACCTCCGGGAATCGCTCGAACAGGGCGGGCAGGGCGATGGCCGCCTCGAGCCGGGCCAGGGGTGCGCCCAGGCAGTGGTGCGCGCCGTGGCCGAAGGCGACGTGTTGGTCGCGGGTGTCGCGGCGTACGTCGAATTCGTCGGTGGTGTCGCCGTGGATCTTCGGGTCCCGGCTGGCGCCCGCGTACGACGCCAGAATGGCGTCGCCCTTGGGGATTCGGCAGCCCTCGATCTCGATGTCCTCGGCGGCGTAGCGCAGCGGCAGGTGGGCGATGGGGGCCTGGTAGCGCAGGGTCTCCTCGACCACGTCGGTCCACTCCACCGCGCCCGAGCGCACCGCCGCGAGCTGGTCGGGGTGGGTGAGCAGGGCGGTGATGGCCTGGTCGAGCAGGTTGACCGTGGTCTCGTGCCCGGCGTTGACGACCAGCATGAGGGTGTCGACGAGTTCCTTCTCGGTGAGCCGGGAACCGTCCTCCTCGCCGCGGGTGGCGATCAGCACGCTGGTGATGTCCTCGCCCGGATGCTCCCGGCGATAGGACACCATTTCGCTGACCAGACCGTACATCTCGAGATAGTTGGCCTGGGCCTGCTCGGCGGTGAACGAGCCGTCGAAGAAGCCGTCGACGCACTTGTGCATGGCCGGGCCGAGATGGTCCGGCACCCCGATCAATTCGCTGATCACGCGGATCGGCACCGGATAGGCGTAGCGGTCGCGCAGATCCACCGGCTCGCCCGCGGGCGTGGCGGCCAGCCCGTCGAGCAGTTCGCGGGTGATCTCCTCGATGCGCGCCTTCATCGCGGTCGTGCGGCGATGAGTAAAGGCCGGGGACACCAGCTTTCGCAGCCGCCGATGCTCGGGGCCGTACGCGGTGAACATGCTGTCCACCGCCACCCACGGCAGCAGCGGCCAGGTCTCGGTGATCTCGCCGTTGATGAATGCCGCCCAGTGCTGGCGCGGATCCTTCGACACCCGCGGATCGGCGAGCAGCGCCTTGAGTACGGCGAAGTCGGTGACCGACCAGGCGGGCACCCCGCCGGGCAACGCCACCAGAGTGACCGGTCCGCGTTCGCGGATCCGGGCGGATTCCCCTTGAATGTCGGTCCCGGCCAGGTCCAGGACCAACGGTTCGTGCTGCATCCGACAGCCTCCTTACACGATGTTCAACGGAGGGGCCTGGGGGAAGGTGACCGGCAGGGAGGCCAGGGCGCGGTGGAACGGACCGGGACGCCAGGTCAGTTCCGCGCGCGGCACCGCCAGGTGCATCTCCGGAATCGCGTCGAGCAGTTGGTCGATCGCGTCCTGGACCACCAGGTACGCCACCGACCGGGCGGGACAGGCGTGCGGCCCGGCGCTCCACGCGAGGTGGGAGCGGTTGCCGGTGCGGTCGCCGCCCGCGATGGTCGGATCGTTGTTGCACGCGGCCAGGCTGATCACCACCGGCTGATGCGCGGGCAGCCAGGTGTTGTCGATCAGCGTGGGCTGACGCGGGTAGGTGATCGAGAAGTTCGCCATCGGCGGGTCGTTGAACAGGACCTCGTCCAGCGCGTCGCGGGTGGACATGCTGCCGCCGACCATGTGCCCGCCGAACCGCTCGTCGGTGAGCATGACCAGCAGCGTGTTGGTGATCAGGTTCTGCTGCGGTTCCAGCGCCGCGCCGTAGAAGCTGACCAGCTGGTACAGCATCTCCTCGTCGGTGAGCCGGGCCTCGTGGTGGACCATGCGGGAGGTGACGTCGTCGCCGGGGTCGGCGCGCTTCATGGCGATCAGCTCGAGCAGCGCCTCGCTGAGGGTCTGCATCCCCCACGCCGCGTTCACCGTGTCGAACAGCGCGGCCATCCCGGTGGCGACCCGGTTGCCGATGTCGGTGTCGCAGCCCGCCATTCGGTTCAGCACCTCGAACACCAGCGGAAAGGCGTACTGCGTCACCAGATCCGCCGCGCCGGACTCGCAGAAGGCGTTGATGAGCGGGATGGCGATCTTCTCGACCGTGCTGTGCAACGCGTGCAGATCGACGCCGTCGACGGCGGCCACGTACGCCTGCCGGTATCGGGCATGGGCCGCACCGGAATTGCGCAGGGCGTTCGGATACCACTGCATCATCGGCCGCACCGGGCAGTCCTCGGGCACGGTCTGCTGCCAGGTGCGCGGGTCGGCGGGGAAGTGCTCGGGATCGTTGAGGATCCGCAATGCCGTGTGATAGCCGAGCACCAGGGTGGCGGGCACGCCGGGGGACAGTTCGATGGGCGCCATCGAGCCGTGGCGGCGGCGCATGGCCGCGTAGAAGGCGTGCGGATCGGCCGCGAATTCGGGTGTGTCGATGAGGGTTCGCGGACCGTCGGCATCGAAGGGTGAGCCGTGGTTGACGGGGCAGGCGCTCAGCGTGCCGGTGGGCGGCGCGGACGAAGAAGGCGTGGTCAACGAACGAAACTCCAGACGGGACAAGACGGTTCGGCGAGATTGCGACGCGACGGAAGGGCGGGGCGCGGATCGACCACTGTTCCCCCTCTGCACCTCCTGCGCGACAAGCGATTTCGACGACGCGCGCGACGACGGGCCGTCCGCGCGCTCGACGATTGCTTCAGACTAACAGTACCGACCGGTGTCAGTGTTCCAATGTCATTGCCGTGCGGACCAACTGGCCCTCGATCGGCGGCTCGGGCAGCGGGTGGGCCGCGCTGCTGCGGAATCCGTCCAGCAGGACGGCCACGTGCCGCCGCCACACCCGCGGCGCCTGCGCGCGGATGTCCTCGGTGGCCCGCACCGTCGACCACAGCAGCAGGCCGACATCGGTCACGTCGACGTCGGCGCGCAGCTCCCCGGCGGCCTGCACGCGGGCGATCAGCTCGTGGAACAGCCGCTGCCCCTGCGTCTTCACCCGCTCGACGGGATTGTCGGCGGGCAGCGAGCGCACGCACAGATCGGTGAAACCCCGGTCGGTGGCCTGCAATTCGGCCATGGTGAGCAGGTGCTCGACGAAGCCCTGCCACGGATCCTCCGCGGCGAGCGCGGCCTCGGCGCTGCGCACCGACGCCTGGGCCAGTTCGAGGAAGATCTCCTCGATGAGCGCCTCGCGGGTGGGGAAGTGGTTGTAGAGCGTGCCGATGCTCACCCCGGCCTCGCGGGCGATCGCGTTGAGCGACGCGTCGAGTCCGTCGCTGCCGAACCGTTTGCGCGCGACCGTCACGATCCGCTCCCGGTTGTCCCGGGCGTCCCTGCGACGGGGCCGCCGCGTCGATTCGTTGGCCACGACCATGGTCTCAGCCTAACAAGTTGAAGGGGTCCTCGACTTCGCGCTAAATTGAGGGGGCACTCAAATTGAGTGCCTTCTCGAGTTGAAGGGAGGCGGCATGCCTCATCTCGTGGTGTTCGGCGCGGGACCCGCGCTCGGCCTGTCGGCGGCGCTGCGGTTCGGCCGGGCCGGATACACGGTCACGCTCGTCGCGCGCAATCCGGACACGACGGCGGACCTGCGCCGCGCGCTGGCCGGGGCCGACGTGGAAACCGATGTGCTGCACGCGAATCTGACCGACGACGCCCAGGTCGACGCCGCGCTCACGGAACTGGTGGCGCGGCACGGGATTCCGGACGTGGCGCTCTACGCCCCCGGTGATGTGAGCCGCCTGCCGGTGCCCGCGCTGGCCCTGGACGCGGACACCCTGCGGACCTGGCTGCCGTTGCATCTGCTGACCCCGGTGCGGTTGCTGCACGCCCTGCTGCCGGGCATGGTCGAACGGGGTTCGGGCGCGGTCCTGTTCGCGCAGGGCGACGCCATCCGGACCCCGCAGCCCGCGCTGGCCAGCGTGAGCGTGCCGCAATCGGGGCTGCTCAATCTGCTGCACGCCGTGGACCGGGAGGCGCGGCCGCGCGGGGTGCGGGTGGGCAGCCTCCAGATCAGCAGGCTCATCGAGCGCAGCGCGGCCCAACGGCTGTTCGACTCCGGGCATTACGCCGAGGTCGAGCCGAACGCGGTCGGCCGGGTAAATCCCGACGAACTCGCGGAGACGCTGTTCGAGATGGCCACGACCGATACCGCGGTCGAACTCGCGGCCTGAACACCGGCCGGGCCTCCGGTGTCCGAGCGGGGGACGCCGGAGGCCCGTGATCAGGCTGCTTGGCGCTCTTCGACTTCCGCGGGGCGCTCGTGCTTCTTGTTCACCTCGGCGAAGCCCGGGCGGCCCGTGCCGATGAAGGCGACCAGCCAGGACAGCACCGCGATGAAGCGGTTGCGGAAGCCGACCAGGTAGAACAGGTGCACCGCGAGCCAGGTGAACCAGGCCAGGGTGCCGGTGAACTTCACATTGTCGTTGAGCTTGGTGACGGCGCTGAAGCGGCTGATCACCGCCATCGAGCCCTTGTCCCAGTAGACGAACGGGGTGCCCGCGGGCGTGCGTCCCCGGATGATGTCGGCGACGTGGCGGCCTTCCTGCATGGCCGTCGGCGACTGCCCGGGATAGCCGTTGAGCGAGGTCATATCGCCGATGGCGAAGATGTCGGCGTGGCCGCCGACGGTGCAGTCGGGGTTGATCAGCAGGCGCCCGGCGCGATCGGTTGGGCAGCCGGTCGCCTCGGCGAGCAGTTCGGCGAAGCCGCCCGCCTGCACACCGGCCGACCACACCACGGTCTCCGCGCTCATGCCGTGCTCGACGCCGTCCTTGCCCTTGACGGTGACCTTGCCCGCCTCGATATCGGTGACGAACGTGTTGAGCAGGACCTCGACCCCGTTGCGGCGCAACGACTCCCGCGCGTACTCCGACAGGGTGCCGCCGAACGGGGGCAGCACCGCGGCCGCGCCCTCCACCAGCGTGACCGAGATCTCCTGGTGGTAATGCCTTTTCGCGAGTTCCTTCAGTTGGCCCGCGACCTCGACGCCGGTCGGGCCCGCGCCGACGACCACGAAGCTGAGCAGCCGCTCGCGGGTCTTGGCGTCCGCGGTGGCCGCCTCGGCGAACACGCGCTCGATCTGCGCGCGCAGCCGCTCGGCGTCGGCGATGGTCTTGAGCGAGAACGTCTTGTCCGCGAAATCGTCCCGGCCGAAATAGGATTGGCTGGCGCCGGTCGCGGCGATGAGCGAGCCGTACCGGATCTTGCGGTGGCCCTGCGGGGTCTCGTAGGTGAGCACGGCGGCGTCGGCGTCGATGTCGACGACGGTGCCGACCCGGACATCGGCGTTGCGATGCCGGCGCAGCACCGCGGCGATGGGCGGGGCGATGTCGGCCGCGGGGAGCACACCCGTCGCTACTTGGTAGAGCAACGGCTGGAACAAGTGCTCGGGCGTGCTCGAGATGAGCACGTAGTTCACCCCCGACTTGTTCAACTGCTTCGCGGCGGCGAGACCGCCGAAGCCCGATCCGACGATGACGACATCAGCGGTTTCGATTCCCGCGTCCACGTTGTCCATGACAGCCTCCTTCTGTCATTAGTAACCGCGATTCGGAATGCCGGTGTTCCTGGGATCAGGGCGCATAATTCAGATGACTCTTATCTGGATCGGTCATGAATGGAGATCACGATGGAACTGCGGCAGCTGTCCTATTTCGTCGCGGTCTGCGAGGAGCTGAGCTTCAGCCGCGCCGCCACGCGATGTTATATATCGCAATCCGCTATCAGTCACCAAATCGCGCGGCTGGAACATGATCTTGGTGTGCAGCTCTTCGAGCGCTCCACCCGATCGGTGGTGCCGACCGACGCTACCACGCGGCTACTTCCCCTTGCGAAACAGATGCTGAGCCTCGAATCCGCCATTCGCGCAGCTGTTCGCACATCCGGGCCGCGAATTCGCCTGGCCGCCAACATGTCCTTCGCAAACCGTTCGCTGTCCGCGATAGCCGGTGCGCGCGAGGCGCATCCGGGTGCGGAGATCGAATTCGTGATCAAGCCGTTCCGGCAGCGCATCGCCGCGGTGGCCGACGGCGACTGTGATCTTGCTCTCATCCGGGGGAGCGTCGATCAGCCCGGTCTGCGGGTGGAGAAACTGTGGGTCGAGGACCTCGTGGTGGCCACCTCGACCGCGCATCCATTGGCGGGCCGGGAGGATGTGACGCTCACCCGGCTCGGCGACTTCCCGCTGTTGCTCCCGCCGGAACAGGAACAGGTGCTGCTGCACAACGTCGTGCGCAAGGCGTTCGCGGACCTGCCCATCCGGCCGACCTTCGGCCCGCCGATCCCGCCCGACCACACCGCCACCATGGAACTGATCAACCGGCCCGACGCCTGGACCATCCTCTACGCCGACAGCCAGACCGAGGGCATCGCGACCCTCCGGCTCGCCGGACGCCCGCTGCGCGTACCGGTGTCGGCGGTACTGCGCAGCGAGGCCCGGATCTCCCCGATCCTGGAGACTTTGCTGTCGGCTTTGCACAGCGCGTGAGGCCGCGCTCCCGGCCTTCCGCTGGCGGCATTGCACAGCGCGTGAGGCCACGGCGGCCGCGAGACTCAGAACAGAAGGGGCAGTGGGGGACTGGGCGTGAAGACCACGGGTAGCGTCTCCAGCGCCCGCAGAAACGGCCCGTGCCGCCACTTCAGCTGCGAAACCGGTACGGCCAGACGCATTTCCGGCAACGCGTCGAGCAGCTGGTCGATGGCGTCCTGGGCGATGAGATAGGCCGCCGACCGCGCGGGGCAGGCGTGCGGACCGATGCTCCACGCGAGATGCGCCCGGTTGTCGGCGAATTGGCGCGCCCCGACCGCCGGATCGTTGTTGCAGGCGGCCAGGCTCACGACCACCGGTTGATGCGCGGGCAGCCAGACCTCGTCGATGAGGACCGGTCGCCGCGGATAGCTCACGCAGAAGTTCGCGCTCGGCGGATCGGTGAACAGCACCTCGTCCAGCGCGTCGCGACTGGGCAGCGCGCCGCCGAGCAGGCCGCCCGCGAACCGCTCGTCGGTGAGCATCAGCCGCAGGGTGTTGGTGATGAGGTGCTGCTCGGGCTCGATGCCCGCGCGGTAGAGCGTGACGATCTGATGCAGCATCTCCTCGTCGGTGAGCCGCGCCGGATGCGCCATGAGCCGCGACACCAGATCGTCGCCGGGCTGAGTTCGCTTGAGCCGCACCAGTTCCGCGGCCGCCTCGTCGATGACGCGGTCGCCCTGGTCGCCGTCGAGCGTGCCGAACCCCTCGACGATGCGCTGCCCGATCTCGGGCGGGCAGCCCAGCAGCGCGTTGATCGCCCCCGCCGACAGGGGAGCGGTGTACTGCGCCACCAGATCCGCCTGGCCGGCCTGGCAGAAGTCGTTGATCAGCGGGACGGCGAGGCGTTCGACCAGCGAGTGCAGGGCGTGCAGGTCGATGGCGTCGATCGCGGCGACGTCGGCCTCGCGATAGCGGGAGTGTTCCAGCCCCGCGCTGCGCTGCGCGCTGGGCCGCCACTCGAGCATCGACAGGACCGGACTGTCGGTCGGCGCGGTCTTCTGCCAGATGCGGGGGTCGGCCGGGAAGTGCTCGGGATCGTTGAGGATCTGCACCGCGGTGCGGTAGCCGATCACCAGCGTCGCGGGCACTCCCGGGGCCAGCTCGACCGGGACCAGGGACCCGAACCGACGCCGCATCTCGCGGTAGATCGAGTGCGGGTCGGCCGTGAATTCATCTGTGAACAGCGGAATCCGCGGGCCGTCATTGTCGATCGGCGAGCCGTGCGGCGTTCGGTTGAGTGTCGGGTCGGGCAAGGTCAAAGACGAGCCTCCGAGCGTCGGAAGAGATATTCGACAAGGGTGATGAGCGATTCCACGCAGCCCAGCCGCTCCCGCGCGTCGAGCGTGGTGAGCGGCGTGTCGGGCGCGAGGTCGAGGGCGTCGCGGATCTCCTCGAGCGGGAAACGCGGCCCGCCCTCGAACTCGTTGACCGCCACCGAATACGGCACGCCGCGTTCCTCGAGCGTGGCCAGCACCTCGTCCGCCTTCTCGATGCGGCGGGTGTCGACCAGGACGAGCGCGCCGAGCGCACCGCGGGCCAGCTCCTCCCACAACGGGACGAACCGCTGCTGGCCCGGGGTGCCGAACAGGTACAGCGCCAGCGTCGGATTCAGCGTGATGCGGCCGAAATCCATGGCGACCGTGGTGGTCACCTTGCCGGGCAGCCCGGCCATATCGTCGACGCCGACGCTGGCCTCGGTGATCGTCTCCTCGGTCCGCAGCGGCCGGATCTCCGACACGCTGGACACGAAGGTCGTCTTGCCGACACCGAAGTTGCCCGCCACCAACAGCTTCACCGACCGGGTGACGGTCTCGGGAACATAGTCGACGGTGCGTTCGGGTGGGGCGATCGGGCGCTCAGACGGCGAGAGCGCGGAGCCCATTCAGTACCTCCTCGAGCAGGGCCAGCTCCGGTGTCGGTTCGGCCGGAGCGGGGACGACCAGGTGGCCGCTGTCGAGGAGGTCCGATGCGAGGATCTTCACCACCGACGGCGGCAGGTCTAGATAGGCGGCGATCTCGGCGATCGATAACGCGCCGCGTCGGCTGCACACTCCGATGACTCGGCGGGCGTCGGGGCCGATGCCGAGCGTCGGATTGCTCGCCGCCAGAACCAAAGTCACCAGGTCCAGTTCCCGGCTGGCCCGCGAACGGCCGCCGGTGCGCACATAGGCCCGGACCAGATCGGGATCACGTCGGTGCCGCATGGCCGCGGCTACCGCTGGCGCGGCAGAGCGCCGAGTTCGCGGCCGACCCGCGCGGCTAGTTCGTTCATGCGGTGCGCGACCAGGCTGACGTCCACGTCCCCGGTGGCCGACACCCCGATCAGCGCACCCTCGCCCGCGGCGGTGATGAAGATCATCCCGTTGTCGTACTCGGTCATGTTCTGCCGCACCGAATTCGCCGCGCCGGCGAACTCGCCCAGCGCCTTGCCCAGCGACCGCAGACCCGACGCGGCGGCGGCGAAGCGCTCGGCGTCGTCGACGTCGATCTGGCCGTGATGCGCGATCCGCAGACCGTCCTCGGACAACAGGACGGCGAATCGGACGCCGGGAACGGTGAGGTCCTCGAGCAACCAGGCCAACTTGTTGGTGCCGTCGGCGACGGCCGTCACGGGTGTGCCCATCAGGATGTCATCCCTTCGGTGTTTTCGTATGCGGCGGCACGGCCGCTCCGGGAGCCGCTGTGCCAGGCGGCTGCGATATCGATTCGGGGAAGATCACTATCGGATTCCGTCTCGCTGTCCGGGCGCGGGCCACGCGTCAGGGTGGAAACGGCGACGGTACGGCGTCGACGCCGGGGCAGTCCGCCGGGGGTGATGTCGTGCACGGTCGACTCGTGTTCCGGCTCCTCCGAGGTGGTTTCCGACGCGGACCTGATGGGTGCGAGGGAAGCGGAGGCGGCCGCCGGCGCGGATTCGCGCGCCGGATCGGGGACCGCGGTGGGCCTGGTGAGCTCCGCGGGGGCGGAAAACGCGGCGGGCGGGGCGATCTCGGCAGGCTGCGCCGCCGGGACCGGAGCCGACTCCACGGCCGCGGGAACGATGGAGACCGCGACCTCGCTGCGACTCTCGGCACGGCTGGGCAGCGCGGGCTGATCCGGTGCGGCGGGAGCGTTCTCGGTCGGGGTGTCGGTCACGGGCTGGGCGAGCAGGGCCTCCGGGATGTAGACCATGGCGCGCATACCGCCGTAGGTGTTGGGCCCGTCGATGTAGACCGTGAACCCGTAGCGGCGGGCCAGGGCGGCGATACCGGGGAAGCCGACGCGCGGGGCGGGGCCGAGGCCGTGGATGTCGACGACCTTCTCGCCCGCCAGCACCTGCCGGGCCTCCTCCATCTGCTCGGCGTTCATCCGCACACCGGCGTCGTCGATGATGACGGTGACGCCGTGGTGGCCTTCCTGGAAGGTCACGTCCACGAACGAGGTGGGCGGCGAGTAGCGAAGGGCGTTGTCCAGCAAGGTCGCCAGCGTGTGCACCAGCGGTTCCACCGCGCGGCTGATGACCATGCGATCGAGCTGGTTCGGCCGCACCCGGGTGAAGTCGCGGACGCGGCCGACCGCGCCGCCGACGACGTCGGTGAGGGTCTGCTGCGGCCAGCGCCGACCGGGCAGACCGCCACAGACGATCACGTAGGACTGCGCCTGACGGATCATCTGCTGCACGCTGTGGTCGATGCGGGTGAGGGTCTCGTACACCTCGTCGCCGCGGTGCACCCGCAGCGCGCTGCTGACCACCTGGCTCACGTCGGCGCCGAGACTGACGACCGCGGTGCCGAACGCGCGCACCGCGGCGCTGGTGGCCTCCTTGGCGACCCGGTCCTGTTCGGTGCGGCCCGCTTGCTGGGCCGCCGCGACCGCCTGCTGGGTGGCCTGCTCGGCCTCGAGGCGGACGCGCTGCTCGGTCTCGGCGACCAGCGTGCGCAGCTCCTCGCCGTAGCGATCGGCCAGCCCCTGGAGCAGATGGGCGAAACGGTCGCCGCCGCCGAGCTGCAACTCCACGCGCGGTTCGCCGCGGCGCACCGCGTCGGCGATGAAACTCGTTGTGCTGGTGGTGAAATGCTCGAGCTCGTCCTCGTGGGTGCGCAGAGCGCGTTCGAACTCGTCCTCCCGGGCGCGTAGCGCGTGGGCGAAGTCCTCCTCGCGGGCGAGCAGCGTCTGTTCCGCTTCGGTGGCGCGGGTCTGCGCCGCTCGCTCGGCCCGGGCGACCCGGGTGCGTTGCTGCGCCGCGTAGTAGGCCGCCGCCAACGCCGTGAATACGGCGAGTAAGGCGACAACGGCGAGGATCCACGAAATCGTCACGGCGGTAGATTGATTCATCAGGTTCCCTCGTCGCCGGCAGCCCGGCCGTCCGTCCTTCCTCATTTCGCCGACCACACGTCACCACTCGGCCGGATGACTCCAACGTCCCAAGGGCCGGGCTCGGCACGGTGGAGATAATCACCGGCCCCGGCGCTCGACGGCAAACAGTATCAGCATTTCTGGGTGGCAGCGACCTTTTCGTTACGAGAGCGCGACCCAACGGTGTCTCGTCGGTGGCAAGGGAAATGTCTTGTCCTCGAGCCGTTCTCGAAACCGGTCGGTCAGGTTGCCGAAAGTGCGCGGGCTACCCGCAGGTGCAGCGCCCGCAACCGCTCGTCCCCGTCTGTTACCGACCAGGAAGTTTCCTCCATTGCGCGGAGGAAGGCCCATTTACACACGCGTTCGGGCGATACGGACAAAGCGTTCGCGGTCCGCTCGACGACGGCCGCCGCGTGGGCGGGGGTCGGATCGGCCTGCACCTGGATCATGACGAGGAATCCGGCGTCGAAGGCCGCCTCGCCGAGACAGGGTTTGGGATCGATGAGCAGCCACGGTTCGCGCTCGGCGGCAACGATATTGCCCAGGTGGGTGTCCCGGTTGACGATCAGCGGTGGGCCGTCGGGCACGGCCAGGTCGGCGCAGTCGGCGGCGGCGCGGTCCAGCAGGCGGGCCGGAAGGGCCTGGGTCCATGCGGGTTTCGACGCGGGTTTCGACTCGACGAACCGGTTGGTCCAGTCCGCCACGATATCCGCGACGCGCGGCAGCTCGGGCCACTCGGCGGGAACCGGCACCGGTGTGCGGCGAAGTCGCCGGAACAGGCCGCAGGCCAGCTCGATTCGGTCGGCGTTCTCGGGGCGGCCCTCGAGGCCCGGGAACCCCGGCTGTTCGAGCAGCGGCGTCCCGGGGCGCGCCCACTCCAGCGCCAGCGCGCCCGAGGCGGGGTCGTAGTCGTACAGCCGGACCGCGCCGTCACCGTCGTAGGCGAACAGCCCGGTGGCCTCGGCCCGATTCTCCTCGTCGACGATCGGGATCTTCAGGACGGCGAGCGAACCGTCCGCGCGCCGCACGGGCGCGACGAAGGAATGGGTACCGCCCTCGAAGGCCGGGCCGATGATCTCCAATTCCCACTCGGCGGCGAGTCTTTCCGTCAAATCGGGCAGATCGGCGAGCCATCGCGCGCCGCGGTCGGGGAAGTTCGTCCGAATCGTCTCGGCTACGAAGGGAGGCACGGTGACGGGCATCCGCCTACCCTTCCGTCCGGAATCGTTGGGGGCAAGGCATTTTCGGCAGAAACGGGAGATGGCCCCGGCGAAAAGCATGCCGGGGCCATCGGTTGGGGTGCCGAGCCTCCTCGGTACCCGCAGGGTGCCGAGCCTCCTGCTCGGTGCCCGCAGGGCGTCAGCCCTTGTGGGCCTTGACCGACTCGGTCAGCTGCGGGGCGACATTGAACAGGTCGCCGACGATGCCGTAGTCGCTGATCTCGAAGATCGGGGCCTCTTCGTCCTTGTTGACGGCCACGATGGTCTTCGAGGTCTGCATGCCCGCGCGGTGCTGGATCGCGCCGGAGATGCCCAGGGCGACATACAGCTGCGGGGACACGGTCTTGCCGGTCTGGCCGACCTGGAACTGGCCCGGGTAGTAGCCCGAGTCGACGGCGGCACGCGAGGCGCCGACCGCGGCGCCGAGCGCGTCGGCCAGCGGCTCGACGACCTTGTGGAAGTTGTCCTCGCTGCCCACGCCGCGGCCGCCGGAGACCACGATGGTGGCCTCGGTGAGTTCCGGGCGGTCGCCACCGGCGACGGGCTCGCGGGAGGTCACCTTGGTGACGCCCTCTTCCTGCGCGGGCACCTCGACGGTGACCTTCTCCCCGGCGCCGGACTGCGCCTTGGCCTCGATCGCGCCCGGGCGCACCGAGATCACCGGCAGATCGCCGGTGGCCTTGGCGTCCACGGTGAACGCGCCACCGAAGATGGAGTGCACGGCGGTGCCGTCCTCCTTGATGTCGATGACGTCGACCAGCAGGCCGGAACCGATGCGGGCGGCGAGGCGGCCCGACACCTCCTTGCCCTCGGCCGAGGCGGCCACGAGAACCGCTGCGGGCGAGGCGGATTCGACCAGCCCGGCCAGCACGTCGACCTTCGGGGTGACGAGGAAGCCGTCGACGTCGTCGGACTCGGCGACGTAGATCTTCTCCGCGCCGGCCGCGGTCAGCGCGTCGGCCAGCTTGTCGGCGGTGCCGGGGGCGCCCAGCACGACGGCGGCGGGGGTGCCCAGGGTGCGGGCCGCGGTCAGCAGTTCGTTGGTGACCTTCTTCGGCGCGCCTTCGGCGTGCTCCACGAGCACGAGTACTTCTGCCATTGTTCTCTCTCCTGTCGTAGCTCGGGGCGCGGCGTCAGATGATCTTCTGGCCGATGAGGTACTGGGCGATCTGCTGGCCGCCCTCGCCCTCGTCGACGATCTTCTCGCCCGCCGTGCGCGGCGGCTTCGGGGTGACACCGGTGACCGCGGAACCCGCGTTGCCCACGCCGACCGTCGACGGGTCGATGCCCAGGTCGGCCAGGCTGAAGGTCTGCACTTCCTTCTTCTTCGCGGCCATGATGCCCTTGAAGGACGGGAAGCGCGGCTCGTTGATCTTCTCGGTGACCGAGACGATGGCCGGGAGGTTGGCCTCGAGCTTGAACACGCCCTCGTCGGTCTCGCGCTCGCCGGTGATCTTGTCGCCGTCGACCGCCAGCTTGCGCAGGTGGGTCAGCTGCGGAATGCCCAGGTACTCGGCGATGATCGCGGGCACCGCGCCCGCGCGACCGTCGGTGGCCTCGTTACCGGCGATGACCAGTTCGACACCCTCGATCTGGCCCAGCGCGCCCGCCAGCACCCACGCGGTCTGCACGGCGTCGGAGCCGTGGATCGCGTCGTCCTTGACGTGGATGGCCTTGTCGGCGCCCATGGACAGCGCCTTGCGGATGGCCTCGGTGGCCCGCTCCGGACCCATCGCGAGCACGGTCACCTCGCCGCCCTGGGCCTCCTTGATCAACAGCGCCTCCTCGACGGCGCGCTCGTTGATCTCGTCCAGGATCGCGTCGGCGGCCTCGCGGTCGAGGGTGTAGTCGCCATCGGACAGCTTGCGCTCGGACCAGGTGTCGGGAACCTGCTTGATCAGTACGACGATGTTCGGCATTGGTCTTCGTCGACCTCCTGTTCTTATGGCACGGGGGGTGGGGTCGCACGACCGGGCCGTACGTCCACGAATAGCTCGTGCTGGGACATTACCCTACGTTAAGTTACTCATGGGTAACTTAGGGTGTGATGTTCTGCATCACCACCTCCGAGTCCGGGTGTGATACAGGCAACCGCTAACGTCGGGTGAATGAGTGAGGCCGTACCCGTCGAGCCACCCGTCGACACCCTGCCGCTGACCGGTGAGCGGACGGTTCCGGGGATCCCCGAGGAGAACTACTGGTTCCGCCGCCACGAGATCGTCTACGCCCGGCTGCTCGATCGGTGCGCGGGGCAGGTCGTGCTCGAGGCCGGTTCGGGCGAGGGGTACGGCGCGAACATGATCGCCGGGGTCGCCGCGCGGGTGATCGGCGTGGACTACGACACCGGCGCGGTCGAGCACGTGCGCGCGGCCTACCCGCGGGTGGAGATGATCCAGGGCAATCTCGCCGACCTGCCCGTCGAGGACGGCACGATCGACGTGGTGGTGAATTTCCAAGTCATCGAACATCTCTGGGATCAGGCCGGATTCCTGCGCGAATGCCTGCGCGTGCTGCGGCCGGGCGGCACGCTGCTCATCAGCACCCCCAACCGGATCACGTTCTCGCCCGGCCGCGATACGCCGCTGAACCCCTTCCACACCCGCGAGCTGAACGCCGCCGAACTCTCGGAGTTGTTGGTGGCGGCCGGTTTTCGCGTCGAACTGATGACCGGCGTGCACCACGGCCCGGACCTGCTCGCGCTGGACGCGAAATGGGAGGGCTCGATCATCGACGCGCAGATCCGCCGCGCGCTGGCCGGGGAGCCGTGGCCCGCCGACCTCGCCGCCGATGTCGCGGCCGTGCGCACCGAGGACTTCGTGCTGCGCACCGCCGATATCGACGCCAGCCTGGATCTGGTGGCGGTCGCGGTCAAACCCGAAGCTCGGTGAACCCTTGAGCGACAGCGTGGTCCCGGGCCAGTTCACCCTGGTGTTGCACTCCCATCTGCCGTGGCTGGCCCGGCACGGCCGCTGGCCGGTGGGCGAGGAGTGGCTCTACCAGTCCTGGGCCGCCTCCTATCTGCCCGTCGCCCGGGTGCTGAGAACCCTTGCGGCCGAAGGCCGTTCGCATCTGCTGAGCCTGGGCATCACGCCCGTGCTGGCCGCCCAGCTCGACGATCCGCACTGCCTGTCGGGAATGCATCACTGGCTGGGCAATTGGCGGCTGCGCGCGGACGAGGCGGCGCTGGCGGGCAATCGCGCGCTCGGCGGCTACGAGCATCGGCTCGCGACCGAGGCGCTCGCCGATTTCGAGCTGCGCTGGCGGCACGGCGGTTCCCCGGTGTGGCGGGAGTTGATCGACGCCGAGGCGATCGAACTGCTCGGCGGCCCGCTCGCGCATCCGTTCCAGCCGTTGCTGGACCCGCGGCTGCGGTCCTTCCAACTCGCCGAGGGACTCGCCGACGCGCGGCAGCGCTGGGGGCACTCGCCGACCGGAATCTGGGCGCCCGAATGCGGTTTCACCCCCGGCATGGAGACGACCTACGCCGCCGCGGGTGTGACGCATTTCATGGTCGACGGTCCCGCGCTGCGCGGGGATACGAGTCTGGGCCGCCCCGTGTGGGATTCGCCGGTGCTCGCCTTCGGCCGCGATCTCCAGGTCAGCTATCGCGTGTGGTCGCCGAAGTCCGGCTATCCGGGCCACGCCCACTACCGTGACTTCCATCACTACGACCACGCCACGGGCCTGAAACCCGTGCGCGTCACCGGCAAACAGGTGGCCGGACCCGACAAGGCTCCTTACGATCCCGACCTCGCCGCGGCCGCGGTCGCCCGCGACGTCGCGGATTTCGTGCGGACCGTGCGCGAGCGGTTGATCGCCGAATCCGAGCGCATCGGCCGTCCCGCGCTCGTGGTCGCCGCGTTCGACACCGAACTGTTCGGGCACTGGTGGCACGAGGGTCCGCTCTGGCTCGAACAGGTGCTGCGCGCGCTGCCCGAGGCCGGGGTCACCGTCGGCACGCTCGCCGACGCCCGCGCGCGCGGATTCGTCGGCGCCCCGGTCGAATTGGCGGATTCGTCGTGGGGTTCGGGCAAGGACTGGCGGGTGTGGGCGGGCGAGCAGGTCGCCGATCTGGTCGAACTCGACGACGAGATCGTGCGCCTGACCCTGGACACCCTCGACAAGATGCGGGTGCAGGCCGACGGCTCGCGCGATCCGGTGGCCGATCAGCTGCTGCGCGAGGCGATTCTGACCGTCTCCAGCGACTGGGCCTTCATGGTCAGCAAGGATTCGGCGGCGGGGTACGCCCGCGACCGCGCCCACCAGCACGCCCACGCCGTGCGCGAGATCGCCGCCGCCCTCTCGTCCGGCCAACTCGCCAAAGCCGGGCACTTGGCGGCAGGATGGTACGCGGCCGACGGACTCTTTCCGGCGCTCGACGCGCGCCGCCTCGAAGGACCAGCATGAGAATTTTGATGGTGTCGTGGGAGTACCCACCGGTGGTGGTCGGCGGGCTCGGTCGGCACGTACACCATTTGGCCACCGAACTGGCCGCGGCCGGGCACGAGGTGGTCGTGCTGGCCCGCCGCCCGATGGGCACCGACGCGGCCACCCACCCCACCCACTCCTACATCGAGGACCGCGTGCTGGTGGTCGCGGTGGCCGAGGATCCGCCCTGCTTCGACTTCGGCGAGGACATGCTCGCCTGGACGCTGGCCATGGGCCACGCCATGGTTCGCGCCGGAATCGGGCTGAGCAAGCCGGGTATCGCCGACGGCTGGACCCCCGACGTGGTGCACGCCCACGACTGGTTGGTCGCGCACCCCGCGATCGCGCTGGCCGAGCACTACGACGTGCCGCTGGTGTCGACGATCCACGCGACCGAGGCCGGGCGGCACAGCGGCTGGGTGTCGGGCCGGGTGAACAAGCAGGTGCACTCGGTCGAATGGTGGCTGGCCCGCGAATCCGACGCGCTCATCACGTGTTCGGCGTCGATGCAGGACGAGGTGGAGCGGCTCTACGGCCCCGACCTCGCGGCGATCACCGTGATCCGCAACGGAATCGACGTGGGCGCGTGGACCTTTCGCGATCGCGCGCCGCGCTCGGGACCGCCGCGGCTGCTGTACGTGGGGCGGCTGGAATACGAGAAGGGCGTGCAGGACGCGATCGCCGCGCTGCCGCGCGTGCGCCGCGCGCATCCGGGGACCACGCTCACCGTGGCCGGGGTGGGCACCCAGTTCGACTGGCTGCGCGAGCGCGCCCGGGTGCATCGGGTCGCGCGGGCGGTGAACTTCGTGGGCCGCCTCGATCACGTGGAACTGCTGGGCTGGCTGCACGGAGCCGACGCGATCGTGCTGCCCAGCCGCTACGAGCCGTTCGGCATCGTCGCCCTCGAGGCCGCCGCCGCCGGGACGCCGCTGATCACCTCGACCGCGGGCGGGCTGGGCGAACTCGTGCTCGACGGCGTGACCGGGGCGTCGTTCGAACCCGCCGATGTGAACGGCCTCGTCGACGCGGTCACGGCCGTGCTCGCCGATCCGGCCGCCACCCAGGACCGCGCCTACGCCGCGCGCGAGCGGCTGACCGAGGACTTCGCCTGGGATGTCGTGGCCGCGGAGACCATCCAGGTCTACCAGGCCGCCAAGCGCCGGGTGCGAAATCCGTTGGGGCGCCCCGAGATCGTCGAACGGCCGCTGCCGGAACGGGATCCGGGCAACCCGCTCTGATTGAATCTCCGGCATGGCTGTCCCCACGACGCGAATGCTGGTGCTGGCGGTGGTCCGGATGCTGCAACCGGTGCACGGGTACGACGTGCGCCGGGAACTGCTGTCCTGGCACGCCGACGACTGGGCCAATGTGAAGCCCGGTTCCGTTTACGGCGCGTTGAAGACCGTGCACCGGGAGGGTCTGATCGCGGTCGAGGAGGTCGGCCAGGACGGGGCGCGACCCGAGCGCACGACCTATCGGATGACCGCCGAGGGCGAGAAGGTGTTCGGCGACCTGGTGCGCGAGGCGCTGTGGTCGACCGAGCAGCCCAAGCACCCCTACTACGCGGCGATCGCGCTGTTCCCGGCCGCGCCGCGCGACGAGGTGGTGGCCGCGCTGCGCAGCCGCATCCTCAAGTTCGAGGCCGATCTGCTGCATCTCGAGCGCGAGGTGGCGCGCGTGCTCGCCGGGTCCGGACATCCGGCCGAGGCCGAGCCGCACAACGTCGCCGACCTTCTGCAACTGGCCGCCGACCACACCCGGGCCGATCTGGAATGGTCGCGAAAAACGTTGCGGCGCATCGAATCCGGTGAACTGAACGTGTGGACGATCCCGCCGTGGACGGAGGAGGGCACCGCCCCAGCGTAGCTAATCAAGTCTGAATACTAAAGCTTGACTATTCGGGCCGTCGTTCCTACCGTTCTCGGTATGGAAACGACGGCAACCGTTCGTGAACGCACCCGAACCTCGGTCATCCGGGTTCGGGGGCTGGCGCGAACGTTTCGAACGAAAACGGGTCCGGTCGAGGCGGTCCGCGGCGTGGACTTCGAGGTGCGCGACGGCGAGATCGTCGGGCTGCTCGGCCCCAACGGAGCGGGCAAGACCACGACCCTGCGCATGATCGCGACGCTGCTCGCGCCGACGGCGGGGGAGGCGGCGATCGCCGGGGCCGATCTGCGCGCCGACCCCCGAACCGTGCGCTCGCGCATCGGCTATGTGGCACAGGGCGGCATGACCGCCGACGTGGAGCTGGTCATCGACCAATTGGTGTTGCAGGCAAGGCTTTTCGGCATGAGCCGGGCCGAGGCGGTGGCGAGCGCCGAAAGCCTGTTGACCGCACTGGAATTGGAGGGCCTGGGCCCGCGCCGATGCCGCGAGCTGTCCGGCGGGCAGCGCCGCCGCGTCGATATCGCCCTCGGCCTGGTGCACCGGCCCGGCCTGATCTACCTGGACGAACCGACCACCGGACTGGACCCGCAGAGCCGGGCCAATCTGTGGGGGCACATCCGGCGGCTGCGCGACCAGGGCACCACCATCGTGCTCACCACCCATTACCTCGAGGAGGCCGACGCGCTGTGCGACCGCGTCCTGGTGATGGACCACGGCGAGATCGTCGCGGCCGGGACGCCCGACGAACTCAAACAGCGCATCTCCGGCGACGTCATCAGCCTCGAAATCGCCGACGCGCACGCCGATCTCGCGATCCGGATCGCAGAGGAGACGGTCGCGCCGCGCTCGAAGCTGTACACCGACGGGCGCGTGCACCTCACCGTAGCGCGCGGCGACGCGGCCGTGGTGCCGCTGCTGCGCGCCCTCGACGAGCACGGCATCACCCCGGGCTCGCTCACCGTCCAACGACCCAGCCTCGACGACGTGTTCCTCACCGTCACCGGGCGTTCACTCCGGGAGGAGGACCGATGACCTTTCTCCGTGAGACCGGCCTGATCTTCTGGTCGCAGCTGCGCGTCCAATTGCGCAATCCCGCTTGGGTTTTCATCGGGCTCAGCCAGCCGGTGCTGTATCTGGTGCTGTTCGGTCCGCTGGTGAAGGCGATCGCGCCGTCGCTGGGCGGCGGCGCGGACCCCTGGAAGGTCCTCACCCCGGCGCTGGTCATCCAGGTCGGGCTGTTCGGTTCGATGTTCGCCGGATTCGGCATGGTGGGGGAGCTGCGGGCCGGGGTGATCGAACGGCAACGGGTCACCCCCGCGCGGCGCGGCGCGCTGCTGCTGGGACGGGTGCTCAAGGATATGGTCGTGCTGATCGTGCAGGCGCTGGTGCTGGTCGCGGTGGCGGTGATCGCGTTCTCGTTGCGGCCCAATGTGTTCGGGCTGCTGGCGTCGGTGCTGCTGATCTCGGTGATGGCCGCCGGGCTGGCGTCGGGCTCGTACGCGCTGGCCCTGTGGGCGCGGGCGGAGGACGTGCTCGCCTCGATCCTCAACACGGTGGCGGTGCCGCTCATGTTGTTGTCGGGCATTCTGCTGCCGATGAGCCTGGGGCCGACGTGGTTGCGCGTGGTGTCCGATGCCAATCCGTTCAAGCACACCGTCGAGGCGGCCCGCGCGTTGTTCCGCGGCGACTTCACCGCCTCGGAGGTGTACCTCGGCACCGGGCTCACCGCGGTCGTGGCAGTGGTGTTGATCGTGATCGGGGCGCGCAGCTTCGCTCGCGAAAACGCCTGAGGGAGACCGGGCGAACCCGAATCGTCGAGCCGGTGAACGGTATGTGTGACGGCCGTCTCGTTCACCGGACTGGCATCGGGGCGACACTCGGCGGTCGCTCCCGGGCCGACTCGAACTGGCTTCATCGGGTCATGACATCTACGTCAGTGCTGACCGCGGGCCGCGCGGACGCCGGGGCGGGCCGGTCGCAGTACTCGCTGGTGGTCTCCTCCGACCTCGAACATCGCACCGCCGCCCAGCGGCTGCGCTACCAGGTGTTCGCGTCGGAGCCGGGATTCGACATCCCGGTCAACGCCGACGGCCTCGACGCCGACCGCTTCGACGAGCACTGCGACCACCTGCTGGTCCGCGACGAACTGACCGACCAGTTCGTCGGGTGCTACCGAATGCTGCCGCCGGACAAGGTGCGCGCGGCCGGGGGCTACTACACCGCCACCGAATTCGACCTCACCGACATGGACCCCGAGGGCCGCCGCATCGTCGAAATGGGCCGCGCCTGCGTGGTTCCCGACCACCGCAACGGCTCGGTCCTCACGCTCATGTGGGCGGGCATTCTGCACTACATCCAGCTCACCGGCTACGACTGGGTGATGGGGTGCGTGTCGGTGCCGATGCGCGAGACCGAGGCCGACGCGCCCGGGGTGAACGTGCGCGGGGTGCGGGATTTCGTCATGGCCCGGCACGCGTGCGATCCGGCGCAGCGGGTGCGGCCGTACAACCCCGTGGTGGTGGACGGGTTGACTCTCGACGAGCTGGAACCGCCTGCGCGGCCGAAGATCCCGCCGTTGCTGCGTGGGTACCTGCGGCTCAACGCCGAGATCTGCGGCGAGCCCGCGCACGATCCCGACTTCGCCGTCGCGGACTTCGTCGCGTTGCTCGGGCTGTCCACCATCAACACTCGTTATCTCGATCGATTGCAGAGCGCCGCAAACACTTTCGACGGACGGTGATCATGACCCTCGCAGTGCAGTCGTTACCTGGTTCCGGCAAGCTGTCGTGTCCACCGGCGGCGCCGGTGCACGCTTGGATGCCGTCGAGCCCGTGTGGGCCTTCCTGTGTCGATATCGACGCGGCGGCGGGGAGCCTTCGCACGGGCTTCCGCATCCTGAGCGTGATCGGGTTGTTCGTGAGCTTTCCCGTCGTCAATGTCGCCACTCCCCGGAGTTTCCGGCCCTGGTTGCATCGCCGCTACGCGCGGGCGGTGCTGCGCTCCTGTGGGATTCGGTTGCGGGTGATCGATGAGCGTGGGGCGTCGTCGGACGTGGGTGAGGGTGGGGTGCTGACGGTCGCCCCGCATGTCGGGTGGACGGATGTCATCGTTCTGGCGGCGGTGCGGCCGATGGGTTTCGTGGCGCGTGCCGATCTGATCGAGTGGCCGGTGCTGGGTGGGCTTGCTCGGCGGATGCGGGTCATTCCGATCGAGCGTGAGCGGTTGCGGCAGTTGCCGTCTGTGATCGGGGAGATGGCGGCTCGGTTGCGGGCGGGGGAGCGGGTGGCGATGTTCCCCGAGGGGACGACGTGGTGTGGGCGGGCGCATGGGCGTTCGCGGCCTGCGCTGTTTCAGGCGGCGGTGGATGCTGGGGTGCCTGTTCAGCCGATTCGGCTGCGCTACCTCGACGCTGACGGCGAGCTGTCCACTGTCCCCGGTTTCGTCGGCGTGGACACCTTCCTCGATTCGGCCCGCCGAGTGTTGCGCTCGAAAGGCGTTGTGGCCGAGATCGTTCTGCTGCCCTTGGAACAGCCGGGCTCCGATCGCCACGACTTGGCCCGTCGGTGCGAATCCGCCATCCGCGGCGAAGAGACCGTCGACATCGATGCCCACGCCACAGCGGTAGGCACCGGCCCCACCCGAGAAATCATCCCCGACCCCATCCCCGCAGCCTCCTGACCCCAGGTACGGCAACCCAGCCGCACCCTTTATTCGAATCCGCACCCGTTCTGTGGCCCTGATAGGGGTGCGGATCCGAACAAAGGGTGCGGCTAGGGTTAGTTCTCGTGCAGAAGTAGTGCCCTGGAGTCGGTTTCGGTCAGGGCTGCGCGTCGGAGTTCGGGGATTGCGGCCTTGTAGTGGCTGACCTCTTCGAAGCGTTCGAGGTAGAGGTCTCCCGCGTAGCCCTCGATGTGAACGATCGGTGGGTGGGTCATCCGTGATTTGGACATCGGGGGGAACTCCATAAGGGAGAACGGGCCGACGAGGGGTCCGAGGTGGTGGCGGGTGGTGAAGGGGACCACTCGGATCGTGACGTTGGGGCGTTGGGCGATCTCGGCCAAGTGGCGGCGTTGCTCGGCCATGACGGCGGAACCGCCCCATTCTTCGCGCAGCGCGGCCTCGGACAGGATGATCTCGACGGTGAGGTCCGGATCATCAAGGCTGCGTTGCTGTTTGAGGGCGCGTTGGATGCGTTCCTCATTCTGGTCGGTGGGTTCGTTCGGATGCAGGGTCCAGGTCATCGCGCGGGTGTAGTCGGGCGTGCGGACGATAGCGGGCAGGACGATGACCGCCCAGATGGTCAGTCGATTGGCCGCGCCTTCGACGACGGTGTAGGGGTCGAAATCGACCGGGCCTTGGTCCAGGTGCGCTCGCCACCATCCGCCACCCCGTTTGGCGATGACCCGGACTTCGTGCGCCAGGGCGAGGATGAGTCGGCGCTCGTCTTGTGGTGCGTTGTAGAGGTCGCAGAGGGTGTTCATGTAGAGGTCGCTCGCTGATCGTGCCGAGAGTCCTTCTTCGACCCTGCCCATGGTTTGGGGTGATATTCCGAGAATGCTCGCGGCGTAGCCCTGGCTGATATCGGCTTTCTTCCGCAATGTGTACAGCCGTCGGCCGAGCGCTCGGAGCGCGAGTGTCGATCCTTGTGCGGGCATTGTCGTCCTTTCAGATTCGTATGTGGCTCGGGTTCAAGCGATCAGTTCGATCGGCGACGTGGGATCTCCGACAGTCGAAGAGGAAGAGTCGTTGGTAGGGAAGGGGTTTGAGGTCGAAGGTCACGTCGTGGTCGATCGTGACGTGTGCCAGCTGCTGTCGTTCGGCCTCGGCCGCGAAGATTCGCGCGGCGTGCTCCTCGGCTCGGTAGTGCTGTATCGGTATTCCGGGAACACCGAAGTCGACGGCGAGGTGGCATTGCACGAGTTGCTCACATCGGCGTGACGGTTCGCCGAAGTGTTCCCTCAAGACACGCATTGTGCGACAACGTCATTCCTCGAGTGAACTCCGTTGCGGCACGTGCCACCATGACGCGATTCAGGACACTCGGCTGAATTCGTGTCATGTAAAACAGGACATCCCTACGCCGCGTGACCATGAATGGCGGAGGGCTCTATAGCTCTCGGGACGAGCCCGCGTGTGGCAGGTTATTGGTATCGAGCCCAGAGGGCGTGCCGATGGCCTTGGCGCAGACTGGCGAGACGGTGGGCGTGCTGTGCGGCGACCTCCGGCCGATGGCCGAGTCCGGGAAGAACACTCGTCACCATGATCAGTTCTCGAATACGTTGCAGCACAGGCCAATAAGGCTCGTTGCGCACATCGGAACCGTAAGCGGCGACGAACTTCCGGTAGAAGTCCTGGCGCGCGAACCGCTCCGCGCCGACCGCCTGGGGCACCAGATCCCAGGCGATCGGACCGATCCCCGTCTCGTCGAGATCACACAGCACCGCCCGCCCGGTCCGCTCGTCCAGCAGAAGGTTCCCGGTATGGGGATCGCCGTGGACCACGCCGATCGGCATGGTCGACTCGGTGGCTCGGTATTGCTGTTCGGCCTCGGACCACTGTTTCGACAGCCAGGCCAGATCCTCGTCGGATACGACCGGATCGGCTGCGGCAAGTCGCTGTCGCGCGATGGTGAACGGATCCCAATTGGCAAGCGTGTCAACAGGTTCGAGTGCGTGAAGGGCTTTGAGGGGCGCGACGAGCTCTTCGGCCGTCCACTGCTTCTTGGTTGCGAGTTCGTGCCAGAAGGTCACCGTGTAGTCCCCGACATGTATCGGTTGATCGCAGGCCCACGGCTCCACGATGGGCGCGCCTCGGGTGACGAGCCAGCGCGCCGCGTCGACGACTCGTGCGCCGCGAGCGCGGCCGACTTCTCCCGCGCTGACGCGGACCACCACGGGCGCGTCTCGCAACCGGACGGTGGCGTTCACGGTGTACTGGATCAGCTCGGCTCCGTGCCCGTTCAGGCCGACCTGTGCGCAGGCGTCGACCACGACTTCGCGGAGTTCGTCGAACTGCCGCGGCGAAAGTTGCGTCGCCACGCCGGTCATCCTACGGAGGGTGTCCTGCTCTCGGCCGACATGGCCTGTTGCTCCTGTTGGGGGTGCATGAGTCGTCGGATCCGTCGGCGGATTTCCCGGGCGTCGTTGTGATCGATGCTGGCCGCCGGGTCCGCGATGGATCTGAGGCGGTCCACTGCACGGGCGCTGAGAATCCCTGAGGACATATCGAGCGCCGTTCGGGCCGACTCGACCGCCAATTCTGTTTCGTGGAGCCGGAATTGGCACGCGGCGGCTGTGATGTGGTCGAACAGCACGCTGCGAGTCGGGCGAGCGTACAGGGGTGCGGCCAAGGAATGGGCGATCAGGTCGAGCGCTGCCGAGGTGTAGCGAGCGGATCTGGCGGGGTCATCGTGCAGGGTGGCGGCCATCTCGTTGTAGATCACCGATTGCAGGCCGGTGAATTCTCCTGGTGTGAAGAACACCCGCGTCCATGGGTCGATCTGTTTGTCGTCCACGCGGCCGAGTTCGTGTTCCGCGCGGCCCAGCGATTCCCGCATCAGTCGCTCGTTGCCCATCATGGCGTGCGCCCAGGCTGCGTTCGCGTGCAACCGTGCCGATTCGGCGTTGTTCGCGGCGTCTTGGGCGGGGACCTGGCCGAGTTGGAACATGCGCAGAGCGTGCTGCGGGCGTCGGTCGCCGAGGCTGATGCGGCCCAGCACGTAGAGGATGCTGGCTACCAGGCTGGGTGCCCCGGCGGTTCCGGCGTAAAGCATTGCGAGCGTGAGGTATTGGCGTGCTCGGCGGTGATCGCCGATGTCGTGATAAGCCCAGCCCGCTACCCGGGCGAGGTCGGCGAGGGCCACCGCGAGCGCTGTCTTGGTGCGGTGATCTTTGCAACCGAGGAGCAGACCCTGGCTGGCCCGCATGGTCGCGGCGGCCATATCGACGACGGTCGCCCCGCCGTGGCGTTGGTCCTGGCGTCGCAACCCGGCCGTTGTCGAGACGATGAAGGCGACATCGTCGCCGTCGACTCTGGCGGGCACACAGGATGATTGGGGCAGGCTAGGGAGCCAAGGGGTCAATTTGTCGGTGGATGAACCGATCACCGCCGCGCCGACGGCCTCGAGGAATCGATCGCAGTCCTGGGCGCTCATCGCAGGGGAAATGGTGACCGCGTCCGAACCGCCGCGGACCGGTTCCTCGACTGAGTGCCATCCGCTCGGCGAACGCCGGGGAACCGATGCGTCCTGCGGGCACGGAGCGTTCAGCGCTATCAAGGCTGTGGCGTAATCCGCTGAGGGCTTTCGTACTTCGCCGTTCTCCCAGCGAGTGACGTGACGTTCGGTACAACTCAGACGCAGACCTGCCTCCGCGCCCTTGTCGTTCACGAGTTCGGCGAACCTCAGTCGACTGATCCCCAACAGTCGCACTCGGAAGTCTCGGAGTTGGACGCCCCAGTCGGTCGACGTGAAAGGCTCTCGGCGGCTGGCCATTCGGCTTACTCGTCTACCGACGACTGCTGGTGCGAACTGAAGGACGCTGAAACGCTTTGCGGCCCTGTGTATTTACGTTGTGCATCGCTGACGAGTCGCATCTTTGGATCCCCTGCTGCCGTTGTGGTGCCAGGAACGCTTGCGTCGCCGCCTCTCCAGCGGCCGCACGAACGAAGGTACGGTAATACCGGTAAATAATACCTGGCAAGCGCAGGCGAGTGGTGGTCGGAAGGTGGACTGGTCCGGCACATCTCGCCTGCCGAGGTACGGTACGTGCGCCGCTGTCTCGTCAGGCGGAAGGAGGGATACCGATGCCACCTGTCTCGCCTATTGCCGCCAAATGGGAGTTGGTTGCGATCTGCCGCGAGAGGCGGGAGGAGTTGGGGCTGACCGGTCCCGCCGTCGCCAAGGCGGCGCAGGTGTCGAGCACCTTCTGGTCGAGGTTCGAAAACGATAAGAAGCTGGTCGGTCCCGAGAAGTTCGCGCTGGTACTCGACGTGCTCGAGTTCCCGAAGGACCTGCGAGAGCACCTGCTGAAGTTGCGCGAGTACGCGGTGGGGACGGGCTGGTGGGCCGCTTACAACAAGATCTTCTCCCCGCAACACATCAATCTCTACGGACTCGAATACGGCGCCGAAGAGGTCCGAACCTTCGAGAGCCTGCTCATTCCAGGGTTGCTCCAAACCGAGGCGTACATCCGCGCCCTCATCGAAACCGACCAGATCGGCATCCCGGCCAAGGAAGTTCAACGCCGCGTCGCTGCGCGGCTGAAACGTCAAGAGCGCCTGCGTGATCGGGATCCCCTGCGGCTGGTCGCCGTGGTCAGCCAAGCGGCCATCGAGCAACAGTTCGGCGGTCCTGACGTGCTGCGCGAGCAACTCGACCATCTCAGCCGGATGATTCGGTCGAACCCGGAGACGATCGATCTGAGGATCATTCCGTTCACCAGCCCCACGGGTCCGATTCTCGGCGGGTGCACCTTCTACATCCTCGAATTCACCAGCGCCGCTCTGGGCCCGCTGGCGTGGTACGAATCGCCGCTGGAAGCCAAGATCATCGACGATCCTGACCGGGTCTTCGATATCAGCCGCTCGTTCCAGCAGATGCACGATCAGGCTCTGAGTGCCGCAGACTCTCTGGCGTTGATCGAAGAATCTGCGCGCAAAATTGAGGAACGGAGCTGAGTAGAATTTCGCCATGAGCGCAAGGGGTACGAATCCGACACGGCCGCACGAAGTTTCGCGCAGGGGCCAGCTGAGCGGCGATTGGGCCAAGTCCTCCTTCTCCCGTGACGCGTCGAACTGCGTGCAGGTGCGGCGCTGCGGAGGCGTGGTGCTCATCCGCGACGACAAGTACGTGGGGGATCCCCAGAGCGAGCCCGTGATTGAGGTCCCTGTGGGCGTCTGGGCGTTGTTCTTGGAGCAAGTTGCCGGCAAGCGGGGGACTCAGGACTCGAGTGATCTCCTTCCGGCCATCGTTCATCAGATCGACGGAAGTGTTCGGTTGACGGATGCGGATGGTCGGGCCTTGCTCTTCACCGCGGCCGAGTGGATGGCTTTCACGCGGGGAGTAGAGGCTGGAGAGTTCGCTCTCGAGGCAGCCGCCTGAGTCCAGAGGAGGGTCCCTTGCGTTCAAGTGGGCCCGAGACGTCCAAGGTGAATGCCTCATGCGGCTGGCTGGGTACTGGGGTAATGCAATGTCAGGGGCCGCGTCGGTGGAAACGGCTGGTTGTCCAGGCCGATGCCGCCGTCGTAGAAGCCGCGAGGCGACTAGTCAGGCACCATCCTTTCGACAGTGGAAGTACTGAATCGGTTGGCTACGAAGGACGACGTTAGGGGGAGGTATCGGAAACACTCAGGCCGCGTGAGTGGGGTTAGATCGAGAGCTGTCATCCCTCGGACGATGTGTCTGTACGGCGAAAAGTGAATGAGTTTTGCCCTCTGCCGCCACAACGGTGCAGGTCAACAAGTGCGCTCCCCGCACGCGCGGGGATGAGCCGCCGCCGCGCTTCGGCGCGGGCGGCGTTGAGTTCGCGCTCCCCGCACGCGCGGGGATGAGCCCGATCATGGTCTAAAACCAAACTCAAACCGACCGCGCTCCCCGCACGCGCGGGGATGAGCCCTTCACCAGCTCGGGACCATTTTCACCGACCAGCCGCTCCCCGCACGCGCGGGGATGAGCCGTGGTAGCCGACGAGGATCTTGCCCGCTGCCTGGTGCTCCCCGCACGCGCGGGGATGAGCCCACCGTGCCCAGATCGCCGCCCAGCAGCGCATCGTCCTCCTCGGTTGACCGGGGATGAGCTCGCCCGACGGGTGTTCGGAAGTGTCCGTGCGTTGGGGCGCTGTCACAGTACGCGTGCACGATTCGCATGCCCATGCAGGCGCTTGGCCAGAGTAGGTAAAGGACATGCGTGTCTGCGGATTGGGAAGCCTGACGTCGGCGGGGTAGGCGCAATGTGTCCGCGACCCTCCCAGCGCCTCATGCGTGGGCTGTTCAGATTCCGATGCGCATGTCGATGCGCCGTTGCTCGGCCAGATGGTCCTGCATCGTGAAGTACTCCTCGACAAGGCGATCGGTTTCGGCCGTAAGGACTTCGGAGACGACTTGGGGCTGCTGCACGGATAGGTGACAACCGAGTTGGCTTGCCGGGTGGCGAGCCTGAGAGGATGTCGCAGTGCCGAAGCCGTATCCGAAAGAGTTC